>CAMHOY010000003.1 GCA_946186915.1 uncultured Bacteroidales bacterium | reverse complement strand
CTGACCTCGACCGGAGAAGAAGCGGCACGATAACCGCATACAAAAACACCAATAAAAAATAATCCTAAGAATGCAAGCGAGACGTGCTTTGCAACATTTCCCCTACTGGGGGGGGTAAAATTGAACATTTGATTTATTGTCATAGTGTTAAAACCTTTGCGGCTGCAAAGGTACTGCTTTTTTTTGACATGTGCAAATATGCACGTGATTTTTTACGAAAGCCCCCTTTCCTCTGCTTCGCTCGTTCCCCCGCTTAACGGGGGACATCATGCCGCAAAATTACAACAAAAAAATGACATACGCAAATAAAAAAGAAAAACGGCCGCAAAAATGCGACCGAAATGCACAAGAAGGCGCCGAATGGAGTCTGGGTCGGAGCAACGCTCCCCGCGGCTCCTTCCGTTCGAAGTGCCAAGTCAAGGCACTTCTCCATGGCAAAATGAACAAAGCCCGAATAAAATTGCGGAAAAAGGACGAAGGCGGGGATAACATCCCCTACTAATAGACAAAATGGGAGCAGCACCGAAGGTAAACAGCCCTTCCCGCGCCGCATGGGCTACACCCGCATTGAGCACATTCCGGGCAGGCCTCTGGCGTTTGTGGCCTCGTGAAACGTGACACAAAGACAGAGGACGGAATGTGGCGAATAACCGTCCGCACGCAGAGGGCGGATAGCGAAGGGCTAATCTGCCTATGCCCGAGCCCAGACAAGAAGAAAAAAAGACGAGAGCGGGCGATAATATCGCCCTGAAAGAAACGAAATAAAGCGGCATACAATGCCGGGGAAATGGACGGAGAGAAAAAGAAAAATCCCCCACTCTACGGGAGAGAGGGGGAATTCTATCTCGGGTCTGACGCCCCGAGCACCTAACAAAGGTTATTTCACTTCTTCAAAGTCTACATCTTCCGCAGAAGGATTGCCGTTATTGGAGCCGTTGTCAGCACCCGGTTGCGGGCCTTGCGGTCCGGGTTGTGCGCCGGCCTGTGCCTGTTGCTGTGCGGCGTACATCTCTGCGGATGCAGCCTGGAAAGCAGACATCAACTCATTGTTGTACTTCTCGCACTCGTCGGCGTCGCGTTTCTCGTACGCCTCTTTGAGTTTCTTGAGGGCTTCCTCGATCGGAGCTTTCTTGTCAGCCGGGATCTTGTCGCCGAGTTCAGCGAGTTGTTTCTCGGTCTGGAAGATGGTAGCATCGGCTTTGTTGAGTTTGTCAGCCTGCTCTTTGGCCTTCTTGTCGGCTTCAGCATTGGCTTCCGCTTCGGCTTTCATTCGCTTGATCTCTTCGTCAGAGAGTCCGGACGAAGCCTCGATACGGATCTTCGCGTCCTTGCCTGTAGCTTTATCCTTGGCGGTGACATTCAGAATACCGTTCGCATCGATATCGAAGGTTACCTCGATCTGCGGTTCTCCACGACGTGCCGGCATGATGCCATCGAGGTGGAAGCGACCGAGCAGTTTGTTCTGCGCTGCCATAGGACGTTCGCCCTGATAGATGACGATCTCCACAGAAGGCTGGTTATCGACAGCAGTGGTGAAGGTCTCGGTCTTCTTGGTCGGGATAGTGGTGTTGGCCTCGATCATCTTGGTCATGACACCACCCATGGTCTCGATACCAAGGCTCAGCGGGGTTACATCGAGGAGCAGAACGTCCTTGACATCACCTGTTAGCACACCGCCTTGGATAGCTGCGCCGACTGCGACAACCTCGTCCGGGTTAACGCCCTTTGACGGAGCTTTGCCGAAGAACTTCTGTACAGCATCCTGGATAGCCGGGATACGTGTCGAACCACCTACGAGGATGATCTCGTCGATATCGGAGGTCTTCAATCCGGCGTGCTCAAGAGCGGTCTTACACGGCGCGATAGTACGTTGGATCAGATCGTCAATCAGTTGCTCAAATTTCGCACGGGTCAGCGTCTTAACGAGGTGAGCGGGAACGCCGTTTACCGGCATGATATACGGCAGGTTGATTTCCGTAGAGGTAGAAGAAGACAACTCGATCTTTGCTTTCTCAGCAGCCTCTTTCAGACGTTGCATAGCCATCGGGTCTTTGCTCAGGTCGGCACCGCCGTTCTCAGCCTTGAACTCCGAAACGAGCCAGTCGATGATACGGTGGTCGAAATCATCACCTCCGAGGTGGGTATCACCATCGGTTGCTTTTACTTCGAAGACACCGTCGCCGAGCTCGAGCACGGATACATCGTGTGTACCACCACCGCAGTCGAAGACCACAATCTTCATATCCTTGTTGGACTTGTCGAGGCCATAAGCCAGGGCAGCTGCGGTCGGCTCATTGACGATACGGCGTACGTTCAGACCTGCGATCTCGCCGGCTTCCTTAGTAGCCTGACGCTGCGAGTCGTTGAAGTATGCCGGCACGGTGATGACAGCTTCGGTGACTTCTTGTCCGAGGTAGTCCTCAGCGGTCTTTTTCATCTTCTGAAGGATGATCGCCGAGATCTCCTGCGGAGTATAGAGACGTCCGTCGATGTCCACACGCGGGGTGTTGTTGTCACCCTTGGTTACTTTATAAGGAACACGCGCGATTTCTGATTGCAAGCGGTCATAGGTCTCACCCATGAAACGTTTGATAGAATAGATAGTTTTGGTCGGGTTTGTGATAGCTTGACGTTTAGCAGGGTCACCTACTTTGCGCTCACCGCCCTCGATGAATCCGACTACAGAAGGAGTAGTACGTTTACCTTCAGCGTTTGCGATAACGATGGGTTCGTTACCCTCCATTACGGCTACACACGAGTTCGTGGTACCGAGGTCAATTCCAATAATCTTAGACATAGTATTTTTCCTTTCTTTTAAATTTTCAAATTATTCTAGGCATCCTAGGAATCCTAGGCGACCTAGTCACCCTAGAAATGACAAACTCTATGCCAAACAAAAAAAACTGCCAAATTGGCAGGTCAAGAGGCTTGACACCCGTTTATTCCATGCGGCGTGTCATGTCAGGTCGTAGCCGTAGTGCTTGAGCCGGCCGGTGTTGGAGCGCCAGTCTTTGTCCACTTTGACGAAGAGTTGGAGGAATACTTTCTTTTGCAAGAAGTCTTCAATATCCTTACGGGCTTGACTTCCTACCCGTTTCAAGGCGGTACCGGCCTTTCCGATGATGATGCCTTTCTGGCTGTCCCTTTCGCAATAAATCACCGCCGAGATACGCACGATGTCTTCTTCTTCAAGAAAGGATTCCACCTCTACTTCGACGGAGTACGGGATCTCCTTGTCATAGTTAAGAAGTATCTTCTCGCGTATGATCTCGTTGACAAAGAAGCGCTCGGACTTATCGGTCAGTTGGTCCTTCGGGAAGAACGGCGGTCCGACCGGAAGAGCTTCTTTGATTGCTTCGAAGAGCTGGTCTACTCCAAAGTGTTCCTGCGCAGAGATGGGGAAGATCTCGGCTTCGGGCAATTGGTTATGCCAGAAGTTGACGAGGTTATCCAAGGTATCCTGGGTCGTGAGGTCTATCTTATTGATAATAAGGAACACGCGGGTGCCCGCGGTAGCCATCTTCTTGACTTTGTCGATGAAGTCGGGGTTGCGGTCGATGGTGTCTTGTGGTTCCGTGACGTACAAGAGCACGTCGGCATCCACGAGGGCCGAGCGGGAGAACTCGAGCATCTGTCGCTGGAGTTGGTAGCTCGGCGAGAGGACACCGGGTGTATCGGAATAAACCATTTGATAATCATCCCCGTTGACGATGCCCATGATACGATGCCGGGTCGTCTGCGCCTTTGACGTAATGATCGAGAGGCGTTCGCCCACCAAGGCATTCATGAGTGTTGATTTGCCGACGTTGGGATTACCAACAATGTTCACAAACCCACTTCGGTGGGCCTGTGAACATTGATTTGATATTTGCGATTGGAGATTAGTCATTTTACATGACAGCATCATAAAGCTCTTGCTGGCTGGAGTTGAAGAGTTTAGCCGGCGAGATCTTAGTGATCTTGCATCCTACCTTCTGCTGGATAGCCTTGAGGTCAATCTTCTTGGGATCTCCCATGAGGATAATGGTGACCGGTTTCCCTTGGATATTCTGCTTATAGAAGGTCTCGATATCTTCGAAGGTCAGTGCATCGATCTTGTCGGCATTAACTTTCGCAGGATCTTCTTTGTAGCCCAGTCTTTGCCAAGCCTCGAAGGTAGCCGCTTTGTTACGCATGGAAGGTTTAGCAGTCTGTGCGTTTTGCTTGAGCATCGCGCGCAGCGCATCCATATTTTCTTTATCTACCGGCATGTTGTTAAGAATATCCGTATAAACGCTGATAGCATCTGCCACCTTGTCGCTCTGAGTACCTACATATCCGATAAAGAAGCAGTCTTTCCCCGGCAGTTCCGGCGTTGCATCGTATCCGTAGGCGGTATATGCCATGGAGCGTTTCACACGTATCTCATTCATTACGATACCGGTGAAACCGCCGGACATATACTGATTGAAGGCATCAGAAGTCACATCCGAAGCGATATCGTACGGGCGGCCGTTGATGTAGAAATACAAGTCCGCTTGCTGAACGTTTCCGTTCGCCAGGAAGAGGACGGTCGGTTCATTATAAGTCTGACGGTCTTGTATGAATGGCGAGGTAGAAGGTTTCATGCCTTCTGTGAGCGGCAGTTCAGCAATCAGTTTCTCTTGAGGCAGGGTACCGCAGTAGAAGACGTCGAGGGCGTAGGTACGAGCCTGCGCGATGAGCGACTGGATATTCGGAACACCCAGACTCCATATATCTTTAAACGGCACTTCGTCAAGATACGGCGATTTCTTGCCGTAGAGGGCATATTGAAGCAAAGCCGACTTCTGAGCAGCTGTACGTTTTGGGCGGCTCAGACGGGAGAAGAACTCCGAACCCTTGACTGCATCCAGCTGTTTTTGCTCGAGGTACGGCATGAGGAGCTGGCGATTGACGAGGTTCATGATCTTGTTCATATTCTCATCGTCACCGGAGATAGACACGATGAAATACGAGTCATCGCAACTATAGGACACCTCTGCGCCCAGTTCCGCCATCTGTTGCTTGAAATCTTTACCTTCAATCTTCGGCAGGGTCTGAATACCGGCGTTATTCATCAGCGCTGTTGCGTAAGGCAACATCGGCAGTTCATGACGGCCTGCGCCGTAGCGGAGCGTGAGGGTGAAGATATCATTCTTCGTATTCGGCGTATAGTGCAGTGTTACGTTCTCGCCCAGCGTAGAGATGGTCACATCATTGAAGTTATTGAACGTACGTTGGAGTTCGCCGTGAGGCAGTTGTCTGAACTCAGCTGCATAAGCCGTTTTAGCATCCTTAACCGGATCCAGCGGTTTGATATTCGGTTTCGGCAGCGTTTTTGCCTTCGGTTGGGTGGCCGGTTCGTCAAACGAGAGGGTCATATAATCCGCATCGAAGTATTTCTTTGCCACACGTGAGATCTCTGCTTTCGTGAGCGCTTGGATACGTGCGTTCGTCGTGAAGATATCATCGATCGGTTTTCCGTACACGAAGGCATCCATGAGCCAGTTCATCTTCTGCGCAGGTGATTCTTCCGCAACTTTGTACATCTGTTCGTACATATGCTTCACGTTCGCAATCAGTTCATCAGGGATATCACCCGTTTTCAAGCGGTTGATTTCTTTCATGACGATGCGCTCGGTAGCCTTATCGGTCTCAAACATCTGCTGATTGGCATCATAGTACGGTACGGCCTGCACGATGATACGTCCGTCATTACGGCGTGAATCGAGGAACACTCCTGCGAACTGAACATCTCCGTCGATATTCACTTTGTCCAACAGGCCGGTTTGACCGTTATACAGCACGCGGCAAACGAACTCCAGCACGTCTTGGTCTGGGTCGCCTTCCTTGACACCCTGATATGCCCATACAACCTGCGGGTTGTAGCCTAACTTATAATGCTTGGTACCGGTGAGTTGAACAGCAGGATAAGTAGCACGTTCCGGCAAAGCCTTCGGCTGCAGACGCGAGAAGGTCTGCGCAATCAGCGGTTTTGCTTCCTCCGTATTGAAGTTTCCTACCAGGATAAGGGCCATATTGTTCGGCACATACCACGTGTTGTAGAACTCAATCAGTTTCGACAGACGCGGGTTCTTGAGGTGCTCGGGGAGACCGATGACCTCGCGCTCGTAGGGTGAACCTTTGTAGATATCCGCCATCATCTGGTTCTGCACCTGCGACGAGGGTTCGTTAGCATACATATTGTACTCCTCGAACACATTCTCGAGCTCGGCTTGGAACGTACGGAAGACAGGGTTGATAAGACGATCGGAATAGATGGTCAGCCAGCGAAGCATCTCATTCTGCGAGAACGAACCTACGTAGGCTGTGAGATCATAAGAGGTGAAGGCGTTCACGCCCTCGGTTCCGATGAGGTCGAGCATGTGAAAGAAATCTTCGGTGGAAGATACTTTGGCCTCACGCATGGAGCACTCGTTGATTTGTGTTGCGAGTTGCTCGCGCAGTTTCGGGTCCGTTGTCTCGCTATACTGGTCGTAGAGTGCGATGATTGAGTCGTAGATCGGTTTCTCTTTCTCCCAGTCGAGCGCACCGATACGCTGCGTACCCTTGAAGAGCATGTGCTCGAGATAGTGGGCAAGACCTGTGTACTCTGCCGGTTCATCTACCGAACCCGCGCGAACTACTACGTAGCCTGTTACATCCGGCGCGTCATGGTCTTCCCACAACATGACGGTCAATCCATTGTCTAACTTGTACTCTGTCAGACCCTCACGGGATTGAGCAGAGAGAAATGCGGTGCCGCAGATGAGCAGCAGAGCGCCAAGTAAAAATTTTCTCATTGTTGTTAATTATTTGGTTTTGTTCTAGTTTTCCTAGTTTAACTAGTCGAACTAGTTTATCTAGTTTATCTAGTTTTCTTTTTACCATTCGAGGAGGACCTTGCCGCATTGTCCGGAGACCATGACATCGAAGCCTTTCTGGAAGTCTTCGAACTTAAAGCGATGGGTGATGACAGGACTGAGGTCGAGTCCTCCGAGCAGCATCTGCTCCATTTGATACCATGTCTCCCACATGCGGCGACCGGTGATACCTTTGATGGTCAGGGCATTGAAGATGACGTCTGACCAGTTGACCTTGGTGTCGGACGGCAGGATGCCGAGCTGGGCGATGTTGGCACCTTTGTACATATGCTCGATCATATCGTTGAAAGCTGCCGGTGCGCCGCTCATCTCCAGTCCCACATCGAATCCCTTGATGCCCAATTGCTTCATCGCGTCTGCAATCGTCTCGCCTTTGGAGCCGTCCACGGTCATGGTGGCACCCATTTTCTTCGCGATCTCAAGGCGCAGCGGATTGATGTCTGTCACCACGATGTTCTTCGCGCCCGCAAAACGACATATACCCGCCGCCATGGTGCCGATGAGTCCTGCGCCCGTGATAAGCACATCTTCGCCGAGAAGCGGGAAGGCAAGGGCTGTATGAGTAGCATTGCCGAAAGGATCCATGATGGCCGCGAAGTCATCGGGTATCTCCGGACGCAGCTTGACGACGTTGGACTCCGGTATGGTCACATATTCTGCGAAACACCCGTCTTTTCCCATGATACCTACAGAGATCGTATTCTCGCATACATGTCCCATGCCACGACGGCAGTTGCGGCAATGTCCGCAGACGATATGTCCTTCTGCAGTGACACGTTCACCGATGGTGAAGTTGCGCACACCGGGACCGACATCTTCGACAACGCCCACGAACTCATGCCCCATCGTGTAGGGCGGCTTGCAGTGCGACTGAGACCATTCGTCCCATTTATACATATGCAGGTCCGTACCGCAAATAGCGGCTTTGATGACACGGATCAATACATCGTTGACACCCACTTCCGGCATCGGGACGTCTTCCATCCAGATACCCGGCTCTGCGTATTTCTTTACTAAAGCTTTCATTTTTTCTAGGATACTAGGGTTCCTAGGGTTCTAGGGCCCTAGTTGTTTTTTAATACACCAAGAACCTTGCCTACTTTGACGAAGGCCTCAATACCTTTGTCGAGTTGTTCGCGGGTATGAGCGGCAGAAACCTGCACGCGAATACGCGCCTGGCCTTTCGGCACCACGGGATAATAGAAGCCCGTGACGTAGATACCTTCTTCCTGCAGCGCGGCGGCAAAGACCTGGCTGAGTTTGGCGTCATACAACATGACGGCACAGATAGCCGACTCGGTGGGTTTGATATCGAACCCTGCCGCTTTCATGCGTTCGATGAAGTACGTTGTGTTCTCGTGCAGACGGTCCTGCAGTTCGTTGCTGCGCGTGAGGATCTCGAAGGTCTTGATACCTGCCGCAGCAATCATCGGCGGGATGGAGTTCGAGAAGAGATACGGGCGGCTGCGTTGACGAAGGAGGTCGATGATCTCTTTCTTACCCGTCGTGAAACCGCCGACGGAACCGCCGAAGGCTTTGCCGAGTGTACCGGTGATGATCTCTATCTTTCCGCGGAGGTTATAGCGTTCGGTCACACCATGTCCCGTCTTGCCGACCACGCCGGCGGAATGGCTCTCATCCACCATGACGAGCGCATTGTATTTCTGCGCCAGTTCGTAGATCTTGTCCAGCGGACATACATTGCCGTCCATTGAGAACACACCGTCGGTAGCGATGATGCGGAAACGCTGTGCCTGCGCCTCTTTCAGTTTTGCCTCGAGATCCGCCATGTCGCCGTTCGCATAACGATAGCGCACCGCCTTGCACAGACGCACGCCGTCGATGATCGAAGCATGGTTGAGCGCATCGGAGATGATAGCATCTTCTTCCGTCAACAGCGGTTCAAAGAGTCCTCCGTTCGCATCAAAACAAGCCGCATACAGGATGGCATCTTCGGTGCCGAAGAAATTCGATATGACGCGCTCGAGTTCTTTATGGGTGTCCTGCGTGCCGCAGATGAAGCGCACCGACGCCATGCCGTAGCCACGTGTGTCCATGCGGTCTTTCGCAGCCTGGATCAACTCTTTGTTGTCCGCCAGCCCCAGGTAGTTGTTCGCGCAGAAATTGATCACGTCCTTATTGCCCTCGACCTTGATGCCCGAGGATTGCGGAGTGATGATCACGCGCTCGTTCTTATACAGTCCTGCATCCTTGATCTCTTGCAGAGTGGATTGCAGATGTTTTTGAAAATCCTGATACATAGTTGTTTTGTTTTTTCTAGGCCCCTAGGGTACTAGGTTCCTAGAATCCTAGTTAAATGATCCCCTGTTCGAGCATCGCTTGCGCGACTTTCATAAAGCCGGCGATGTTTGCACCTTTGACGTAGTCGATATGTCCGTCAGCCTGGCGACCGAACTTCACGCATTGCTCGTGGATGGACTCCATGATATGATGGAGACGACTGTCCACTTCTTCGGCTTTCCAGCTCAGGTGCTCCGCATTCTGGGTCATCTCCAGGCCCGATGTAGCCACACCTCCGGCGTTCACCGCTTTACCCGGTGCAAAAAGTATGCCATTGGACTGGAAGAAATGAATGGCACCCGGCTGACAACCCATATTACTTACCTCGCAGCAGCACCAGCAGCCGTTGGCTTTCAGCTCTTTCGCATCCTCTTCGCTCAGTTCGTTCTGGAACGCGCACGGCAGGGCGATGTCGCACGGAACAGACCATGCTTTCTTGCCTTCCGTGAAGACGCATTGTTTCGGGAACTTGTCCGCCATGTCTTGCACTTTGTTGCGGTTCGACGCACGCATGACGAGCATGTAGTCGATCATCTCTTTGGTGATACCGTCTTTGATAGCCACTACGCCGTCCGGTCCGGAGATAGCTACCACTTTGGCGCCCAATTCGACCGCTTTTGTCGCCGCACCCCATGCTACGTTGCCGAAACCGGAGATAGCGACCGTCTTGCCTTGGATATCTTTGCCTGCCTCATGCAGCAGATGTTGCGTGAAATAGAGTGCACCGAAACCCGTTGCTTCCGGGCGCAGGATCGAACCGCCCCAGGTCATGCCCTTGCCGGTAAGGACTCCTGTATGATACTCGCGCGCCAGTTTCTGGTACATGCCGTTGAGGAATCCTATCTCGCGTCCGCCGACGCCTACGTCACCTGCCGGTATATCCTGATCCGGACCGATGCAACGCCATAGTTCGAGCATGAACGCCTGACAGAAACGCATGATCTCTGCGTCAGACTTACCTACAGGGTCGAAGTCCGAACCGCCCTTGGCACCGCCCATCGGAAGGGTTGTGAGCGCGTTCTTGAACGTCTGCTCGAAGCCCAAGAACTTCAACATCGACGGCGTCACAGCGCGGTGGAATCGCAAACCGCCCTTGTACGGACCGATGGCGCTGTTGAACTGAACGCGATAACCGAGGTTCGTCTGAACCTTACCCTCGTCATCGATCCACGTCACGCGGAACGTGAAGATACGATCCGGCTCGACCATGCGCTCCACGATCTTCGCCTCTTCGTACTCGGGGTGCTGATTATACACCTCTTCAATCGACTCAAGAACCTCTTGTACGGCCTGCAGATACTCTGCCTCGCCCGGATGTTTCGCAGCCAACTGCTGCATGATAGTTTGTACTTTCATTGTTTGTAGTGTTTTTATGGTATATTTATGTTATTTATTAGTACTCTAATAAAATCGGGTACAAAGGTACAACAAAAAAATGACATACACAATAGTGTATGCCACTTTTCTGCATTTTTTATTATTTCCCTGCGCCTACTCCGCCGCCTCCACCGAGACGGGAAGATTCGTCAAGATTACCCACTTTGCGGTTCTTGTGCTGCTGGTACTGGCCGAACATCCAGGTGAGCGAGAACATCACACGCTGCTGGCGGACGGTGTTCTTATACCACGAATGATAGCCTTCTTTCTGGCCCATATCATCGTTTTGGAAACAGAGCGAACGCAACAAATCCTGCACGTTGAGATTGAAGATAAGTCCTTTCGCCATGTACATTTTTCGAATACCGAAAGAGGCGAAATAAGTGCTGCCGGAGCGGTCATAACCCGTAGTCATCGGCGAGGACCAGTTAGCATCAAATGTCAGAGTCCAGTCCTTCGGCAGATACGCCGACAGCGTACCGCTGACATAGCCATAATGATTGCGGTTCTCATATACCGGCGTGCCGTCCGCTTGTTTCTCGTACGACTTATTGATGAAATGCAGCCATCCCGCATTGACCGTGAGCGCCAGCCAGGCACCTTGCATAGATCTGGTGCCATCTTCCGCCTTAACATATTTCGGCACAAGCGGCAACTCTGTAAGCGAGATATTCGCGCCATGGGTGGTACAAGTACCGAAATTCGTCCATTGGGAAAGGCCCATTCCTGTAGGCAGGATGGTCGTTTTCGAGGAGAACATGTCTTGCGTATGGGCAAAATTGAAAGTCATCGTCATATATTGCGTCCACGAGAAATGCAACTCCACGTCGTTGTTAAACTCCGGCGTGAGGTTG
The DNA here is from genome assembly GCA_946186915.1 of uncultured Bacteroidales bacterium. GTDB lineage: Bacteria > Bacteroidota > Bacteroidia > Bacteroidales > Paludibacteraceae > Colicola. Next base: position 163,471 of record CAMHOY010000003.1, on the reverse strand, counting down.
GTGTTTCCTTTCTGGATCGAATAGGCGTCCACATACGACGTGAACGGATTGAGCATCCAGTAATTCGGACGTTTGATACGCCGCGTATAGCTCGCAGAAACGGCTATCGGCTGCTGTAACTTGCCCAGCGGTTTGCTTGTATATCCCACATATACCGTGGGAAACGGATCGAAATAGGACTTGTTGATAACAGAATCCAAGCCGTCGTCACGCCAATCGCCGTGGGAGAAAGTATATTCGCCGCGCAGACCGAGTTTGACGGACCAGTGCTCGCCGAACTGTTTGCCAACGGAGATATAAGCCGCAGCTACATGCTCGTCATAGCGGAAGGCATTGTGATCGGTAGGGCGCGCATCTCCATTTCGCGTCGAATCGGTCGTCATGTCATTGTCAGTCGAAGAGAGCGCATACTTGACACCGGCTTCAATCATGCCGGTCTTCCAGAACTTAGTCTGAAAATCCAATTTGGCGGAGTAGATATTGACGATCTGCTTGCTCTTGATATCAATCCCGAGCGATTTGATGCCGCCGAAAGGTTTGTCGTAGTTCGTCTCTTGGAAGTTCACAGAACCATTGTTATAGCGGTTGTAGTCGATGTTGACGGTCAGTTCGCGCTCCAGGGCTTCGGAGAACGTGTGCGTATAGTTGAGGTTTGCCGTGTGCTGCGGGGCTTTGAGACGATTTTGGGAATTAGTAGTACTATTCGTCGTATCCGCGCCTTGAATCATATAGGCGAAGTTACGTCCGGGCACAATATGCTGATCCACGTCCATAAAAGGCACCTGCAGGATGAAGCCGAAGGTATTGAGCGAATCGATATACCAATCGTTTCCGACCTTGAGCATGTAGTACTGGAAATTGATGTTGTAGTCCGAATAGGAGTAGTTCTTCAGCGCCGGCGTCTCGCGGTAGGACTCAAAGTCGATGTCATTCTGCGCAAAGACCTGGGTCAACTGACCGAACGTATAGGTCTTCTCGCTACGGTAATTGAGGTTGAGCGACACCATCTCATTGTTCAGCCACCGCTTCACATCCCCGAAATACATACCGCCGTAGGCGGCAGAGAGCATTCCGTTCAAGCCCTTCATCATGTTGCGCTTGGTCTTGATATTGATGATACCACCCTGCCCCGATGCATCGTATTTGGCGGAAGGGTTGGAGATGATCTCTATCTTCTCGATGGTGTTGCCGTCCGTTCCGTCGAGCATCGCTTTGAGTTGCTGGCCGCTGAGGTACGAGGGTTTGCCGTCAATCCAAATCTCCACGCCCTTGCCGTTGACGGTGATGTTGCCGTCCTTGTCAATACGCACTCCCGGCGAACGGCGGAGGATATCGTTTCCGTTCGAGCCGGCGGCGAGAGGCGAAGAGGAGACGTTCACCACTAACTTGTCCATCTGACGTTCAATGAGCGGTTTCTTCGCTTTGACCTCCAACTCCGTCAGACGCTCCGTCTCCTCGCGCAACACAAAATCCGGTCCGCCGAAAGCCGTTTGGTAACCCACGTATGACGCTTGGATGATATACTTCTCCTCCCTTGAGGGGAGGTCGGGAGGGGTTACTATATATTTTCCCTCGTCATCGGTGATGGCACCCGTGAGCAGCGTCGAGTCCGGCGCCAACACGGAGATGGTCACAAACGGCATCGCTTCGCCTTTCGTATCTATAACGGAACCTTTGATCACCTCTGCACTGACTCCGGCAGCACAGAGCAGCATCATGCCTAAAAGAATCTTTTTCATCGCTTTGTTTGTTTTCTTGTATGATACGCCGTTTGCCAAATGGTTACACCTCTTCATCCACCTGGCGGATGATATCGCCGCACAGACTAAAAACGCAAAAAGCATGTCACTTTTTGCGTAAGTAAATAAAGAAGGTCGTTCCTTTGTCGGACGTAGCGAAAGTGATACGGCCGCCGGAACCCTCTACGATATGTTTCGAAATCGCGAGTCCAAGCCCGTTGCCGTTGCTCTTCGTCGTGAAGTTCGGCTGGAAGATACGCGACTGGATCTCGTCCGGGATGCCCGGACCGTTGTCGGAGATCGTGATCTCCATCTCTTTTTCGGAATAAAGCGGATTGAGCGTCACGATGACATCGCCGTCCTGCCGACCCTCAAGCGCTTGCAGCGCATTACGGATGATGTTCACGAACACCTGCGAGATCTGTTCTCTGTCCGCCAACCCGACCACGCCGGAATCGGCGCCTACGTACCGCACAGGTATCTGCGCATCGTTCTCACGCTGCAGGGTGATGACGTACGATAACTTCTCCGCCACATCCACTTCGGTCGTCACCACCTCCGGCTGCTTGGCGAATGCCGAGAACGACTGCGCGATATGCGCCAGGTTGTCAATCTCCGCTATCAGCATCTTCGTCGTCTTGTCGAAATAGTCGTCAAAATCCGGTTTGCCACGCTTCAACTGCAACTTCTGCACGCTCAGTTTCATCGGCGTCAAAGGGTTGTTGATCTCATGCGCAATCTGCCGCGCCATCGTGCGCCATGCCCCCTCGCGCTCCGCACGCGCCAGCTGCTCCGCACTCTCTTCCACCTGGTCCACCAACAGATTATAACGCTCTACCAGCACTCCTAACTCGTCATGATACGGATAGTCGATATGGTTGTTGTCACCGCCGATGGCGAACTTACGCATCTTCTCCGCCAACAGCGAGATAGGTGCCGACATCGACCTCGCCGCCGCGTACGCGAAGAACAACGCCAACAGCAATACGATAATATATGGAGGTAACAGATGGGACAATAACTTATCCACCTCCGCATTACGAGTCTGCTCGCTCATGAAGGACGGCACCGCGATATAACCTATCGTCACGAACGAACCGTTATGAAACGGCACGTACGATACCAGGTACGGATGGTTCGCCAACTGCTCGTAGCACACCACCGAGTGATCCTCCGTGAACAACGCTTCCGGAGCCATACGGTTGGACAGCAGACCGCTGTTGAACAACGCCGGACTCGACGACGCAATCAACTCGCCGTTCAGACCATAGACGTGGATGTCCTGGTTCATGTCGTAACCTAAGTCATGCAGGTCGATAGACAAACCCGGCGCCTGGCTGCTCGTCAACGCCTGATCCCAATAATACAGGTTGCGCAAGTAGGACTGCACGTACTCCGAACGCATCTGCAGATCATGGCGCTGGTGGGACTCCTGCGTCGAATGAACATAATGAATCGACATGAAGAAGATATAGATGAACACCGCCATCACCGGAATCAACACGATATAAATAATCCGCGTGGACAGGCGCATGTTACGTATCCCGCGATGATAGATCAATACAACGATGCCGATAAGAATAATCAGGCCGAACAACACATGACACAGGATGAAGTACGGACGAGACGAAGCGTAGGGTTTGTCCGCGTTCTCCAGTAACTGACGGAAAGAGAACGTCTGTGAGGCTACTGTATAGACATCCGTGTAGTCCTCCAACTCCGTGTATTCTATCGGCAGCACCGTCAGCACATTGTACATGCCCGCGCGGCTCCAACGCACCTTCGTCTTCGCATTACGAAACTCCTTGTCGCGCCAGGTGTCGTACGAATGAAGAAACACATCGCCCGAAGACAAACGGTTGGACGACCAATAAACCATCTGATGCGCGTCGAACACGTAGAACAGCACCTCGTCCGTTCCTTCCGCGATGGCACGGATCGTGTCTATCGGGGCTCCCCGCTCCAACGCCGAACATAACTCCTGACATCTTCTTTCTGCCTGCTGATATCTGACATCTGCCTTCTGACTTCTGCCATCTGACATCTGACTTCTGCCATCTGACTTCTGACAACTCACCACTGACAGTACTACCGCCAGTATCACCAAGCCCGCCAGTATCCAACCTAAATATGCCTTTACTTTCTGCATGTATTCAAACTTTTGCGAGCGCAAAAGTACAACAAAAATTGCACATATGCAAGCGTTCGGGCATTTTTTTTGACGAATAGAATAAATTCTATCTATTTTGTGCGGATAGATAGCGGCTATGCTTGCACACGAAGGGCATAAACAGGCATCGGGGGGCTCTCGTCTTTCCCTTCTCGCATGGAGAATTGCCTTGACTTGGCAATTTGAACGGAAGGAGCAGCGGGGAGCGTTGCTCCGACATAGACACATTGCGCGAGCCTCTCCCCCTTCAGAGGGCCGGGGGCCTTATTTTTGTTATTTTTTGTAAGTCGTGCAACGACGCATTTTTGTAAGTACCCGTCTTGGCGCTTATCAGAAGCGCACAGACAAGTGGAGGCTTGTAAGGGTGCGCTGGGAGCTCGCTCACGAGCGCGCACTTGGAAGACTACGCTTAGACCGCGTGGGTCATATGCCCTAAGCGGGCAAGGGTACGCGTTTTTGATTTACCCTCTATAAACAGAGCGGAGCCCGCAAATGCGGACCCCGCTTGTGCTACACGCGAGCCTTGCTCGCTTACGCTGTCGGTGCCAGCGGGAGTGTTACGCGATTACGCCTGCGTGTAATTGCTCAATAGGGAATATAAGATCCCAACTTTTGCCCCACACAATATTACCGTTCTCAATGGAGAATTGACGGAACTTACGTGGGTCAAGGTATTTATTATACTGCGGATGCGGGTGACGACGAATGAAGTCACCTATATCCACTCTCCGGGTTGTTTGATCGCTGAACAACAAGTCCACCGACAAATTGCCCGCATCTTTTGCTTCCTGAATATACAATTTGCTCATAGTTATAATTTGGTTTTAATGGTTGTACTCTTAACTGCCTGTCTCAAAACAAAGAACTTAATCCACTTGGTAATAATGTTTTTGCTGTACTTCCTAATGAATTCTTCGGCTGTCTTTTGATCTTTGGAAGATAATGGTTCCTCTCCGGCTTTCTCACGTACACGGATTTCCGTCAAAATGCCATTATCCATAATAAGCTCGAAAATACTTTGGCATCCTTTATGTGTAACATGCACGTGGATAGGCTCGTGCTCATTAGAATAGAAGAAAAAGACAAATCCAAAATATTCAAAAATTTTAGGCATAATAGTGGTTGTTTTGATTTTGCGCTGCAAAATTACTGATTTTTTTTCATATACGCAAATCTTTTAGATAGAAAAAAACATATAAAACACGCTGACGCGCAAAAACATAAAAAAAAGAGTATTAAATCAAAAACGCGGCGGGCGAGGGAAGTACATAAAACTAAATAAACCCCTCCGCCGGGAATATGCCTTAACAGGTTATCCGCGTTCCGCGCCCCACCGCGCACTTAAAAGTAAACTTTATAGGTCTGGTCGGAGTGACGCTCCCCGCTACTTCCTCCGTTCGAAGCCAAAAGTCAATTGGCTTCTCCACCTCCTACGGAGGTACATTCCCGCCGAAGGCGATAAACATAGATAAAGTTTATTGGTTCTCGCCCCGCCCTGCAAAAAAATGAACTCAGAACTTGCGTATATCGTAAAAAAGCAGTACTTTTGCAGCCGCAAAAGTGAAAAGGAGTATTTATGGTACAATTACTGACGGCATTCGTATTGGGATTGCTGACGATATTAGACCCGTGCACGCTGATGACAAGCATCACCGCCATCGGGTACATCGATAAGGAGATCAACAACAAACGTCTCGTGCTGACGAACGGCCTGATGTTCGTGCTCGGCAAGTTAGCCACGTATGTGCTGCTGAGCATCCCCTTCATGATGGGTGCGCAGACGGAAGGCATACAGCATCTGTTAGGTCATTACGGCGAGCCTATCTTAGCGGGATTCATGCTGATCTGCGGAGTCGTTCTGCTCTTCAGCGGTCATCACCACCATGAGCACGACCACGGCATCAGCAAATGGCTCAAAGACACGGACAGCAAAGAGAGTTGGCTATGGTCCTTCATCCTCGGTATCTTCTTCGCCATCGCGTTCTGCCCGCACCGCCTCATCTACTTCCTGACGATGATCGATATCACGCTGACGCTGCCGGGCAGTTGGAGTTGGGTGATGCCTGTCATCTTCGGTTTAGGCACCGGTCTGCCGATCATGCTCATCGCCTGGCTGGTGAGTTACAGCGCCGTGAGTATCGGCAAGCTCACGCAGAAGATGCAGCATTTCGAGAAATGGTTCCGGCATATATGCGCGGTGCTGTTCCTCGTTCTGGGCGTATATCTCGCCGTTCATTGCGTGATAGAAGCGCACGAACACGACGGCTGTTCATGCGGGCACCAGCACACTGAATTAAACATTAGAAATTATTTTTGATAGAAAAAAACATACAAAACACGCTACCGCGCAAAAACATAAAATATATTAGTAAATCAAAAACGCGGCGGTACGACCTTGCGGCCTAATGTTTATCGTCTATTAGTCGCTCGTGAGCAAGCTCCCAGCGCCTAATACCCGCTAACCATCACGTACAACTCAAGAGTTGTCCGTCCGCCTTACAAAAATACGCTTCGCTCACAAAAAATGTCAAAAAATCCATGCGGGCAGTAGTATAATTCACATTCGACCGATAGTAATTGTATTTTTGAAAGTGAGTGCAACGAACGATTTTTTGTAAGAAGAAGATTTTTCTTGCCCAGAGGGCACGATTAAATCTTTTGATTTTTTGTAAGCAGCCTCCTGAACAAGTAAAATAATTTTTTTGTTTTTTGCCGAAGTGAATGATTTGGGGTGTTTGAAAGCAGCAATAGCTGCTGCGGAATGGGCTATTAAGGCGCGCTGGGAGCTCGCTCACAAGCGCGAATTAAGAGGCAAGTACGCTCAGGCCGCGTAGGCCAAAACACCCAAAGCATACACGAGGTTTTTTTTAGGTTTTTTTCTTATTCAGGCTGCGCGTTTTTGATTACACATAAAAAAGAGCGACCCGAAGGGGGAGAAATTAGAAATTAGAAATCAGAAATTAAAAATTAAAAAATTGTGTCGTTTCGGTTCAAGCAGTTTTATATTGAAGATAGTAAGTGCGCCATGAAGGTAGGAACCGACGGCGTGCTGTTAGGGGCGTGGGCGCCCACTAATCCCCTAACCACTAATCCCCTAACCCGGATATTGGACGTCGGGACGGGGAGCGGACTGATAGCTCTGATGCTCGCGCAGCGTTTTCCTCTCGCACAGATAGATGCAATTGATATGGACGAAGCGGCAGTTGAACAGGCCTCGAATAATTTCTGCTCCTCCCCTTGGACCGAACGCTTGCATGCCTACCACTCTCCGCTTCAGGAATGGCGAATGGTAAATGGTAAATGTCCAAATGGTAAATGGTATGATCTGATTGTCTCTAACCCACCCTATTTTCAGAATAGTCTCAAGAACCCCGACAAAGGTCGTCAGACGGCGCGTCACACGGACACACTGAGTTATGCGGAACTAATCAAGCATAGCGCGCGGCTGCTCGAAGAAGACGGTGTGTTGGCACTGATCCTGCCTGCCGAGTCCGAAAAAGAAGTGCGCGGTCTCGCCGCCGCGGAACGGCTCTCCCTCACGCGCGTCACGCGCGTTTATTCTAAGGAGAACAAAAAGCCCAAAAGAGTCCTTTTGGCTTTTGGAAAAGGGGTTAGTGGATTAGAGGTTAGTGGATTAGAGGAGGACGTTCTCGTTCTGGAGGACGAAAAAGGCGGCCGTTCAGCCGCCTATTCGAAACTCTGTCAAGAGTTTTATCTCTAAACTCTAAACCCTAAACTCTAAACTCTAAACTTTACTTAGCGACATTGACAGCGCGCACCTCGCGGATGACGGTGACGCGGATCTGTCCGGGATAGGTCATCTCGTCCTGGATACGCTTAGCCAAGTCAAACGAGAGGAGTTCGGTGTCCTTGTCGGAGATCTTGTCCGCTCCTACGATGACACGCAGTTCGCGTCCTGCCTGGAGTGCGTAGGTCTTCACTACACCCGGGAAGGACATCGCCATGTTCTCCAGGTCGTTCAGACGCTTCACATAACTCTCGACGATCTCGCGGCGTGCGCCCGGACGGGCACCGGAGATAGCATCACAGGCTTGCACGATAGGCGCAATCAGCGTCGTCATCTCGCACTCGTCATGGTGGGCACCGACGGCATTGCAGATATCGGGTTTCTCTCCGTATTTCTCGCATAGTTTCATACCGAGTTCTGCGTGCGGCAGTTCGACATCATCGTCCGCCACCTTGCCTATATCATGCAAGAGACCGGCGCGGCGCGCCGCCTTCACATTCAAACCTAACTCACCTGCCATGGCGGCGCAGAGATTAGCCGTCTCGCGGGCGTGCTGTAACAGGTTCTGGCCGTACGACGAGCGGTATTTCATCTTACCCACCAGGCGCACGAGTTCCGGATGGAGTCCGTGAACACCGAGGTCGATGGTAGTACGTTTGCCTATCTCGATGATCTCTTCTTCTACCTGTTTGGTCACTTTGGCGACGACCTCTTCGATACGCGCGGGGTGGATACGTCCGTCCTGCACGAGTTGATGGAGCGACAGGCGTGCTATCTCGCGGCGCACGGGGTCGAAGGCGGAGAGAGTGATTGCTTCGGGTGTATCGTCCACAATGATCTCCACGCCGGTAGCCGCTTCGAGCGCGCGGATATTACGTCCCTCGCGGCCGATGATACGGCCCTTGACTTCGTCATTCTCGATATGGAAGACGGAGACGGTGTTCTCAGCAGCCGTCTCGGACGCCACACGCTGGATGGTCTGGATGATGATACGCTTTGCCTCTTTGTTGGCCTCCAGGCGGGCGTTGTCCATGATCTCGTTGATATAGGACATCGCGGCCGTCTTGGCTTCGTCTTTGAGGGCCTCCACAAGTTGTTTCTTCGCTTCCTCGGCGGACATGCCGCTCAGTTGTTCGAGCTGTTTCTCCGCCTGCAGATGGAGTTTGTCCACTTCCTGCTGTTTGTAGTCGAGCGCCTGTTGGCGTTGCTCGACCGTCTGCAGTTTCTGGTTCACTTCGTTGAGACTGCGTTGGATATCTCCCTGACGCTGGTTGAGTTGCTGCTCGCGTTGCTGCAAGCGCTGCTCATGTTGCTGTATGCGTTTGTCCTGTTCGCGCACGGCATTGTCGTGCTCTAACTTCAGGGCGATAAATTTCTCTTTAGCCTCAACAATCTTGTTCTTTTTCATCACCTCGGCTTCCTCTTCCGCTTTCTTAAGCAGGTTGGACGCCGTCATGCGGGCGATGAAGTAGTAGATGCCGGCTCCGAGAAGGAGTCCGCCTACTGCTACAAGGATTAAAATTGCTGTGTTCATTGATTTATCGTTTTAAAAAAATTAAGTTATTTTTTTTCGGGATATCGGGATTACGAAAGGTTTTTCTTAATTAGTTCATTAAGTTCTTTGACTTGCTTCTCGACAGGGACAAGACTCTTCTCGCGCACGTCGGACTGGAGAGCGACCGCCACCTCAAGGGCGGTGTACATCCATAGTTGCTCCGCCGACGCGTTCGGGCGCAGTTTGAGATAATACTGATAACGCTTGTTCAGCAGTTCCGCCGCCGCACGATAGTTGGGTTCCTGATCCCGCGGCACGTCGAGTCCCACCATGTGGGCATCGAGATGGAGGTTGATATGTTGTTTGTCGGAAGACACAGAAATTATCTTTTTAATGCAGCGATGGCGCGGTCGATTTGTGCGATGAGGGCATTGAGCCGTTTGGTAGCCTCCTCTGTTCCTTCGGCGGAAGTGAGTGCATTAGCCGTAGCAATGCGGCGGTTCTTCTGCTGCAAATCCAACAGTTCGCTATGGGTGCGGATTAGTTCCTGGCGCTGTTTCTCGATATCTAGGCGCAGTTGCGCGTTCTCCTGCTGCAACGCCGAATAGCGCTCCAGGAGGAGATGCACATTTTGCGAGAGGTCATCGAGAGCCTGCATGGGGGATCGGAGAGGGCAGAAATTAAGAATTAAGAATTAAAAATTAAAAATTAGAAATTAGAAGCTATAGCCTACGCCAATACCGATAACACCTTTGAACTGGCAGCGCTCTGCTACATTTCCTTCAAAATCCTCCACGAGCGTACCCGGGTAGTACTTGAGGCTGGTTTGCAGTGTTACCTGCAGGCATTTGAGGAACTGATAACTCAGCGCTACATCCCAATCGACATCGAACATACCGATGAAACGGTTCTTGTTCGACCACTCGAAATAACGTTCTGCGGCAGGGAGCAAATCCCACGAACCTGCTCCGTGAGCCGTTTCATACGCCTCTTTGACATTGAATCCCTTGCCCTGATACGGGGTAAAGAGCGCCAAGGTCGTACTGAGTTTGAGGTCCTTGTAGGTATAAGCGATGCCGCCCTTGAGGCTGAAACCGAACTCAGCGCGGAAGTTACGATATACCGGTTTACCCTGCTCGTCATAGGTACAGGTACCTACGGTCTGCTGGAGGATAGAACGCAGATCCTGGTGGTTGTCGATCAAGCCCTGATATACCGTCTCGTTCCAGTTGGCAGGGTCATTACCTTCCGCCACCCAAGCCTCTTTGGTATAGCGCTCGTTCCATACGTTTCCGGTGTACGCCGTAGAGATACGTCCGGCGATCGGAGAGATATAGACGGAGAAGTCCGCTCCGTTATAACTCTTCTTCCAGTCAATACCGACGGAGATGTCCGTATAGGAAGGCGCAAGCCATTTGGAGATGATGTTGTTATACCCGTCTTTGTAATTACGTCCCAAGGCGTATTGGCTCTGGAACGAACCAAGCACGGTGAGATACCAGTTCTGATGGAACTCCCATCCGAATTTGGTAGCGAGTTTGATATTATCGCTGGATTTCTGGAAGGGATCCTCTTTCTGCTGAATCCAAGTCAATCCGAAGTCGGTATCGAAATTGGTTTCCCAAGCGATAGCATCCTTATGATACAAGAGGTGGAGTTTGGCATACGCGATGCCGTTGACATTGTTCTTACCACCGGCAGCCCAGTTAACCAATCCTGTAGCGGCGGCATTGAGTCCGACGGTACCGTCAAATTTCCATGCTTTGTCAGCCTGATCCAACTTCTGAAGGTCGGCACCTGCTTTCGCAGCAGCATCGGCATTACCGGTCACCTTCGCTTTGTCCACTTCCTGAGCAGCGATAGTAAGCGCGGCCGTCAAGGCCAGCGCAAGAGTAAAAATTTTCTTCTGCATACTATTCAAAAAAGATTGTTTGTTATACGTTTGTTTGTTCGGTTTTCTCAAAAAACCGCACAAAGGTACAAAAAAAATCTCATATATGCAAATAAATAATGTACGCGCGCGTAGTTTTCGGACAAATACGTCAATTTTTCCACATTTTTTTCGAATATATGCACACGTGTTTGGTAAAAAAGCTGTACCTTTGCACCGTGAATTAATATCCGGTAATGCGGACATACAAAACGAATAAAAACATATACAAATATGAGAAACATTTTTAAGAGTTTATTCCTTCTCGCCGCTTGTCTTGCAACAACTGTTGCATGGGCACAAGTACAATCATTTACAGCGGCTGAAATCAAAAGCGGCACCAAGAAAGAGGCGGTAAGCGTTTCTACGGATTTAAACGTAGCAAACAAGCAGATGTGTAAAGAAAACAACAAGGGGGTAAAATTGGATGCAGTCGAAGGTGGCAACTCTGCCAATACTGTAGACGAAAAATACGTTCAAATATCTTCTACCGCTGAGATGTCAAAAATTTATCTGCATGCCACTTTTAATTCGAGCGGTAATGGGAAAAAAATGGCATTCTTATATTGGAAAGAAAATGTGACACCTGCTGTCGATAATATATTAGGGGCCGAATTAGTTTCTTTCCCGGGATACGATGGTGCTTGCGATGCCAACTATGTAACCGTAACACCCCCATCTGATGCACGTATTGTACGCATTTATCGTCAGTTGAAGAACTTTGATGGCACAGGTTACAAAAAAGGAGCCACATATGGAGAAAACACGACATTTTTGATTGCCGATATTGATGTCACCGCAGGTCCGGCACCCAAATCGACCGACGCGACATTGAAGGATCTGCAAATCGGAGGTGTGACTATTGATGGTTTCTCATCATCTGTAACAGAATATAACTATGTCATTGCAGCTACAGCTACAACAATGCCTACTATTACAGCTACTAAGAATGATAGCAAAGCGTCTGATCCTGTCATAACACCAGCTTCGATGCCGACCGCTGGCAACCCAACACAAGCGACAATCACCGTTACTGCCGAGGATGGCACAACCACAAAAACCTATACGATCACTTTCACTCGCGCAGAGTTGTCACATGACGCTACATTAAAAGATATTCAGGTGGATGGAGTAAGCGTCTCTGGCTTCTCGCCTTCCGTTACATCATACAACGTAACCATTCCTTATAGCCAAACCTCTATTCCGACGGTTACCGCAACACCTAATTTTCCGGCTGCCACCTACATTGTTATTCCTTCCGGAATGGAAGGTCAAACTCAAATTGTAGTTACTGCAGAAGACGGAACAACCAAAGAAACATATACACTCAGTTTCACCAAAGCAGCACCTTCTACAGACGCCACACTTAAAAGCCTTTCATATAATGGGACAGATGTTCCAGGCTTCTCTCCTACTCAGAAAACATATTCTATCGATATCCAATCCGGTTCTGCACTCCCTATATTGCAAGGCATAGCGAACCACCCATATGCCAAAATCAGTTATCAGCAGGTGACAAGTCTCAATGGCACCGCAACAGCCACAGTAACAGCAGAGGATGGCACAACGACCCAGACCTATTCCGTTACATTTAAGGAAATCACTGGGCCTCCTGTGCCTTACACTACCCTCACGCTCCATGAGCCGGGCATCTATGAGGAAAGCGGACAAAAAGGAGGATATGACGCAGCGCTGTCTATCCTCAATAGCCGCGAATATGAGGTATATTATGCCGGCCGATACGAAGAGAAAGTAGATGACACTACCGTGAAAGGTCTGACCATCCAGGTAAATCCGCCGGTAGATAAAATGCGCGGCGTCACGAAGAACGAAGACGAATCGTCTTATGAGGCCACTGACGGCTGGTTCAAAGGTAGCGGAAAAGACAAGGGTACAGGGTTTGCAGCCAAAGATGAGTTTACGGCTACCGAACGCTGCCACACCTTAAAGAACAACTCCATTGAGTTGCACATTAAGGGATACGATCAGTTCTCGCTCTACGGAGCGGATAAGAAAGTAGAACCCAGCAAACCGCAAAACAACAAGGTCTTCAAAGTCACCATCAATGGAGTTGAGCAGGAGATGCCTATTACTACAGAGCAAACCATCCGTCGTTTTGACATATCGACCGGAGAGCAAGTGATCCTTATCGAGAGTGGCGATGACTGTCTGTTTGGTGGTTTCTCGCTCCGCGTGGCACAAGTGCCGAGCGTCAAATATCTCAAAGGTAATGACTCGACGCAGGTAGTGCTGCAAACAGACGAGCTCAAGCGTTCGATTATCTACTATACGAAATACAACAAGTTCGGTGAGACTAAGGTGATTTGGGAAGACAAAGAGGCTACCGGTATCACGCTGAGCGTCAAGAGTTCTACCGAAGCAGGCGACACCCTTGTGCTGGGCGGTCAGGCTTTGTGCCCGGTAGGCGTCTATCCGTTCCATGTATCATCGTTCTTCAACGGCATAGAGACCAAGCGTCTGCCGAGCGGAAAGATCACCGTCGCATCGGATATTCACGCTGTAGGCACGCCGGAGATAGAGGTATATGAAGGCGAGGCAATGGAGGAGTTGGAGTTCAACTACCACGCTCTGAGTGCCGATGACATCACGCTCACGTGGACTAACGGCACACCGGACGGTGTCACCGGGCACGGCGAGAACGGCAAGTACTACATCAGCGGTATCCCGACGCAGATCGGCGAGTTCACCTTCACGATCAGCGTCAAGGGCGGTAACAGCATTGACGGTTTGGTAAGCGTCAAAGAGTTGGTTATCGGTGACAACCCCGTATTGTACCTCTACACCAACGCCGACGCATACACCAAAGACGGCGTGATGGATCTCCTGGCGAGCAAAGGATACGATTTTGTTCCCCGCAAGGCAAAACGTGACGGTTTACGTCCTACGGAGGATTATAAGAAATATAACTGGGTGCTTATCTCTGAAGACGCCAATGCCGACAACGCAGAGGTGCTGGCTCTTACCCGTGAGAGTGCTATCCTGCCGGTACTGAACATGAAGTCCTTCTCTTACGCTCCTGAGCGTTTAGGATGGGGCGACCCCAATAACGGTAGTCTGGCTGCTGACGGACAATATATCACCGTTCAGCGTGACGACCATCCTATCTTCAAGGCGCTGCAGAAGAACAGAGGATCAAAGATCCAGGTGCTCAGTAAGATTGAAGAAAAAGGTCTGATGCCGATAGATATCGACCTGCCTGGCACGCATAGTCTGGCCACCTCCTTGATGCGCGCCAAGGATGATTACTACGGTAGCGGCGACTCGCAAACCTTCCTGCACGAAGTGCCGGCCGGGATGCGCGGCGGCAAGAAATACATCTGTATGCCTATTGCGATAAGCAGCAGTAAAAACCTCACCCCGTCCGGTAAAGACCTGATAGTCGCTGTCGTGAACTACCTGCTCAGCAGCGAGCCGAGCATTCAGATTCCGCAATTGCAGATCACGAGCTTCACCATCAACGGCATCGCCGGCAAGATCGACGGAGAGGCGAATAAGATTATTTTCGAGATTGACTTGGCGGAACACACAGATATCGACAAGTTCGCTATTGCGCCGCAAGTCACTATTGCCAGCGACTACACGCACGTGACACCTGCTTCGGGAGAGACAATAGACTTCTCGGAGAGCTGGAGTTATCCGGTAGCATACGAAGTGAGCGACTTCATCAACCGCCGCGTATATGACGTAGCCATCCGCTTCTACTCCTCCGAAGGCATAGAGGATGTGTATGCAGTAGGCGACTGGGTAAATATCTACGATATCTTCGGACGCAAAGTAAGTACGACCAATGAGGATATCTACCGCATGGTATTGCCGCGCGGCATCTACATCATCGTGACGGAGACCGGCGAAACCTTCAAGATCATGCGTTAATCCTGTGCGGCTCAAGCCGCCAGGATAATCCATGTAGCGATTGTATGGGCTGCTGAACCGAGGATGATGAACACATGCCAAATAGCATGATAGAAAGCGTGCTCTTCATCCAAGCGGAAGAAATAGGAACCGAGGGTATAACAAATGCCCTCGGTTATTATATACCAGAAGGCCTCATGCGGCATGTTACGCCACATCGGGACCAGCACCAGCAAAGCCACCCATCCCATCATCAGATAGAGGAGAAGCGACAGACGCGGATATTTGCCTAAGGCTATCACTTTCCCGATTACACCGGCAATCACGCAGGCCCACAGGAAAATGAAAAGGCTCCATCCTACCCATCCTCCAATCACGGAGAGGCATATAGGCGAATAGGAGCCGGCTATCATCACGTATATTGCGCTATGGTCCAGTACCCGCAGGCGGCGCTTGTGCTCCGGCGCAGAGACGGCATGGTACAGCGTGGAAGAGCCATACATAAGGCACATGCCAAGCAGGAACAAGACTGTTCCCGCCATTTCAAATTTATGATTTATGATTTCAGATTGATAGGCCAAATGAAGAAGTGGCCACGCTATGAAAAGCGTAGCCACAAAAGCAATCAGATGTGTCCAAGTGTTGGCTCTCTCTTCGGCTGTCATTACGGAAGGATTTTAGCCAACTTTTCAGCAATCTCGTCCATGTATTTATTACCCGTCTCAGGGTTAATGGGCAGCGCACCGAAGTCAATGGTAACAAAGGGGTGCATACTGTTGCTGGTCACAAGCTTCAGGTCCTTACGTCCGGGACGCACCTCCATAATCTCCTTGAACGGCAGGATGACACCCTGCGCATAGAGGAGCTCCGCCTCTTTGTTCACCAGCACGTTCCGGCCAACGAGGATATCGTGATTATACCAAACCTCGTAGTTATCGCCCAGGTTCTCCTTGATAAACGCCTGCGCTTTGGGGTTCAGGTCCGCCGCCTGACGTTTCCATTCCTCGCGAATACGCGCACGCTCAGCAGCCGCTTCGCGCACATGCTCCTCGTTCGCATTAATATAATCGTCCAGCGAGCGCATGTACATCTTCGCGCGGGAACGCAAGCCAAAGAGCATCAATAAGGTCGCAACAATCACAACGCCCGGATAAGCCAAACTGCTATAGTAATCCTCCAACGCGAACGGAATAGGGATATACGCGAGGGCCAGCACCAAGAGCGTATATAAGAGGATACGGCACTTGTTGTGACTACGACGAATCGCACGAATCGTCTCGTCGCGCGTAATCTCACGCACCACTTTCAATCGCTCACGTGCATCGAACCAGGTCCACACCAAAAAGAACGACACCAACATCAATCCAATGAGGATGAAAAGAAGGGAATAGAGTAAAATTTCCAAATGATTCATGGCCATAAAATTTAGAAGTTTCAAATTGTGCTGCAAAGTTACGACTTTTTTCCGAAAGATGCAACAGTTTAGGCATGTTTTTTTACAGAAAAGTGCATTTTTCTTGCATATATGCCTTTTTTTGTGTATCTTTGCGCACAAATTAGCATAAATATCTTCTTCTATGACTACACAAGAAATGAATCAGGCTTTTGAGCAAGCCTACGGCCGCAAGGCAGAGAAAATCTTTTTCGCCCCCGGGCGCGTGAATTTGATTGGTGAGCACACGGACTACAACGGCGGTTGCGTTTTTCCCTGTGCCTTGAGTTTCGGTGCATGGCTACTCATCGCCCCGAATGCGGACAAGGTGCTGCGTTTCCAATCGCTGAACATGCCGCAGAGGTACGAGATCGCTATCGATGCCATCCGTCCTCAGCCGGATCGCGCATGGTGCAACTACGCATTAGGATGTATCGATATCATCGCACGCCGTCATCCGGAGGCTAAGTTGGCGAGCGGTTATGACCTGCTCTATTTCGGCAATGTACCTGCCGGCGCGGGTCTGAGCAGCAGTGCGGCAATGGAGGTTGTGACCGCCAGAGCCTTCACAGAGGAAATGGCCGAGAGCCTCGACACGCAGTTACCATTCGGGTACAAGGATGATAAACAATACCGGACGGAGTTGGCTCTTATCGGTCAGGCCTGCGAGCATGAATATGCCGGCGTGATGTGCGGCGTGATGGACCAGTTTGCGAGTGCGCAAGGCAAGAAAGACCACGCTATATACCTGAACTGCGACACCTTGGAGTTTGAGCACGTGCCGGTGAAGTTAGAGGGCATCAAAGTAGTGATCACCAACACCCATAGCCCGCACCACCTGGACAGCGGTGCTTATAACGACCGCGTGCGCCAGTGCAAGACGGCCGTTGAGCAGATCAGCAAGGTGAAGCCAATCAAGTTCCTCGCCGAACTGACTCCGGAAGACTGGGCAGCAGTAGAAGGAGTTATTACCGACCCTATTGCCAAGAAACGTGCATGCCACGTAGTGGGCGA
Source organism: uncultured Bacteroidales bacterium (assembly GCA_946186915.1). Classification (GTDB taxonomy): domain Bacteria; phylum Bacteroidota; class Bacteroidia; order Bacteroidales; family Paludibacteraceae; genus Colicola. Next base: position 146,070 of record CAMHOY010000003.1, on the reverse strand, counting down.
AGTAGCGCGCACCGCGCAAGCCGTTGAAGCACTCAAGCAAGGCAAGATTGAACTCTTCGGCGAACTGATGACCGCGAGTCATATCTCGCTGCGCGACAATTACGAAGTAACAGGCAAAGAGTTGGACACCCTTGCCGAATCGGCATGGCAGGTGGAAGGTGTTCTCGGCAGCCGCATGACCGGCGGCGGTTTTGGCGGTTGTACCGTCAGCCTCGTGCGCGACGAAGCTATCGAGACCTTCAAAGCATTCGTCGGCAAAGAATACGAAGAGAAGACCGGTCTGAAGGCGGACTTCTACGTAGCAGAGATCGGAGACGGAGTAACACGCCTTGCGTGATTAAAATTAAAAATTAAGAATTAAGAATTAAAAGTTAAGATTTTTTTCTTGTGAAAGGGATTCATTTCTATACGATAAAGAGTTCAGGCGGATTGAAGGTGGAGGTAAGCAATCTCGGCGCGAAGATCACGAAACTGATAACCCCTCCCCTGCCCTCCCCTCAAGGGAGGGAGATTAAGCCGGTGGATGTAGTCTTGGGTTTTAAGACGGCGGAAGAGTGGTGCACGAAAGAGACCTACTTCAACGCCATCTGCGGACGGGTGGCCAATCGAACCAAAGACGGAGTGTTTGAGTTGAGAGACCCAAACGGAGAGCCGCGAGTGTACCATTTACCCATCAACAACGGGCCTAACAGCCTGCACGGCGGAATAGAAGGATTCAACGCCAAGATATGGGAAGTAGTGGAGCAAAGCGTCTATGAGATCAAGTTGCACTACCGCTCCAAAGACGGCGAAGAAGGTTATCCGGGCAACCTCGATGTATGGGTGACCTACACAGCAACGAAAGACAACCGGCTCGTCATCCATTATGAGGCCAAGACCGATGCACCGACCATTGTAGCAATGACCAACCACGCCTATTTCAACTTGGCGGGAGAAGGAAGCGGTCGCATCGACGACCATGTACTGCAAGTCAATGCCGACCGGTTCACGCCGTTCGACGAGTTCACTTGTCCTACCGGTGAGATCAAAGACGTAGAGGGTACTCCTATGGATTTCCGCCAACCCACTCGCATTGGCGACCGCATCCACGACCCGTTCTTCGCCACTTGGCGCGGATTGGACAACAACTGGTGTCTGTGCGCGGCCGATGCGCCGAAAGAGCTACGCCATGCCGCGACCCTTCAAGCGGACGGACGCACCATGGAGTGCTGGACGACGATGAAGGGTTTGCAGGTTTATACCGGCAACTGGATTGAGCGCAACGAAGGAAAGAGCGGCGCGATGTACGACGAGCAACACGCCGTGTGCCTGGAGGCGCAGAACTGGCCGGACAGTATCCACCACGATGATTTCCCGAACATCATCCTTCTTCCCGGCGAGCGATTAGACGAAACGACCGAATACAGGTTTCTGTAAAGTTTAAAGTTTAAAGATGAAAGTTTAAAGTGTAAAGATGAAAGGTAAGTGCAATATCCTATACGCCATGCTGCTGATCAGTAGCATGGTGTTTTATGCTTGTACAGGAGAGCATGCTGTTCGCACGGACACTTTACTCCGTCAATGGCAGTTCACGCAAGACACGACCGACAACCCGACATGGCAGGACGTCACTATCCCGCATGACTGGGCCATCAGCGGTCCTTTTGACCGCGCGAACGATCTGCAGGAAGTGATTGTAGTGCAGAACGGCGAGAAAGAACCGACCTGGAAAACCGGTCGTAGCGGAGGATTGCCCTGGATGGGTAAGGGGCACTACCGCACACGCGTGAAAGTAAAGAAAGACAAGTTCTATACCCTCGTTTTCGACGGCGCGATGAGTCACGCGGATGTCTATGTGAACGGCGAAGAGATGGTCTATTGGCCTTACGGCTACAACACGTTCGATTGCTATATTTTGCCGCAACTCATTACCGGCGACAGCGTGGATATTGATGTGTTTCTGGAGAACAAGCCCCAACAGAGCCGCTGGTACCCGGGGGCAGGTTTATTCCGCAATGTACACCTTATCGAGACCAACCCCATTCATATTCCCACCTTCGGAGTGCTGGTCCGTACGCCGAAGGTGAGCAAGGAGTTTGCGCAAGTAACCATCGAAGTGGAGTTGCAGAACGGAGTGAACGAGTTAACGGGTGAACGAATGAACGGGTTAACGGGTGAACGAATGAACGGGTTAACGGGTGAACGAGTGAACGGGTTAACGGGTGAACGAGTGAACGGGTTAAGGATTCAGACGGATATACTGTATAAGGGCAAAGTGGTGGCGAGCATGGAAGGGCAGCAAGGTGTAGCCGAAGTGCGCAACCCGATGTTATGGAGTCCTGAGACACCGCACCTTTATACCGCGCGTACGCGGGTGTATAAGATGAAAGGTGAAAGGTTAAAGGAAGAAGGGGAACTTGTTGACGAAGTCAACACACGTTTCGGTATTCGCGCTATTTCCTATACGCCGGAACATGGTTTTCAGTTGAACGGCGAGACGCGTAAGTTCAAGGGTGTCTGCAACCACCATGACTTAGGTCCACTCGGCGCGGCGGTTCATAAAGATGCGTTGCGTCATCAAATTGCGATGCTGAAAGAAATGGGTTGCGATGCGATTCGCACGAGTCATAACATGCCTGCGCCTGAACTCGTGGAGTTGTGCGACGAGATGGGCATGATGATGATGATCGAGCCGTTCGATGTATGGAACTGGGGCAAGACGGAGAATGACTACAGCAAGGATTTCAACGACTGGTGGAAATGGGATGTGACGAACATGGTGAAACACTACCGCAACAACGCCTGCGTGATGCTATGGTCCAGCGGCAATGAGGTTTGGAACCAAGTGCTGCCGGACGGTATTGAGATCGTGACGCAGTTACAGGACCTCTTCCATCAACTCGACCCCACCCGACCTGTGACGAACGGCATGGACCAGGCGATGTATGTGATTCATAATGGTTTCGGTGCGGCGGTGGAACTGCCGGGGTTCAATTATCGCACGGGACGTTATATAGAGGGATATGAGAACCTGCCGCAGAAGATGATTTTGGGTTCTGAAACGGCGTCCACCGTCTCTAGTCGCGGTGTATATAAGACGCCTGCGGTCATCCAGCCGGACGCCAAGTATCCCGACAACCAATCCTCCGGTTATGACGTGGAATACTGCGCATGGTCGGGTCTGCCGGAACAGGACTTTCAGTTGCAGGACGATTATCCCTGGACTTTAGGTCAGTTTGTTTGGACGGGTTTTGACTACCTCGGCGAACCTTCCCCGTACGATACGGACGCATGGCCCAGTCACAGCAGTTATTTCGGTATTATTGATTTGGCTTCGCTGCCCAAAGACCGCTACTGGCTTTATCGCAGCCAGTGGAACAAAGAGTCCGCGACCCTGCATGTATTGCCGCATTGGAACTGGAATGAGGGCGACTTGGTGCCTGTCTTCTGCTACACGAGTTATCCGAGCGCGGAGTTGTTTGTGAACGGCAAGAGCTACGGCAAGTTACGCTTTGCGACGCCCGAAGAGACCGAACGTCTGGCCAAGGGCGAAAACCCCTCCCCTTGGTGTTCTACGGATGTCCACCGGACATCCGATCGAGCAAAGCTCTTCACCCGCTCAAGGGAGGGAGATGAGGCTGCGCGCATAAGTGCCATGCCGAAGGTGGGTGAGTTTGATATTCCCGTTTGGGGCAGTGCGCCTCGTCCGGAGTTATTACCGCGCTACCGGCTGATGTGGTTCGACGTGCCGTTTGAGGAGGGAGAAATGACGGTCGTGGCGTATGATAAAAATGGCAAAGAAGCCGCACGGGAGACAATATATACTGCCGGCGAACCGGATCATTTGGAGGTGGTCTGGGCTAATGAGAAGGAGAATCCCGAAGAGCTTTGCTACATGACGGTGAAAGTGGTAGATAAGAACGGAAACCTCTGCCCGCATGCCAATAACCTCATTCGCTACGAAGGAGACGGATTTATTGCCGCCGCTAATGGCGACGCCGCTTGTTTGGACAGTTTTGTAGAGCCGCAGATGCACGTTTTTGCAGGCCAATGCACGTTTATTATTCGGAAAGGTGCAAAAGGACAATTCAGAATGATTAAATGATGCGGCTTTGCCGCTTAATGATGCAAGCAAAGCTTGCTTAATGATACAAAAAATAGGGGCGCCGCAGCGTCCCTATTCTTGTGTGTGTAAGTCGTTGATTAGCGAACTTGCGAACCTTGTACGTTGAACATCTTGTTGTCACGAACGATGTAGAGCACGCCGTCAACAACCACCTTCTGAGCCTTCTCGGTCAGAACGACATTCTCGATACCTTCGGTCCAGTTAGCTTTCCAGCAGTATACGGTAGCATCGCTGTAATCAAGGTCGATCACTTTCTTGCCTTCGCCAGCATCTTTCCAAACGTCACCAAATTTCAGGTTTGCAAGACCTTTACCGTCAGCCTTCGTTACAATTTCGTTGTCCCAGCTACCAGCCTCACGGAACTTGAACTCTTTGCTTGCCTCGGTCGTCAAAGTAGCAGTATAAACGCCCTCCTTGAGTTCCATCGGTTGGAATACGCTCCAATCAGTGCTTGCAAAGCTACCAGCCATCTCTACACCAGCTGCAGGAGCATCAGCCGTCGTCTTGAGGTTAACGGTTACCTCAAACTCGCCGGTCTCTGCACCGCAAGATGCGTAACGGAACTTCTCTGTATCTGAAAAGTCAAAAGTAATAACAGTACCTTCAAGGGTGTAATAAACACTCTGAGGATCTGCCGGATCTAATTTAAAGTTTTCGAAATTAACCCATTTTGCCGGAACATCGTTCTCTTCATCCTCCGGAACAAAGTACTGGAATTGGTTGTCCCAACTGCCAGCAGGGTCATTGTTAAACTTGAACTCAAGTGTAGCCGGGTCAACAACGATTTTAGCCTCGTAGTACGAGTCTTTGAATTCCATCGTCTTAGCTGCAGCATCCCAGTCCCAAGAACCTTTAAGAGTCGGCTCTAAGTCAGGATTTTCATCACAATACGGATCATACACGCGGAAGGTATACTCAATTTCTTTACAGGTAGCCGTACACGGGTTAACGCCGTTCTTCCAAGCGGTCATAGTGATGATCGTCGGCTCTTCAGTAGACCAACCTTTGAGGTTACACTCTGCACCATTCGGCTCGATGGTTACGCTACCAGAAACCAGCGAGATAGCATCCGCATTACCGCACTGATAAGTCCAGTTGAGCTTTCCACACTCGTTTCTTTGAACAGGTTTACCTTCGTTCTTGCCCTCTTCATCTACAGGAACAACAACTACGTACCAGCCATCGAAACCAGGAAGAGGTTCACAGATAAGGATGTCCGGATCTTGGAGGTTCCAAGAGTTGTAGGTACCTACCCACGCGATCTCGTTACATGTAGCGTCAGCAGGAGTGCTGAAACATGCTACATAGTGATCTGCTTTTTGATACGCAGCGAGATCACTTGCAGTCGGCTGCTGAGCAAACAAACTGATGCTCATGATAGCAGCTGTTACAATTGCATAAAATTTCTTCATAATAGAATAATTTTAATTGTTAATAATGTTAATTTGATGGTTTAATATAGCATCAAAAATGATGTTTTAATTAATATCCTTCGTTTTGTGCCAGATTCGGGTTAGCCACGAGGTCTGTACTCGGTATAGGATACACGATGTACTTACCACTCTTTCCTTTGGTGTGGCCTTCCCATTCTTTCGTGGAATTCTCACCACAGAATTGTCCAAATCGGATAAGGTCGATACGGCGACGTCCCTCACAGAAGAACTCACGCAGCCACTCATCGAGGAGGACTTCGTCAGTCAGTGTACCTGTCAGCGGGTCAGCGTGGCGTTTTGCGCGGAGATCAGTAATGACGTTCATTGCATCATCTACTTTTCCTTGGCGATAGAGCGCCTCTGCATAGGTCATATAAGCTTCAGCCACACGGAAAAGGGGAACATCCGTATCCACGAAGTTTTTATGTTTTCCTCGCGGTTCACCAGTTGAATAGCAACCCGTCCATTTGCAGATAGCCCAACCCTTGTTAAAGTTACCCGTACCATATGCAGCACCTCCGGTATTAGTTGCTTTCCATGTCACGGAGTCCGGCGCCGTAGCTACCGCTTTGGCTTCATTGCAAAGCATAGCGCGGTCATCCGCGAGCAAACCAGGCATAGCAAACTCATCTGCCGCAATACTTCCTGCCGTTTTTCCTGTAGGTTTCAAGAATGTGTTGACAAGCTCGGGCGAAGAGCGGAAGCACTCCCATTTATCGTCCGATCCCCAATCCATCATCCCTTGTGCACGGGTCATACAAACGAGACAAGAGGAAGCGCCCCAAGATTGAATATAATCTCCATCTTGCGGGATAGCGAAGATAACCTCGCAAGCACCGTTATTATGGTCATTATCTCCCATAAACATCTCCGCATAATGGTCTGTAAGTTTGTATTTTCCGTTGTCCATTACTTTCTTAGCGTAGAGAGCCGCAGAGTCGAGCGCATTTGCTTCTGTGACATATTGATGCTCCGGATCATATACATGCGCATTGAGATACAGGCGAGCGAGAAGCAGTCTCGCTGCGTTTCTATTTACACGATAAACCTCTGTTTCCTCCTCCAGGTAATTCTCTGCAGCGAGCAACTCATCCAGTACCCAGCGGAACAGAGCTGCACGGCACTGGATCTTCTTCGCAGCGTTCGTCTTATCATTACTCAAGTCAATGAATTGTCTTGGATTCGCAGAAGAAACCGTCATTGTAAAAGGCGGAATACCAAAGAAGTCCAAGAGGTAATAGTAGTTGAGACAGCGCATAAAGGTAACCTCTGCGCGTTGACGGAGCGTCTTTTCATCGCCCAAATTCGCTGTATTATCCAGAAAGTGGTTACAGGTAGTGACGTTAAACGTAAGGCGATTGTAGAGTAACTTTGTGAAGTCATTGGTTGCATTCCACGTCATTTCGTTTAGATCTGTAACACCTGCGTCATTCCATATCCACCATCCTTCATCGGTCGGGAACTCGTTGTGCACAAACATCAGGCGATAGAATACAGAATAACCTTCATCGTTTGCCACGATGTCGCAGTTACCGTTAGGGCCTATCTGTCCGGAAGTACCGAGACCGGCATATATCTTATAATAGATGCGGTCTTGATCAAATTTCTGGTACACATTCGGGTCAATAGGCTCCGTATTCAGATCCTGCACACATGATGTAAAGCCTAATGTGGCGATACATGCTATCAAAAGAACTTTATAGTTTTTCATAATGTTGTGTTTTTTTACAGGTTAGAAATTCAAGCTTGTACCAAGGCTGACAGTAAGCGAGCGCGGATAGATATTGTTATCAATACCTCCAGCCACTTCCGGGTCAAGACCTTTGTAGCGCGAGATTACAAACGGGTTACTAATGGTACAATATACACGTCCCTTCACTACGGGTTTCTCAAAGGAATAACCGAGTGTGATATTATCGCAGCGGAGGAAGGATGCATTTTCTACGAAGTAGTCGAGTTCATCAAACTGTGTGATACAGTCTGCACGATGAATGCCGTCCACGTAATGCGCGTGCAGCGCCGTGAGCATGAGGTTATGGAATGCTCCTGCCTTACTGTCGTATATCTGCGCCTTCTCAATATTCTGCATGTTACCGGATAGCACGGAGTTATACACATAGTTGCCGATTGACGCACGGAATGTAATACCGAGATCAAATCCGTAGAATTGCCACTTGGACGAGAAGCCCATGGTGACAGGAGCTGCGGGGTTATGGTATATTTTCTTATCGTGTTCATCAATTTTTCCATCACCGGTACGATCGACCACTACTCGTTTGCCGAGAGCTTCATCATAGGTGGTCTCATACACGTAGAAGGACGCAGCTGCGTAGCCTACTTTGTGAAGCTGAATACGCTTACCATTACGAATCTCGCCGGTTGGGATAAAGTATTCAGGATCGTCATTACCTTCCAATTTGGTAATCTTATTGTCATTCCATGTTACATTGTATGAGAGATCCCATTTGAAGTTCTTGCGGTCGATAGCCACGCCATTAACCGCAAACTCGACACCCTGGTTGCGGAGAGAACCGATATTACGTGTTACCATGGTTTTGAAGTTTGTTCCGGCAGGTATGTCCACGTAGTTAATCAGATCAGAGGTCTTACGATAGTAATATTCGATAGATCCATTGATACGGTTATTAAGGAAACCATAATCAATACCTACGTTATACGTTGTGGTCTTTTCCCATGTGAGTTCCGGGTTGTACGCATTCGGGCGGTTGGTTACATAGAAGATGTAGTTATCACTGGAAACAACGTAGTCTTCATTCAATTTATATCCCATTGCTTCCAATTCTGCCAAGTTTGCAGCAGTAGCTTCTTGTCCGAGCGTAGAATATGCGTATTCTTTACTAACATCATAAGTCGGCATGTATGGGTAGTCACCCATATTCAAGTTTTGCTGACCAGTGATACCATAACCGAGACGGAGCTTGAGATCATTAATCCAATTCACGTCGCGAAGGAAAGTTTCTTCTTTGATTTTCCACCCCAGTGCAACCGAGGGGAATACACCCCATCGTTTACTTGGTGCGAAACGAGAGGAACCATCGGCACGGAGCGTAGCGGTAAGCATGTAGCGGTTGAGCGCAGTATAGTTAATACGTCCGAAGAAGGAGACGAGGTAACTCTCTGTAGCATATGCATTGAGATCCGGTGTGCGATGATCATATTTGGTACCTCGCACCTCCGGGGGAAGAGCAGTTTGCGGATAGAGACCATAATATTCGGAAGTACCTTTACGATAGAAGTGCTGCCACTCGTAACCAACCATAGCATCGAAGTGATGCTTTTCGTTGAAGTCCTTATAATATTGCGCATAGCAGTTGAAGAGCAAGTTATACTTCCTTTGCTCAGACCAACCGTAGCGTCCGTAATAGTGGTCAAAGAAGGCTTCCGGAGCGGTTTCGAGCGTCTGTTTACCATAGGAGTAGTCAGCGCCGAAGTTTGCATGGAGGATGAGGTCTTCGAATCCATGGATCTTATAGGTAGCATCCAAATTCCCCACGAACGAACCGGAATTCGCAATATTCTTTTTCTGCGTAAGTGAAGCTAAGGGGTTAGCCACTGATTGCGAGTTATTGGTGAGATACCATTTGTCGCCCGGATTAACAGCCAACTCATCTTTGTAAGAACCTTTGGTTGTATGCTGGAAATATCCGCCAAAACCAATATTGTTCTCATCATAGATAGGCTGCGAGGGGTCCATATCGAGCGCTGCACCTTGCACTGCATCCGCGTAGCGATTGTAGATATACATTCCTTTTGCGTTGAGGTTAAAGGAGAGGTGATCATCCAAGAAGGACGGTGAGAGGTTGACAGCTGCCGTTACACGTTGCATCTGGTTGGTTTTTAGGATACCATTACCGAGTGTATAACCGATAGACGCGCGGTATGGCATATGTTTGGTACCTCCCATGAGTGAGATATTATGGTCAGTAGAAACGGCTGTACGATAGATAGCATTTTGCCAATCGGTATTCTCGTCTCCGAGAACGCCAGTAGCCGTAGCGTTCATACCGAGCGCATTCGCATAAGCGCGAATCTGGTCTCCGTTGAGAACTTCAATACGGTCGGTTAACTGCGAAACGGAAACGTTACCCTCGTAACTAACTTTTGGTTTCGTCCCTGCCTTACCTTTCTTGGTGGTAATGATAATGACACCATTGGAAGCACGGCTACCATAGATAGCAGTAGCGGAAGCATCCTTAAGGACCGTCATAGACTCAATATCAGCAGGATTGACCATAGACAACGGGTTGGACACACCTTGAATACCATCATTATCCATAGCCAAACCATCAATAACGATCAACGGGTCATTGGAAGCGGAAAGCGACGAACCGCCACGAATACGAATCGTAGCGCCTCCACCAGGAGCACCACCTGCAGAGGTAACCACAACACCGGCCACTTTACCCGCCAACATGTCGGTAGCGGTAGTGGTGAGGGCCTTATTCATCTCGTCGGGTTTGATAGCCGTTACCGAACCGGTAGCATCGTTTTTCTTTACGACACCATAACCAACAACAACGACTTCATCCAAGAGCTCGGAGTCTTCCGATAGTTTCACGGACATATTCGGAGCGGCCGCCAGCTCTTGAGCTTTATAACCCATATAGGAGATAGCGAGTTTAGCGCCCGGTTGCACATTGAGTGTAAAATTACCATCAAAATCGGTGATTGTACCGTTGGTGGTGCCTATCTCGAGGATGGAGGCACCAATAATCGGTTCACCATTACCCGCGTCAACGACCGTACCAGAAACGGTTGTTTGCGCGAATGCGATTAATGCGCCAAACAGCATAGCTACTGTCAGCATATATCGCATCGAATAATTACGAATGTTTTTCATATCTAACTGTATTTATGCTGTTCGTTATTTTTCGATTTTAAGGAGTTGCTTCTCTACCGTGACAGACGGCAAGCGGAAATCATAGTTGATTTCAAAGAATTGCACATCCTTGCCGTCATCCGGCACGGCTTTGACAACAAAGTATGCGGTCGAAGTGTAGACGATATACGCCCAATGGAAATCAAACGTAGCCGTGGTGTCCAATGTTGGGGTTAGCTCACGTTTTTCATTTATATCGAATGCTTTTTGCATCATATACCATTTGCCGGTATTCTCAAGCGTTACAGGATCACGATAGAGCTCAATACGACGGATATCAATAGTCTTCGGAGCAATCGGCCATTTCATTTTGGTAGGAACGATTCTCTCTGTGATGGATTTAACGACACGGTCATAGATAGTATGTCCGGTAGAGTCTTTCACTATTTCTCCTGTCTCCGGATCCCTCCTTGGTTTCTTTGTCCATACAGTATCGTACTTCACCACATCTACAACTGTGTCTATCTTGTAGTAAACAGTGTCGTTTCCATACCATTTATGGCCAAGGACGGTAGTATCGGTAGATGCGAGGTCTGCCACCTTGTCATTTTTATCCACGGCAAACGGTTGTCCATCTTCTGCAAGTCCTCCATTGAAGAATCTCAGTCTCAACGGTTGTCCCTCAGCCGGATAGAGTTCGATGTAACGTCCGGCATTGCCATCATAGAAATCGCCAAGTGCCCATGATGCGTAGACGGTTTTTTGAGGAGCCTCATACACACAATTTCCCTCAGCCATGACGGTGCGTTCCACTACACCATCATCTTTGAAGTTAAATTGCACGATTCTCACTTTCATCTCATCTCCGAACATCTCCGCTCCGGAGAAGTATCCCTTGAGCGTCTTTTCGGAGATCTGATCTACAATAGCATCAAAATCCGTCTTCTCCTTACAAGAAGTGAAAGACAGGCCTACCAATGCCATTGCACATGCAAATACAAGTAGTTTGTTTTTCATAAATAGATATTTTAGTTTGTTAATCACTCTTTCTCTTTAATCAGGAATACCGATGCGGCACCAAGGATAAGGAGTACACCGGCTACGACCAACATGCCGGCTTGTACGTGCGCGCATATATATTTAAGGAGTAAACCACCGCAGAGGGCTGCAATAATCTGCGGTATGCAGATAGTGCAGTTGAACAGGCCAAGATAATATCCCATATTTCCACCCTTGATGGCGTTGGTGACGATGGTGAAAGGCAATGCCAGCATGGCCGCCCAAGCTGCGCCGACGAGGGCGTAACTGATCCAGAGGATGTAGGGGTTTGCAACAAACCAAATGGAGATGAATCCAATCGCTCCAACGAGCAGCGAGATAGCGTACGCACCTTTGTTTCCGGTCCATTTCTCGAGCAAAGGCAAGATCATTGCCCAGAGGAGCGATCCGACAGCCTGAACACAGAAGACGACGCCTACCCAGTTACCTGCGGTTTGGAATGCCGAATCAGCGGCATTGACTCCATCCCATCCGTAGCAGTTCGATGCTATAGCTCCGTTAGAATACGTCCACATATACATGAAAGCCGCCCAGCAGAAGAACTGCACGAGACCTACCGTCCAGAAAGCAGAGGGAGCCTCCTTGAGAAGGCCGATGAAGCCCTTCTCTTCGGATTTATGATTTATGACATCAGATTTATTATCTTCTTTGATGCCGTGGAACTCTGCGTACTCCTCAGGGTTAAGCTCTTTGACCGTTGCGAAGGTATAAAGCGAGCAGAGGACGAGGATGGCAGCGCCGGCGTAGAAGGACCACTTCACAGAGTCAGGAATAACGCCTTCCGGCGCCTCGTTGGCAATACCGATCCATGTAAAGAAGATCGGGAAGAGGTAACCTACCACCGAGCCGGCGTTACAGAGCGCGGACTGGATAGCATAAGCTGTCCCTTTCTGCTCTTCGTTGACCATATCGCCGACCATCATCTTGAACGGCTGCATGGCGATATTGATACTCGTATCCAGGAACATGAGGCTGAAGAGCCCGAACCACATCGCCGCATTCAAACCGAGAAAAGCGGATTGCGCGAAAGTGAAGTCACCGGCATTAGGCAGCAGCAACATTACTGCGACCGCGATGAGTGCGCCCACGAGCAGATAGGGTTTACGACGCCCGAGACGGGTCCATGTCTTATCACTGTACTTACCGACCAACGGCTGGACGATCATACCCATCAAAGGCGGGAGAATCCAGAAGAAACTCAACGTGTGCGGATCCGCACCCAAGGTAGCAAAAATACGGGAGATGTTTGCGCTCTGCAGCGCATAAGCGATCTGTACTCCGAAAAATCCAAAACTCAGATTAAAGAGTTGCGTAAAGGATAAATTTCGTTTCTGCATGGTATTATTTTTCAAAATCGCCGCAAAATTACAACATTTTTTTTATATACACAAGAGGTATCTGCATTTTTTTGTAAAAAATGTTACATTTTTCTTATTTGGGGTACATTACCCAATGTACAAACGGACAAGTATTGACCAGCAGACCACCAGCAGATGACCACTTTAATCTCGCACTTATCACGCACTTATCACCAACTTATCACGCACTAACGACGCACTACGTTTTGCACATAACACGCTTCTGTATTATATACTTAGTATATAATACTATAGGAAGAAGATTAAACAGGCAAAAACGAGCCGCTTGTCGCCAAAAAACGAAGCATTTTTCATAAAAAAAGCACAAACTCTTGCACATGTAAAAAAAAAGATATATCTTTGTGCCGAAATTAGTTGAGAGTTGAAAGTAGATAGTTGAAAGGAAGAAAGGAAAAACACATAATATGGAAATAACACACGAACAGTTAGTAGAGGCTCTGAGGGAGCATTTCGGTTTTGACACGTTCAAAGGCAATCAGGAAGCCATCATCCGCAATGTGATGAATGGTAATGACACCTTTGTTCTGATGCCGACCGGCGGAGGAAAGAGTCTCTGTTACCAGTTACCCTCATTGATTATGGACGGCGTGGCGATTGTTATCTCGCCGCTGATAGCGTTGATGAAGAACCAGGTAGATGCGATGCGTAACTACTCGGAGGTTCCGGGCGTGGCGCATTTCATCAACTCGAGCCTGAGTCGTCCGGAGATTACAGCGGTGAAGGAGGATGTAGTGAGCGGCCGGACCAAATTGCTGTATCTGGCACCCGAGAGTTTGCAGAAGAATGAGAACGTGGATTTTCTGCAGGGAGTGAAGATCAGTTTTTATGCAGTAGATGAGGCGCATTGTATCTCCGAGTGGGGTCATGATTTCCGTCCCGAGTACAGTCAAATCCGCAGTATGGTTCAGCGTATCGGCAAAGCGCCCATCATCGCTTTGACCGCGACGGCAACGCCGAAAGTGCAGAAAGATATTCAGAAGAACTTAGGGATGCCGGACGCTACTGTTTTCAAGAGCAGTTTTAACCGTCCGAACCTGTATTACGAAGTACGGCCGAAGACGGCGGATGTCGATAAGGACCTTGTGCGTTACATCCGCAGCATGGAAGGCAAGAGCGGTATTGTCTATTGCCTGGCTCGCAAGGAAGTGGAGGACTTAGCGGAAGTGCTGAAAGTGAACGGTATCTCTGCCCGTCCTTACCACGCCGGCATGGATGCCGCGACGCGCTCGGCAAATCAGGACGCGTTCCTGATGGAAGAGGTGCAAGTCATCGTAGCGACCATCGCCTTCGGTATGGGAATCGACAAGCCGGACGTACGTTTCGTGGTACATTACGACATTCCGAAGAGTTTGGAGGGTTATTATCAGGAGACAGGCCGTGCGGGACGCGACGGCGGCGAAGGTCAATGTATCTGCTTCTATTCGCCGGACGACATCGAGCGTCTGCGCCGTTTCCAGCAAGGCAAGACACCGAAAGAAATAGGTATCGGAAACCAATTGCTTTTCGAGACACAGAGTTATGCAGAGAGTACTATTTGCCGTCGCAAGTTACTGCTGCATTATTTCGGCGAGGAATACACGGAGGAGAAATGCGGTAACTGCGACAACTGCCGCAAGACATACAAACAGGTGGATGCGAGTGAGTTGCTGCAGTTGATTTTGGAGACCATTCAGCAGGTAAAAGAAAAGCAGAAAGCGGAGCATATCGTAGATATCCTTCACGGTAACCAGACGGCGGAGGTAATGAGTTACCACCATGACGAGTTGGAGAATTTCGGTGCGGCGAGTGACGAAGAAGAGAGCACGCTGCACGCCATCATCCGTCAGGCGCTGGTAGTAGGCATGCTCAAGAAAGATGTTGACTCGTACGGCGACCTGAAGTTGACGAAAGAAGGAACGAAATTCATCCGCAAGCCCGGCAAGTTCGAGGTGCCGATAGAGATCCAGAACGACGAGGACGATCTGATGGACGGCGCAGCAGCCACCTGCGCGGCAGCCGATGAGGTATTGTTCGCAATATTGAAGGATATCCGCCGCAAGGTAGCAAAGAAGAATGATGTGCCGCCATTTGTTATCTTCCAGGACCCGAGTCTGGAAGCCATGGCGACGACATATCCGATCACGATGGAGGAGTTGCTGACCATCCCGGGTGTGGGTGTAGCGAAAGCGAAACGTTATGGCGACGAATTCCTGCGCGTCATCAAAGAGTACGTGGAGGAAAACGAAATCATCCGTCCGGACGACATGCGTATCCGCACGGTAGCGAAGAAATCCACCCGCAAGAAACAGATCATTCAGGCTATTGACCGCCGCGTTGACCTGGACGACTTGGCAGAAAGTTGCGGTATGTCCATGGAAGAGATGATGGACGAGTTGGAGGCGATTGTCTTCTCCGGCACGAAGATCGACATCAACTACTTCATTCAAGAGGTGCTCGACCCCGACGAGGAGGAAGAGATCTACGACTATTTCAAGAATGCCGACGATGATAATATCCGTAAGGCGATGGAGGAACTGGGCGAAGACTACTACGATGAGATGCACGTACGGCTGGTAAGGCTGAAATTCCATTGCGACCTGGGGAATTAAAAGGAGAAAGGGCTCGCGCAACCATGCGCGAGAAAGGAAAGACGAAAAAGAGTGAAGCAGGGAGTTATTGACTTTATAACGTTAGGGTGCTCGAAGAATCTGGTAGATGCAGAGCGGGTAATGCGGCAGTTAGAAGCGGCCGGATGGAAGTGCGTGCACGATCCGGCAGAGCCGAAAGGGGAAGTATGCGTAATCAACACCTGCGGTTTTATCGGCGATGCGAAAGAAGAGAGCATCAACATGATCCTGCAGATGGCCGAGCGGAAGAAAAAGGGGAAGTTACGGCTGTTGATTGTGATGGGTTGTCTGAGTGAGCGCTACCGCGCAGAGTTGGAAGCAGAGTTGCCGGAAGTGGACTATTATTTCGGTAAATTTGATTTTCTCAAACTTACCGAAAAGTTGAGAGCTGAGAGTTTAGAGTTGAGAGAAGTTGGAAGTTGTAAGTCTTTTGAGCGGCATTTGACGACACCCAAGCACTATGCTTATGTGAAGATCAGCGAAGGTTGTAACCGGATGTGTTCTTACTGCGCTATTCCGTTGATTACCGGAAGGCACACCAGCCGGCCTATGGATGAGATCCTGCAAGAAGTGAAATGGCTGGTGAGTCAAGGCGTCAAGGAACTGAACGTCATCGCGCAGGATTTGAGCAGTTACGGGTTGGATATAAAGCCTACCCCCAACCCCTCCCTAAAGGGAAAGGAGACAAAAAAACACTTGTTGCCGGAACTGATTGACAGGATGGCGCAGATAGAAGGAGTGGAATGGATTCGGTTGCATTATGCCTACCCGACTGATTTTCCGGAGGAGGTGCTGGATGTGATGGCGCGGCATGCGAATGTATGCAAATATCTGGACATCGCCCTACAACACTGCACGGACCACATGTTGGGTTTGATGCGCAGACACATTACCCGGGCCGAACAGGACGCGTTGATCAAGAAGATTCGCGAGCGCGTACCGGGTATCTGCATACGGACGACGCTGTTGGTGGGTCATCCGGGTGAGACAGAGGAGGATTTTGAAGCCTTGAAGTCCTGGATAAGAGAAATGCGTTTTGAGCGGATGGGTTGTTTTGCCTATTCGGACGAAGAAGGCACGTACGCAAACCAACACTACAAAGACGATGTCCCGCAGGACGTGAAGGAACATCGTGCATCAGAGTTGATGGCAATCCAACAGGAGATTAGTGCGGAACTGATGGGACAACTCGTCGGAAAAAAAGAACGCGTGATCATCGACCGGGAAGACGGCGACTATTGGATCGGACGAACCCAATACGACAGTCCCGAAGTGGATTGCGAGGTGTTGATTGAAAAGTTGAAAGTTGGAGAGTTGAAAGTTGGAGAGTTCTACGACGTAGAAATCATAAAGGCGGAAGAGTTTGATTTATATGGAAAAATAATACATTAATATACCATGCTGACGAAAGATTTAATCAGCCGGATAGCGGTTGCTACCGGTTTAAGCAAGAAGCAAGTAGAGCACTTGATGAGCACGAACAATGCCATCTTGCGCGAAAACCTCATGGCAGGCAAAGCTGTGACGCTACAAGGTTTTGGTGCGTTTGAAGTGAAGGAACGCTCCCCCCGCGTCATAGTGCATCCGCGAACAGGTGAGCGCACGATAAGCCCGGGAAAGAATCAACTGGTCTTCCGCCCTGTTGACAACTTGAAAGATGAACTCAAAAAGATCTAAGGTATGGCAGAGAAACTTAGTTGGACCGAGTTACGCCGCATTTTGGCGTCTCGTGCAGGAGTAAGCGAAAAAGAAGCGAATGCGTTTCTGACCGCATTAAATGCGGAGATTGTGGAGGCTTTGAAAACCGACAAACAGGTAAAAATCAACGGTTTGGGCATCTTCAAGTTGCAAGCAGTTGCGCCACGCAAGAGTGTGAATATAGCTACCGGTGAAGCTATCATCATCGATGGGTATAACAAAGTGGCTTTTGTTCCTGAAGCCGGAGTGAAAGAGTTAATTGAACGAGGAGGTGTCTCTCCCCAGCCACTCCCTGAAGGAAAGGGAGAAGACTTCGCAGTTGTGGATCCGATTAAAAAATTGGGTTCGCAAGCCGAAGAGATTGTTGATATCTTAGGCGAACTCGGACAGAGTCCGAAGGAGGAAGAGAAGCCCGTTAAGGAGCCGGAGCCGGTATCTCTTCCGACGCCCGAACCAGTTAAAGAACCCGAGCCCGTTAAAGAACCCGAACCCGTTGTAATACCCGAACCTGTGAAAGAACCGGAACCGGTATTTTATGTTCCTCAGTCGCAGCAGGTTCAAGAACCGGAACCGCCGAAGAAAGAAGAGAAGAGACATCATTTCTTACGCGACACCCTGATTTGTGTGGTGATTTTGTTGTTGCTGCTGTTAGTAGGTTATTTCTTCCTGCGCAGCCAGTTGGGCGGTTGGATTGATTCTCTATTACAGCAAGAACAGACAGAGCAAGTAGCCGTTGTAACAGACACGACAGCTGCCGTTCTTCCTGCGCCGATTGATTCTGTGATCGAAGAGGAGTTGACAGAAGAACAGATTCTTGCTGAATTTCTGGAGGCCTCCGGCGAGACGGAAGGTTCTGAAACACCGGACGACCAGATATACGAAGACCTTATCACTATCGAGCCCATGCACGAGGCAAGCCGTCTGACATGGATGTCCAAGCGTTTTTATGGCACGAAAGCATATTGGCCGTATATCTATGACGCCAACAAAGACCATATTTCCAACCCGTGTCAAATCGAAGTAGGTACACCTATCCGCGTTCCAAAACTGACGGAAGCACAGAAAGATACCACAAGTGCTGCATACAGGCAGTTACTTCAAGAAGCAGAAGAAGCTTGCAGGAAATAATTCGAATAGAAGGAGCGGACACCCACAACCTGAAACATGTAACGGTAGATATACCGCGCAATCAGTTGGTTGTGGTGACGGGTGTGAGCGGCAGCGGCAAGAGTTCGCTGGCGTTCGATACTTTGTATGCGGAGGGGCAGCGAAGGTATGTAGAGAGTCTGAGTGCGTATGCACGCCAGTTCATGGGCCGCATGCAGAAACCGGACGTAGAGAAGATAGAAGGCATCCCGCCGGCTATCGCCATCCAGCAGAAAGTGAGCAGCAGAAATCCCCGTTCAACGGTAGGTACCGTGACGGAGATTTACGACTATCTCAAACTTTTATACGCGCGCGTGGGCAAGACGTACTCGCCCGTGAGCGGAGAGGAAGTGAAGAAAAACACGATCCGCGACGTTGTCGCGTACATGGAGAACCAGCCGAAAGGAACACGTTTGTACCTGCTGAGTCCGATTATTCTGCCGGAGGGGCGGACGCTGCAAGAGCAGTTGGCGCTATGGCGAAGTCAGGGATTTAGTCGGTTACTGATTGACGGTGACACGGTGCGTTTGGACGCCGAGACATGGAAACAGGCAGAAGGACACGAAGCATACCTTTTGGTTGATCGCGTGATAGTGGACAAGGAGCAGGCAACGAGTAATCGCTTTGCGGACAGTGTCCAGACAGCGTTTTTTGAAGGAAAAGGAGAGTGCCAAGTACATGTTCAAAGCGAACAAGGGCCAAGAACCAAGGTTTTCTCGGAGCGCTTTGAGGCAGACGGAATAAAGTTTATCGAGCCCAGCGAACATTTGTTCGATTTCAACAACCCGGTGGGAGCATGTCCGGAGTGCAAAGGTATAGGCGTAGTGACAGGTATTGATCCGGACTTGGTGGTACCCGACAAGTCGAAGTCTATTTACGAACAGGCCATCGCGTGCTGGCAGGGCGAGAAAATGAAAGAATGGCAGGAGGCGTTGGTGATGAATGCTGCGAAATTTAATTTCCCTATTCACACTCCGTTCTATGCTTTGACACAGGAACAGAAACACCTTATCTGGACAGGAAACAAATACTTCCGCGGGTTGAATGAGTTCTTCCATGAATTGGAGAACAAGCAATACAACCGCCTGCAATACAAAGTGCTTTTGGCGCGGTACAAAGGTCGTACCACTTGTCCCGCATGTCACGGTTTGCACTTACGCAATGAGGCAAGTTATGTACTGGTGAGCGGGAAAAATATCCAAGCGCTTTGTACCATGCCGCTGAATGAGTTACAAGAGTGGTTCAAGCATATCCGGTTAACGGATGTCGAGCGTCAAACGGCCGAAATATTGCTCGTGGAAATTGACAAGCGTCTGCAGTTCATGCATGACGTGGGATTGAGTTACCTGACGCTGAACCGCATGAGTAACACCTTGTCAGGGGGCGAGAGCCAGCGTATCCAGTTGGCGAAATCCTTGGGCAGCAGCCTGGTGGGGTCGTTGTATGTATTGGACGAACCCTCTATCGGGCTCCATCCGCGCGACACGGAGCGACTGATACACGTACTGAAAGAGTTGCGCGACTTGGGGAACACGATTGTGGTTGTTGAGCATGACGAAGATATCATTGCAGCCGCAGACCATATTATTGAGATTGGCCCGAAAGCGGGACGATTAGGCGGCGAAGTGGTGTATGAAGGAAAACCGCGCCCCGAGATGTTCACCTACAACATTCCCACACAAAGGCGGCACTGGAATAATTATATCGAGATTGAAGGAGCGTGCGAGAACAACCTGCAAAACTTGACGGTACGTTTCCCGCTGCATGTAATGACGGTAGTGACGGGTGTGAGTGGAAGCGGCAAGTCGAGTCTGGTGAGCAAAGTGCTCTACCCTGCACTAAAGAAACATTATGGCGGAGTCTTTGCCGAGCACACGGGTGATTTCGGGCAGTTGCACGGTAGCCTTCACTTGATGCAAGATATTGAGTTCGTGGACCAAAATCCGCTGAGTAAATCAAGTCGCAGCAATCCCGTGACGTACCTCAAAGCGTACGATGAGATTCGCCGCCTATATGCCGAGCAACCATTGGCAAAACAATTAGGTTTGAGCCCTTCACACTTCTCATTTAACACACCGGGAGGACGGTGCGAGACTTGTCAGGGCGAAGGAACCATCACGATTGAGATGCAATTCATGGCGGACTTGGTGTTGGAGTGCGAGCAATGCCACGGAAAGCGGTTCAAACAAGATATCCTGGATGTTCATTACCGCGGCAAGTCGATTTACGATGTGTTATGCATGACTGTGAATCAGGCCGTAGAATTTTTCAGTGAAGACCCGGAGTGCACGAAGATTGTGAAACGTCTTAAACCGCTGCAAGACGTGGGAATAGGATATGTGCAATTAGGCCAGAGCAGCAGTACTTTGTCCGGAGGAGAGAGCCAGCGCGTGAAGTTGGCATCGTTCCTTGCCTCCGAAGATAACAAACCTACTATTTTCGTCTTTGACGAACCTACTACAGGCTTGCATCATAAAGATATCGAAGTGCTGCTCAATGCTTTGAACCGCTTGATCAGCAAAGGGCACACGGTGATTATTATCGAGCACAACCCCGCCGTTGTGCTGGCTGCCGATCATGTAATCGACCTGGGACCGGAAGGCGGCACGCAAGGTGGACGCATCGTTTGCACCGGCACACCGGAACAAATCGCACAATGCAAAGAAAGTTACACAGGCAAATACCTTGCCCAAATTATTAATACACAACATGAAAAGCTTAAAGTTTGATATGGGGTATCTACCCCGTTGGGGCGTTTTATTATTGGATTTATTGCTGTGCACTATTGCCTTTTGGATTAGTGTATGGATCGGAAGTAACTATTTCAATTACTCCTCCGATAACCCGCGCATATTGCCGATCGGACAACAATACCTTGTGATCATCATCGTACAGATGATCGCCTTTGGAGCTTTTAACACCTTCTCCGGTATTCTGCGCTACTCGACATTCATTGACATGGTCAAGGTGCTGTTGGCGAATCTGACGACCGGAGTCGCTATTGTCCTATTTAACTGCGTGATGGATTGGAGCACAGCAGGTCATCCGATTTTTAACACGATTGTCGCTATCTATGTGCCAATTGCTTTTGTACTGCTATTCACCCTACGCGTAGCCGTCAAGACGTTCGGCGAAGTGCTGCAGCAGTACGGAAACGGCAGTCCGCGTGTTTTGATTTTTGGAACCAAGTATGCCGGCGTTTCCATCGCCAAGATGTTACGTTCTGCCGGCAATACGCCGTACCACCCTGTAGGATTTATCTCTGACGGCGAACATGGCTTCGAAGTCGCCGGCTTGCCTGTCTTGCAACTCAACGAGAAACTCTTCGATTGGATGAAGGCGCGCAATATCCGCCACGTCATTGTCTCGCCGCTTAAAATGCGCGAGATCAACCCGGCAAAGGACTTACAGATATTCATTGACCATAACATTCACATCCTGACAACGCCATATTTCACAAGTGTAGAGAACCCGAACGATATTGATGCACAACGAATCGGTCGTATTGATGCTATCCGGATCGAGGATCTGTTAGAGCGACCGCAGATAGAAGTGAACACCGAAAATGTGCGGCAGATTATCCAAAACAAAGTGGTTCTCGTCAGCGGAGCGGCCGGAAGTATCGGCAGCGAACTGGTGCGTCAAATCCAGAAATTCGGTCCTCAAGTGACTATCCTGCTGGAGATAGCAGAGTCTCCGCTGCATGACTTGAGTTTGGATTTAGAAAAGCAATTCCCGGAGGCACGTTTCATCCCGATTATTGCGGATGTTCGGGACAGAGAACGTATCGAGCAGATTTTCAGCGAGTTACGTCCGGATATCATCTATCATGCAGCCGCTTACAAGCATGTCCCGTTAATGGAGAGTTATCCCAACGAGGCTGTTCGCGCGAACGTGTCGGGTACGAAAAACATGGCCGACATGGCAGTCAAATACGGCGCAGAGCGTTTCGTGATGATCTCTACGGACAAGGCTGTCAACCCGACGAATATTATGGGTGCCAGCAAGCGTATTGCAGAGATATACGTGCAGTCTCTCTTCCATAAACTGCAGAAAGAAAATCCGCAATGTACGAAATTCATCACCACTCGTTTCGGCAACGTTCTCGGCAGTAACGGTTCTGTCATCCCGTATTTCCAGAAGCAGATTGCCGCCGGAGGACCGGTCACGGTGACCCACCCGGATATTATCCGCTATTTCATGACGATTCCGGAGGCGTGCTGCCTGGTGATGGAAGCCAGCACCTTGGGGAACGGCGGAGAGATTTTCGTCTTCGATATGGGTAAACCGGTGAAAATCCTGGATCTGGCACGCAACATGATCCGTTTGGCGGGTTATACGCCAGAGAAAGATATTCCGATTGTTTTCACGGGTCTGCGTCCTGGCGAAAAACTATACGAAGAACTGCTGAACCAAAAGGAGTTAACGCTCCCAACGAGCAACAACATGATCATGATTGCTCGCGTTCGCGAATTCGACTACGACAAAGTAAGCAAACTGATTGACCAACTGATAGAAACGAGTCATCAAGACAAGGCCTTTACGACCGTCAAAATGATGAAACAACTGGTGCCGGAATACATCAGTAAGAATTCCATTTACGAGCAACTCGACCCGCAATAATGCAAAACGCGCTGATAGCACATAGTTATCTGATTGGTTTGCTGAGTTTTATATTCGGCGCCTTGTTTATGCCCGTGGTCATCCGCGTAGCAAAGACAAAAGGTTTTGTCGTGCGGCCGAACAAGCGAATGAGTCATGACGGCGAGGTTCCTAATATCGGCGGATTGAATATATGCTTCTCGTTTATGTTGACATACCTGCTATGCACTCCGATAGAACAGCCGCCGTTTTTCCTGATTGGATTATTTGTCATCATGGTGGTCGGTTTTACAGACGATGTATTGGTGTTACGGCCCGCTGCAAAACTACTGGGTGAAACACTGGCCGGCATTGCCCTTATCGGTTTTGCCGACATTCGCCTCACCCACCTGCATGGCTTGTTCGGCATCGGGGAAATAGGAATTATTCCGAGTTATCTCGTATCGCTCGCTGTCCTTTTGACCGTCATCAATGCAATCAATCTCATTGACGGCATTGACGGATTGGCCAGCGGCTTGGGGATTTTGTACTGCCTCTTTTTCGCAATTTATTTTGGCTTGGCGGGCGAAACAGTTTGGTCCAATATGGCCATCGGCATGATTGGTGTACTGGCGGTCTTCTTCATTTACAACGTGTTCGGCAAACGGGATAAGATCTTTATGGGCGATTCGGGGAGTTTGTTGTTAGGTTACTTGCTGACGGCGTTTATCTTCCATTTCTGCGAGATCAATGCGTACCATATTGTCCCGGAAACGCTCCACATGAATGCAGCACCGGCAGTGGCGGTTTGTGTGTTGACCGTGCCGTTATTCGACGCCGTCCGTGTCAGCCTGACGCGTCTTAAGCAGCACAGGCCGCTCTTCGAACCGGATAAGAATCATATTCATCATCTGTTGTTGCGCACGGGGTTGAATCATATACAGACGACTTGCGTGTTGCTGAGTGCAAGTGTGCTATTTATCGGGATTGGAATCATCGGAAGGAACTGGAGTGATTGGCTACTGTTGTTGGCCGACTTCGGTTTTGCCACTATATTGACACTGCTCCTTTGGAGAGTTATTAACCGTCAAATCGTTCTTACGCATGCTGACCATTGATCATGTAAGTATGGAGTTCTCCGCCCGTCCCGTGTTGGACGACATTACGTTCCTTATCAATCGCAAGGAGCGCGTGGCATTGGTGGGTAAGAACGGTGCCGGCAAAACAACCCTGCTGCGTCTAATCGCAGGAGAATATCAGCCGACAAGCGGACGAATCGCCCGGGAAGCGGACATGACAATCGGATACCTGCCGCAAGTCATGCTTTTCCATGACGACCGGACATTGCGCGAAGAGGTCCTGACGGTAAAAAATGAAGGGAATAAAGGATTAGAGGACGAAGGAAATGATGCCCGCTTCATCGCCGAGATGGACCGAACCATCATTGGTTTGGGATTTGAGCGCAAGGATTTCGAGCGACCCTGTTCCGAATTCTCCGGAGGATGGAGAATGCGCATCGAGTTGGCGAAAATCCTTCTGAGACATCCGGATCTGTTATTACTCGACGAGCCTACCAACCACCTGGATATCGAGTCCATTCAGTGGTTGGAGGACTTCCTCAAAAGCAGTCAGAGTGCGGTGCTCATGGTCAGCCACGACAGGGCGTTTATTGATAATGTGTGCGGCCGGACAATTGAGATCACTTTAGGACGAATTTATGATTACAATGTTAATTATAGCCGGTTTGTCGAACTACGCAAGGAACGCCACGAGCAACAGGTAAGAGCGTACCAGAACCAGCAGAAGATGATTCAGGACACGGAGGAATTCATTGAGCGTTTCCGCTACAAAGCGACCAAAGCCGTACAGGTACAGAGTCGTATCAAGCAACTGGAGAAATTGGAACGTCTCGAAGTGGACCTGGAAGACACCAGTAAACTGAACTTGCGTTTCCCGCCTGCCCCGCGTAGCGGAGACTTCCCGCTCATAGTAGAGGATTTGCGCAAAGATTTTGGGGAGCACACGGTCTTTCATGATGTCACTTTTACTATCCGGCGCGGCGAAAAAGTGGCGTTCGTAGGAAAAAACGGCGAAGGTAAATCCACGCTCGTCAAATGTATCATGGGGCAACTGGATTATTTTGGAACCCTCAAGATCGGGCATAATGTCAAGATTGGCTATTTCGCCCAAAATCAGGCTGCGCTGTTGGATGAGGAAAAGACGGTGTTTGAGACCATTGACTACGTCGCCGTAGGAGACATCCGGACAAAGATACGGGACATCTTGGGGGCGTTTATGTTCGGCGGCGAAGCATCAGATAAGAAAGTAAAAGTACTCAGCGGAGGAGAACGAAGCCGTCTGGCTATGATACGACTATTACTCGAGCCTTGTAATGTACTCATCCTCGATGAGCCAACCAACCATTTGGACATGCAGTCCAAAGATGTGCTCAAAAATGCGCTGCAGGACTTTAACGGCACCCTAATATGCGTCAGTCACGACCGCGACTTCCTGAACGGACTCGTTAGCAAAGTGTATGAGTTCGGCGGCGGAATAGTCAAAGAACACCTCGGCGGAATATACGATTTCCTCCGTGCGAAAAAGATGACTAACCTCACAGAGTTAGAAACAAGGCAAAAACTACCTCTCGCCGACGGTCAGCCGACGGTCAACCGACAGTCAAAGCCAGGGTCTAACCAGTCCGGGGCTCTGGATTATGCCGCACAGAAAGCCGCAGCTGCCGAAAAACGCAAAAAAGAAAAACAGATTGCGGAAGTTGAAAATGAGATTGCGGCCCTCGAAGAAAAGCAAGCAGAGATGGAACAAGTGTTAGCGATGCCGGAAAACCAAACGCAAGAGAATTTCCAGAAATACGAAAGCATCAAACACCAGATAGAACAGAAAATGTACGAATGGGAAATACTTAGTGAGAATTGAAAGGTGAAAGGTGAAAAGTGAAGATGAAAGAGATTATTGAATATATTCTGACGTGGCTGTGTTACGGCGACGAAGAAGCAGCGCAACGTGTAGCATACACCGCAGACGAGCAGGCGCTAAAAGATCACGATGTGATTATTGTTCCCAATGGTTTAATGGGGAAAGAGCTGGTTGTTCCGGAACTGAAACGCCCTGTGGTAGAGGAGCCGGCAAAAGGAAAGACCATCATCCGTACGGACATCGTTTATGCCGTTTTCTTCTTCACATCCCGTGCGGAGGAATTGGTGAACACCCAACGCGACGAGCACGGCCGCTTTGTCGCCAAATATTCTATTCTGAATGAGAAGAGCCGTTTGCAGATTCCGCGTTTGGACGAGTACGCCCGATTGGTTCTCAAGCAACTGGATCTACCGTTACCTGAACCCGGTTTCGGGCATATCTATCTCACACACGACATCGATGCTATCACGCAATACCGCTCGTTGCGCGGTGCGTTAGGCGGGATCCGTAGAGGTGAATTCAAAGCCGTTCTGAAGGCCTTGCGTACTATCCACCACGACCCGCTGTACACCTTCCCTTGGCTGCTCGAACAAGACGCAAAAGTGAAACATGCTGACACCATCTATTTCGTCAAGCGAACCAAAGGACGTGGTTTTGACTATCCACAATACTGCTTATGGGGACGGGACTTCAAGCATCTGAAACATATGTTGCGTCATAACAACGTCTATCTCGGCGTGCACGGCAGTTATTACGGGGACATACCGAAGATCCAATATAGCAAAATGTTCCGCGCTCATTACCTTCGCAGTTCCATCGAACACATGCAACGTCTGGTGGACGCCGGCTACACGGATGATTTCACGATGGGCTTCGCCGACCAAGCCGGTTTTCGTTTGCAGACTTGCCGTGCTGTGCGGTGGATCAATCCCATGACGATGCAGTTGACCCGTCTTACTTTGCATCCCTTGATGATTATGGACAACACCCTCAGTCAGGCCAATTATATGAACCTCACGGAAGACGAGGCCTATTTCCTTTGCGAACGACTGATTGAAAAGGTACAAATGCACCACGGCGACCTCTGCCTGTTATGGCACAACAGCAACATCAACGATGAGACATACCATCGTACGTTATATCCCAAAGTCCTCCAATTGTTAAATGGCAAAGGATAAAGTCTTGAATATTCTTGTGGTCTCCGACCCTCCGGCCGCCCCGGGTTATTTACCCCGCGTGCGCTTCCTGTGCGAATACCTCGTGCGGAAAGGGTATGTTGTGACGCTGTTGACTGAAGAATATAGCGACTTGGCATTTGATCACTCCTATCCGATCGAAACCATCCGTATGTACAACGGCGGTACCTTCGACTGGGCTGTTAAAACAATCTGGACATTGTTCACCGACTGGCATAACAGAGTTTTTGCAAACAGGTTTCTGAAGACCGTCAACCGCCGATCCTTTGACATCGTCCTCTGTTCTGCTTTCAGCGATTTTCCTTTAGGCGCGGCACATCGGATAGCACGCGCGCTGAACGTGCCCTTGTATTGCGATATTCGCGACCTGGACGAACAAGTGGAGGACTCGACGTACCAGTATCATCACCGTACATGGTGGACCATGCCCTTCCGCCGTATTTACCGCGCCATTCATATCCGAAGACGTAACAAAGTCTTGCGCGCAGCGCAGGAAATAACTACTGTCTCTCCGTGGCATGCAGACTTCATCCGGCCGTTCAATCCGCATGTTCATGTGGTCTATAACGGCTACGATGCGGTGCAGTTCTACCCGCAAGACATACCCTCGGAGCAGTTTACTGTTTCGTATATCGGTACGCTCTTCGGATGGCAGGAAGCAGGATTGAACTTAGTAAGACAGGCTATAAACGAGTTAGGACTGCCCATCCGTTTAGCACTTCACACCCCAACGCAAAACACCCTGTCTCACGATGCTTTGGGTGATGCCATTCGCCGCAGCAGTATTCTTTTGGTGCTCACTAACGAGCGCACTCATGGGATGCTGACCACGAAGTTCTATGAAGCATTGGGATGCGAGAAACCCATCCTGTGCGTGCCGTCCGACAAAGGCGCGTTGGCAGAACTTATTAAATACACCCATGCTGGCATTGCGACGGATGATATAGACACCATCAAAACTTTCATCCGTGAACGCTACGAGGAATGGCAACAGAAGGGATTTACGCGTCAGGCGACCCGACATAGAGAAACATTTGCACGAGAAACACAATATGATCAGTATTATAGTACCCATCTTTAATGCCGAACACTACCTGAAGGCTTGTGTGGACAGTCTGTTGGCGCAGACGTATCCGGACATTGAGATCGCGTTAGTGGACGACAGCAGCACCGACGGCAGTTTCCTTCTTGCCCAATCCTTGGCGAAGCAGGACAAGCGTATCATGGTGTTACAACAAACGCATGCCGGCCAGTCCGTCGCGCGGAACCTGGGTATGAAGAACACGCATGGCGAGTTCATCGCTTTCGTGGATGCGGACGATAGGTTAGAACCCGATTGGTGCGCGCGCCATTTAGCAGCTATAGAAGGGGTCGATTACGTGCAAAGCGGATACAAACGGTTAAACAGCAAGACGCCACACCATCAGTTCCAGTTCACGTCGCCATGTATGCGTCTGTACCGCCGTGAAGCCATCGCCCGACTGCAGTTTGCACCCGGGTTCATCTATGAGGATGTACTCTTCTCCGCGGATTTGTGGCTGAGCAATGCCACTTGCAGGCGCATCGACTACACGGGGTATATCTATACCCCAAACCCCAACAGTACGACCTCTGTGCCACACCCGGAAGCACGCCAAGCGGTAGTACGCACTTTACGAGAGAAAGCCAAAGGAGCCGGCCTGAGAGGCAGAATGATTCTTTGGTACACCATAATTCGTTTACAATGTCATTTTATCTTACGATGAAACGCTATTTTCCCCTCATCGCAGCTACACTGCTGTCCATTAGTCTGAGTGCTGCCACTTATTATGCTTCGCCTACCGGCACCGGAGACGGATCGTTCGACAACCCCTGTTCGTTCAAATCGGGTTTGGGCAAACTGAGTGCCCCTGGTGACACACTGTACCTTTTCAGCGGTCAATATGACTTGGGCAATACGGCTATCCAGAACCTGAGCGGCAGTGCCTCAAAACGCATTGTCATCTCCGGCTACGAAGGTATTACCCGCGGTGGTACGTATGCTGCTATCCTGGATTTCCGCTCGACGCCCTACGGGACACGCGGACTGCAAGTCAAGAGTTCCACCACTTATCTGCATATCAAGAATCTTACGCTGCGCTATTCCGGAAAGAACAACCTGCATAACGAAGGCAGTTACAACCTCTTCGAGAATCTGGATATCTACGGTTCTGCAGACACAGGCTGCCAGATGAAGAACGGTGGCAATAACATCATCCGGAATGTGGACAGTCACGACAATTTCGACTACGAGACCATGTCCGGCACGACCGCTAACTTCGGAGGCAATGCCGATGGTTTTGCCGACAAGCAGTTCACCGGGGCGGGAAACCATTATATCGGTTGCCGCGCTTGGAATAACAGCGACGACGGATGGGATTTCTTCCAGCGCGTCAGCACGTCCAACACCATTATTGAGCATTGTATCTGTTACCAGAACGGTCAACCTTATTACGATATGAGCAAAAACCCCCGGGCGTTGGGCGTGGACAAGGCATGGTTTGACAGCAAAGTAGGCACACAGATGGTGGATCGTTACGGTAAGACCATCACCGTCACCCTCGAGAAATACCCATGCCAGGGCAACGGAAACGGATTCAAGATGGGAGGACAATATACGGATCATAAACTGTTTATTCACCACTGCTATGCGGTAGGCAATTATGCCCGCGGCTTCGACCAGAATAATAACGGCGGCACCATGTGGCTGTACAACAACTCCTCGTACGCCAATGTCACCAACTATGGTTTCACTACGGCTTACGGCACCAATACCATTCAGAACTGTCTCTCCTACAAAGGTCAGGACAAAGACAGTTACAAATCGCAGAACGTGGTGGCGGTTGACCATAACAGTTGGAACGGTTTCACCGTGACGGACGAGGACTTCCTCTCGTTGGACACCACCGTGATCCTTGCGCCGCGTAACGGCAACAGCGAACTTCCCGAGAGTCCTTTCCTGCATTTGGCAGAAGGCTCGAAGCTCATTGATGCCGGCATTGACGTACATCTCGTCTATAATGGTGATGCACCCGATATCGGTTGCTACGAGGCGCCGGGCGAAGAGCACCAACCCGAAGGGGACGATACCATTCCGTCCGTACAACCTGAAGGTACCCACGCGGTGGCATTTGTTTCCCTCATCGGGGCTGCGGAAGACAAACCGTTACTCAAGTATCTGAGGGAGAACGACAGTCTCTGGGTCTTTGAGACAGACGCAACCGACCCCACAGTGGATTACAGCAACTATGAAGTGCTGGTATTAGGGAGTAAGCCCAACAGTGGTGCTGCAGGTTTTGTAGCTCTCAAAGGCTATGACAAACCTATGGTGGTTCTCAAGCCCTTCCTGTTCAAGAATTCGGCATGGAATTGGGGCACGGCGGTGAACACGGCGGACCTGAGCGTCACCGTGCTCAATCCGGAACATCCGCTTTTTCGCGGACTGACCATCACTGACACTCAGTTACAGCTCTTCTCAAAATGCAGCACCAATGCCGTGACAGCGATTTCCGAATGGACAAATACAACGGGGTTTGAACAACTCGGTAGCCCTGTTTCGCAACCTAACGGTGTCACCATCGCGGACATGCATGCCGGAACGGATTGCAACGGTACCATCCTACCCCAACGCCTGGTGATGATTGGTGTGTCGGAATACTCCACCTCCTTCCTCACGCAAGAAGGCAAACAACTGATTGAGAACGCTATTCTGTATCTTCTCAACATAGACCAGCCGCAAGGCATAGATGAAGTGATAAACCATAAATCGTCAAATCGTAAATTTCTATATGATGGCAAACTGTTTATTGAAGCGAGTGGCGTTGTGTATGACGCTACTGGTCGCCGCATGGCGCGTTAATGCCGGCGACGCATTGTATCAGGACATTCGTTATACTATTGACGAAAACCACCTGACGGCAGAAGTGACACTTAATCCTCGCGCCACGGGTGAAGTCTTTATCCCCGAGCATATCGTAGCCGGTCAACACAGCTACACCGTTGTGGCGATCGGTGAGCGTGCTTTCAAAGGCTGCAAAGGGCTGACGGCCATCGTATTGCCCAAAACGCTTCAACGCGTGTACCGCTCCGCTTTCGATGGCACGGGTATTATGCTCAATAAAGCGAATTGGAAAGACGGTTGCTTGTGGCTGGACTCCATCCTCATTGCGACAGACAAAAACATCAAGCCACGTTTTGTCGTTTCCGAAGGAACACGTATCATCGCCGCCGGCGCCTTTCAGGGTAATAAGGTCTTACAACGCGTCGAACTGCCGGCATCCGTCACCCGCATTGACCATGAGACCTTCCGAGACTGCAAGAACCTGCAGAAGATCATCATCCCAGCTACCGTCACTTCTATCGGCGAAGAAGCCTTCACGGGAAGCGGCATCTACCTCAACGAGAAGAAGTGGAAGAAAGGCGCACTCATAATTGACGACTGCCTCGTTGCTACCAATAATGACCTGCCCGCGAAATATATCTTCAAGAATAAAATTCCTATCCGTCTGATCGCCGAACGAGCGTTTGCCAATAGAAAGAATCTCAAGTCCGTCACTATTCCGGAGACGGTCACAGCCATTCCTACTGCAGCTTTTTATCAGTGCGAGAACCTGATGGAGGTAATCATTCCCGCCACCGTCACAGAAGTGGGAAATTTCGCTTTCTATAAATGCGAGTTACTGAAAGCCGCAACGCTGCCAACCGGTCTCAAGTCACTTGGCATGGGTGCTTTCTATGGCTGCATTAACTTGAAAGAACAGGTGTTAGGTGACGAGATAGAAGTCTTGGGTCAAGGCACTTTCTATGCCTGCCGTAGCATCAAGCACCTGCATTTTCCTATACACCTGCGCCGCATTGACAATGGTGTCTTTGCCGGGTGCTCCGGATTAGAAGAGATCAAACTGCCGGAGACAGTCACTTTCATTGGAGAGGTAGCATTCGCCGGTTGTGCAGCTATTCGTGAGTTGACTATTCCTGCGCGAATCAATACCTTACCGAGACAGTTGTGTCAGGGTTGCACGCATTTATACCGAGTCACGTTACCTGAAGGTATTTACGCTGTTGGTGACGAAGCTTTCGACGGCTGCTTAGCTTTGGAGAAAATCAATATCCCCAAGAGTACCTTCCGCATTGGCGTGCGTGCTTTCCGTAATTGTCAGCAACTGCGATCTATCGCCCTTGTGGAACACATTCATATGATTGAAGAAGGTGCGTTTGCAGACTGTAAGTTATTAGAGGAAATCACGTTACCTGCTCCACTTAAAGAAATCAGCCCTTACGCTTTCTATCATTGTATGAGTTTGCGTGAACTCATCGTACCGGACTCGGTAAAGACCATCGGTGAAGAAGCTTTTGCAGAATGTCGTAGTTTACGCCGTGCTTCGTTCCCAGCTACAATACAAAAAATCGGAGCAGGGGCCTTCCGGGACTGCTCCAATATGCGGGCACCGAACTTCCCACCATCGGTGGAGATCGGCAAGAACGCGTTCAAAGGGACGAAATAACTACTCTTTCGGATAGTCGATATAGTCGTATGTGATATGCTCTCCCATATGAGCGATCATGTACGACTGACCCGACTCGCTGTCTTTCGTAGCATTAAGCACTCTGTACGTCACACCTTTGAAGCGCACCAATTGGCGTGCATGCTGGTGGCCGCACCAATAACACTCCACGCCGTACTGCGCCAACAGGGACGTAAACTCATACGTCGCCTCCAACGCCATGTTGGATGTGTGACCCTGCGAGGCATCCAGTTTCCACAAATGGGTGTGACTGAAGACAATGATACGGCGGTAACCTTCTTTCGACTTCTCATCCAAGAACGCACGCAGCCAGTTCATCTGGGCAACACCCAACTCGCCTTCGGCACTATCCAGACAAATGAACAGGTCTAGTTTCTTTGTGCCATTGCGAGTGTCAAACCAATAGACGGAACTCTTGAAGAAATCGCGGTAGATGTCCCACTGCTTGAAGTATATATCATGGTTGCCGGGTGTGACGAACACGGTGTCTTTGATTGTCTGACCTGGAAAATGCAGGATGCTGTCGGCACAAGGAAAGTTCTTCTGCGCGTCAATCACATCGCCTAGATGCAGGGCGAGTTTCGGAGCTGTCTCTGCTCTGTATTGCGCAATGAAATAATCCAAGTTACGATGCGTTTTGCGCGTGATATGACTGTCTGTACATACATAGATAGAATAGTCATCCGCCTGCATGTCCAGATGCATCTCGCCGCGTGTGGCGTTATATGCCATGGACTGCTCAAAGCGGGTACCAACCGTAGGACCGTTGGGAGAAATCAGGCCCTTCATATCCAGAGTGCTGTCCTCATTCGCGCAGGATGCGAATAGAAGCATCATTACTATCCATAAATTACTCTTTTTCATACAAGTTAGAATCTATAGGTGAAACCAACACGGCCGGTAGCGCCGTAGAACGTAGCATCAAGGTGGAACATGCCCGTAGGCTTGCATTGCGCCATGAAGTTCAAGCGCCAATGCTCATTGATATCATACCATGCACCAATACCGAAAAGCGGCTGCCACATACGCTCCATCTGATAGTCGTCAATGTTGCTGAACATAAACGACAAGTTCCAGTTGTTGTTCTGCGGACGGCAGAAGACTTCAATGCGGTACAGCAGGTTGAAAGGCTCCACCACAAAATTATCATCCGTGTACCATGAGCGATTCCAATCGTCTATCACGCGACTAAAAACGCCTAAAGTAATGGACACATAGTCCATACGGTAGCCCACTCCCAATGCTGCAGTTATATCTCCGATGCGGTTGCGTGCGAAGGCGCGGTAATAGACATCTGTTTCAAGAAACAATTCACCCACCGGCAACTCAAATTTAGGGCGTAACTGGAGTGCGCCCGAATGTACATTGGCGGTGGAGAACTGCAACCGTGCTTCCATTTCAAAGTGCGGATTGATGGGCATCAGAGACTGTATGTCAAAATTCGCGTGGTGTCCCCACGTCTTGTTGTAACTGTACTCCACCATGCCTAACACGCTGTAACGGCGGTCTCCGAAACCCGGATTCGCCGCACTCAACGCTGCACTCAAGGCCGACAGGAGAAGAAATAATAGTGTTTTTTTCATATTGTTGTTATGTTCGATGATTCGGGATTACGATATTTCGATATCCCGATATCTCGATATTTCGATGTTATAGTTTGACTACGGTGAGGCCCGCACCGCCGTGGTTGACGTCACCATCGCCGAAGTCGAGCGCCACCTGTCCTCGTTTATGGCGTTGGCGGTTGAGGTCGCTGAGGTAATCGCGTGTCAGTTGTTTGAGTGCGCCCGTACCTGTACCATGCAAGATAGTCACCTCGCCGGCGCCTACCATGAGTGCGTCATCCATGTAGGCGATGAGATGTTCCATGGCCTCATCGACACGCAAGCCCCGCAAGTCCAACGTACGGTCGAAATGCACTTTACGCTGATGGGCGATGGAAACGCTGCTCTGACTTACCGGCGTGGCGGGACTACCTGGAAAATCACCTTTCAGTACACGCAAGTCGCGGAAGTCTTTGAGCACTTTTCCTTTCTTTCCTGCGGGTGTCTCCGCGCGGTCCCGTGACAGTGCGTTTTTCGTTTTGACGACTGCCACCTTCTCTTTCATTTCCTCTACACGTGCACGGGCCTTACGCGTACGTTCCTTATCTGCTTTGGACTCTTTGATCTCGCGGATGGTTCGTTCTATGGTGGCATTAGACTGTTTCAACAGTTCTTCCGCCTGTTGACGCGCTTCATCCAGCATCTCGCGTTTCTTCGCCTTGATGCCGCTCATCTGCTCCTCGTATTGGGCGATGCGTTCTTCGAGCACTTTCTCTTTCTGACGGATTGCCTGTCGTTTGTTTTCCCAATAACGCTTGTCGCGGGCGATGTCCTGTAACTGTTTGTCGTAGTCGATATGTTCCTCTCCGACGAGTTCGGTAGCATACTGAATGATCGGTTCTCCGAGTCCTGTCTGCCGTGCTATCTCGATGGCGAAAGAACTGCCGGCCTGGCCGATTGATAACTGAAAAAGAGGGCGCATCGCACCGCGGTCATAAAGCATGGCACCGTTCACCACGCCAGGGGTCTGCTCCGCAAAATGTTTCAGATTCGTATAGTGAGTAGTAACCAAGCCGAAGGCCTGTTTGGCGACCAGTTCGCGTAACATAGCCTCCGCCAGAGCGCCGCCAATCAAAGGCTCTGTGCCCGAACCCATCTCATCAATTAGGAAGAGTGTTTTCTCATCCGCGTTGCGCAGGAAAAACTTCATATTCCTTAGATGGGACGAATAGGTCGATAACTCGTCTTGTATCGACTGCTCGTCGCCTATATCGATCATCAACTTGGAAAATAATCCCGCCCTGCTCTGCTCGGCCACCGGCACTAACAATCCGCATTGCAACATATATTGGAGTAACGCTACTGTCTTGAGGCAAACGGATTTGCCACCAGCATTGGGTCCGCTAATAACCAGCACACGGTTCTCTGCGGCTTGCAGGCGTACCGAGAGCGGCACTACCGGCTTGTTCTGCGGTGTATAATGGAGCCATAACACGGGGTGACGGGCATCGCTCCAATCCAGCATCGGTTCATCATGTAACTCCGGACGGATGGCATGAAGCGTCTGGGCAAGCGACACTTTGGCACTGAGGAAATCCACCTCCGCCAACATTCGTTGGTTAGCGAGGATAAGTTCCGTCTGAGGGCGGAGACTGTCTGTGACGGCTTGCAGAATGCGCACGCGCTCGCGGCGCTCGGCACCCTCCAACTCGCGGATGCGGTTGTTGGCATCCACCACCTGTTGAGGTTCTATATAAACCGTCTTTCCGGTGGCTGATTCGTCATGGACGATTCCGCCTATCTTGCGTTTGTATCCGGGTGAAACAGGGATTACCAGCCGTCCCTCTCGCAAGGTGGGTGCCGCGTCTGCGTCAACGAATCCATCTGCTTTTGCCTGGCGAAGGATAGAGGCGAGTGTACGACTGACACTTCCTTGCGTGTTCGTCAACTCACGACGTATCTGCGCCAATTCCGGTGAGGCATGGTCAGCTAACTTACCATAACGGTCGAGAATCCGGTCAATCTCCTTTACGATGTTTCCGAGCGTTCCGAGTGAGGAGGTATCCCCGAGTTCTTTCAACAATGGATATCTCGCGTCATCGAGGGCAGCGAAAAATTGCTCCAAGTCCGCGGCATAAGATAAGGTCTTACGCAAGTCATCCAATTCGGTTTCGTCAAGAAATAGTCCTGCTATGCGGATGCGGGCGATGGACTCACGCAGGTCGTGTATCGTACCGCGGGGGAAGGTCAACATAGGATCGGACTGAGCCATGCGCATCTGGTCCGTGAGGCATAACAGATGTTGTACCTTCGTGAAATCCGTCCCCATCTGCATGGCTTCTACACGTTCGCGTCCCAAGGGCGATGTGCAACGACGCTCCAACTCTTCACGAATCACCGTGAAGTCTATCTTCTGCTCTATGTTTTCGGGATAGATCATCCTAAGATACGACAGTCGCGCAAGGCAGGTGCTCCAACGGCGTCATTGAGTTTGCGAATCAACTCAAAGCGGTTCTCAAAAAGTTGCGTCTTGAGAGCAGCGGAGTTAACATGCACATAGAGTACACCTTCGCGTACTTCGATGCTACGTGTCAGTTTTTTGACAGTTTCTCCCATCACACGCGGCCACACCTCTTCAATCTGCACATCCAGTACGGATTGCTCCAGACCATTCTCGCGCATATAGTTGACGAGGGCCTCGCCGATGGACATTGAGTTAATGGACGCCATTCGAATCCTCTTTTACTTTCTTGAGATAAATTTTCTGTCGCGTACGGAAGCTACGGATGGTAGGATCAAGTTCATTCAGTTTTTGTATCGCTTCAATGGTCACACCTTCGTCCTGGCTCAGTTTCCACAGCGATAGTCCGGTATGTGTCCATACAAAATCTTTGTCTCCTACCTTCTTTTTGGCAGACAAATAGATACGATCACCTTTCTGCAGATTTCTGCCGAGAGCATCATTGTCTTCCCTCAGGTCACGTTCACGCACGTTCAGCCGGAAGGCCACATTTGCATACGTATCCTCTTCGCGAGCAACTACATATGTTACTCCATTGCACTTGTGTTTGGGGTGCATAAGAAAGAAGCTATCCCGTTCCTCTTTGGCTGTCAACGGTTCTACATACGGAGGTTCCGGATCATTATGGATTACCATGATTGGTTCTGACTTTCGCACAACCGTTGCCTTCAACGGACGTTTCTTCGGGGCAGTTCCCTGCTCCGGCTTGGCAATGGTATCCTGCGTAGCAACTTCCTGCTGCGCAACCTCCTTTCTCATGGCAATCTCCGTCAGTGTATCCAATCTATAGGTTTCGATAATCTTCACCAATTTTGGCGCATAGAGATAGTCTGTCGCGTATCCGCAGTCGCGCAATCGATAGGCCCAAGCCTCGTAGTCCTGCGGGGCTATCTCGAAGCAGGTAGAGTAGCGCGGGCGATGTAGGAACAAGGAATGATCTTTAAAGGATTCCGCCGCATCATAGTATTGACGGAAGCACTCGCCCTCACTATCATCATCGTGGTAATAGACTCCTCCAAACCAGTCGTTGGTGCATTTGATACCGAAGTGGTTCTTGGCGTTGACGGCCAACTCACTCTGCCCAGCACCAGATTCGAGCAACGCCTGCGCCATGGTAATAGCGGCAGGGATCTCATAGTCTTTCTGCTGCTGAATGGCAGTCTCCTTCCATTCCTCGATATAGGCCAAATACGCCTCATTTTGTTTCTGCGCCGCCAGCGTCATCGACACGCACAATGCGGCAAAAAATAGCATTTTCTTCATATACAACAATTTTGCGGGGCAAAATTACTGCTTTTTTTTGACATATGCAAATGATTCGGGAAATAAATGCACACTGGAAATAGCAAAATCATCAAAGTCCGCGAAAAAATGACGCAATATTTGCGTATATCATTTTTTTGTTGTACCTTTGCAGCGCAAAGGTTTGGGCTGTATACAAAGCCCCGAAAAATACGAGTTTATGAAAAGCAAACTAATCTTATTGATTGCCGTGTGCGGATTGATGCTGGTAAGCTGTCAAGACAACACACCGGAGTGTTATTACCACAAGAAAACTGTAGATCTGCAGGCGAACCCCAACGAATGGGCTTTCGACACTGTGGCTAAACAATTCTTTTGCCGCTTCGACATGCCGGAGGTCACATCGTATGTCTATCACTACGGTGAATGGTCTGTGAACCGCGAGTTCAACCACAAAAAAGCGGGTGCTTATCAAGTAGCGCTGCCGATGAATATTTTCATGACCGAAACGACACAAGAAGAGCGTATAGACTTCTACACGCAGTACATTGACTACCGTCTCGGCATCGGATACGTGGACATCCAATTAACGAACTCCGACCGATTGTATGCCCCACAGAATCCAGAAGGCATGCATTTCCGTCTGCAAGCGAACGATGAGACCATTGATCTGACCGTGAACCAAGCCAATTGGAATTTCGATGAGACGCTTAGACAGTACTACTGCCGCATTGAAGTGCCGCAGATCACATCCGACATCTATAACTACGGCCAATTCACCATTTGCCGCGAGTTCGAATACGGCACCGCAGATGCATATCAAGTGCCGCTACCGATGAGTCTGTTCCTCTCGGATACTATTCCTGTAAACACACCGATTCATTACACGCAAGGCATCGACTACCGCATGGGAGTCGGTTATATGGATATACAGGTGACGAACTCCGACTACCTATACGATTACAAAGACGGCAAGATTGTTCCGCCGGACACGATGAATTTCCGCGTAGTAGTAACCTATTAAGGTGAAAGAATGAAAGAATGAAAGAATGAAAGAATGAAAGAGTGAAAGAATGAAAGAGTGAAAGAATGAAAGAATGAAAGAGTGAGGGGGGGAAGGGCAATATACATAGTAGGTCCGTGTGCGGCGGAGAGTCGTGAGCAGGTGGTAGAGACAGCGCGTGAGTTGTCCGCCATTTGTCATGAGCATGCCGATTGCCGGATGGTCTTCCGCGCGGGCGCATGGAAGCCGCGTACGAACCCGCACACGTTCCAAGGAGCAGGCGCACCGGCGCTGGAGTGGTTAGCCGAAGTCAAACAAGCGTTTGGTATGGAGGTTGCCACAGAAGTAGCGACTCCCGAACATGTAGCCGCAGCCTTGGAGGCAGGAATGGACTATCTATGGATAGGAGCAAGGTCGAGCGCCAACCCGATGGCGGTACAGGCAATAGCGGACGCTATAAACGCGGCGCTGCCACAGTTAAATGCAGCCAAAGGCTGCAGTGTAAACGCTGTTTCGCAGCAGTGTAACGCGCCTAAGGCGCTGTTGATCAAGAATCCGGTAAATGCGGATGCAGCGTTGTGGTTGGGGAATATAGAACGATTGGAGAAAACAGGCGTGCCGGTGATCGCTGTTCACCGCGGATGCAACCATCAGCCATGTTGGGCGATGGCGCATAAAGTACGGATGGCGCGGCCGGATATACCGATGTTATTAGATCCGAGTCATATGAGCGGTGATGCCGCACAAGTGCCGGCTCTGATGAACAAAATCGCCGAGTTGGGATTGGATGGCGCGATGGTAGAAGTACACTGTTGTCCTGAGAAGGCGCTATCAGACAACAAGCAGCAGATTACCCCGACTTGCCTACGAGACGCCCTCGACTCGATAGTCTCTCGATTGTGTCTCGTTAGTCTGATTTGCCCCTCTGAAAGCCAAGAAGAACTGAACTGGCTGCGAGCGGAGATAGACGAGTTGGACGAGCAGTTATGGGATACGATTGCGGCACGAATGGATGTAAGCAAACGGATAGGCGAATGGAAAAAAGCGCACGGTGTAGCTCCATTCCAACCCGAACGGTATCAGACTATTGTTGAAAGTTTAAAGTTGAAAGCTGAAAGATTAGGACTCTCACCAGAGTTTGCAATGCAGATATGGGACATGATACACGAAGAAAGCCTGAAACAACAATGATGATTGATGGAATTGGTGACGCAAACAGAGTTTGCTAAATGGTGAAATGGTGAAAAGATTTAGTTATATAGTATTTATGCTCTTGTGCTTCGCCGGGATGGTGATGGCACAGGAAGATCCGACACGGACAAGTATATCGGGTGTGGTTGTTGACGGTGACACCGGCGAGACCTTACCTTTTGTGCAAATATACTTCCTCAAGTCCACGACTAATAAGGGTGTTGTTCCCTCGGAGGTAGGTACGACGTCCGACGTAGACGGTAATTTCAGTATCAGCAACACGCAAGGATACACTTCGCTGAACTTCCAGATGATCGGTTTCAAGACAGAGTTACTGACGCTGCGCAAGGGTCAGAACCGTAAGGGAGTGAAGGTAAAGATGACGCCGGACGTATACGGTTTACAGGATATTGTCGTGACTCCGAAGAACCGTAAACGCGAGTACAGACGCAAAGGTAATCCTGCAGTTGAGTTGATCAAGAACGTCATTGCCAACAAAGACAAGCACTGTGTGCTGACGGCAGACCAGTACAAAGCCAACAGTTACGCACGTATGTCGTTTGCGCTGGACAACATCAAAGTCAACTGGAACAAGCCTTTCTGGAAAGATTTCCAGTTTGTCAAGAAATATATCGACACAACCGGTGTGTATCCGAATGTAACAGTGAGTATCCGTGAGCATCTGAACACGGAATACTATCAGCGCAAGCCACACCGCGAGAAGAAAGTATTGGACAAAAAACGTATCTTCGGTATTGAGAGTGTGATTGGTTCGGAGTCGTTTCAGAAGAATGTCGATGCCATCTTCAAGGATGTAGATATCAACGACAACAGTATGAACCTGTTGTTCAACCGTTTTGTCTCGCCGTTGAGTTCCACTATTGCCGTAACATTCTACCAGTACTATATCATGGATACGATTATGGTTGACGGTTATCCATGTATCGACTTGGCGTTCGTTCCTGTTAACTCCGAGAGTTATGGTTTCACGGGTCACCTGTACATTGTGAATGACAGCACTTACCGCCTAAAGAAATACACGATCAATGTGCCACCGGAGATCAACCTCAACTTCGTTAGTAATTTCTCTATTGAGCACAGTTACAAGCAGTTAGACAACGGTCTATGGGCTCCGGATCGCACAACGACTTACGCAAAGTTCTATATCTTCAACAACAAGCGAGGCATGTTAGCGCGTCAGACGAAGATATACACTGCTTGGGACTTGGAGACACCTATCCCGAAAGAGACTTTCTCGCCCTTGAACACCGGTGCAGAAGCGGAGAAGAATGACTCGACCGCCGAACTGGTATGGGAAGGGGATTGGACGGATGAGATGCGCCCCGAGCCGTTGACAAAGTACGAGAGTTCGGTGGTTGACTTGGTGCGCGAGTTCACCAATACGCCTAAGTTCAACAGTCTGGCGTTATTTGTCAATGCCGTGACGACAGAGTATGTCCCGACGCGGAAGGCGGAATATATGTATCTCAGTAAGTTTGATTTCGGTCCGATATACAACTTCATCAGTTGGAATATGTTAGAGGGTGTCCGTCTGCGTGTCGGTGGTATCTCGACTGCTCGTTTACACGACCAGATCTTCTTCCGCGGCTACGTAGCTTTCGGAACGAAGGACCTGCTGCCTAAATACAGCGGCACGTTCATCTATACCTTCGGCAAGCACGAGTATCATCCGTATGATGGTCGTCTGAAGCATCATATCCAGCTCACCAGCCAATATGACATCGAAGAACCCGGTCAGTTGACGGATGTGGTCCGACGTGATAATATCATCATGTCCATCCCGTTCGGCACGCCGACCATGCCGTTCGCCCAGTACGTCTTCCATGCGAAGTTGGAATATATGAAGGAGTGGCGCAACAACATGATCCTCTCCACACATTTCGACTTCACGAACAACCGCGCTGCGGGTTCGCTACGCTACGACCGTGTGGATTGGACACAACATATCGACCCTGTGACGCAAGACACGTCGTACACGAAAAGCACGACTCCTATCGGCTCGTACCGCAACTACGAGGCGATGATTGATTTCGAGTACTCGCCGGGTTCGACGATTGGAATGGACCGTGCGGGTGTTAAGAGTCCGTGGACCATTGAGAAAGATGCCCCGACCATCAAGTTGACGCATACCATCGGTTATCTGGATGACCGTCACAACGGCGGTAAGGGTTTCTTCTACAACAAGACAGAGGTGATGTTCGACAAGCGTTTCTGGTTCTCCGCCTTCGGTCACCTTGATTTACGAGTACAGACGGGTATCATCTGGCAACAAGTACCGTTTACGAAGTTACATATCCCTCCGACATCAACGAGTATCTTATTGGGTCAGCGCGCGTTCAACCTGATGAAGCCGATGGAGTTCATGATGGACGAATACGTGTCGCTCTACATGACCTATTATTTCAAGGGCTGGATTCTGAACCGCATCCCGGGTATCAACAAACTCAAGTTGCGCGGCGTAGTCAGTTTCGCCGGAATCTACGGAGGTCTAACGAAGAAGAACAACCCGTACTTAGAGACGGGCAGCGGTCTGTATGAGTTCCCGCAGACAGCCACTTTCGACAAGGACGGCTACTATGTATCCGGAACCACTTCGTCCCCTATCGGCAAGTTGCCGTATTTGGAGATTACCGCGGGATTTGAAAACATCTTCAAATTCATCCGTATCGACTACATCCGCCGTCTTACCTATAATGAGTATGAGTTGCCGTACAAAGTACCGCAGTTAGACGGTGCCGGCAATCCGATGATCGATCCCGCGACCGGAGAACCGATCATGATTCAAGCCCGTCGGCGCATCCCCGGATGGGGACGTAACGGCGTCAAAGTAACTGTGAGATTCTCGCTGTAAAGAGTGAAAGAGTGAAAGAAAGAATGAAAGAACGAAAGGAGGAGCGAAATGAAAGACATAAAGATCATAGGAATAATGGTTCTTGCGTTATTGAGCATGCCATTGGTACGCGTGTCGGGACAAGTAAAGGACACTAAGTTACAAGAGAAGTTAGACGACGTGAAAGCGCAGTTCGTGGAGTTCGACACAGAGCGTCTCTTAGACTCGCTGGACCAGGAAAACTTACCTCGTTTGGTATCCGGTGGCCTTTTTGCCGGTGCAAATATGAGTAATTTCATCATTACACGAAATCACCGGCCGATGAGTTCGTATATGCGTATCGGCGCCGAGTTGGGCGGATTCATTGATTTCCGTCTCTCGAAGCATTTCTCCATCCAGCCGCAAGTCATCCTTTCGGCTCAGGAGAACTACTTCGCCACGACCGACACGACGAACCATCTTTGGTCCTTTGGTATGGATATCCCTGTGTATTTCTTAGGTCGCTTCGGAAATATGCAGCAAGGTTATGTACAGTTCGGCGGCGGTATCTTCACCCACTTCACCCTTGCTTCCAATGTCGCCAACAAATACCGCAGTTACGATGTAGATCCGGGTCTCGGAACAGACCAAACGGACGGCTACGACTACAGCCGTCTATACACGTTGCACAACAATCACTTCGGTGTCTGCGTGACGGTAGGTTACGAGTGTACGTTCGGCATGCAGATCAACCTGCAATACAAAATAAGTCTGTCGGATATCGCAGGCTTCTACAGCGAGATGAAGGGTCAAGAAATAGCCAATGCACTCATCTTTCCTCAGTGCATCAGTCTCTGCGTAGGGTATCGGTGGAAGTAACGTTGAACGTTGAATGTTGAACGTTTAGTGTCTATGGAAGAAACGATAGACCGGCAGGAAGATCTTCAACCATTTCCGATACGATGCAGGCAATATAAAGAGCTGGATGGCTGCATTTCGGATAGAACTTAATATCCAGTACCAACGAATCGCCCACCCTTCCGGATAACTCATCATATATGCCCGCGCTTCATTCCGCGCTTGTGTATTTCTGTACACATGTCCCTTTGGATGGCTTATCGAGATGCGGTCATCAATCTCACATTTCATTCCCCAGTGACGCGCATAGAAACATGCGACCAGATCGGGTCCCCAGCCATGCGGGTTGGCATCCAGCGGTTCCACCTGCTTGTAAACCTCCCGGGAATACATGCTTATCATTCCCTCAATAAACGCCACTTCACGGCGTTTACCGCTATGCCGTGAGTACGACCATGCCACCCATGTGTACGAATCATCTGCGTGGGACGGGCAATAGACTCCAACGCCTTCAAACGACTCGGAGAGCAAGATATGCTTGAGTTGTTCGATGGTCTCATGCGTAATAATCACATCCGAGCAGATGAAGAACAGATACGGGAAATTTCCCTTCTCCGCCATCGTGACGGCATGATGCAAAAGACCGCCATAATGGACATCCGGCAGATAGACCGTATCTCCGTTGCACGGAGCAGGGCGCTCACCGCTGTCAGCATCCAAGATATGGCATTCAAAAGTCGGACGAAGTTCATTATACAAGTACTCCGAGTTAGCTGCTTGATGATAATTGAAGATACAGAATAAAATGTCAGTTGCTTTCATGACGTTTGGTTATTAGGCGGCTTTTACCAAGCCAACGAGGCAGGATAATGACACCGGCGATGAGGTAATAGTAATAGGTACAGAAACGCCAGATGGGCGTGATGACCA
This sequence comes from uncultured Bacteroidales bacterium, assembly GCA_946186915.1. Lineage (GTDB taxonomy): Bacteria > Bacteroidota > Bacteroidia > Bacteroidales > Paludibacteraceae > Colicola. The sequence continues at coordinate 101,428 of CAMHOY010000003.1, read as the reverse complement.
TTGTGGACATTTTCTGTGTGATATACTCCGTTAAGAAATTATCGAACATCACTTCGGCGAAACCACTTCCGCCCGGCGTAGGAACGATCATTGTAACGATTCCCAAGATATACTGACGTGCGAAACACATCAGGTTATCCGCTCCGTTCATGGGGTTAAAGATCATGATGGCCATGTTCGCTATCAAGAAGCGGAAGACCCAGATGCCGGCAGTAGATAAGGTCATGCGCACCCAATAGCCGAAGGACTCGTGCTGTATCTCCCGCGCACAGTTACGAATCTCCAGAGCCGTACGCAGGCCGCGCATCTTATATTTACGAAGGAATTTCAGTTTAAAAATCAACCCTATTACCTTTACGATGATGGTCGATTTGCAGAACAAGCCGATGAAGAGTATTGTCACCCAGACGAACTTCAACGCATAACCGACGATAAATGCCCAGAGGTATCCATATTGGAAATACCCTTCGGAGGTAAATAGTTCGCTATAGGGGATTAATAGCAACAAGAACGGGAAGAGCACGATCATCAGCATCTCATCCATGAAGAGCGCCAAGATGGTCATAGAGGTTGCACGACTGACTTTGATACCCTCCCTATGAATGAACAGGACTTCCAAGGACGATCCTCCCGCAGCGGACGGTGTTACCGCCGAGGTGAACTCATACAACATGCGGATACGGAACAGCTGGCTGAACTTCAGCGGCATGCCGGACATCACCCGCAGGCGGTACATACCTGAGAAATCTTTGATCAAGGTAAAGAGCACTACGAGGATGACAAATATCCACCAATGATTCGCCAGCGTAAGCGGTTCGTCAGGGATACCATTCCGCATCTCCCGCCAAAACATATACCCCACTCCCACCAAACCGAAGAGAATAGGCCATATGACCATTGACGGTTTGAAGCGGGAAGCCACAGAGCGGTTCTCAGAGGCTATGTCCGGTTGTTTGCTCATTCTTATTCGTCGTATGATTGTATAAACTTAGCAATCGACTCTGCGCCGTTTCCTTTTTTGCGCACTTCCTGCGCTGCATCCTTATATATATCCAGGATAGACGGGTTGGTAACACAATCATTAATCCATCGTATAATCTTGTAGGAGGTTCTGAGGAACCGTCCGCAGTTGAGGATAGATGTAAACAAGTGCATGGATTGATATTCGATAGGCGAAGCGCAGTAGAAGACTCCGACAGGCACTCCCATCAGCACGCTGTCCAACATAGCATTCGGTCCGCCCTTGGTGAGCAGGACATCCGCCGCGCGGTTCAGTTCATAGACATGCGGCACAAATTCGTACGGCCGCAAGTCAATCCGCGGAGTCACCTCCGCTTTTAGTTTCTGGAGGCGTTTGAAGAGTCTTGTATTTGTTCCGCAAATAGCAATCACAGTTATCGGGTGTTTTACTTTCATGAGCGAATTTACTACGCGCACCATTCCCGATCGTCCGTAGCCGCCGGCAGCGACCATGACGGTGAAGCGATCCTGCGGCAGGTGGTATTTCTCGCGGTAGAAGGCGGGGCTCTCCGTCACTTCCATGATCTCCTTGCGCGTCACGAAAGGAACAATCATCAGTTGCTTGCGCGTGAAATCATGCTCCAGGGCATCGTGGAACGCCAGACGGCAGTTGACAATGAACTTATCTACACGGATATTCCACCAGTTATGTACGTTGTTGTCGGGGTCATAAGTGACGACCCTGACATGCGGGTCTATCTTATCACGGTACTGCGTAGCGAAGAAAGATGTCAGGAAATGCGTATCAATGATGATATCGGGGCGTACCTGTTCCAGCATCTTAAGATACCGTTTGCGCGCGCGGCGATAGACGGTAGCAGCTACAAAAGGCAGGGAGTTATGAATACCGAGGATATGCGTGGCAGCCATTTGGATATACGTATGCCACGGGAATATGTTCGCCCACTTCACCTCCTTCACAAAGTTCTGCTCCAACTTCAACAACACAGGATCGTCCTTGAACGTATATTTGCGGATAAGTTCAATATTGGGGTCATGCAATGCCTCGATGGCATCAGCGATAGAGTTCGCCGTTGTGATGTGACCAAAACCGGCTTCCATGTAGGTCACTAAGATGCGTTTCTTGGTATGTTGCTCAGCCATAGGTTATAAATTTGCGGCGCAAAGGTACAAAAAAAATCCCACATACGCAAGGGCATGTGAGATTTTTTGCTAATTATATACTATTTTTAATTAATAGCACATAATTTTTCCGGAAGAGAGTTTCATTTTACCATCATAATAGAAGCTGTAGAAATACGGCTGTCCGGGTTGGATGTCGATGATGAGACCCGAACGGATATTATCTACATTATTGAGGTACTCTTTCTGGTCGGAACCTTCGATGATTTCCGTATCATTCGGGTTCGCTACCGGAACACGATCCGTGAAGAGCAGATGTCCGTTCTGGTCGAACAGGGCGATTGTAACACCTTGACGAACCGTACAAGCCATCAACTGCATTGCACCCGGTACGCGTTTGAGCAGTACGTCTCCGCTCGTTGCCTTTTCACCCGGATTCACGCCTGTGATCGCGAAGTAAATCTTATAATGGCGCTCCGATCCATCCGCAGCCGTACAAATAATTGTACAGGTGTCACCTACGGCTACACGTCCCTTATCCACCTCTGCGTTCTCCGAGCGGGCAGCCGCATTGATAGACGGCATATCGGACTCAAAGACATAGTAGGTATAGAAGAGTTCTTCGGGGTCAAATTCCGGTATTGTATCTCCGTCAATCGTAATCCAAGCGAGGGCATTATCGCCATCCTCGGCAGTGGTCTGCGAGATGAGGTAGGTCATGCTTGTACGACCATCCTGGGCTACCACGACGATGTTGATTACGCCGGACTCATCCATGTATATTGAACCTACAGCAAGCGAGTCACTGAGGACATATGCCACTTCTTCTACCGAGAAGTACTCAGACGGGTCGGTTCCGTACGGGTGAGCATAGACATACTCAGTCTTTGTCGGACGGAAGTCCATGAACTCTTCACCCGAAATGGTCAGCGAAGCCAGCGTTGCATCAGCCGGTTTTACGAAATGGAAGATAATCGAATAGGTCGCTTGGTCTTCCTCATTCGGCGCCGTAACTGTGACATCGATTTGGATATCGCCATCCGGCAAGTAGTGAACGGTCGTATCCGCTGTCTGTTCCTCTTCATAGAACTCCGGCTCTATGCTCGGAATCAGCGAAATGAGTTCTGCCTTCGAATCGTACGGCACATTGACGATGTAACTGTAAATCTCCGGGCGATACGGGAACTCACTCGATGGGAGTCGCTCACCGGTCTTCCCATCCGTGAGGATAATATCCCGCAGCATCGTGTTGGCTGATTTGAGTCGCTCGAAGGTCAGCGTATAGGTAACGCTATCCTTGACGGACTCCGCCCAAACGACAATCTGTACGGTATCATCCAATACGCGGATCTCATAGACCTGAGCTTCCTCTTTCTTGATGACTGTCACGACAGGTACAGACGCCTCTTTCGCAATCTCGACCCTGTAGCTAAAGCGCTCTGCATCGTAGTTCGCCAGCGGTTTACCGGATACATTGATCATGTTAAGCGTTGCGTCGATGGAGAGCTCTACCGGATAGTGAATCGTATAAGTACGTGTCTTTCCGGTAGCAGCAGTAACCGTAATGATAGACTTGTAACCCAGCGACTTACCGCTCAGTGAGTCTTCCGGCATCTGAGAAACCATAACCGTCTGATACTCATCACCTGCGATGTATTCTACCACCGGCATTTGGCCTGCCAGTTGCGCTGCATACTCCGCAGTGAGAGTTACGTGATACTCCGATGTTGTCGGAACGAAGGTCTCGAGACGCTTCTGGTCAATAAAGATCATCTGCAGGGTATCTACGGCCGAATTCTCAATCGTATACGATACGGTGTAGGTATTCTTTTTGCCGCTCTCCGAGATTACGGTAATCTGACGGATTAGGGTATTGAGCGTATCCTGTACCGTATTCATTGTCACAGTCTGCCAATCATCAGCCGTCTCCCAACTGAGGTCAGGGAATGCAGCCGTACCAACAGGCAACGACAATGCGTAATAGGTAGTCTTCGGCGTAAATCCTTCCAGGTTTTTACCATCCTGATAGATCATTGCGAGCGAATCAGCGTCTGATTGCTTGAAGTGGAATACTACGACGTAGGTATTCTCACGTACAGTCTGGTCTTCCGCCTGTACCTTAATGGTAGCCTGCAATTTTTCCTTGTCTATCTCTATCGGGAGGAGAGTCTGTACAGCTTCCGATTTCTGCGCTGCCACTTCCGGCAACTCGTGCGTACCGACAGGCAGGTCGATCTGATAGAAGTAATAGGAAGGATCGAATCCCGGGAGCGAATCACCGTTGATGAAGATCATGCTCAGGTCCGCATTCTTGGACTGCGGTATTATAAAGTAAAGCACGTATTGGTTCTTGGAACCATCCACGGCGGTCACATTCAGCAATACGGAGTCACCTTGCTGATTGATAGACACTTTCTGGCCTTCCATCTTCAGTTGTGCATTTACCTCCGGAAGAACGGCAGTACCGGCAGGAAGGAATATCTTATAATTGTTATTATCCGGATCGAAGGTGAGGTCAGCATTGAGCGCACGCTCGAAATCCACGAAGTTCTTTCCATCCAAGGTAATATTGGCCAAGGTACGGTCGTTCGATTGGTTCTCGATATAGAGTGTTACTTCATAATCAGCGGTTTCTCCATGCTCCGCTTGTACATGCAGCGTACAACGAATTTCGTTGATTATCGTATCCAATCCATGAACATCAAATCCAACGGTGTCTTTGGTTATCGTTACCACCTGGAAGCGGTCATCGGAAGTATAATCCACTTCGATATCGCTGGTCTTGATTGAACGAGAGTAGAAGTGACGTCCCGGCTCGAACTGATCCACCACTTCTTTGTTCACGGTGATACCGGTCAAGTCCACGCAGCGGCTCTTTTCCGAGTTGATCGCCAGTTCATAGAACTTCGTGTCGCTATGATCGGCACTCTCTACGGTGAAGGTGGTCTTCGCGCCATCAAGTTCGCCCGGATCTACCGTCACTTTCTGACCTTTGTTCGCCACGTATGTCACGTTCGGCATCTGAGGCAGTGCGCGTTTGACACCATCTGCCGGAAGCGGCAAGGTCACTGTATATGATTCCTGTGCCGGATCATAACCAGCGAGGAGCACGCTATCTAACAGGATACCATCCAAAGTAGCATCTTTGCTCAGCGGGCGACGTACATTGACTTTATAGGTCTGTTTGATTGTATCATTTTCTGCAGTCACTTCGATAGCATATTCTACACCATTCTCGATAGCAGTCGGCGTGATAGCCACCGTTTGTACCATTTCGCCACTGATAGCACTGACGAGCCACGTAGTATCCGAAGTTACATCATATGACAATTCGTACGATACGAACTCCTGCAGATCGACACCATTGATTTGAATCATCTTCAGCGTATCGGTCTTGGACGGTTCGGTAGGATAAGTGAGGATATAATTATGGGATTCTGTTCCGGTTACTTGCCATTCCATCTTCAGCGGTGTTTGGATGAATACCACTGCGTCTGTACTATCCTTGCGGGTAAAGAGGACCGGAGTAGCCGGGCGTTTAGCCGTTGCATCATATACCTCACCACCAAATGGCACAGGCTTTCCATCGAGGTCTTTGATATCACCGTCGAAAGATTCAATCTGGCCCTTTGTCGTAACGACCGGATCCAGACGATTAATCGTATAGGTACGTTTCGTTACGCCATCTTGCGCTGTCACACTGAGGACTACCTGGTCTTTCGTGTAATTGATATCCACGAGTTGACCATCCTTCTTCTCATAGTCGATTTTCGCAATATCTTCAGCCTCTACGGAATAAGTAAAGGTCGTCGGATCCACTATGTTAAGCGTCAGATCATGGCCTGCTTCATCCTTCACCTCCATAGGCATCTCGAATTCCACGTCATCGGATTTCACTTCACGGAAGACATAAACTGTCGTTTTCTCATCACCATTCTCGGCCTTTACGTTCACCGTAACGGCATTGCCTTTTTTGGTCATGGCAATCAGTTGGTGAATGCTTGCCGGAGTAATCTTGAGATCCGGAAGAACCTTGGTGCCATAAGGCAGTTTGACAAAGATCGAGTCATTGATTGTATCGGCAGCAAATGTTCCGAAATCCGCGGTATGGTTTGTAGAAGTAACCGGTGTACGTTGGAGGATGACTTGATAGATGGTACTATCGCGTCCTTCCACGAGTGCGTTCTCACCATAGTTCACCACTTTGGCAGTGAGTTTACCATCGATCCATTCGCCGTTGTTGAGCCATTCGATTGTCTGCGTCTGGTCTTGAACCGCACCGGTGAACTTCAGGGCAGGCACACCGATATAATCATCAGCCACGGTAATCGTGAAGGTATTGCCGGACAGCGTTGCTGCTTTGCCATTTACGTTTACACCGGTCAGTGCGGAGTTATACACCATGCGCATGTTGCGAATCTGAAGGTCGGCAGCATAGGATGCGCCACCACCATAGATACTATAATTATTACCACTGACCTCACTTGCGCAAAGCATAATATTGAGTTTACCTACCGTTCCGTTATAAGACAGGTTCGTAGTTTTCGTCTGCCATTGACCTAAGTTCGCATAGGAACCGGAGATATCTTTACTTACCAATTCAGTACCTGCCGCGTTCCCAAGAGATACCCATGCATTCCATGTATTGATACGAGTAGTCATAATAGGTTGGTATTCAAATGCGAACTGCTCCGGTGTATTACGATACTGAACGGCATTTGTAAGGTTCTTTTCATATGATACTTTAGTACCTCCATTTAACGCAATTCCATCAGGGAAGCTCAAACCACCTAAGGTCAGTGTACCCGGCATTGAACTATTCAATGCACCACCACGGAGGGTAGAAAGCGTCAACTCTCTTTCACCGTTAACCGTTACTTCATGACCGGTATAGTAGGTAAAGTGCGATACAGTTGCATCATAATCGATATATGCCAGCAAGTCTGCCGGTACATGCCATCCTTGTGGCTTATAACCGGTAGGTTCAACAAGAGTCTTTTTCTTTGCCTGTGTTCCGAAGATACCACCCAACGTACTTACTTCATACCAGTATGCTTTCTCTGTCTGAACGCGTTCGTAGGTAAACGGCCATTCATCTTCATAATAGAACCAGCAGACGGAATAGGTTTCACCGTCATCCACTTTAATGGTGATTTGCTTCTTCTGGGCATCGATAGCAGATTTGGTGATGCCTTTTCCTGCCTCATAAGTTGTACCAGTAAAGTCTTCCGCTGTCGGTTGATTCGTTACGTTGATGATATAGTTATATACATCGGGGCGGAAGTTCGGAACGGTAGTGCCATTAAACTTGAGGTCTTGGAGTTTTCCTGCCGTCTCGAATGCCGGCATTACCGGAGTGAGGGTATAAACGACATCGTCTTCGCCTGCGCGATTCGCTACCGCGATGATGGTTGCGCCACGACGTATACCTCCGTCATAGGACTGAATCGTCTGCTCGGCATAGTTCTTCTCCACGTCGGTCACTTTAAAGTTCTTAGCTCCGAACGGCAAGTTGATTGTATTATTGCCCGGCACGGGTTCAATGTTACCATTGATGGTATCGGAAGCCGCGTTGACATAACTATACTTCACATTCTTTACCTTGTTGTCGCCTTGCGGCTGAGCAACTACGTAATTGATGGTATAAGTACGGGTGTTATCGCCCTTCTCGTTGGTAACAAAGATCTTCGTTGTACCGGTAAGCGGTGCCTCCACGAGGTGAACGAGTTGTCCTTCGCGTTGCTCGTACTTCACAGCGTAGGGTTCAATCGTACCATAGGGCACATTGAACGTATATTCCGTTTCGTTCACATCCTTTACCTCTTCATTGATTATCAGGCTCTTGAGGAGCGTAGTATCGGATTTGGCAACCGGGAAAGCGATGGAGTAGTCCGCTGTTGTCGTTCCATCCTGTGCCTCTACGTGAATAGTAGTCACACCGTTCGGCGCACTGAAGGTAGTTGTGATAGTCTGGTTATCCAGTTCAGCTACCGGGAACACGTTCGGCACAGTTTTCCGTCCGCGCGGGAGTGTGATCGTGTAGTCCATGATCTCCGGGCGGAACTCAAGCAGTTCCTTACCATCGATATAGATTGCTTTGAGCAATGCATACGAACTTACCGCGCGCGTGTACCTTATAATATATGTCTTTTCGTCGCCATTCTGAGCGCGAACGAGAACTTGTTGTTCGTGGTCGTTGACGTTGAAGACGACAACCGTCTGACCCGGTTTTGCCGTAGGTGTCACTTTCGGCAGCGGTTTTCCTTGGTCAATCGTAAAGATAGCGGGATCGTCATACTTCTCTTTCTCCGGATCGAACACGAAGGGATAGCCCTCTACGACAAGGTTCTCCAGCTTCACATCGGTATAAGGAAGGATGGTAAAGGTCATGGTGTAAGTAGCGGTGTCACCGTTTTCGGCAGCGACCGTAATTCCCCATTGACCCTCTGCCATCTGGCCGAAGAATACCACCTGCGCGTTATCTTCTGCGATATAACGCACTTCCGGATAGGAGCTACCCGGAGCGAGCGCACTATCGTAGTGCAGCACTTCGGGTTTGAACTTATCCAGTTCATTACCGTCAATCAGAATCGCCTTAAGCGCTTTGTTGCTCTGCGCCTGGCGCGTGAAAGTAACGGTATAAACGACCTTGTTTCCCAAGGTATCTTTCACGTGCAGCGAAGCCACCTCGTCTTTCCAAAGTACTTGCACTTCCTGGCTCTCATGCGCCTTAATGGCTGCCACTGTCGGAAGCGTTCCTACGTATTCACGCGTATAATTCAATGTGGTGGGTTTAAAGCCTACCAGTCCTACGCTGTTGATCGATATACCGCCCAGGAGCGCTGATTCGGCAGATGCCTTCTCGAAGTTGATGTAGTAGTAGTTGGCTGCGCCTACCTCCGGTTGAACCTTGATCGTCGCAGTACCCGCAGCGTACGGTGCAGTAATCGTTACCTGCTGTCCCGGGGCTTTGTCCACGGTGATAGCCGGACATTTTTCACCCTTGAGCGTATCTGTATATGACATGATATCCTTTGCGAAATTCTTCAGTTTTTCGCCATCCAGATAAATCATGTCAAGGAAAGCGTTCTGCGACAACTGGACGTGGAAGATAATGGTATAATCCCGTTTTGCGCCGCTCTGCGCGGTAACCGTGACAGTCTGAACAGTATCGTTGAGCACGCTCAGTACACGCTGGCTGGTCTCGGCTTTTTCGAACGTGACAGCCGGAATCTTGCTTATACCTTCCGCCAGCGTCACCTCGTATTCCAGTATTTCAGGATCGAAGACCGGGGTAAGTTCATATCCTGCGACCGCAAGGTTTTTCAGAGCCGTGTTGCTGGACGTAGCCACCGAGAAGTGGATGATATATGTACGACTTGCGCCGTTCTGCGGACGAACGGTAATCTTATAATCGCCGTTCAGACCACTGAAGTCACGCGCCGAAGCCGTCTGCAGGTTCTCGTTTACCAACTGATACGTTATCGTCGGACGAACGGTTGTTCCTTGCGGCATGTTCACCCAGTATTCGGTTTTCTCCGGATCGAAGTCGATATCGTAACCGGCTACCGAAAGGCTTGCCAGAGTATTATCGGTGAAGACATCCAGGGAGAAAGCGATAATATAGATCTTGATACTACCATTTCCAGCCGTTACCGTGATACGGGTTTTTCCGTTCAGTCCGGCAGTTGTGACTGAAATTGTCTGGTATTCATCACCAGGGATCGGTTTAATCTCCGGCAGTTCCTCCGTACCTACCGGCAACAGATAGGTATAGTTCGTTGTGTTGGCCGAGAAATTTGGAAGCGCAACGCCGCCAATCAGAATGCCAGACAATGTATCGGCATCTGATTTCTCCGTCGAGAAGATGATTTTGTACACCGTCTGATCTCCATTGCCGGCAGTAACGGTCACACGTACTGTTCCATCAACCACACCTTCACCCAGATCGGTTTTCGTAACTTTCTGGTACTCATCACCCGGTGTCCAAGTAATCTCCGGCAGTTTGGTTGTACCCTTCGGCAGACCCACGTAATAGGTTGTGTTCTGCGGGTCGAAGTTCGTGATATATTCGCCCACTTTCAGGTCTTTGAGGTAGCTATAAGACGAAGCCTCTAATTTGAAGTTCAGTTTATAGACCTTTGCTACGGTGTTACCCGGCGTAGTGACGCTGAGGGTATATGTACCTCCGTCGATGGTCGCCGGCGCCTTATGTACGATAGTCTGCTCTCCGTCCGGATAAGCAGAGATAGCCTTTACTGTCGGCATGGAAGTGGTGCTTGTCGGCAGCGACACCTTATATACCGCCTGCGAGGGCGTGAAGCCGGGAACAGACTTGCCGTTGACCTGAATATCCTTCAGGGTGTTATCCGCCAACTTACCGACCTCGAACGTCAAGTTATAGGTTTGTTTCGATGTTCCGTTCGCAGCGGTCACCGTGACGGATGCCTTGCCTTGCAAGGAAGTAGCCTGAGTATAAGCGAGTGTCTGCTCATCCTCTTGCTGCTCTGCTTCGATCGTCGGAACGCCCTTCGCGCCATAAGGCAACACTACCTTATAATTATAGGTGCTCGGGTTGAAGCCCGACACGGCAGCGCGGACCTGCTCGTCGTTAATATTCGTATAGGTATAGAAGATATTCGCCAGCTTCGCATTGCTACTCTTAGCGGCCTGGAAGAGGATCTTATAGGTCGTTGTGCTCGAGCCGTCCTCCGCCTTTACGGTGATAGTAGTCGGGGTGCCGCCTACGGTACCATTGACGATAGTGATCTCGCTGCCCGATAGCTTACGTCCGGGGAAATCATGGGACGTACCGCTCGGGTTGGTCAACGATCCGGCTCCACGGAAGGCTTCAATAGAAGGAATCACTGTTGTTCCTTCGGGAACAGAGTAAACCTGCACTTCAGTACTATTGGGGTCAAAACCTTTCCATTCCTTACCGCCTATTTTGAGTGTCTGGATTTTAGACGAATAGATCAGCTCGACATCATCCACATACAATGCATTACCGTCATACAAACCGTCGTTGGCGCGGAAGTTCGGGTAGTTGGACGCCGAGAGGATAAGGTTACATTTCTTCGGCGCATTATCATTCAGATAATAGATAGGGATACGCAAGTTGGTCCATTGTCCGTAGGCTTTTTTCTCGAACCACCAGCCTTCAGCCACCTGGCCGCCCGCGGTTTTCGTTATACATTCGTTACCGTCCATCAGGACACGGATATCGGACTCCTCATCTTCAACGGTTACCGAAGTACAGCCACCATTTTTATTCTTATAGGACGTACCTACTGCCGTGCCAGCCCATGTATAGAACAAGACATGGAAGTCCTCCTTGTCCACATTGTTACCCGTACGTTTGATCCACACGGATACCGAGTCGGGGCGATGGGTAAAGGCATAGCCACCCTTTGTACCAGCGGTAGCCGAACCGGTGTTCAGGCCCTCCAGGTGCTGCCAACCGTAACCCAAGGAATAGTAACTCGGGCTGGTCTCGGTAATACCCGCAGCTCCGACCACCTGATCCTTGGCCATGATACAGTAACCTGAGCGTCCCGTTTCGCGGTTCGCAAAGTTAAATCTAAATGTCATACCCAGCGCGGACTGCTCCACGTTGGAAGCGTGCCAGTACTTCGGCTGAATTTTACCATCAAACGCAGCACCCGACCAGTCTTCGAAACCAGGGTCGGGCAACTGGTAATCATCTGCATTTACCGCAAATGGCATTGCCATCAGGGCTGCGCAAACAAAAATTCGCTGTAAAAACTTACTCATATTAATATTTTTATTAAATTTTTTACGTTTTTAGGATTAAAAAAGGCCCAAATTTTATCGAGTGCAAAATTACTGCTTTTCCGTCAACCCCACAATAGCATTTCTTATGAAAAAGTACACGATTATTAAGCAGCACTCATAAGAGTGTTGCAAAATAGAGTTTACAAAATATACGATTTTTAAGAATTACTTTAAACTTCTGCGGTTGTGAAGTGCAGATTTAAAGGTATCGGGTCGGGAGGGTTGCTCGCATAGTACTCTATTGAGACAACTCGCCCCCTGCTTGACGAGGGGATTTTGCTGTTTTTAGCCTATTTATGACGCACTTACCGCGCACTTATCACGTACTTATCTCGCACTTATCACACACTAATTTTTGCTTGTAATCTTATAAGTATTATATACTATGTATATAATACTGGAGAGATGAGCGATTTTGTTTGAGATCGAGTGCAAAGGTACGAAAAATATTTGATATATGCAAATTTTGGGGAAGGATTTTTGTAAAGAATGAAAGAGTGAGAGAATGAAAGAGCTCGCACAATGATGTGCGAGAAGGGAAAGACGGGAGGAAAAGACGGGAAGGGCTCGCACAATGATGTGCGAGAAGAGAAAGACGATAGAGAGAGACGAGAAGGGAAAGAAGGGAAGGATTACCACACTCGAAGTACACAATCAAAACCAGGGCTCACGATAAATGAAATGAGCCCCCATTTTTAAGGGGACTCACTTCCGAACAGAATGTTTTGATTAATTTTTAATCTTCAGCAATAATAGCTATATCCACTCCTTCATACTGGTAATATCCAAAAGTCACATTCTTCCCAAGGTAAGATGCCAAACTCGTCTCCCCCATCATTTCTGCGATATATGACTCAGGGAACCACTTCGCGTTAACATCGCTTGGTTCGCTATTTATATTAAATCCAGTTCCTCCCCAGATTCCTTTATAATAATACACGGTTAGACCATTCTCCGTCATTTTTGACATCGGTTGCCAAGTCCATGCGCCACCACCCCACGGGTGCTTGATGTACATGGTAGCTCCTTGTTCCGGTTCAGTCGGCTCCGCAGAATTCAAGCTCTCACAGGCATACTCACTATTTGCAGTATTAAGACTATATGATATAACAATACCTGCTTCTTTAAGGCCCTCTGCCACTGCGGCTTTAATTGCGTCTTCAGTGTCCCATACATATGTTTCAATCTGTGTGCCCTCATATACATATGAGAGTTTCCAGCAATGCTTCGAGTTGTCGTTATTTCCACCAGGGTTGCCGCCGGAATTATTACCTCCGGATGCCAAAATGTTCAAGAAGTTGATAGCCGCTGCTTGCACCTTTGCAAAGTTATTATTTTCATCCAAAGAGCTACTGCAGTCTAAGATAAGCATAACTGCTGCACTTTTATGAATCTCTTCTGTTTTTGCTCCTTTTTCTCCGTCATATTCGCTATCAATTGCCCAACCGCTACCATCATAATAATACAGCGCTGTTTTGGAGAATTGAATATTGTTTCCATTCTCGTCAACGAAGTTTTCAAAAGTAAAGACTACAGATCCTTCTGAATTCTTGTGTCCCTTAACAGTTGTTCCGCTTTCACTTTTGCAGCCTACATACTTAATATTAGAATAAGTTGTAGGGGATTCCTTAAGTTTAGTAGCTTCAATATATATTTTGGATTGATCTGCTGATTTATTATCAAAAATAATACGTTCCGTACGTACTTGTGGTGGTACAGCGACTGTCAGATTAGGCTTAGAATTCTGCTTATAAAGGTCGTTTGCTATTCCTTGGAAAGTCTCATTTAAAGATCCCATATTAACGTTATTGCTATACCCTGCGCCACTAGATAATTTAACCAAAGTGTTATCAAAACGGGTCTCATTACTTACGTCATTTCCCTTTACACCGACAGTATAAGCAGTAAGTTTTACGTTTTGTACACTTGTATTCCCTATTTTCGTATTAAGCAAATCCAAGTTTTTGTCATAGTCTGCCAAATCCAGGAATTTGGCATCAAAGTTTCCACTACCATTTTCCAGACCATCGGTAAATGTAACTATGCTGATATTAGAGATATCGCTAGGAAAAGAACATTGTTTCAAATGGTTGAGATTATCTTCTACCGCCCAAAACAACGAGGTGTTTTTTGCAGTTCTCAAGTTGTGTACGAAACTGGTGTATTGATTTAAGGAATACTGATTCAATATCTCATATCTCCTATTTGGATTACCGGTAAAATGATACAACTCACTATTAAATCCAGTAATTCCCACATACATACATCCAGTCTGAGTGTGGGTATCTGATCCCGTTACACCACCACCGCCGGGATTGTTTTGATTTTGCTTGTCGCACGATAAAAGCGAAAATGCAACAGTTGCGCACAAAAAGAAGTGCAAAAATGATTTATGTTTCATAAAGTTTTTTTTGTAATGCCTACTCTTCTTCGGATTTTCGGCTTTCTCCGTTTAATGACTTATAGGGTTTACATCAATACATACACAAAAAGCGCAAGCCTCGCTGTTGAATACTCACCAAACGAGGCCTTCGCATTGCCTATAGAGTCAAATAAACAACAGGAAACCTACGCCGATATGACAAAGCGCCTTGCCAACGAACGACAAAGCAGGGCATAATTGTCACACCCATAGGCATCTATTGCTCACTTTGATTTTGACTCTATATTCGAAAGTTGCGAAGTTCCGTTTGGTCAAACGCAAAGCGTCAATAAACGCTATCTCAACATGTCTTGCTCGGGTATTTAAAAACCTTTGCGGCGGCAAAGGTAATGCTTTTTTCTGATATACGCAAATTTTTGAAGATTTTTTTGCGAAATAGGCCAATTTAGGCCGGAATAGGCATATTTAGGTGCACCACCGGAGGTAAACAGCAAAGAATGCCGGATAGTATCCGGCGAAACTACCAAGAAAGAGAACCCGCATAAAATGCGGGGCAAATGGACGGAGAGGATTGTTCGGGGAGACAGCCCCGAAAAGTGGACAGATGCGGAGGAGAAAGGGAAAGAAAGGAAAAGAAAATTTAACGCGAAAGAAAGCAGTAAATGCTTGCTCGGAAATTTTAACAAACGGGCTCACACCCTTGTTTTCAGCCGTCGATAGAGCCATTCCGTACAAGTACAATAGCTCTATCATCAGCTAAAAACATAGATTTATCTATTCTTGTTAAAATTTTCCGAGTAAGCATTTGTTTTGGCACGAAATTTGTGGTAAAAATTGCGGAAAATTATAATTACATTATACTATGCAAAATCCAGTGGATATTCGTGAACTGCAAGAGCGCGTGGAGCGCGAGAGTTCGTTTGTAGATGCGTTGACCTTAGGCATGAATCAAGTAATCGTAGGTCAGAAGCATTTGGTAGAGAGTTTGCTTATTGGTCTGTTGAGCGATGGGCACATATTGTTGGAAGGCGTGCCGGGTTTGGCAAAAACCCTCGCTATCAAGACCTTAAGCGACCTCATCAAGGCAAATTTCAGTCGTATACAGTTTACTCCGGATTTGCTGCCGGCGGATGTGATCGGTACGCAGATCTACAGCCAGAAGAGCGAAGAGTTCAAGATCAAACGTGGTCCGATCTTCGCTAATTTTGTGTTGGCCGATGAGATCAACCGTGCTCCGGCGAAAGTGCAGAGTGCGTTGTTAGAGGCCATGCAGGAGCGTCAAGTGACGATCGGCGAGCAGACGTTCAAGTTGGACGATCCGTTCCTGGTTCTGGCTACTCAGAACCCGATTGAGCAGGAAGGTACGTATCCTCTGCCTGAGGCACAGACTGACCGTTTCATGCTGAAGGTGGTGATCGGTTATCCGAAGAAAGAAGAGGAGCAGGCCATCATCCGTCAGAACATCGCCAGCGAGAAGAAGACCGTTCTGCCGATCTTGAGCACCGCCGACATCATCAAGGCACGCAAGATCGTGGAGGAGGTTTATCTGGACGAGAAGATCGAGAAATATATCGTGGATATCGTGTTTGCTACGCGTAATCCGGAAGAGTACGGATTGAAGGACCTGAAGCAGATGATTGCTTTCGGTGGCAGTCCCCGTGCAAGTATCAACCTCGCGAAGGCAGCGCGTGCGTACGCGTTTATTCATAGGAGAGGCTACGTGACGCCGGAGGATGTACGTGCCGTATGCTACGACGTGCTGCGTCACCGTATCGGTCTGACCTATGAAGCCGAGGCAAATAACGTCACGACGGAGGATGTGATTACGGAAGTACTGAACGCAGTACAGGTACCTTGATTGTTCGGCAAATGGATCGCAAAGGACCAAACCGCTCCGCTAATTGGTAGGTGCGACCATTGCCTCCGATCTCCCCATCACAAACACTACGTTGGTTTACGCTGGGGGCCCCAATTGAATAAATCAAATGATTTATGACTTCAGAAGAGTTATTACAAAAAGTCAGGAAGATAGAGATCAAGACCCACGGGTTGAGTCGCAATATCTTCGCAGGCGAGTACCACAGCCAGTTCAAGGGTCGTGGTATGGCGTTTAGCGAGGTGCGCGAATACCAGCCGGGTGATGATGTACGTTCCATTGACTGGAACGTGACGGCTCGCATGAACCGTCCTTACATCAAGGTCTATGAAGAAGAGCGAGAGCTGACGGTGATGTTACTCGTCGATGTCAGTGGCAGCCGTAACTTTGGTACGGTGAGTCAGATGAAACGCGACACGATGGCCGAAGTAGCCGCTACTCTCGCCTTCTCAACGATCGAGAACAACGACAAAGTGGGCGTGATCTTCTTCTCCGACCGCGTAGAGAAATTCATTCCGCCGAAGAAAGGTAAGAGTCATGTATTGCATATCATCCGCGAGTTGCTGAGTTTCGAGCCCGAACATCACGGTACGGATATCAATGCCGCCCTTCAATTCCTGATCAACGCCCAGAAACGGCGTTGTACAGCGTTCTTGATAAGCGATTTTATAGGGGTGCCTATCCCCGACCCTTCCCTGAAAGGAAGGGGGCAGACATCGCCTATTGTCATCGCAAGTCGGAAGCATGACCTGAGTGCGATACAGATCTACGACCGGCGCGATGCAGAGATGCCGAACGTGGGTCTACTGAAGGTACGTGATCCGGAGACGGGTGCGCGTGTCTGGGCTGATACCAGCTTGGCGAGTGTACGCAACGCCTACGGGCAGGCATGGCGTGACCAGCAAGCGGCCTTAGAGACCGTCTATACGAAGACCGGAATGAACCATGTGAGTATGCGGACGGATGAGGACTATGTGAAAAAACTGATGATGCTTTTTCATAGTTGAGAGCGTTCGGAATGCATAAGGCTTGCATGCATATTCTCCGGAGTAACTCGCCCCATGCTCGACGACTCTCGCGGACCCCAACCGCTCGAGACGCCTCCGGGAGAATATCATGCTGCGCCTAAAAAAATAAATAAAAGAATAAAATGTTAAATATCTTATTAGCGATAATAGTTAGCGCGAGTATCGACTCGACGACGCTGATGTTAGGCGATCAGACGGACCTGCATCTGCAGGTGACGCATGATGCTACGGAACAGGTAGAGATGCCTGTTTTCGGCGAGTCGCTGCAGGACGGCATCGAGATTATTGACAAGACGATCGTCGATACGCTGACCTTGGCGGACGGCCGCGTTCAGTTGAACCAATACCTGACGCTGACGAGTTTCAAGGACAGTTTGTTCGTCATCAACCCGATCGCTGTAGCAAGCGGCACGGACACGTTCTGGACCGAATCCATGGCGCTGAATGTCGTTCAGCCGTTTGAGGTAGATACGACGCTCGCCATCACCGATATCAAAGATATCGAGAAAGCACCTATCTGGTGGTGGGGCATCATCCGTTGGATCCTTTTGGGTCTGCTGATAGCAGGTCTGTGTGTCGGCGGTTATTATCTCTGGCGCTGGTTGGAAAGCAAACGCAAGCCTGAAGAAGAGCCTATCAATCCGGACCTGCTGCGTCCGGCAGACGAAGTAGCGTTGGAGAAACTCGACGAGATCAAGGCCGCGAAGATATGGAAGGATGGCAAGGTGAAAGAATACCAAACAGAACTGACGGATGTCGTTCGTGAGTATATCGGCCGCCGTTTCGACGTGCAGAGTACGGAGAAGACCTCGGATGAGACGCTGCGCGCCATGAAACCGCTCATCGACAAAGAGCTCTTTACAAAACTTAGCAAGATGCTGCAGTTAGCGGACTTGGTGAAGTTTGCCAAATGGCACACGACGCCCGACGAGAACGAGCAAGCTCTTACTACGGCGTATGATTTCGTGAATGAGACGAAGCTCACTAATGGTGAAAATGGTGAGAATGGTGAGAATGGTGAGAATGGTGAGAATGGTGAAAATGGTGAGGAGGAAGAAGTATGAGTTTTGCTAATCCGGGATATTTATTCTTATTACTGCTACTGATACCCGTTATCAGTTGGTATGCATACGAGTTATGGAAGAGTGATGCGAGTGTACAACTCTCCGACACCTCGACCTTAGCGGCACAGCCGAAGAGTTGGCGTATCTGGCTGTTACACGTGCCGTTTGCGCTGCGCGTGGCTGTCATCACCTTATTATCCCTCGCGCTCGCGCGTCCACAGTTGACCAACCGCTGGTCGTCGGAGAGCACGGAAGGTATCGACATCATGATGGCGCTGGATATCTCCGGCACGATGCTGGCGGAAGACTTGCGTCCGAATCGTTTAGAGGCCGCCAAACAAGTAGCCTCGGATTTCGTGATTGCCCGTCCGAACGACCAGATTGGACTGGTGGTGTTCGCCGGAGAGAGCTTCACGCAATGTCCGTTGACGACCGACCACGCAGTGTTGGTTAACCTCTTCCAATCCGTTGAGTACGGCATGATCGAAGATGGTACGGCTATCGGTCTTGGATTGGCGAATGCCGTGAACCGGATGAAAGACAGTCAGACGAAGAGCAAAGTAGTGATCTTGTTGACCGATGGTAGCAATAACCGCGGCGACATCGACCCGCAGACGGCTGCCGAGATCGCGAAGACGTTCGGTATCCGCGTCTATACGGTGGGTGTGGGCAGTTATGGTCAGACGCGCGTGCCGGTAAACACTCCGATGGGTCGTCAGTACGTGACGATGGATTCGGAGTTCGACGAAGGCACGTTGCGCCGCATTGCCGAGATCACGGGCGGACAGTATTTCCGCGCGACGGACAACGGCAGTCTGAAGAGTATCTACGAGCAGATCGACCAGTTGGAGAAGACGAAGATGCGTGTACGCGAGTACAGCAAACACACGGAGAACTTCGCTCCGTTCCTCTTTGCCGCCCTTGCCTGCCTGCTGCTTGAGATTATCTTGAGATATTTTGTGCTACGCACAATAAGTAATTAAAGCCCCTCCCCGCCCTCCCCTCAAGGGAGGGAGAAAGGGCAATTCAAAACAAAAGACTATGTTTCGATTTGCTAATATAGAAGTTTTATGTTTGCTGGTGAGTGTGCCGGTTTTTGCGATAGCCTACTGGTTATACACCATTCGCAAGCGTCGTCAGTTGCAGGAGTTTGGTGACCCTGAGTTGATGGAAGCCTTGATGCCGAACGCGAGTCGTGTGCGTCCGACGGTTAAGTTCACTATCGTGCTGGTAGCGTTGACGCTACTCATCATCGCCGCCGCGCGTCCTCAGTTCGGTCAGAGCGAGCGTACAGAGAAAAGGCAGGGCATCGAGGCCATCGTGGCGCTGGATATCTCTAACTCGATGCTCGCGGAAGATGTGGCACCGAACCGTCTTGACCGCGCCAAACAGATGCTGTCCAAGTTGATGGACAACATGGTCAATGACAAAGTAGGACTTGTCGTCTTCGCCGGCGATGCCTTTGTCCAACTGCCAATCACGTGTGACTACGTATCCGCAAAGATGTTCCTCAACTCCATCAAGCCCGAACTCATCAAGACACAAGGAACAGCCATCGGCGCAGCGCTCAGTACCAGCATCCGCTGTTTCGGGGAACAGAGCGATGCCAGCCGTGCGATTATCCTTATCACAGATGGCGAGAACCACGAAGACGATGCGGTGGCAGTAGCCCAACGTGCTAAAGAAGCGGGTATCCGCGTGCTGGTAGTAGGTATCGGCAAGCCTGAAGGCAGTCCTATCCCCATGCCCGGCACAAATAACTTCCGCAAAGACCGCGAAGGCAATGTAGTTGTCAGCCGGTTGAACGAAGACATGTGCCGCGAGATTGCGCAGGCCGGAGGAGGTATCTACGTGCGGTGCGACAACACCAACACCGCCACCAAAGCCATCCAGAAAGAGCTTGACAAACTGGCGACGCAGGAGATAGAGACGCAAGTCTATACCGACTATAACGAGCAGTTCCAAAGCTTTGCTTTGATTGCCCTGTTACTGCTTGTGATTGACTTCTTTATCTTCAACCGCAAGAACAAAGCCATCACCCGTCTGGATATTTTCGGAGAGAAAGTTTAGTGTTTAGTGTTTAGAGTTTAGAGTTTAGAGAAGTTATGAAGTGGATAGTTAAAAGTATATTAGTCGTATTCCTGTTCGCCTTCAGTTCTGAGGTTTTTGCCCAGAAAGAAGCGGGCGATGTACGTAAAGGCAACCGCCAATACAAGAAGCAGAACTACACAGAGGCGGAAGTGGACTACCGCCGTGGTATAGAGAAGAACAAGAACGGCTACGAGGCGCACTATAACTTAGGTGACGCTCTCTATCGTCAGGACAAGTACGAAGACGCGCTGTCAGAGTTCTCGACTGCCGCCAAGATGCTTGACCGCAAAGAAGACAAGGAGCGTTATGCCAAAGCGATGCATAACATCGGTAACTGTCATTTTGCGCAACAACAATACGACAAGGCTGTGGGCGCGTATCAAGAGTCTCTGCGGTCTAACCCGAAAGACAACGACACACGGTACAACCTGGTGAAAGCCATGGAGTTGTTACAACAGCAGCAGCAACAGCAGCAAAACCAGAACCAGAACCAAGATCAGCAGCAACAGCAACAACAGCAACAGCAACAACAAGAGCAACAAGACCAGAATCAGGATCAGCAAGAGCAACAGGAACAACCGCAGCAGAACGAGGATCAGATGGATAAAGAGACGGCCGAGCAGATCTTACAGGCGCTGGAGCAAGACGAGCAAGACACCCAAGAGAAGTTGCAAAAGCAACAGGGTAAGAAACGCAGAGTTGAGAAGGAGTGGTAGGCGCTTGGACTGAGACTTCGCACGACTTCGTGATTAAAATCACTCGTAGAGTGCCTTCGTCTCGTCCTACGCTTCTTCGGGCTGCAAACGCTTCGCTGGTTTACATCCCGAGTTTATTTTACGAATATGAAAAAGATTTTAACTATACTATTATCTTTAATCACTTTGTCGGTTTTTGCCGATGAAGTGGTTTTTCGGGCACAGGCGCCGAGTCAGGTGATTGTCGGGCGTCCGTTTCAGTTGACCTACACGGTGAACCAGCGCAGCCGTGATTTGCGTGCGCCGGAGTTCACGGACTTCGACTACTTAGCCGGCCCGTACACTTCGACGAGCAGCAGTACTTCTTTCGTCAACGGTCACCGCACGTCTTCTTTCGAACAGACGTACACCTACACCCTGATGGCGCAGAAGGCCGGAACGTTCACCATCGGTCCTGCGACCGTGAAAGTAGATGGCGAGAACGTGCAGTCCAACGGTGTGCGGATACAAGTTCTGCCGGCAGACCAAGAAGAAAGCAATCAGCAGTCAGCCGGAAGCCGTCAGAGTAGCCCGACTACCCAGAGCAGCCAGAGCAGTTCTTCGGGTGCTGTCACCTCCGAGAATCTGTTCGTGCGCACCATTGCGTCGAAGACACGCGTGCATGAACAGGAAGCGCTGATGATCACGTACAAGCTCTATTTCGCGAACGTGGACGTTGCCCAGTTGACCAATAACACGAAGTTACCGGAGTTCACGGGTTTTCTCAAGCAGGACTTGGAGCAGGGCGAGATACAGACACAGTTGGAGCACTACAACGGTCGTAACTATCAAACGGCTGTGCTGTACCGCACCATTCTTTATCCGCAACACTCTGGAGATATCAAGATTGACCCTGCTAACTTCGAAGCGGTGCTGCGCGTGCAGACCCAACAACGCGTGCGTTCTATTTTCGATGATTTCTTCGGTTCGTACACCACCGTCACGAAGATGCTCACCGCCCCGGGCGTGACTATTCATGTAGCGGCGCTGCCCGGTGGTAAACCAGCCGGATTCTCAGGAGGTGTAGGTAAGTTCACCATGACTCCGTCTATCTCACAGACGGAGCTGCAGACGAACGACGCTGTGACCATCAAGATCGACATCAGCGGCGCAGGCAACATGAAACTCATCAAGACCCCCGCCATCGACTGGCCGGAAGGGTTCGAGCCTTACGACCCGAAGGTGACGAATAACTTCAACACCACGACAGCCGGCGTGAGCGGCACCAAGTCCATCGAGTGCTTGGCTATCCCGCGCAGTGCAGGAGAATACACCATTCCGGCTATCAACTTCAGTTATTTCGACATCGAAGACAAGACTTATCGCACCCTCTCCACCCCCGAATATACGATACATGTGAAGAGAGGCAACGGTGCGAATGGTGAGAATGGTGACAATGGTGAGGGACAAATTATCTCTTACACGCATAAGGAAGACATCAAGCAACTCGGCACCGACATCCGATATATCGATGTCAAGTCATCCGCTATCAGTCGTCAGCCATCCACTCTCCGTATTCAACATGTCTGGTTGTGGTACGTCATCCCGTTGCTGATTGCCATCGTGCTTTTGATTGTTCTGCGCAAGCAGATCAAGGAGAATGCGGATATCACCCGCGTACGTTACAAGCGCGCCAACAAGGTAGCGAAGAAACGTCTGAAGGCAGCCGAGAAAGCATTAAAAGCCAATGACTCCAACGCCTTCTATGCCGCCATTGAAAAGGCCGCATGGACGTACCTCAGCGATCGCCTGTCCATCCCGATGGCAGATCTGAACAAAGAAAATATCGCTTCGTTGCTGGCACAAAAGGGAGTAAGCGATACTCTCATCGCCGATGTGAAGAATGTCCTTTCGACGGCAGAGTTCGCCCGCTATGCGCCTTCCACCGACCACGCGATGGATGACCTCTACAAGGCCACCACGAATTTGATTAACAACCTTGAAGACCAGAAGATATGAAGATAAAGTTTAGAGTTGAGCGTTTAACGTTTAGAGGGTTCTACCTTGCGGCAGTACTTCTCGTCAGTACAGTTACTTTCGCGCAGAGTGATTTTGATGCAGCGAACACGGCTTACGCCGAAGGGCGCTACGAAGAGGCTGCCACCATCTATCAGGCGTTGCTTGACGAGCAGCCCAATGCCACGTTGTATTACAACCTCGGCAATGCCCGCTTCAAACAGGGCGAACTGGCACAAGCGATCCTTAATTACGAGCGCGCTTTGCGTTTGCAGCCCGGTAACAAAGATGCACAGTACAATCTTGCCTTTGCGCAGAGCAAAATCACGGATAATATCGTGGAGCAGGATTTCTTCCTCTCTACCTGGGCGCGTACCGTACGGAACAGTCTCAAAGAGCCCACCTGGCTTATCGGTTCTATCAGTCTGTTTATCATTGCGTTGGCAGGTCTATTGCTTTTCCTGCTGGGCCGTGAAGCCTGGTTGCGCAAGACGGCTTTTCACATAGCCTGGCTCACCTTGCTTTTCTCACTTATTGCGGGACTGAACGCTGCCTCGCTGCATAAACGCGACACCTTGCGAAACGAAGCCATCATCACCCAGGGCGTAGTGAACGGCAAGTCCTCTCCCGACCGTTCGGGAACGGACCTCTTCACCGTCCATGAGGGGACCAAAGTGACTATTCGCGAGACATTAGGCGAGTGGTGTAACATCCGCGTAGGCAACTACGAAGGTTGGGTGCGCTTGCAAACATTAGAACGTATATAAAATCCATCTTATGAAGACTATAGACAAATTAGCCGCTCTGCGGCAAGCCATGCGTGAGGCGGGTGTCTCGGCGTACGTAGTCCCCGGCAACGATCCGCACGCAAGTGAATACATGGCCGCTCACTGGTGCGAGATGCAGTGGCTCTCCGGTTTCAACGGCGAGTCCGGTACGATGGTCGTCACCCTCGACCGTGCACTCCTTTGGACAGACAGCCGCTATTACCTGCAGGCCGGCATCGAACTCAAAGACTCCACTATCGAACTGATGCGCGAGTCAGATATCGACTGCCCGAGTGTGGTTGATTGGCTGAAGAAAAGCCTACCCCAGCCCTCCCTGAAAGGAGGGAGTTCGGTAGGTCTCAACCCCGAAATGTGGAGCGTAGATGATTTCAAGGCAATGAAAGAGCGCTTAGCCGATACAGGTATCGGAGTGAAGAGCATCGATCTGATCAAACCCATCTGGACGGAAGGCCGGCCGGCTATTCCTGCGGACAAACTCTACCCCTACTCTGCCGACTATGCCGGCGAGACCGTCGAGAGCAAACTGGCGAGAATAAGAAAATGCCTGCCCCAGCCCTCCCTAAAAGGAGGGAGCGCAATGATTATCAGCGCATTAGACGAAATCGCCTGGTTGCTGAATATCCGCGGTAATGATGTAGAATACAATCCGGTAGTAATCAGTTATGTAGTGCTGGAGGCCGATAAATGTACCCTCTTCGTGGATGCCAACAAAGTCGATACAGTAGCACAGAACTACTTGAATTTCAACAATATAGACGTGCAACCGTACGATGCGGTGTTTGAATCTATCCGCGGCCTCCAAGGAACGGTACTCTTCGATGGAGCCCGTGTCAACGAAGCTCTTTACGAAGCCATTCCGGAGGGTTGCAAGAAGGTAAACGCCAAGTCTCCTATCCTCATCGACAAGGCCCGCAAGAATGCCGTGGAGTTAGAGGGCGAACGTATTGCCATGCGTCAGGACGCTGGAGCTCTCACGCGTTTCTTCTTCTGGTTGGAGAAAGAGGCTTTCCGGGACGGACAGACACAGACAGAGTGGACGCTCATGGAGAAACTGCATGAGTTCCGCATGATGGGCGAGAACTTTGTGGAGGAGTCTTTCGGCACCATCGCCGGCTATAAGGGGAATGGCGCCATCGTTCATTACGCAGCGACGCCGGACAAATGCGCGGAGGTCAAACCCGAAGGGATGTTACTGCTCGACAGCGGCGGTCAGTATCTGGATGGCACGACCGACATCACCCGCACGGTATGGCTCGGAGGACGCATCCCCGAACAGGCGAAATTAGACTATACCTACGTTCTGAAAGGACATATCGCCCTTGCTCGCGCACGTTTTCCGCGAGGTACGAGAGGTAACCAACTGGATGCTCTCGCCAAGCAATACATGTGGGAAGCCGGCATCACGTTCGGTCACGGCACAGGCCACGGCGTAGGTCATTTCCTGGGATGTCACGAAGGCCCGCAGAACGTACGTACGGATAACAACCCCACGGCGCTCGAAGTGGGACATATCATCTCTGATGAGCCGGGCATCTACCGCACGGACAAATGGGGAATCCGCACGGAGAATCTCATCACCGTCATTCCTGCCAAGCGCACCAAGGCGACTACGACCGAAGATGAATGGCTCGCCTTCGAGACCCTCACCCTTTGTTTCTACGACACGTCTCTGATCGAGTTGTCCCTCATGACGGAGGACGAGATCGACTGGCTCAACGCGTACCACGTGCGCGTATATAAAGAGGTGTCACCATTACTCAATGCCGAAGAAGCGAAATTCCTCGCCCGCAAGTGCGCAGCGGTAGAAAGGTGAAAGAGTGAAAGAGTGAAAGAGTGAAAGAGTGAAAGAATGAAAGAGTTGATCAGCACCCTGCGGGGTGCTTTTTTGTTGCATGTCTGCCAAAATGGCAGTCGCATGGGAGTGGCACGAAATTTGACCATAAAAAGTCGGAGTATTCAGACTACTCAAATTAATCCGATAACTAAAATACAAACGATATGAACAAAGGAACAATTGGGGTAACAAGTGATAACATTTTCCCCGTCATTAAGAAATTTCTGTATTCGGACCATGAGATCTTCCTACGCGAGTTGATCTCCAATGCCGTTGATGCGACGACCAAGTTAAAGACGCTGAGTTCGGTTGGTGAGGTGAAAGGCGACCTCGGTGATCTGCGTGTACGCGTCACTATTGACAAAGCAAAAAAGACGCTTACCGTCTCGGACCATGGTATCGGCATGACTGCCGAAGAAGTGGACAAATTCATCAATCAGATTGCCTTCTCCGGCGCCGAAGAGTTCGTGAACAAATACAAAGACAAGACAGAAGCCATCATCGGCCATTTTGGTCTCGGTTTCTACTCCGCCTTTATGGTGTCGAAGAAAGTAGAGATCTTCAGTCTCTCCTACAAAGAGGATTCAGAAGCTGTTCATTGGAGCTGTGAGGGTAATCCTGAATACACGATGGAGAAAACCATCAAAGCCGAGCGAGGCACCGACATCGTGCTGCATATTGACGATGAGTTCAACCAGTACCTCGAGGATGCTACTATCGAAGGGCTGCTCAAGAAATACTGCAAGTTCCTGCCCGTCGAGATTGCTTTTGGCAAGAAGAAAGAATGGAAAGACGGCAAGGAAGTAGAGCTTGATGAAGAGAACATCATCAATGATATCAACCCAGCATGGACCCGCAAGCCGGCCGAGTTGACCGATGAGGACTATGACAAGTTCTACCACGAACTCTACCCTATGCAGTTCGAACAACCGCTGTTTCATATTCATCTGAACGTTGACTACCCGTTCAACCTCACAGGTATTCTTTACTTCCCGAAGATCAAGTCGAACCTTGACGTACACCGCAATAAGATCCAGCTCTATTGTAACCAGGTCTATGTGACCGACGAAGTGGAGAACATCGTGCCGGAGTACCTTACCCTCTTGCACGGAGTGATCGACAGCCCGGACATCCCGCTGAATGTAAGCCGTAGTTACCTGCAGTCGGACAACAACGTCAAGAAGATCTCCGGATACATCACCAAGAAAGTGGCTGACAAACTGACAGAACTCTACAAGGCTGACAAGGACGATTTCGCCAAGAAATGGGACGACATCAAGATGTTTATCCAGTTCGGCATGCTCACCGATGAGAAGTTCTACGAGAAGGCGAAAGATTTTGCGCTCCTTAAGAACCTCGACGGCAAGTACGCGACGCTCGAGGAATACAAGGACCAGGTAAAAGATGCTCAGACCGACAAGGAAGGTAACCTCGTACTGCTCTACACCAATGATCCGGACGCACATTACACGTATATCGAACGCGCGAAAGCGAAAGGTTATGATGTGCTGCTCATGGACGGCGAACTCGATGTTCACTGCATGTCGCAGGCCGAGCAAAAGCACGAGAAACTGCGCTTTGTGCGGATTGATTCGGACACCATCGAGAACCTCATCAAGAAAGAGGACGCGGCCAAAGACGAGTACACGGACGAACAGAAAGAAGGCCTGCGTAAAGCATTCGAGACACTTCTTCCTTCCGACGCCGACAAACTCAAGTATAACGTCGCCTGCGAGGCGGCTGCGTCCGACGCCCTGCCTGTCTTCCTGACCCAGAACGAGTTCATGCGGCGAATGAAAGAGATGGCGGCGCACCAACAAGGTATGTCTTTCTATGGTCAGATGCCTGACTCCTATAACCTCGTCATCAACACCGCGCACCCGCTCATTCAGGAACTGGTAGCCAAAGAGACCAGCGAGCAAGTGGAGGAGAAGCCTACCCCCGCCCCCTCCCAGAAAGAAGGGAAGGAAGGTTCGGAAGAGCCTAAGAATGAGACTGTTATCAAGACGGTGTATAAACTGGAAGGCGAAGATGAGCGTCTGAAACAACTCATCGACATCGCGCTCCTCGCCAGCGGACAATTGAAGGGCGAAGCACTCGCGAAGTTCGTCAACAGGTCCGTGGAGTTGCTTTAATTACCGCGAAAAGACGAAAAAAATGACATGCATGCTTGTGTATGTCATTTTTTTGTTGTACCTTTGTCGCCGTTTTTGCGGGTCGAGAAACTCGACCCCCGATTAACCATTCGGATTAAAAATGAACGAGTTTTTAGAAAAAGAAGAAGATATACTTCGGATGCTCAAAACGGTCTTCGACCCGGAGATCCCGGTCAACGTCTATGACCTCGGGCTCATCTACGGCATCGAACTCAAGGACGACGGTGTGTGCGACATCACGATGACGCTCACCGCGCCTTCATGCCCCGCCGGAGACTTCATTGTCGAAGACATCCGTCAGAAAGTAGGATCGGTCGAAGGCATCAAGGACGTGAACGTCACTATCGTCTTTGAACCTGAATGGAACAAAGACATGATGTCCGAGGAAGCCAAGCTCGAACTCGGTTTTCTCTAAACATCGCATAGCGATATAACCGCCCGAAGGGCAATACATTTGTAAACATGATCTATTTCCTCAGCGACGCACATTTAGGCAGCCTGGCTATCAAGCGCGGTTGGGCGCACCAGAAAAAACTCATCGACATGCTGGAAATGATGAGCAAAGACGCAGCCTCGATCTACATGCTCGGTGACATGTTCGATTTCTGGTTCGAGTATTTCCGTCACGACAAAGCGAAGCGCCAATATTCGCCTTTCGCGAAAGAGATCCGCAGCCTCATCAAACGCGGCATTCATGTACATTTCTTTATCGGCAACCATGACTTATGGACTTTCGGCGGCTTGGCAAAGATGACCGGCATGGAGGTGCATTACGAGCCCTGTACCATCAGTCGCTACGGCAAGACGCTCTACCTCAGTCATGGCGACGGATTACTTCCGTCCAACTGGGAGAAGATATACCCCAAAAAAGTACAGAAGAAGATCCGTTCTTTCATCCGTCTGCGCAAACTTTTCCGCTCGCAGACTGCACAATTCCTCTTCCGTTGTTTACCACCCGCGTGGGGCAACAAACTCGGTTACGGTTGGGCGAAAAGAAGTCGTCTGAAGGACATCGCCAACCCCTGTCCCTACAAAGGTGAAGACAAAGAAGAACTCGTTCTCTTCGCCAAGGACCAGGAGAAACAGCAAAACCATCGCGACTACTATATTTTCGGCCATCGTCATATCGAACTCGACCTGCAGATCGCGTCCGGTAGCCGCGTGATCATACTCGGCGACTGTATCGAACAATGGACGTACGCCAAACTCGACAACAAAGGACACTTGACACTTTGCAACTATGAGCAGTAGAGAAGAACAACTCCGGGCTTTCGAACGCCTGCTGGATATCATGGACGACCTCCGCGAGAAATGCCCGTGGGACCGCAAACAGACCTTCGACAGTCTCCGTCAAAACACGATAGAAGAAACCTACGAACTGGCGACAGCCATCTCGAGGCACGACATGAACGAGATATGCAAGGAACTCGGAGACGTTCTCCTCCATGTCGTCTTCTACGCCAAGATGGGTTCGGAAGAGAAATGGAATTTCTCCGGTCCATCGGAGAGTGAACCACGCGAGTCTTTCGATATCGCCGATGTGTGTAACCGGCTCTGCGACAAGCTCATCTTCCGCCACCCTCATGTCTATGGTGACGAGGCCGCGAAGAACGCAGAAGAAGTCAGTCATCTATGGGAGCAGGTCAAACTCAAAGAGAAAGGCGGCAACAAAACCGTCCTCGGTGGTATTCCCGACAGTCTGCCGTCTCTTGTCAAAGCGTACCGCATCCAGGACAAGGTAGCGAACGTAGGCTTCGACTGGGAGAAGCGCGAGGATGTATGGGATAAAGTGAAAGAGGAGCTGAACGAACTGCAAGCGGAGTTGATGAAGAGCGACGGAGGAAACAAAGAAGCCGAGTTCGGCGACCTCCTCTTCGCGATGATCAATGCTGCACGACTCTATAAGATACGCCCCGACAACGCCCTCGAGCAGACCAACCTCAAGTTTATGCGGCGGTTCAACTACCTCGAGCAGCGGGCAAAAGAAAAAGGCCATGACCTCAAAGACATGACCTTAGACGAGATGGAAGCCTTGTGGCAGGAAGCCAAGACTAACGAATAAGCTGCGTGGTCTCTAGGGAGTTGTGCGAATACGGCTCTTTAGCCATCGACTCGGCAGCGAAGGTCACCTTGTAATCACCCGTACCCTTCGCCACGCAACGGTATGTTACCCGCACTCCCATCACGTATGGCTGGAAATGCAGATAGCCCTCCTCGGGGCGAGAGTCATTTTCCAAGGCTTGCTCCACAACTAGCGGGTCGCACTCAAAAGCACAGCCCAACGCCGTTATTTCGGAGCTCACTTGGGCCGTCTTCAACGGATGAGAGACCCCCGAGATACTCATCTCTATGCGAGCCGTGTCACCCACCAGCAACGTGTCGCCAAAATAGGTCGTGTCGCGACTACCGTCCGGATGAGACACATATACTACGCGGCTGACAGTAATGAGCGGTGTTGCCTGATACTCGTCATTGCACGAGCATATCCCGGCCACCACAAAGACCAAGATAAAAAACTTATAAATCGTTTTCATAACGTGCGGCATAAAAGACTCGAACTTTCACTCCTTTCGGAACCAGATCCTAAGTCTGGCGCGTCTACCAATTCCGCCAATGCCGCTCGCGTTCGGCAACAAGTTCGTAATGTTGATACCGCTCCGCTAAATCAACGGGACGACTTGTGCCTCCGCTCTCCCCAAAAATTAAAATTTTCGGGGGCCCCGGTTGGGATTTGTAAATTTTTGTGCAAAGGTACGACAAAAAAATGAATTATGCAAGAAAATACGCAAACTTTTTATCATATTTTGCCGAACGGCCTCAAGATTGTCCATCGACGCACACCTTCTCCGATCGCTTATATCGGCGTGATGGTGGGTACCGGAACGCGCGATGAGCAGCCCGAAGAAAACGGCATGGCGCACTACATCGAGCACTGCGTTTTCAAAGGCACCGCCCGCCATTCGGGAAGGCAGATCATTCAGGCTATTGAGGGTATCGGTGGCGAGATCAACGCGTACACCACTAAAGAAGAAACCACTTTCTATGCCGCCATCCTGTGCGAACATGTCCAACTCACCCTCCACCTCATCGCGGAGATGATCACCCAACCCGCTTTTAAGAAAGAAGAGACGGATCGCGAACGGATGGTCATCCTCGACGAGATAGAGAGTTACAACGACAGTCCCAGCGAACTCATCTACGATGACTTCGAGAGCCTCGTCTTCGACGGGAGCAGCCTGGCCTTGCCTATTCTCGGCACCAAGAAGACACTCCGGCATATCTCGTCCAGACCCAAGTATCCGCTCGAATGGATGAAACAGCACTACACCCCCGAACGCATGGTCGTCTTCTGTCAGGGAGACATCAAACCCGAACGTATCTTCCGCCTCGCTGAAAAAGAATTCGGAGGACTGAGCGGTACCCTTCAGGGAAAAAGTGCACAGCATAAAACCTGCATAAAACCTGCACTTAATAAGCATATAACCTTCAAGAAACATACGCATCAGATACATGCCATGCTCGGCGGACGAGCCTACCCCTTGGGACACCCCAACCAACTGGCGATGTTCCTGCTCAATAACATCCTCGGAGGGGGCAGTCTGAACAGCCGTCTCAACCTCTCCCTGCGCGAGGCGAAAGGACTCGTCTATACCGTTGAGTCCACCTACACCCCACTTTCCGACACCGGTTATTGGTGCACCTACTGGGCATGCGACCCCGAGGACTATGCGCGTACCTTGGAACTCATTCATCACGAGTTGGACAAACTGCGTACCACCCCTCTCACCGAAAGCGGACTACACCATGCCCTCGAGCAACTGCGCGGACAACTCGCCATCTCGGCGCAAAACCAAGAGAACAGCGCACTCGCTATGGCGAAAGCCATGCTCTATTTCGGGGCGGCACCGACCTGGGAAGAGACGTTCCGCAAAGTGGCACGCACCACTACCACCCAACTCCAACAGGTGGCGCAGGATATTTTCGACCCCTCCAACACCTATTTGCTTACTTACGAATAAGCATCCCCCATTTTACACCACCTTTTTCGTTAAATTGTTAATAACACGGCTAAGTTATTGATACTCAGCCGTTTTGTTGTATATACATCCCGTTGAAATGCTGTTAATAAAACAAATGAAAAATTTTTTTGTGGGGAAATGTGGTGGATTTAAAATATTTTTTGTACCTTTGCGGCCGGAAAACAAAGTTTATCGTGCCCTTGTGGCTAAGAAAACAGAAAACTATGCAGACTTTTGTAGGAAATATCGAAGGAAGGTTGGACGAGAAGGGGCGTATTTTCATCCCGGCTGCCTACCGGCGTATCTTAGCCGAGGAGGACTCCAAGCGCATCGTCATGCGTCGTGACACCGACAACGAGTGCCTTATGTTCTATCCCGAGCAAGTATGGAATGAGAAAGTGGAGACACTCCGTGCCGCCCTCGACGAGTGGAACCCCGAGGACCAGCTCATCCTCATGCAGTTCATGGCGGATGCCGAGTACCTCGAGATGGACGGTCAGGGACGTATCCTGCTTCAGAAAAAGAACCTCGAGACGATCGGAGCGCAGAACGACGTGCTTTTTGTAGGCATGCTCAACCGTTTTGCATTATGGACACCGGAGAACTTCGCTGCAAAACGACTCTCACCGACCGAACTCGCCGCGCGTCTCCGTGCCAAGATGTCAAAAAAATAAACTGCCGCAAGGCAATACACCCCACACCATGTCCAACGTCTATCACATCCCCGCAATG
Organism: uncultured Bacteroidales bacterium; assembly: GCA_946186915.1. Taxonomy (GTDB): domain Bacteria; phylum Bacteroidota; class Bacteroidia; order Bacteroidales; family Paludibacteraceae; genus Colicola. The sequence goes on along the minus strand of CAMHOY010000003.1, from coordinate 68,869 downwards.
CTCCATGAGACGATCGAAGGCTTGGCCATCAAGCCGGCGGGGACGTACGTGGATGTCACTTTCGGAGGAGGAGGGCACAGCCGCGCTATTATGAAAGAGTTAACACAAGATGGCGGCCGACTCTTCTCGTTCGATCAGGACATAGAAGCCTATGAGAATGCTCAAGCCCAGATGGCCGATGGAAAATGGCCGGCGGGAAATGCTTCCTGGACCTTCGTGCATAGCAATTTCCGCTACCTCCGCAACTGGATGGATTATTACGGCGTGACCGCCATTGACGGACTGCTCGCTGACCTCGGTGTCAGTTTTCATCATTTCGACTGCCCTGAACGGGGTTTCAGTTTTCGTTTCCCTGCTCCCCTCGACATGCGCATGAACCAAACAGCCAAGCGCACGGCGGCAGACATCGTCAACACCTACACAGAACAGGACCTTGCGCGTATCTTCTATCTCTACGGTGAACTGAACAACGGGCGCGCCATCGCGAAGAATATCTGCCGGGCGCGCGGCCAGAAGGCTATTCTCCGCACGGAAGATCTCGTCGCCGCCTCTCGTATCCCTGCGGAGCGCAGTAAAGAGTTGGCACGGCTCTTTCAGGCGCTGCGCATTGAGGTCAATGACGAGCTCGGTGCACTCCGCGAAATGCTCGTTGCCGCGCGCGACTTGCTTGCGCCCGGAGGACGCATCGCCATCCTTACTTACCATTCGTTAGAGGACCGCCTCGTGAAGAATTTCCTGCGGAGCGGCAACCTGGAAGGCACCATCGAGAAAGATTTCTACGGTAACATACTTACCCCTTTCACCCTGATTGAGAAAGGACGCGAAGCCACACCCGAAGAGGTTGCCGTCAACCCCCGTGCCCGCAGCGCCAAGCTCCGCGTAGCGGAAAAGAAATAAGCTCTCTAAACGCCCGCAAGGCAATAAACCATATAAAAACATGGCTAATCACGACATCCAATCTTGGCTCAACGGCGATGTACTCCGCAGCAAGGCGATCCGCGAGCAATATCCGCTCATCGCCCTGATTGTGGCGCTGGTCTTCGTGTATATCCTCATGGGCTACCAGGCCGGGCGGCAGCAACACCGTCTCACCGACACCAAGAAAGAGATGCTCGATGCCAAGTTCCGATATATGACCATCAGTGCCCAGTTGACCAACACCACGCGCCAGTCGCAGGTGGCGACGGCACTGAGAGAACAAGGTAGCACACTTCAGGAGAACCGGGTACCGCCAACAAAGATAACCCATGAGTGACGAACAACGAAATACTGTTTGGCGTTTTGCGATCATCTTCGCCATTATCCTTTGCGGTTTCCTCGCCGTGATGGGTAAGATCATCTATGTCCAGACTGTGGAACGCGACGAATGGCTGAAGGTGGCGGAGAAACAGGTTCCTACCCACAAGCCTATTCCTGCTACGCGGGGGAACATCCTCGACTGTAACGGTCAACTCCTGGCATCCAGCATGCCGCAGTATTATATGTATATGGACACGCGCGTACCGGCGCTTCATGAGAAGAACGGAGCCCTCTTCACCGCACATATCGACACCCTCGCGCGCGACTTGTCTGTTATAGTAGGCGAACACACGCAAGCGGAGTACAAGGCGCGCATCACGCGGGCTTACCTGCGCGGGGAGAAACGTCTAAGGGTATGCGACCATCGCATCAACTACCTGCAGAGACGCGAACTCGAACTCAACCCGCTCATTAAGAAAGGCAAATATAAATCCGGTATTTTCTTTGAGGACCAGTACCGTCGTATCAAGCCCTTCGGCATCCTTGCAAGCCGCACCATCGGCGGTATTTACGGAGACGGCGGAGGGGGTAACTCGGGTCTTGAGAAACGCTTCGACAAAGAACTGCGGGGCGTGGACGGCATGAGTTCCATTCAGCGTATCGGCGGACGCAATGAGTCCGTCACCGAAGAGGAGGCGCAGGACGGACTGGATGTCGTCACCACCATCGACGCCAACCTCCAGGATATCGTCGAGAATGCGCTCCTCGCCAAGACCGCCGAGCGGCATGCACGATGGGGCTGTGCCATCCTCATGGAGACCAAGACCGGGTATATACGCGCCATCGCCAATCTCGACCGCGACAAGGAGTCAGACCAGTATTTCGAGGCGCAGAACCATGCCGTACAGCGTGTCGAACCGGGTTCGACTTTCAAGACTATCGCACTTGTCGCAGCACTCGATGACGGGAAGATAGCTATCAACGACACTGTATCTGTCAGCCGCCAGCCATGGCAGTATTTCACGGTCAAACACACCGATGCGCATCCTATGGACACGCTTCTCACCGTCCGCTCCGCGCTCGCCGTGTCAAGCAACATCGCACTCGCCAAGCTCATCACGCGTAGTTATGAAGGCTCTGCGAAGAAATTCGTGCGGCGTATCGAGCGTATGGGACTCACCGACAGTGTCTATTGTGAGATACCGGGGGCAGACAAGGTGCGCATCGACGTGCCGCGTGACACGGTCACACTCAGTAAGATGTCGTACGGTTACTCCGTCGAACTGAGTCCGATGCAGATTCTCATGTTCTACAACGCCATCGCCAATGGCGGACGGATGATGCGTCCCATGCTCGTCACGGCTATTCGCCAGAACGGCGAGGACGTCCGGACGTTCCGTCCCGAAGTAGTGAAGTCCTCTATCTGCTCGTCGCGCACGCTGCGGGATATACAGGGAGCCCTCCATGATGTCGTCTGGGATGACCATTTAGGCACGGCGGCCGCCAAGCCCTGGAGCCGCAAGGCGCAGTCTAAACTCGTGTCTATTGCCGGCAAGACCGGCACGGCGCAGCTCTTCATACCGGGACACGGCTACTCCGGCAGACATCACAGGATGACTTTCGTCGGCTATTTCCCCGAAGAAAACCCGCAATACACATGTATCTGTATGATCGAGGACCCGCAGTTCCCCTACGACGCGGGCATGGACTGCGGCACGGCTGTGCGCGTCATCGCCGAGAAGACCATGGCATATACAGGGTGTTATGTTTTTCGGGACGGCACTCGCCGCCTTGAAAAACGGAATTAAAAATTAAAAATTAAGAATTAAGAATTAAGGATAATATGCTTCTAAGCGAATTATTAAAAGCGATTGAGCCGATAGAGGTGATCGGCGACGTGAACAAGGACATCCACGGTTTGCATTTCGACAGCCGTAAGATTGGCGCAGGCGACCTCTTCGTCGCCCAGGTGGGCACAGCAGTAGATGGACACACGTTCATCGATGGTTGTGTCGCCAAGGGCGCCGCAGCTGTAGTTCTTTCGGACAGGACATATATGAAAGCCTACCCCCACCCCCTCCCTGAAGGGAAGGGAGTTACGCTCATTCTTGTGGAGAACACGGACAAGGCCTTGGGACTGTTGGCGAGCCGGTGGTTCGATGAGCCGAGTAAGCAGTTGACGCTCGTCGGCGTGACGGGCACGAACGGCAAGACCACCATCGCCACCCTGTTATATAAACTCGTGCGCGCGTTGGGACACAAGGCGGGGCTGCTGTCCACGGTAGTCAATTATGTCGAAGAGGAAGCTGTTCCTGCAACGCACACCACGCCGGACGCCATCGAGCTCAACGGACTTCTGAAAAGGATGGTGGACGCCGGATGTACGTACGCTTTCATGGAGGTGAGTTCGCATGCCATCGCCCAGGAACGCATCGCGGGACTGGACTTCGACGGAGCGCTCTTCACCAACCTCACGCGTGATCATATCGACTATCATAAGACTTTCGACAACTACCGCGACACGAAGAAACGTCTTTTCGACGGACTGAAGAAAGAGGCATTTGCGGTCACTAACAAAGACGATAAGAACGGACTCGTCATGACGCAGAACTGCAAAGCGTCCGTGCACACCTACTCCACCCGCGCACTCGCAGACTACCGCGCACAGATCCTCGAAGAGGGTTTTGACGGTATGATGCTGAGTATCAACGGCAAAGAGGTCTTTGTGCCGCTCGTCGGACGGTTCAATGTCTCCAACCTCCTCTGTATCTACGGTGCCGCGCTGTGTCTGGGTTTTGAGGAACTGGACGTACTGCGTGTTCTCAGCACCTTGAAGCCCGTCAACGGGCGTTTTGAGACGATTAGGAGCCCAAAGGGTTGGACCGCCATCGTGGATTATGCGCATACACCCGATGCCGTGGATAATGTCATACAAACGATACGGGAGATCAAGAAAGCCGATGCAAAACTGATCACAGTAGTCGGTTGCGGAGGAAATAGAGACAAAGGCAAGCGACCCATGATGGCGCAGATAGCCAAACGCGGCTCCGAGCAACTTATCCTCACCTCCGATAACCCGCGCGATGAAGAACCGAAGGATATCCTGCGCGACATGACGGACGGACTGACGGCCGACGAACTGCGCTCCACTCTCGTCATCGAGGACCGCGCCGCAGCGATCCATACCGCCTGCACCCTCGCCCGAGCGGGGGACGTCATCCTCATCGCCGGCAAAGGACATGAGGACTACCAGATTGTCAAGGGCGTCAAGTCCCACTTCGACGACCACGAGGAAGTAAGAAAATATATTTAAACTATGCTATATTCATTTTTTAATCATTTCAGCGATGTATTAGGTGCGCGGTTGTTCACCTACATTTCCTTCCGGGCCATCACCGCCGGCATCATCGCGCTGTGCGTCAGTATATGGTTCGGGAACCGTTTCATCGATTTCATGAAGCGTCATCACATCTCCGAGACGCAGCGTGACGAGAAAACCGATCCGTTCAATATCGCCAAGAAAGGTGTGCCCACCATGGGCGGTCTCATCGTCATCACGGCTATTCTGTTGCCGTGTCTGCTGCTCGGCAAACTGACGAATGTCTATATGATTCTCATGCTCGTCACCACCTTGCTTATGGGACTGTTGGGTTTTGCCGATGACTATATCAAGACCTTCCGCAAGAACAAAGACGGCCTCAACGGATGGGTGAAGATTGCCGGACAGGTGACGCTTGGACTCATCGTCGGACTCACCCTGCGTTTCTGTCCCGCCGTGAGCATGAACGAGGTGGTCAGCAGTCATATAGAGAACAACGTTGTCGTGGTAGAGAAGACGCCGGAGATCAAATCCACGCAAACGACTATTCCGTTCGTGAAGCACCATAACTTCAATTATGCGGATCTGTTCAGTTGGACCGGCGAGAACAACAAGTACCGGTTCGGGTGGATTTTCTTTGTGTTCTTGACGGTTTTTGTAGTAGCGGCAGTAAGTAACGGTGCCAATCTGAATGACGGCATGGACGGTATGTGTGCCGGTAACTCGGCGATCATCGGCATCGCCTTGCTCATCCTCGCCTACACTTCCGGCAGTGTCGTGTGGGCGGAGTATTTCGATGTGATGTATATTCCGGGCAGTGAAGAGTTGGTGGTTTTCCTGGCTTCGTTCGTCGGTGCGCTCGTCGGCTACCTGTGGTTCAACGGTTTTCCGGCGCAGGTCTTCCTCGGCGACACGGGCAGCCTCACCGTAGGCGGTATCATCGGTGTCTGCGCCATGGTCATACACAAGGAGCTACTGGTGCCGCTGCTCTGCGGCATTTTCCTCATGGAGAGCCTGTCCGTCATCATCCAGACGCGGGTGTATAAGTTCTACAAGTCGCGGGGCAAGCACGTGCGCGTGTGGAAGAGGACGCCGCTACATGACCATTACCGCACGTCGGTGGAGCAAGTGCTGAAGAACGACCCGACCTGTACGATCCTCTTCAAGGGGTATAAGAACCTCCATCACGAGCAGAAGATCGTCCTGCGTTTCTGCATCGTCACCCTCATCTTAGCCGCCATCACCATCCTGACACTGAAGATAAGATAAACGACCACAGGCAAAGCCTGCTAAAAGAATAAAGACCGTTTCACTAAAAGACAAAAGACAAAAATGAATAAGCGAATAGTTGTTTTAGGAGCTGGCGAGAGTGGTAGCGGAGCTGCTATTCTGGCGAAGGAGAAAGGTTTTGACGTGTTCGTGAGTGATTGCGGGACGATCAGTGAACCGTATCGCGCGCTGTTGGATCAGAACGGTGTGCAATGGGAGGACGGAAAGCATAGCGAGGAGTTGATACTCAATGCCGACGAAGTCGTCAAGTCTCCGGGTATCCCATTGACCGCGCCGCTGATTCAAAAACTGCAAGCGCAAGGGACACCTATCATCTCCGAGATCGAGTTCGCAGCCCGTTATACGAACGCGAAGATGATCTGTATCACCGGTTCCAACGGTAAGACGACCACCACCTCCCTCATCTATTATATTCTCCGCAATGCCGGACTCAATGTCGGGCTCGCGGGGAACATAGGCAACTCGCTCGCCTTGCAGGTGGCACGGGAGGACCATGACTATTACGTCATCGAACTGAGTTCGTTCCAACTCGACAACATGTACGACTTCAAGGCGGACATCGCCATCTTGCTGAACATCACCCCCGATCATCTCGACCGCTATGATTTCAAGTTCCAGAACTACGTCGATGCCAAGTTCCGTATCACGCGCAACCAGACATCGGACGATGCCTTCATCTACTGGGCGGAGGACCCGGTCATCGACAGGGAGATGAAAAAACTGCAACTCGGTGCCACCCTCTATCCCTACGGTTTCTCGTGTCCTAACCCGCTGCCGGTGGGCGAAGACGAGTTGGCGCTCAAGGGCCGGCATAATGTCCTCAACTCCATGGCGGCGACGATAGCGGCGAACGTGGTGGGTATCAAGAAAGAGGTCATACGCGAAGCACTGAAGACCTTCCAAGGTGTGGAGCACCGTCTTCAGTATGTAGCAACGGTCAGAGGCGTACGATTCATCAACGACTCCAAGGCGACCAATGTCAACTCCTGCTGGTACGCCCTCGAGTCCATGACCACGCCTACCGTCCTCATCCTCGGAGGCAAGGACAAAGGCAATGACTACTCCGAGATAGACGATCTCGTCCTCAAGAAATGTCACACGCTGGTCTTCATGGGCCTCCATAACGAGAAACTGCACGAACACTTCGACCGGTTCGGTCTCAATATCATCGATACGAATAATTTGCACGACGCCATTAACGGAGCCTATAACGCCGCCAAAGAAGGAGATACAGTTTTATTAAGTCCATGTTGTGCAAGCTTTGATTTATTCAAATCGTACGAAGACAGAGGAGAACAATTCATGGCAGCGGTTAGAGCATTATGAAAAAGCCTGATTTGCAAAATATCGACCGCACGTACTGGTGGCTTTTCGCCCTGCTTATCGCGGTGGCGATCATCGCCCTTTTCTCTGCGTCGAGCACTCTTGTCTATTCGCATCACTCCGCTCTCGGTCCGATCGGTCAGCAGATGTTCTTCATCGTCCTGGGTGTGATTGCGGCGTTCGGTATCCAGTATATCCCCTCTTACTGGGTGCGTTTCGGCGGTTATGCTTTGCTGGGTATCAGTACGCTGCTCGTCTATTCGACGATGATCCCGGGCAATCCGCTTGTTGTGACTATCAACGGTGCGGCGCGGTGGGTACGCATCGCCGGCATCACGTTCCAGCCTTCGGAGTTAGCGAAGCTGAGTCTGATCATCGTCGTAGCGGATCAGTTGGCTCGTATCAAGACGGAGTCGGACAAGCGGAAGTATTTCTACCGCACCTTGATTATCGCGGCGTTGGTGATGCTGCCCATCATGGTGTCGAACCTCTCTACGGCGGTTTTGATCGGTCTGATTATCTTCTGTCTATGGGTTCTCGCGCGTATCCAGTGGAAATATACGCTGTCGGTGGTGGGGATTGCCGCGGTGGTGTTGTGCCTGGGTTATGCCATTGTCGAGTTCGGTTTTGTCCGGCCCAACCGTCCGATGCACGGTCCGTTCAAGCGCGCTACCACCTGGGTCAGCCGTATCGACCGGCATCTGGATATAGGAGATCAGACGTCAGAAGTCAGAGATGAGAAATACGTGCTCACCGATGAGAACATCCAGGAGGTGTATGCGTCGGTGGCCATCGCGCGCGGTGGTGCTTCGCCGCTAGGTGTCTTGCCGGGTAACAGTAAGGAGCGCGACTACCTGCCGCTTGCTTTCGCCGATTATATCTTCGCCATCATCGTGGAGGAGTCGGGTGTCTTGGGGGCGGGTTTTGTCATCTTCTTGTACTTAGCTATTCTCTTCCGGGCTTGTAATATATCCAGCCGTTATAGCGACATGCCGGCGATGCTGATGACGATGGGCTTGGCGCTGATGATCACGTGCCAGGCGTTGATATCTATGCTGGTGGCGGTAGGCCTGGGACCCGTTACGGGTCAGCCCTTGCCGCTCATCTCGAGAGGCGGCACGTCTGTGCTCATCACGTCTGTCTATTTCGGCATCCTGATGGGCGTGAGCCGGGAGCAGAAAGAACTGCGTGCTCGCGTCAACGTCACCCGCGAAGAGTCCGCCGAGGACGCCCCCATCGTAACCTTGGAATAGAGGGTTAGAGGGTTATTTTTGTAAGAAAAAAAATACAAAACACGCAGACGCGCAAAAACATATAAAAAAGAGTATTAAATCAAAAACGCGGCGGTACGACCTTGCGGTCTAATGTTTATCGTCTATTAGTCGCTCGTGAGCAAGCTCCCAGCGCCCAATACCCGCTAATCATTTTGTCCGGCTTGATAGCCGTCCGTCCGCCTTACAAAAATACGCTTCGCTCACAAAAAATGTCAAAAAATCCATGCGGCATGTAGGGACATTGACGAGAGGGAGAGAAATTAAAAATTAGATATTAGAAATTAGAATGAACGAATGCCGGAGATTTTACTGCATTATATATGGGAACATTGCCTGTGGGCGGGTTTTGCACAACAGACCACCGATGGCAGACGGGTAGAGATTCTATCCGTAGGCGAACATAACCGCGATGCGGGACCGGACTACAGCCATGCGCGTATCCGCATCGACGGACGGGAATGGGTGGGCAATATCGAGATACATGTCTGTTCGTCCGATTGGCTGCGCCATAAGCATCATCTGGACAAAGCCTACGACACCGTTATTCTGCATGTAGTGCGTACTGCCGACAAACCCATCTATAACTCCCGCGGCGAACTCATCCCGCAATGCGAGTTACAATACCCGAGTAACAAAGACTACCTGACGGAACTCTTCCAAGCCGCCCAAAAGATGGACAGCGCACAGGCACGTATCGGGTGCGCGGAGCAGTTATTGCGCGAGCCGGCCTTACTGACGGAAGGATGGAAGAAAACCCTTCTACGCAAGCGTTTCGAGTGCAAACGTGCATCGATAGAACGCCTGCTGACTATCACCAAGGGCAGTTGGGAACACGCGCTATATATCTCGCTCGCGCGCAATTTCGGTTTTCACACGAACAGTGTACCTTTCGAAGAACTGGCTATCAACACGCCGCTGGCGTATCTGCAGAAACACCGCAACAACCTCTTCCAACTGACGGCGTTGCTGATGGGTCAGGCTGGACTGATCGGAGAGGACGAGGCGATGGCGAAGGAGTATGATTTTCTACGAACAAAGTTCGGTCTTACGCCCCTTGATGCCAGTGTATGGAAGAATGCCCGTCTGCGGCCGCAGAACAGTCCAGAACTGCGTATCCGTCAGTTTGCACAACTGCTATATCAGTCGGAAGCGCTGCTAAGTAAGATTCTTGACACGGATGATCTAAAGGCGCTCGTTGCGCTTTTCGAAGTAGAGCATATGGGAAGGAGTAGTATCGACATCCTGTTGATTAACACGGTGCTACCGTATAAATACGCGTATGCTTTACGGCGCAACGACACCGCTCAGGCGGAACATGCTATGGCGCTTATGGAGCGCATCGCACCGGAAAACAACACCATCATTCGCCAATGGAGGATCTTAGGGCAGCAAGTCACTTCCGCAGCCGACACCCAAGCCCTTTTGCACCTGTACCAGAACTACTGCCAACATCACGAATGTATCAACTGCGAAGTGGGCTACAAAATCTTCGAACACAATCCTACACTCTTTGATTAATTGAAGAAAAAAAATACCCACAGGGTGTAACCTTTGTGTACATTGGGTATCTTGTAGGTAGAACATGTTGTTTCAACCAACGGACATAGAACTGATACGCGAGGTGTTGCAGGATAGCAACGCACGAGCGTTCGAGATGCTTATGAAGCGATACACTTCGCAGGTCTATGGTGCCGCCTTGCGGCTGATGAAAGATGAAGACGAGGCGCAGGAAGTGACGCAAATGGCGTTCATTCAGGCCTATCGGCAGTTGGACAGCTGGCGCGGAGAGAACTTCGGGGCATGGCTCACCATTATTGCGAATCATATCGGTTTGCGGATGCTGGAGAAACGAAAGAACACCGAGCCGCTGGATGAGAACACCGATCCTCCGAATGAAGAATATGACGAGCAGAGGGAGTTACAACTCCAAGCCATGGAAGCCGCCATCGCCCAACTCCCCGAAGCCGACCGACAACTCATCCAATGGCACTATTACGAAAACCTCCCGTTGCAAACCATCGCCCAACAACTCGGGCAAACGGAAAATAATATCAAAGTGCGTATGTTCCGCATACGCGAACGAATAAAAAAGAAAATGCAATCATGACCGATCAAGAATTAGACATCTTACTGCGCGAAAGCGCCAAGCGGCAACCGGAAATAGCGCAGATTAACGCTACCGTCATGCGCACTGTGCGTCGTGACTTGCGCCTCAAGACCTTGCGCAAATGGGCGAAACTTTTAGGCATTTGTTTCGGTCTGCCAGTAGCGGTAGTGGTGTATATCTATGCACTTTTCGTTTTTATGCCAGATATGCCAGAGCAGCTGCAAACCGTTTGCCTGGCTATCCCCGTTGCTACCGTCCTTGCTCTGGCTGCGCAACGTTTACATTATTTCTCGCCAGAGGTGTAACCTTTTCGGAGGTAGCGTATCATATAAGTGAAGGGCGACCGGTAGCCCGAATAAACAATAGTGTTAAACATTTAAAATTATACAATTATGGAAGGAACTTTAGCAGTAATGACCCCTTTAATGGCAGTCATTTTATCCCTTGGTATTCCCATTGTCGTAATCATCATGGTATTTCTCAAAAAGATGAAAAAGAATCAGCAGGAGAAAGAAATCCGCCAGCTCATTATTGAGAACAAGACGGATCCGGAAACGGCTAAGTTACTTATCGACGAACCGAAGAAAGCGCCAAAGCCCGGCACGATTGATGTCGGTAACCTTCGCTTCGCTTGCATGTTGCTCGGAGTCGGTCTCGGAGCAGGTATAGACTGGCTGGCGGACGTTAGTACAAAAAGCATCTATTTTTGGCTGATTGTTGCCTTTGGTGTCGGTATAGGAATGTTATGCTCATTCCTCGTAGAATTGCGCTTAGCAAAGAAACAACACCCGACCGAGGATAACTGGAAAGAAGAATAACGTTCGTCTTCATACTTTGGTTGTTATACGACAAAAGCGGGTTTCGGCCCGCTTTTGTCGCAGTTACAGAATAGCATGTCGCTAATTATTTTTGCAACAGCACTGTAAATCAGCACGTTACAAGATCATTTGTCGCATGAAAAAATTTGGATGGCTTTGAAAATTGTAGTACCTTTGCAGTGGATTTTGGAACAAAATTTGTGGTCCGAAAAGTGACTAAAACAACACGTATTATGCGAAAAATTGTCTCATACATTATTATCCTCTGTGCGCTGTCTGCGTGTGCGACGCACGATAGGAAGAGCGAACAGGTAGCCGATGCCACTCTTCGGACTGCTGACTCCTTGGAAAACGCGCTACAGACGTACGCGGATATACCTGCATTACAGGATGCGGCTGAAACATTCCGCACCAAAGGACAGACAGCCAAAGAGGCAAAAGTGATTTATCATCTCGGCAAGGCGTATCTGGCCGGGCAACAGGATTCGCTGGCTTTCGATTGTTTCAGTCAGGCGGCAAACGAGTTCCTCTATCTGAGCGATTCCGTTTACTACCCGCTTTCCGTGATTGAACTGAGCCTGATAGCCGAGCGCCGATATCGCGAGGAAGGCGACGCCACCATGTTACAGGCCACCCGCACCATCCATCGTGAAGTGATACAAACGAAGACCGCGAACACGCGCAAGCATAATGTCCTGATTCTATTACTGACCATAGTGTTGGTCGGGGCAGGAATAGCAGTATATGCCGTTTATCGCAACAGGAAAAGTTCCTCCCAGTCCGTCAAACGCGAGGATTTGGAGCGTAATATCGCCTTGGTGTTGTCACAGGGAAAAATCCAGGTGGCGCTCCGTTGGGACGATTACAAACAATTCTGCACGACAGCTAACGCGTATCTGTATGATGCAGTGGACAAACTGCAGGCTGCACAGCCGGAACTCTCGGAACAAGACATTCGCTTTTGCGTACTGGTTCTATTGGATTTGTCGGCTAAGGAAATAGCAGATATTATGATGTTGTCGCAAAACAGTATAAGCAATAAAAAAACACGCACAGCGCAGAAACTTGGTACCATTGCTGCGGACTTGCGCGAAAAATTAATCAGTATAACCCTCAAAACAAAAGAAAAATGAAAACAAAAGTATTATTTAGCGCACTTTGCCTGCTCGTTTCAATAAGCGTGTGCGCAGGAAGCAAAAAAAACGCAAAAAGCGACAGTACAACCAAACAAACCAAAGTTGTCCAAGTCGAAGATGGCAATGTAGTTGTTGTTAACACCACCGAATCTGGCAAAAAACGCGCTACCTCGGTGACTGTTACCAGAAACGACAATGAAAACGGGAAGAAGGTGTACGTGGTAAAGAGTGACGGCGAAGCGACTATCGCTACTTCACTTGAAGCCGATGTAAAACCCGAACTGCCGGTTCTGGCGCCAGACAGCATGCCGGAATTCCCTGGCGGTATGTCTGCGATGATGACGTATTTGATGGATAATGTAAAGTATCCGGCAGACGCAAAAAAGGATAAGAAAGAAGGACGGGTTGCTTGCTCGTTTGTGATCACGAAAGAAGGGAAGGTGACGGATGCGCATGTGGTCAAGTCCAGCGGCACGGAAAGCCTGGATAACGAAGCCTTGCGCGTTGTGAAGAACATGCCGGACTGGAAACCGGGTAAAGAAAACGGTGAACCGGTAAATGTTCACTATACTATTCCTGTGGTCTTCAAACTGAAATAATCGTCTCGAACACCATTTCGCATCAAGAAAGTAAGGTAACTCTCCATCCTGTTTGTTAATACAACCACAAATGTGAAATGGTTTATGCAGGCCCGCGAAAACGGGCTTGCTTTTGTTTCTAAGGATCTTAGTTTGTGGTTAGGATGATCTCGGGAGGAGCTGCCTTTGAGCACCCTTTCAGCACCCATTGAGCACCCTTTGGGATCAGGTGGAGATAAGGTGGAGACAAGGTGGAGACCCTACATCGACCCTATTGCCAGACATATGAGTCCTGCAAGAATGCCAACCATGCAGACCACTTTCTTCCACGGGTCTTCCTCTTTGAGGAAAAGCAGGCCGTACGCAAAACCAATCACCGCCCCACCTCGGCGGATGGTGCTGACGACCGCTATCAGACTGTCCGGATCCCGCAGCGCCAACATATACACATTATCGCTGATGATCAAGAAGACCGAGATGAGAAGAATCGGAGTGAACGGATGAACGAGTGAACGGGTGAACGGGGTCCCCCAGCCCCCTGAAGGAGGAGAGGCGAGCAGAGAGCCGACAAGCAGTATGAGCGCTTGGTAGAACGTATAATAGACCTGCACGGCGTTATGGTCATAGCTGCGCATGAGGTACTTGTCGTACAAGCCCGAGCAGGCGCCGATCAATATCGCCAACGCCAGTGCCACATAATAGCGGCCCGCCGGAGTATGCCTGGTATTCCGAATAGTCTGTTTATTACGAAACGAGAACACAAACACCGTTCCTATCGCCAGACTCACGCCCACCCATTGCCAGGTGTTGAGACGTTCGCCGAAGAGGAGCATTGCGCCGAGGAGTGTCCACATCGGACGGGTAGCCTGCATCGGGCTGACGACGGACAAGGGCAGATGTTTGAGGGATATATAGGCAAAGACCCAGCTGCTGAGGACGATCACGGACTTGAGCACGACCAGTCCGTGCGCTTTCAGATCCAGGGACGGCACGTAGAAGGGTGTAGCGGTCATCATCTCCGGGCAGATGCGCGAGAGTAGCCAGGGGACCGAGAGGAAGAGCGCGGAGAACCACACGCTCAGGGTCAGTACATCGATGACACGGTTGGACTGCAGGGCCACCTTCTTACTGATATCATAGCACCCCAGACAGATGGCGGAAATGAACGATAAAACAAGCCACATCTTGCACTCTTTCGGAAAAAATCGTGCAAAAATACTGCTTTTCTTGCATATATGCAAAATTTTTTGTAATTTTGCCGCGTTTTTTGGAAAGGATGAACGGGTGAACGGATGAACGGGTGAACGGATGAACGGATGAACGAGTGAACGGATGAAAGGTAAAAAACTGTATATACTATGCGTTATTTGATATCCGGAGGGGGGACCGGAGGACATATCTTCCCCGCAGTGAGTATAGCGAATGCGCTGAAGGAGTTGGATCCGGAGGCGGAGATCCTGTTTGTGGGCGCTCTGGGTCGTATGGAGATGGAGCGTGTGCCGCAAGCGGGTTATAAGATCGTGGGTTTGCCTGTGCGCGGTTTCAACCGTTCGCAGCCGTGGAAGAACGTGTCGGTGCTGATTGACCTGGCCAAGTCGATTCGTCAGGTGAAGCGTATCATCCGTGAATTCCGTCCGGACGTAGGTGTGGGTGTAGGAGGTTACGCTTCGGGTGCGGCGATGTGGGCCGCAGCGCAGATGGGTATACCTATCCTGCTGCAGGAGCAGAACGGTTTTGCGGGAGTGACGAACAAGATACTGAAGGACAAAGCGTCGAAGATATGCGTGGCGTACGAAGGCATGGAGCGTTTCTTCCCTGCCGACAAGATCATCCTCACCGGCAATCCTGTGCGGCAGAACCTGGAGAAAGGAAAGAAGCCTACCCCGGCCCTCCCTAAAGGGAAGGAGATAAACAAGCCTATCCGGAATCTGCTTATTCTTGGTGGCAGTCTCGGTGCGCGGACGATCAACGAGGCGGTGATGGCGGCGATTGGAGATCAGAAGTCAGAGGTCAGAGATCAGAAATCAGAGGTCAGAAATCAGCTATCAGAGGTCAGAGTGGTATGGCAGACGGGAAAGGTGTATTTTGAGCGATGCAAGGCGGCATGGGAGGCGGCAGGTTGTCCCGCTAACATCGAGTGTCTGGATTTTCTCACGGACATGCCGGACCGTTATGCGCAAGCGGACCTTGTGATCTCTCGTGCGGGTGCTTCGTCGATCAGTGAGATTTGTCTGCTTGGCAAGCCCGCCATCCTCGTTCCATCGCCGAACGTAGCGGAGGATCATCAGACGCATAACGCCATGGCGTTGGTGAACAAAGATGCGGCGGTGCTGGTGAAAGACTGCGAGGCGGTGGAGAAGCTCATTCCCACGGCGCTGGAGTTGATACAAGACGATGCGCGGTTGGAGAGGCTGCATACGAACGTGCTTAAGTTGGCGCAGCGTGACTCCGCGAAGCGGATCGCGGAGGAAGTGATGAAACTGGCCACTCGGTAAGAGGTTAGAGGTTAGAGGATTAAGATAAACGATATAAAAACTCATTATGAAAAAAGGAACGAAAATAATCCTGATTGTGTTGGGTTGCCTGGTTGCCATCGGCATTGCTTTCTTTGTGACTGCCGACGTTCTTCTCTCGCGTTTTCTGACGCGTGAGGTGAATAATGCGTTGTCCCGTCTGCCGGGATGCGAAGCATCGGTGGGTGACATCGACCTGCGTTTTTTCAGCGGTACAGCCGACGTGACGGATCTGCAATTCTCGTTCCGTGGTGAACCTCTGAGCGAGAAAGACACGGTGTGTCCGGGAGTCATCGCCCACGTGGACCGCATCGCCGTAGGGCGTATCCTGTACTCGTTGCTGCTCGACAAACAGGTGTATATCACCGATGTGCGTATCGTCCGTCCGTCCGTAGAGTTATGGTTGGACGAGCAGCACCCCGAGTTATCGTTTCCCCAGCTCCAGGACACGACCCTCGCCAAGAGCGGCGAATGGCTCAAGCGGGCCGAGTTGGACAAGTTACGTATCAAGAACGCGGCTTTCTCGCTTCACAGTCTGAGTTCGAAGCTCGACCTGGCTGCGGACTCCGTCGGGTTGACGGTGCATGACCTGGTTTATGACTCGGTCTTCCATTACAACGACTCCGTCTATCGTTTGTCGCTTGGCACGGCGCGTGTGATGATGCCCGACGGCATGATGCGTCTGGAGACGAGTGGTATCGAGCACGAGAGTCAGGGTACTTTGCATGTAGGACGCACCCGTATCTGTCATACCATGGGCCGTAAGAAACTCGGAGACATCGTCCGCGAGCCTGTGACATGGATGGACATGACCATCGAGAGCGTCACGACGGCACCGCTCAATCCTATTCGCAAGGCGATGGACAAAGACTATAACCTCGACCATCTGACAGCCGTTGTGGAGAAGATGGATATCTTCCGCGACGAGCGTTATGCGCCGAAGCGTCCGTTCGACATGCCCCAGAAGATCCTGACATCCCTGCCCGTGGTCTTCTGCATCAAGCACGTGGACGCAGGCATCCGAAATATCGACATCGAGTTCGCCAGCACCAATGTCAACTGCGGTCGCTTGAAGCTGCACGACATCCGCACGAGGGTGGATAACGTCACCAACCGTCGCGGTGCGACGCTCTACGTCAACGGTGGTTGTCCTATCTCGAAGCAAGGACACGCGACGGCGAAGATGAGTATGAGCATGGACAAAGCCTGTCACTGGATGCTCGACCTGCATGCCACCTCCGTGGATATCGACTACCTCAACACCTTCGTCCGTCCGTTGGTAGGTATCACTGCCGAATGCCGTATCGACACGCTTGACACCCGTTATACCGGTGACAGTCAGATCGCGAAAGGCACGTTCCGCATGCTCTACCACGGACTCAAAGTGAAGGTACACGAGGAAGATGACATCCCCTACAAGATCGTGACGAAGAACGCGAAGACGTTCACCACGCTCGCCAACTCCCTCATCCCTCACAGCAACCCGACGGCCGTGGACATCCGTCCGAGAGCCTATGCGGTGGAGTGGAAGAACGACGTGTGGAAACCCTTCCCGCTGTATATGTTCGGTCCGTGTATCGATGGTATCAAGGACACTTTCCTGCCCGGGCTGTACGTACATAAACAAGTTCGCAAATAAGACATGAAAGAGCTTCTGCAACACGCACAACATATCGTCATTCTCACGCACATGGCTCCCGACGGCGATGCCATGGGTTCGGCGCTCGCGCTGTATAACCGGTTAAACGTGCCGGAGGCACAGTTAAACGCGGCAGAGCCGCTGTGTAAACGCGCTGAGAGCGCGAGTGTATCTGTCATCGTACCGAATGCTTTCCCTGCTTTCTTCAACTGGATGCCGGGTGCGGAGCGAGTGCATGTGTACGAGAAAGAGAGCGCTGTGTGCGACGACATCCTCGCCGCCGCGGACCTCTTCCTCTGCACCGACTTCAACGACCCCAAACGTATCGGGCCGGTGGGCGAGAAGATGCTCGCCAACCCCTGTCCGAAGATTCTCATCGACCATCATTTGATGGATGAGAGGGCGAAAGGATTAGCGGATGAGGGATTCTGGACGGAGGTGCACTCTCATCCGGAGGCGTCTTCGGCATGCGAGATAGTGTATAAGGTGTTAACGAGTGAACGGTTAACGAGTGAACGGTTAACGGAAGAGGTGGCGACATGTATCTATACGGGACTGATGACGGACACGGGTAATTTCAGTTATAACTCCACGCGTGCGGAGTTGTACGACATCATCGCCGCTTTGCTACGCGCGGGCGTGCAGAAAGATGCGATATACAACGCCGTCTTTAACCAATACTCCGAGCACCGCGTCCGTCTTACGGGCTACGCCCTTTATCGCAAGATGCGCATCTACCCGGAGCACCACCTGGCGCTCATCACCCTCTCTGCGGACGAACTGGAGCAGTACCATTATCAGGTGGGCGACACCGAAGGACTGGTGAACATGCCGTTGCAGATCAGCGATGTCTATTATTCCGTCTTCATGCGTGAAGAGCGCGCCAAGCCCGGAACGCCCAAGTCCCGCATCCGTATCTCCTTCCGTTCACAAGGCGACCGCCCCGTCAATATATGGGCTCATGAGGTCTTCCACGGCGGAGGACATGCCAACGCCTCAGGAGGCGAACTGTTCGGCACTATCGGACAAGCAGTAAGACTTTTTGAACAAACATACAAAAAATACCTGAAATGAAAAAAGCATTTTTATTTATCGTTGCAGTATTGAGCCTGAGCATGATGGCTCAAGACAAGCCGCTGATGACGATCAACGGCCAACCGGTGAGTGCGGAGGAGTTCCTCTACATCTACGAGAAAAACAACCAGGCAGGAGCCATCGACCCCAAGACCATGGACGAGTACCTGGACATGTTCATTAACTTCAAGCTCAAAGTGGTGGAAGCCGAGGCACAGGGTATCGACACGACCGAGGCGTTCAAGAAAGAGTTGAAAGGTTACCGTGCGCAGGCTACTCCGAAGTACCTGCAGGACGACGCAGCGCTGGACAGCCTTATTGAGATGAGTTGGCGTCACATGGCCAAAGACCGCCGTGCGGCTCACATCGCCATCCAGTGTCCGATGAACGCGGACAGTGCGGCGCAGGCAGAGGCGCTCGCGAAGATCAACGACGCTTACGAGCGCGTGACCATCGGTAAGATGAAAAGTGAAAGAAAGAAAGTGAAAGGCAAATGGCGCAATGTGGAGAAACGCATGCCTGCAGAACCGTTCGCAGACGTAGCACGCGAACTCAGTACGGATCCTTCCGTACAAGAGACCGGCGGTGAGTTGGGATGGATCACTCCGTTCCGTTATGTCTATCCGCTCGAGGAGGCTGTCTATGACACCGAGGTGGGTAAGATCAGCGCTCCTTTCCGCACGCAATACGGGTGGCATATCGTCCTCGTCGAGGAAGAGCGTGACCACAAAGAGGTCAAAGCCAGTCATATCATGAAGATGACGCCGCGCGGCGAGAACGAAGACTCGATCATCGCCGCCAAGAAGATCGTCATCGATTCCATCGCAGCCATCGTGACAGCGGAGAACTTCGGCGAGGTAGCCAAGATCGAATCCGAAGACCGCGGCAGCAGTGCTCGCGGCGGTGACCTCGGATGGTTCGGCAAAGGCATGATGGTCAAACCTTTTGAAGACGCTGCTTTCTCGCTCGAGACAGGTCAGATCAGTGCGCCCTTCCGGACAATGTACGGATGGCATATCCTGTATAAAGAAGGCGAACGCGGCATCCAACCTCTTGATTCGATCCGTACGCAGGTAGAACGCCAGGTGATGCGCGACGAGCGCGCCAAGGAAGCCGACAAGAGTTTTGTTCGCAAGACCCGTAAGGAATATAACCTGCCGGCCAGCATGACGGACGAGGAAGTGAAAGCCTATGCCGACGAGCACCTCGAGGAGAAATATCCGGAACTGAAGAACCTCGTACAGGAGTACCATGACGGCATCCTGCTCTTCGAAGTATCGCTCCGCGAGGTATGGGACAAAGCCGCAAAAGACACCGCCGGCCTCGAGCAGTTCTTCGCCGCCAACAAGAAGAAATACACATGGGACAAGCCGCACTTCAAGGGTTGGTTGCTGCAATGCAAAGACAAGAACAGTGCCCGCGCTGCGCAGGCTATCATCCGTAGTGCCGAGCCCGACTCCGTGAAGAGTTATATCGCCCGTCGTATCAACCAGGACAGCACCGTCTATGTGAAAGCACAACGCGGTCTCTGGGAGCAGGGCAAGAACGCCGCTGTGGACAAGTACGGACTCAAGGTGAAGAAAGCCGAGTTTACCCCGAACGAGCAACTGCCTTACGTCGTTTGTGTAGGTAAGAAACTCAAAGCCCCCGCAGCGTGGGATGACGAGAAAGGCAAAGTGACCACCGACTACCAGGACTTCCTCGAAAAAGCATGGATTGAGCGCCTGCGCGCCAAGTATCCGGTGGTGATCAACGAGGACGTTTGGAAGAAGATTAGGAAATAGTTTAGTGTTTAGAGGTTAGTGGATTAGAGGGTTAGAGGTGAAAAAGTACGCGCCGTACATATTTATCGTTGGACTGTTCCTGTGTTTATACGGGGAGCTGCAAGTGTGTCCTGTTCGTTGGGACATGACGGACGACAAGCATTACAGCCTGAGCGAGGCCTCCAAGACCTTGTTGCGTTCGACCGATGCACCTATCGAAGTGACCCTTCTTCTGGACGGTGACCTCAATGCGGGTTTCCGGCGGCTTAGGAAAGCCGCTCAAGAGACCATCGAAGAATTTGATGTCTATGCTGACATCGTCAAAGTGAATGATGAAAGGTTAAAGGTGAAAGGAGACTCCTTAGGTCTCTCGCCAATCATCATCCACGAGCGTGAACAGAACGGCAAGACGGCGCAGACGACGGTCTTTCCGTACGCTCTGATGAGGTACAAAGGCAAGCGTGCGGTGGTGACGCTCCTCAAGAACACCCGCGGACTCAGCGGCGAAGAGAACCTCAACGCCAGCATCGAGCAGTTGGAGTTCGCTTTCATGGAAGCCCTTCACCTGCTCACGCAGCAGGAGACGCCGCGTGTAGCTATCCTCGAGGGACACGGCGAACCCGATGAGGCACACACGTACGACCTGATGACGGCGCTCAGCAAGTATTTCCAAGTGGACAGAGGAAGTATAACGAGTGAAGGTTTAACGGATGAACGAGTGAACGCACACATATTGGACGGCTATCAAGCTATACTGATCCTTGCGCCGCAGACGGCCTTCAGCGATCAGGAGCGGTTCATCATCGACCAGTACATCATGCGTGGCGGGGCGGTCTTATGGGCGCTCAACGGTGTGCAACTGAGTGAGGAGGTGCTACAGAAAGACGGTTTTACGCCTATCATCCCCTTGGATCTCGGTCTGACCGACCTGCTCTTCCGTTATGGCGTGCGCGTCAATCCCGCCCTGGTACAGGACGTACAGTGTCTGCCGATACCCGTCAATGTGTCCTCCGATGCCGAGCACCCGAATTTCCAACCCATGCCGTGGACGTATGCCCCGCTGCTACTGACCAGTCAGGGTTCACCTATCACGAAGAACATGGGACAGGTGATGAGTACTTTCGTCAGTCCTATTGACGCCGTGGGCGGAGAAGACGGCATTGAGAAACGTATCCTCCTTGCTACCAGCACCGCCAGTCGAATCACGGCTACGCCCGGAGAAGTGAACCTGAGCGACATGAACCCTGACATGTCGGAGTTCAAGTACCAATACGTACCGGTGGCCGTCTCCCTCGAAGGAGCCTTCAACAGCGCTTATGCGCACCGCATGGTACCTGAAGGAGTGATGACCGATGAACCCGTCCGTAAGACCGGTGTACCGACCCGTCAAGTGGTCATCGCTTCGGGAAGCATCGTCATCAATGAGTTGCAGAAAAACCAGCCGCTGCCGATGGGTTACGACCGATACAGCGGCATGCAGTTCTCCAACCGTGACATGATTGTCAATGCCGTGCTATGGCTCACCGACGCCGAGGGACTCATCGCCCTGCGGGAGAAAGATGTTGCACTACGTCTGATTAACGACAGACGCGCGCACGAAGAACGAATGAAGATACAACTGATCAGCACTATCTGCCCCGTTGCGATCCTTGCGCTCATCGGCGGCACGGTGTTTGTGGTCAGAAAAAGAAAATACGCTAAGAGGGTTTAGTGTTTAGAGTTTAGTGTTTAGTGTTTAGAGAAGATGATTGGAAAAAGTTGTAAATTTTATATCCTTGCCTTTTGTTCCTTGTTCTTTATTCAGGCAAAGGCGCAAGAGTTATTGAACTACCCGCTTGACACGGTCAACGGGGAAGAGGTGTATCGCTACCAGGTGGAGCGGAGTATTGGTTTATACCGTATCGGTGTCAACTTCAATGTGCCGCAGTCTGACATCATCCGTCTGAACCCGCAGTTACGCGAACGCGGGCTGCATTACGGCGAGATCATTCTCCTTCCGACCAAACGGCCTGTGATCAAACAGACGCAAGCCAAGGTGGTAGAGACCGTGATCACCGAGACCGTTGTTGCGCCCGAAATCCTTCCGGCGGACACAGCCGTTGTGGTACCTGCGTCCGCTGACAGTCTGACGAGAGACACGCTCTCAACGGACAGTCTCGCTCCTACTCCGCGCCGTATTGTAGAACTGGCTATTCTCCTGCCTTTCGAGAGCCGTCAGGTCAAGCGGAGTGTCAATGCGGAGCGCATGATGGAGTTCTACCAGGGAGCACTGTTAGCCCTTCATGACCTGCAGAACGACAGTACGTACTATCGTCTGCGCGCTTATGACAGCGAACGCAGCGAACGTCGTGTTACGGCTCTGTGTGACAGCACCGAGTTGGACAGTGTACAGGGTATCTTAGGCCTTGTGTATCCTATTCAAATAGAGCGTATGGCGACATGGTGCGAAACGCATCAGGTTCCTCTTCTCTTGCCTTTCAGTGATGACTTGGACCTGGAAAAACATCCGTATGTATTGCAGTTCAACTCGACCGACCAACAGGAAGCGGACAGTCTCTGCGCATGGATGAAGACACGCGATGCACATTTTGTGGCTGTCGAAGTAAGGGACGACGACCTCGCCGCATCGGTGCGTACTCTCCGCAAGCAGATGAGAGCGCATGGCATCCCTTACACGGCTCTTGGCCTCCACGACTTGATGGTTGACTCCGCTACGTACGCCCTCGATCCTGCAAAAGAGAATATCATCCTGCTCCATAGCGACCGCTATCAGTTGGTGCGCATGGCTTTGCCTCATATTGCCAAACTGCAGCAGGACGGTTACCGTGTCCGCATCGTCAGTCAGTTCAGTTGGACAAAAGAGGATTTGCGTATCCCTGCTGTTTATACCTCGCTCTTCTCGAGCCACACGAACCTCCATCAATACAACCGCTTGTGGGAGACCTATTTCTCTGACGAACATGTATCCGAGACCCCGCGTTATGATCTCTTGGGGTATGACTTGATGCAAGCCCTCGTTGCATGGCTTCACGGTGCACAAGAACATACAGGATTACAATCTCCTATTCGTTGGCAACAAGTGGAACACGGAGGATATCAAAACGCATGCGTAGAAGTCGTCACATATTAATCCTCTTCTGCACGTTGTGTGCCGTAATGTGCACACTAAGCCTGCAGGCTCAACCCCGCTTGCGCGAACGGGAGTTCTTTCTCGGCGTGCATGGCGGTGTGACAGCCAGTTCGATGATCTTTCGCCCCGTCGTGGCGAACATGACACCCATTACGAATGCCTGTGTACTCGGCGGCAACGGCGGACTCGTCTTCCGCTATGCCGGACATAAATACTGCGCCTTTCAGATGGAACTCAACTACGTCCATCGCGGATGGGCGGAGAAGAACGCGGCAGGAGAACGCTACGAGCGCAACCTGCATTACATCAACCTGCCGATTCTCATGCATCTGAACTTCGGCAGCCGCACCTGCCGGTGGATCTTCAACCTCGGTCCGCAGATTGGTTATTGTATCAAAGACGAGGGCAACAAGGGCGTGCTGGTGAACGGCCTCGGACAAACGGAATATCAACCTATCGACCATCCATTCTACTGGGGACTGTTAGCCGGCACCGGCGTTTCTTTTCCCACTGCCCGCGCAGGAGTGTATCAAATAGAGGCACGCTTCGAGTTCTCCTTCGGAGGGGTTTACGGAACGTCCCTCACGGACTACTTCTCCATGGCCAGTCCGATAGACCTGAGTGTCAACTTCGCATGGTTATGGCCGATTAAGAAGAAATTAAAAATTAAAAATTAAGAATTAAAAATTACTAAGATATGAAAACGAATTATGAAGTGCGCTACGCGTCGAACCCGACGGACGCAAAGAATTATGACACTACTCGTCTGAGAAAAGATTTCCTCATCGAGAACGTGTTTGTAAAGAACGAAGTGAACATGGTCTATTCGATGTACGACCGAATGATTGTAGGCGGTGCGATGCCGGTTGGTGAGACCCTGCTGCTGGAGGCGATTGATCCGCTGAAAGCGCCGTATTTCCTGACCCGCCGTGAGATGGGTATCTTCAATGTGGGCGGCAAAGGAAGAGTGATTGCGGGCGATGAGGTGTTTGAGTTGGATTACAAAGAGGCTTTGTACCTCGGCCGCGGCGACCGCGAAGTGAAGTTCGAGAGCTTGGATGCAAAGAAGCCGGCGCTGTTCTACTTCAACTCTACGACCGCCCATTGCGCGTACCCGAATAAGAAAGTTACGAAGAAAGATGCGGTAGTAGCCCACATGGGAAGCTTGGAAATGTCCAACGAGCGCGATATTAACAAGATGCTCGTCAACCAGGTTCTGCCGACTTGCCAGTTACAGATGGGCATGACAGAACTGGCTCCGGGTAGTGTATGGAACACGATGCCGGCGCACGTACACAGCCGCCGTATGGAGGCATATTTCTATTTCGAAGTGCCGGAAGAGCAAGCGGTGTGCCATTTCATGGGCGAAGTAGAAGAGACCCGCCACATCTGGATGAAAGGCAACCAAGCCGTTCTGAGTCCGGAGTGGTCCATTCACAGCGCCGCAGCTACCCATAATTACACTTTTATCTGGGGTATGGGAGGCGAAAACCTCGACTACGGAGATCAAGATTTCAGCAAGATTACGGATTTGAAGTAACCAAAACATTTCCGGGAAACAGTCTTGAAGTTACAGATAAGTGACGTAGGCTGAATAACTAACTTATTACTAACTTATTACTAACGAATAACTAACGATTGGACTGTAAAATGACAAATTTGTTTAGTTTGGAAGGCAAGAACGCCTGGGTGACAGGTGCTTGCTACGGAATAGGTTTCGCGATTGCGAAAGCGTTTGCTCAGGCAGGGGCAAAGACCATTATTTTCAATGCGCGTCATGAAGAAGCTGTCGCAAAGGCTATCGAAGATTACAAGGCGGCAGGCATTGAAAACGTCAAGGGATATGTATGCGACGTGACGGATGAGAAAGCCGTGAAGGAGCTGGTAGAGCGCATTCACAAAGAGGTGGGACAGATTGACATTCTTGTCAACAACGCCGGCATCATCAAACGTATCCCGATGCATGAGATGAAGCGTGAGGAGTTCCAGCAGGTGATTGATATTGACCTTGTGGCACCGTATATCGTGAGTGCAGCGGTACTGCCGGAAATGATGGAAAGACGCGAAGGGAAGATCATCAATATCTGCTCGATGATGAGTGAGTTGGGCCGCGAGACGGTGAGTGCCTACGCCGCAGCGAAAGGCGGACTAAAGATGCTGACCAAGAATATCTGCTCGGAGTACGGGGAGTACAACATCCAGTGCAACGGTCTTGGCCCGGGTTATATTGCTACGCCGCAGACGGCACCGTTGCGTGAGCCGCAGCCGGACGGAAGCAAACATCCGTTCGACAGTTTTATCTGCGCGAAGACTCCTGCAGGCAGATGGCTCGATGCGGATGAGTTAGGCGGCACGGCGGTGTTCCTCGCCAGCCACGCGAGTGATGCCGTCAACGGACAGATTATTTATGTTGATGGCGGCATTTTGGCTTATATCGGAAGGCAGCCGAAGTAATCACGTTATTACGGTATTACGTTATTACGAAATAGGATGAAAAAGATATTATTTTTTGCATTGATGGCACTCACGCTGGCTTCGTGTCAGAAAGAGACGGTGCAGCCGAAAGTGTATGGGCGCTATGTGCCGGAAAGAAAGGACGATTTTGCGTGGGAGAACGAGTACGCAGCCTTTCGCATGTACGGTCCTGCGTTGCGTCCTGAGAACCCGTCCAACGGTGTCGATCTATGGTTGAAGGCTTCGCCGGAACTCATCGTTGACAGTTTCTACTACCGCGAGCACGTCCTCAATCTACCGTATCATATCAACTACGGTAAAGGACTCGACTGTTATAAAGTAGGTCATACCTGCGGAGCCGGAGGACTCATTGTGATAGCCAATGATACCACTTACATTGGAGGGCCATACGACCGTTGGACGATTCTCGAGCAGACTCCCGAACGCTTTGTCTTCCGATTGGAATACGATAGTCTGTTGGTGGCAGGACATATCCTGCAACAGTCCATTACGATCACCTCCGAGGCAGGAGAGCCGATGAACCGCGCAGAAGTTGTGCTCACCGGTGACTATGACGGAGAACTGCTCGTCGGAGGAGGCATATACATGCATGACACCATCGACCATTTCGAGGTGTATGAAGATTTGGGAACCGTCTATTACGAAGAAGATGCTCTGAGTGACAAGACAGCCGCGAAGATGAACTATGATTACAACGGCTCCACCTCGCAGGGACGTATATTCCTTACTGTCCGCACCCCGGGTGCGACCGTCACGGACATACAGGACGGCAACCTGATAGCGGTCAGAGAGTACCAACTCGGCGACACACTGACGTACTTTTTCGGGGCCACATGGAGCGAATGGAAAGAGTAAAAAATGTAAGGTGTAAAGTGTAAGATGTATGACGTATCTGATTATCCGGTTGGCGACTTTAGGTAATGTGGCGATGACGGTGCCCGTGATCGCTTCACTCAGCCGTCGCTATCCGAATGATCGGTTCATCGTAGCAAGCAAGAAGAAACTCGGGGCGATGTTCGCTTCCATGCCCAACGTGGTGTTTTGGGAAGTGGATAATCATCTCAATTGGCGCGGTGTTTGGCGCTTATGGAAACATCTGCGGCACGAAGCCGATGCGGTAATCGACCTGCAGGATGTACTCCGCACACGGGTCTTCGACCTCTTTATGCTTTTCAGCGGAAAGAAGGTCACCCGCATACATTACGGCCGTTTTCGCAAACACCTCATCACCCTGTGGGGTATAGGAAGCAGAGACCTGCCGTCGGAGTTCGATCGCTACGAA
This sequence comes from uncultured Bacteroidales bacterium, assembly GCA_946186915.1. Classification (GTDB taxonomy): domain Bacteria; phylum Bacteroidota; class Bacteroidia; order Bacteroidales; family Paludibacteraceae; genus Colicola. The sequence continues at coordinate 41,909 of CAMHOY010000003.1, read as the reverse complement.
GATACTTTCCGGCGGGCAGGCTTGGAGACAGACAGGGACTTTGAAGCCATCAAGCTCAACCGCACCGCGGCGCAGACCATCCAAGAACGGTTCGGAACGAAAAAAGGACGCTGGATAGGGTTGGCACCATTCGCCAAGTCGCGTTCGAACATGCTGCCCTACCGCGTGACGAAAGAGATCATTGAGCGTTTGACACAAGCCCCCGACACGCGGGTGTTCCTCTTCGGAGCAGGCGCTGTCGAATGCGAAATGTTACGACAGTGGGCATCCGTCTTCCCGCACACAGAGAGTGTCGCCGGACAATTGAAACTGGAAGAAGAACTGGAACTGATGCGGCAACTCGATGCGATGATTTGTATGGACAGTGCCAACCAACATCTATCGAGTCTCGTGGGCCTACGGGCCATCAGTGTATGGTGTGCTACTCACCCCCTGATAGGCTTCGCCGGGTGGAAACAACGCAGCGAAGATATCATCCAACGCAACGACCTCCGATGCCGTCCCTGTACGTGCCACAGAACCAATCATTGCCGATACGGCAACTACGCCTGTCGGCAGATCGAAGCAGAAACAATAATACAACAACTATATGAGTAAAATCATTTCATTAGCTAACCAAAAAGGAGGCGTCGGTAAAACGACCACCTCTATTAACTTGGCAGCCGCCTTGGCGTATCAAGGCAAACGCGTGCTGCTTATCGATGCCGATCCGCAGGCAAACACCTCGTCGGGACTGGGTATCGAGATACGCGAACTGGATAACACCATCTACGAATGCCTGGTGAACGGCATTGATCCGCACACAGCCATAGTAGAGACCAACACCAAGAACCTATGGCTCATTCCCAGTCACATAGACCTGGTTGGAGCAGAAATTGAGATGCTGAATATCGAGCATCGCGAGACACTTCTCAAACGCGTCATTGATCAGATCAAGGATAACTATGACTACATCCTCATTGACTGCAGTCCGTCCCTCGGCTTGATCACCGTCAACGCGCTAACTGCCAGTGACAGCGTCATCATCCCTGTACAATGTGAGTTCTTTGCGCTCGAAGGTATCGCAAAATTACTGAACACCATCAAGATCATCAAGTCGAAACTCAACCCTGCTTTAAAGATCGAAGGATTCCTGCTGACGATGTTCGATAATCGTCTGCGTCTCAGCAATCAGGTGTACGAAGAGGTGAAGCGCCACTTCGGCGACCTCGTGTTCAACACCGTCATTGCGCGAAACGTGCGACTCAGCGAGGCGCCCTCGCACGGCGTGTCCGTTCTCGACTATGACCCGACATCCAAAGGGGCGCAGAACTACAACTCCTTGGCAAAAGAACTAATTAACCGACAAGCTTTATGAAAAAAATGACAGGACTCGGACGAGGACTCGATGCGCTCATCGACACCTCGCATGTAGATACCAACGGCGGCAGTTCTATCTCGGAAATCGAACTGACAAAGATTATAGCGAACCCTGATCAGCCGCGCCGCACATTTGATGAAGAGGCACTGCAAGAATTAGCGGACTCTATCCGTGAGCACGGTGTCATCTCGCCTATCACGCTGCGTGACAATGGAGATGACACCTATATGATCATCGCCGGTGAACGTCGTTTCCGCGCCAGTAAGATGGCGGGATTGGAACGTATTCCCGCGTATATCCGTACCGCCAAAGACGAGCAGGTCATGGAGTGGGCTCTCATCGAGAATATCCAACGCGAAGACTTGGATGCCATCGAGATTGCCTTGGCATACCAGCGCCTCATGGATGACTATAACCTCACCCAGGAGCGTATGTCCGAACGCGTGGGAAAGAAACGCGCTACGGTCGCCAACTATCTCCGTCTGCTGAAACTGCCAGCTGAGATACAAGTCGGTATCAAAGAGCGAAAAATCGACATGGGCCATGCCCGTGCTATCCTCGGTACACCTTCAGCAGAACGCCAGTTAGCCCTCTACCAGCGTATCTTGCGTGAAGGACTCTCGGTACGTCAGGTGGAGGCTCTTGCGCAAGAAAGCAAGAACGAGAAGAAACCGGAGAAGAAAGTCATCAATCCCTATGAGCAGATACAAAACGAACTGACCGAGAGACTCGGCCGGAAAGTGAAAGTGCAGGCAGGAAAGATCACTATCTCTTTCTCTACACCGGAAGAATTAGAGCAAATCCTTGCGAGAATCCATTGAAACGCTGGCTCTACATAGTACTAGTGGTACTCCCGCTATGGGCGCAAGCCCAACAACAGGCGGACAGCACCTTTTACAAGAAACCCGATGCCATCAAGGCTGTCTGGTTAGGTGTCATCTGCCCTGGTGCAGGACAGATTTACAACAAATCCTACTGGAAACTACCTATCGTGTACGGCGCTTTCATGGGCTGCGGATATGCTATCAGCTGGACTCAGAACCGCTATTCCAATTACAGGACGGCATACCTCGACCTCTATAACGATATTCAGGCAGGCACGGTAACCGAAGACCCTGCAAAGAGTTACATCGCCGTCCTACCCAACGGCTACGACCTGCAGCGCGTAGGAGGAGCAAGTACTTGGGTGAAAACGCTCGACAACCAGCACCAGACATTCCGGCGATACCGCGATTATTCCATCCTCGCTGTCGTGGTTGTATATGCGCTGTCACTCATTGATGCTTATGTGGACGCACAACTCTTTGACTATGACATTTCGCCTGACTTGTCCCTCAATATAGAACCCCAAATTTATTATGACTATCAGCACCAACAAAGCGCTGAATTAAAATTAGCTATACAGTTTTGAAAAAGATTCTTCTTATATTTATCCTCGTGACCTGCATGCCCTCTTTGCGTGCGGAAGAGACACCTACTCCTATTGTTCCTCAAGACACTCTTGTCAACGACTCCACTGATGTCGAGTCGCTGGAGTTGGTTCCTATGCAAGTAGCAGACAGTGTACCTGCCGATAGTATCATGCCCGAGGAAGTTATCGTGGAACCTATCCCTCCTTTTTACCTCTCATGGAGCGATAGTGCGCTGTCGGATATCGAGATGCGTTCATTAGAGTGGAATCTTCGCTGGCTTGACACCACCGATTGTGTTTCCATACATGACACCGTCACGCTGCCGGACTCCGTCTATAAGGCACGTCTGCAAGCTTTGCCTTGCGTCATCGAGTTGCCATACAATGAACGGGTACGGGCATTCATCTTGCGCTACGTTCGGAACAACCCCAAGCAGGTTGCGCGCCTCATGCGCATGAGTGAGTATTACTTCCCAATCTTCGAGGAAGCCCTCGCGCGCTATAATCTGCCTTACGAACTGCGCTGCGTTCCTATCATCGAGTCCGCCCTCAACCCCATGGCTCGCTCGCATGCCGGCGCAGCCGGTCTATGGCAGTTCATGCCGGCGACGGGTAAGTTATTCGGGTTGGAGATCAACTCCCTCGTGGACGAACGTATGGATGTACTCAAAGCAACCGACGCCGCCTGCCGTTTTCTCAAAAGCATGTATAGTGTGTATAAAGACTGGAACCTCGTCATCGCGGCTTACAACTGCGGCAGCGGAAATGTCAATAAAGCCATCCGCCGTGCCGGAGGAAAACGCGACTTCTGGTCTATCTATCCGTTCCTTCCGCTGGAGACGCGCAACTACGTCCCTATCTTCATCGCTGCCAACTACGCCATGAACTATGGTCAGGAACACGGTATCTGCAAAGCACCGATAGAGAACAAATCGATGATCACCGACACTATCTGTACTACGCAACGTCTTCACCTGCAGCAAGTAAGCGAAAACCTCTACATCAGTATGGACGAATTGCGCCGGCTTAACCCGCAGTACTCGCGCGACATTCTTCCGGGAGGCAAAGCCTACTCGCTCTGCCTGCCGTCCGATAAAATGGGACTCTTCATTGACCAGCAGGACTCTATCATTGCCTACAAAGCTGATAGCCTCATCAATAATCGCCGCGCAGAGATAGACATGGCCAAAGTAACCTCTATCAACGGAGCGTACCGCGTGAACGGAGTCACCTATTATAAGATCAAACGAGGCGATACGTTAGGCGCCATCGCTAAACGGTTCCACTGTACGGTCAAACAACTCAAGCAATGGAATAACCTGAAGAGTGACAATATTCGGGAAGGCAACAAATTGAAAATCTGCAGGTAATGGCTGAGACAGAGAAAATATATTATTCGCTGCGTGAGACAGAGACGGAGACCGGTGTACCTGCCTCCACGTTGCGTTATTGGGAGAAGCAATTTGATGAACTCCATCCGCGTAAAGACGGACACGGAAACCGGTATTACACACGGGCAGATCAAAAACTTATCAAACGCATCAAATACATCCGCGATGAACTGAAAATCACGCGCATTGAAGCCATCCGCAAAGAACTCAAAGGCAACAATAAGAAATCCGATGAACGCCAAGCGGCATTGGAGATTTTACTGCGCGTCAAAGAGGAATTATGTGAAATACGTAAAATGATCAAATGATATGTCCAAAGAACGCTATGTATTATTAGATATACTCCGGGCATTGGCGATCCTTATGGTTGTCACGGTACATACTTGGTCATTGGCGCATATTGATACGGATACATATCCTGTTTTGAGTTTTGTTTACGCACTCTTCTATCGCTGTGGAGTTCCATTGTTTGTTATGATCTCCGGCGCGCTGCAACTATCCGCGCCTGTCCGTCCTTTATGCGATTTCTACAAGCAGCGCTACATGCGTATCCTTATTCCTTTCTTGATTTGGAGCGCAGTCGTTTATATGCTGTCATGCCTGGCGGGCAAATATCCGGACATTCATTCGCTACGTGACGGCGCACTATATTACATCCCGTTCATGCTCACCAATCGTATCAACGAAGCCTATTGGTTTATCGGACTGATCGTCGCACTCTATGCCATAACACCTTTCATACAACGGACATTACAAGCATGCAGTCGCAAAGAACTGATTGGCATCTGTATCGTTTGGCTTTGCTATGTCCTCATAAGACGTTTGTATCCCTCGTTCTATTTACTGGAATACACCTCTCGACTCACATATTTCATAGGCTTTTATATACTCGGATATCTGCTCTACAGAGAATGGGGAGGACGATGGACAGCTAAACCGAACACGGTCCTTCGCGCTGTGAGCGATTGTAGTTACATGACCTATTTGATGCACATGGTGTTTATTACGCCATTCTATTTATTGGTTGGTTTTTCGGGAACTACAGCTCCCTTATGGCTGCTTATCCTCATGCCGATTTGCACCAGTGTACTCGTTGTGACAATATGTACTTGTGGTGGTTTAATCCTCAAGAGGATGTTGCCGTTTTACCGTTTTTTAGGAATTAATTGATATACAATACATATGAAAATTGATTGGAAGAAATTCGCCCCGTATTTGGTGGCCTTAGTAGTCTTTATCGGCTTTGCGGTACTCTATTGCTCGCCGATGTTAGAAGGCAAAGTAGTCTATGCAGGAGACACCTTCAACTGGTTGGGAGCCGCTCATCAGACACAAGAGTACACCAAGGCAACGGGAGAATATAGTTGGTGGACCGGCTCCATGTTCAGCGGGATGCCGGCTTATCAGATTGATGCACATATTCCTTCACATAAGATAGCTCATGGATGGATTCGCGATGTATTGCATTTGGGATTAGGAGAAACCATGGGGATCATCTTCGGGTATTTCCTGGGCTTTTACATTCTACTGCTGTGTTTCGGTGTTAATCCATGGCTGAGCATCGCCGGGGCACTCGGGATGGGCATGAGTACTTATTTCTTCCTCATCATCCCTGCGGGACACGTCACCAAAGCGATTGCGCTGGGCTTTTTACCCGCAATATTGGGAGGTATGCATATGGTTTTCAAACAGAAATACTGGATTGGTATTCCCATCATGCTCCTTTTCGGTATCACCAGTATCACATTGCACCCCCAAATGACGTATTACATAGCCATGCTTATCAGCGTGATGCTTATTGCCGAATTATATCAGGTCATTCGGGAGAAAGAATGGAAGAATATGGGAATCTGTTTGGCGATATGCCTCGGATGTTTATTGCTGATAGCAGGATCTAAAGTTTGCTATTTGAAGCTCAACAACGAGTATCTGAAAGAGACCATGCGAGGTGGACATAGTGAACTAACCCAACAGGCGCAGGATAAACCGGCTGAAGGCCTCGATATCAAATATGCTACCGATTGGAGTTATGGCAAAGGGGAGACGATGACACTCCTTATCCCGAACTGGGAAGGCGGAGCCAGCGGATACAATGTCGGAAAAGACTCCGAACTATGCAAAGCCCTACGCAAGCAAGGTGTCCCGAAACGCGAGGCAGAGCAATTCTGCGAACATGCGCCTACCTATCATGGGGAGAAGGCGTTTACCAGCGGAGCTGTATATGTCGGAGCTATTGTATGTTTCTTGTTCTTGCTCGGCTTACTCATCGTACCGGGACCATACAAGTGGGCACTACTTTTCGCTACACTAATGTCCATCTTCCTCGCGTGGGGGAAAAATATGATGTGGCTTACGGAATTATTCTTCAATTATTTCCCGATGTACAATAAATTCCGCGCCGTAGAGTCCATCTTGGTAGTCGCGGAGATTACCATGCCGCTTCTTGGCTTTATGGCGCTTCAACGCATCGTATCAGGAGAAATAGAATGGAAAAAACTGCGCCCGAACATCTTGATTGCCGGAGGCATCACTGCAGGTATATGCCTTTTTGCCGCACTCTTTGCCGGTTCATTCGACATGACCAGCAGTTATGATGCGCAATGGAAAGCACAAATGCCGCAATGGGTATATGATGCCGTCTTGGACCAACGCGCGGCAATGTTGAAAGCCGATGCTTGGCGTAGTTTGCTCTTCGTGTTGTTAGGATGCGCGCTCATCTTCTGGTATGCGTGGAAAAAACAAACCACAAATCACAAATCACAAATCACAGATTCAATATTGTATGCTGGTTTAGCAGCGTTAATATTGATTGATATGGTCCCCGTCAACAAGCGCTTCTTCAACGATGATAACTTCGTGAAGCAGAAAGAGAGCGCTGCGTATTTCAAGATGCAGCCATGGGAAGAACAGATTTTGCAAGATGAGAGTTTGGACTATCGCGTACTGAACCTGAACACCAACACCTTCAATGACTCGCGAACCAGTTATCGCCTCAAATCCATAGGCGGCTACTCTGCCGTGAAGTTGCGCCGATACCAAGACCTCATTGACGAGCATATATCCAAGATGAACTGGAGTGTTCTCAATATGCTCAACACAAAATATATCGTTACGCGGCAGGGGGTTTATCCCAATCTTGATGCAATGGGAAATGCATGGTTTGTCAATGACGTGCTCTTCGTGCCGACACCGGACGATGAGAGTGCCGCATTGAACACGTTAGACCTGAGTAAGACGGCTGTCGCAGATGAGAAATTCCGCGATGTACTGACTTGCTCACCGCTATCAAACGAGAACGATAAAATCGAGTTGACAGAATATACGCCGGACAAACTCACTTACAAGAGCACTACGGTGCACGATCGCGTGGCCGTTTTCTCGGAGATATACTACCCGCACGGATGGCATCTCTATGTGGATGGTGAAGAAAAAGAAATAGGTCGTGTGAACTATGTGCTCCGCGCAGCAGTTATCCCTGCCGGAGAGCATATAGTGACCATGACGTTTATTCCGAAAGCGTTGGCTTGGGATAAATTAGGCTACGCTTGTGTGATCTTGATCCTGCTGATTAGTGTAATACTACTGTCGTGGCCTCTTTGGAAACCTAAAAAATCAAGCCCAAAGCCCGCTCAATAATAGGAGCCATATCATAGTATTTATACTCTGCCAATCGGCCGCCGAAGAGAACATCTTTTTCTTTGGCGGCTAATTGTCTGTATCGCTCTGCTAATGCATTGTTTCGCGCATCATTAACCGGATAATACGGTTCCATTCCGGGCTTATATTCCGTACTGTATTCCTCGCTCACTACTGTTTTTGGCACATCATACACCGCCTGTCCGAATTGCTCAAAATGCTTATGTTCTATCACGCGGGTATATGGCTTTTCGTGGGAAGTAAAATTCATTACAGCATTCCCTTGGTAATTCGGCTTGTTCTCTACGCGCGTCTTGAACGTAACCGTGCGCCAATCCAAACGACCTAAACAAAAATCGAAATATTCATCCAGCTGGCCGGTATAGATCAGTTTGTCTGCTACCTCTTGCCAATGATCTTTGTACTCCGCAAAAAAGTCACAATTCGTTTTGGTTTCTATCCCTTCCAACAGTTTCTCAATCAACACGTTATACCCGCCGATGGGTATACCTTGATACGTATCATTAAAATAGTTATTGTCAAATACGAAACGTACAGGCAAACGTTTGATTATAAATGCGGGAAGTTCCTTGCAATCACGTCCCCACTGTTTTTCAGTATATTCTTTAATCAGTTTTTGGAAAATATCTTTGCCGACCAAACATAGTGCCTGTTCTTCCAAATTTTGCGGTTCTCGACCGCCTAATGCCGCTAATGCTTCCGCTTTTTGCTCGTTGATGCGTGTCTCCGCCTCTTGCGGCGTTTTCACATCAGGCCACATCTGGCAGAACGTATTCATGTTAAACGGTAAATTATATAACTCCCCCTTGTAGTTAGCGATAGGACTATTCGTATAACGGTTGAACGGAACAAAACTATTCACAAAATCCCACACTTGCTTGTTGCTTGTGTGAAAAATATGGGCTCCGTAAGTATGTACTTGGATTCCCTCTATATTCTCACAATACACATTGCCGCCCAAATGCGGACGACGGTCAATCACCAGACATTTCTTGCCTAGTTGATGAAGTCGATAGGCACATGTAGCGCCAAAGAGTCCTGCTCCGACAATAAGATAATCGTACTGTTTCATATTATCCGACTATACTGTTTTTTCTCGCATAATAACGTAATAACTGCGTTGCCACTTGGGGACATAAATGGCACATGACTACCAACAGACGCAATACCTTTGTTCTCTTCAGATATACGTTCTGCTTATATGCTGGCACTTCTTGCAGAAGTTTTTGATAGACTTCTTCGAATACTTCTTTCTTCGGTTCCAATGCGTTGACCACATAGTTCACCAACGTCGAAAGATAGCCTTTCTTGATGTAAAGAAAATCTATTTCCTGTTGATACTCGGGATACACACCCTGCTGCTTCGCATAATCCATGAGTTTGGAGAATACGATGAGTCGCTTCTTGTATTTCACACTGTCCTTGGTCGTACATACAGATCCGGGACGAATGAGATAATGGTAAAACGGAACATCTACTCGCGCAATCGAATTGGCTGTCATTAGCGCGCAAGCAAGGAAGAAACTATCATCAGCGCTTCGGTCCTCCGGGTAGCGGATAACTCGCTTCTCAATTAACTCGCGACGATAGATGAATGTCCAGAAATAACTTACATAATGCGTCAAAAAGAATGCACGCTTATCGGGGGTGAACGCTCCCTCTGTCACTTCAGGATTGGATAATATCTCCGACGGAGTGCCATCCAAATAGTCCTTGCTCGCTTGGCACATACAAAGATCCGTATTCCCTTGTTCCTTCGCGCGATTATATAGGCGTTCGAACATATCCGGCTCAATCCAGTCGTCCGAATCAACGAACGCAATATATTCTCCTTTCGCCTCCGGGATGGCGAAATTACGCGCCATGCCGGCTCCTAAATTATGTTCAGGTGTCAATATACAGAATTGTTTCTCACGCGGATGGCCTTTAATAGTTTGTTTGAGCAGTTCTATACTATTGTCCGGTCCCCTGTCGTCCACAAACAGAAATTCCATCTCCTGAAGCGTCTGCGCCAAAAGTGACTCTGTACACTTCACTATATAATCTGCCACCCCATAAACCGGCAGTATAACAGATACTTTAATCATAGATTTTCGAGTAGTGTTTTCCATTGTTTAGCTATATTTTCGCGGGAGAAACGCTGTACGTCTTTTTGTGCATTGGCAGCCATCTCAGCACGCAATGTATCATTATACATCAATTCTTGAAGCACGCGTGCGTATCCATCAATATCATTATTGGGCACGATATAGCCGTTTCTGCCCGATTGAATAATATCATGCACCGCGCTATAACTATCAAAAGCAATCGGCACACATCCGCATTGTTGTGCCTCGGTAAGAGTCAAGCCCCATCCTTCAAATGCCGATACCATCAAGAAGACAGAAGCCTGCTGATAATATGGCAGCGGATTTTGAAGACCTTCAAATACAATATTTTTCAAACTCCATTGTTTGGCTATTTGCTGATAGTATTCCAAATCCTCTCCATACCCTACGATTCGCAGCGTCCAGTCCTTCCTGTAAGCTGTGCGCCAAATGCGTAATACATGTTTAATACGTTTCTGACGCTCGTCCATACGGGATACAACCAAAATTTCTTTTTGCTTCACCAGCCCTTGAGCCACCTTCAGAAAAGATAGCATATTCGGGATGGCACAATAACGTTGCTCATCGCCTCGCACAAAATGATTATATTGGGGAATGAATCCGTCCGAAAGAAGAACCACTCTATCGGATTTCTCATAAGGCATCTTATACTTCTCTTCCACCAATCGCTGGGATAAACGAGGAGAAACAGCCAATAGTATCTGTGTGGCTATTTGTTTGATAGCCGCAGCCCTGTTACCATGTACCAAACGATTCCAAAGTGTAGCTCCATCCATCGGCACTAATTCGAATCCCGGCATCTGGTGATATACAAACAACAACTTCACTCCTTCGCATTGATCAACCGCCTCACGCAACATCGGCATAAGATTATTGACACGAGAATCTGACCCTTGCGCAATCACCACATCTATCGAGTCCTCTTTTACATAAGCAGCAACTTGCTGAACCTGATTCTCCAACTTCAAACACGTTTTGCGCTCAAAAACATCCTCCGTTGTCTTGCCTAATTTATTCTCTTGCGTGTATAGCGAGAAGCAACGCATCCCATATATATTCCGTAACGCCTCTGCTACAGAATACGTAATCCGCTCTATTCCTCCTATCAACGGATAGACATTTTTATTGGTTACAAAGAGGATGTTCATTATAGTTCCATTTTACGATATTTGCGACATGGTAACATAGTGTCACCAAAATAAGCAGACAACTTAGGATGTACTTCCGCTCCATACCACTCTACTTCGATTCCTTCGGGAACCGCGTTAACTGCCGTCGAACAGATACTGATGACACGATCACATTTCCATCCTATTAAAAACAACAACTCTAAATTAATTGGCTTGTTCATCAATCGGAAATTAGGGAAATTTGTCGAATAATCATATGTGTCTCTTGGGTGCACTTTTATGCATAATTCTGTTGACTTGTAATGGGAAAATAGTTTATCCAATAACGCTTTGTATTCCGACGTGGTCAATATGCCGTCATCCACTAAAGGTTGGGTCAAAAACACACTACCTTGGGGAACTTGCACTTCTTCTCTGGAGACATGAAATATCCCGCGTACAAAATCCTTCTTGGTTTCCGAAGAATGTTCCCATAAAGACGCCAAAGACAGTATCTCGCATTCTTTCCCCGCTAACAGCGGAGAATCATTGGGTTCTGTTAGATATATCTTCTGGCATTGAACCGTACTTGCTGGCAGACTTAACAACACTTTACCATACAACCGTTGTTCAAGCCTTCCGGACAAAGATTGTAAATGCGTCTGTACCCTCTTCAAATCTTGTGAATTCTTTCCATAATTTACAGTCATGTGAAGCGGAGACTCTTGCAACATATTATATGGCCGTTGACCTATAGCGATAATCGGATATAAGTAATCTTGTGCATAAATTTTCGCTGCCTGCATAAATGGAAAACGTTTATTCCGTACGTAACGCAGATTCAGTTTAACAAATACACGTTTGATTTTGTGCCATAATGTTTGACACGGAGTGGTCTCAAATTGCGTATATTGGGGTAACCGACTCGCTATTTCTGACTTAATACCGCTTCCAACTATATAATAGGTGTGATTCCTAATCACATCCTCTTCTTCCAAAAGCAAATATTGCAGTAAAGCATAAGCCGAACCGCAAATACATACATGCGTTATGTCAGAAACATTCCTCACGAAGGATTATAGCGTTTTATTAATTGCTCTAAAATAATGAAATCTTCCGGTTCGTCTATCTCTGTCGCTGTGTATTCAGGCATTTCATATATACCTATCTTACCACTCAAACGATTCTCATCACGCAATATATTCTCCACCGAATTGATGTAAAAGGCACCGTTTTCCATCAGCATTCCCGCAAACTCCTGCCGACGTGGGCGATGACGGTAATCATAGTTCATAGATTTACCATCCTCTGTCCAAAAGAAACGCTTGTTGCGTACACACGAGAGTAAAGAATCGTATTCTCCTTCATTATATTTCGCTAATGCCTCATAAAAATGGATGGTCTGTGTGAGCGGAGAGGTAGCCTGCACCAACATGAAAACAACATCCTTCTGCAAACCTGCCGCATGAATATACTCCAACATCACACTCTCCGTAGAGGCCGTATCGGTCGCATTTTCAGCCGCACGACGATATAACTTCGTCTTTTTATATGACCGCCCGGAAATAGTTTCCCATATAACGTCAGAATCTGTTGCTACAACAATCTCATCAACAGCATCGCATAACTCCAATGCTTCAATATTCCAACAAACCAAAGGCTTTCCGGCCAAAGACTTGATGTTCTTGAGAGGAATAGACTTACTACCTCCTCGAACGGGAATAAATGCTATTACCATTTTATCTGATTTTTTTTGAGTTTGTCTCGCTGCACCTTCTCTATATCCAATACCTCTTCCTTTTTGTATGTCAATGCCGTTGCTACAGCGCGGCAGTCACGAGCTAATTTACGAACACCATCCGGCTCTAACGATGCTGCATGGTCAGTTCCCTTCCATGTCCTATCCAAGGTATAGTGCCGCTCTATCCATTCTGCTCCTAATGCTACCGCTGCTGAATCAACCGCTATCCCTAAATGATGACCGGAGAAACCAATCGCTTTTACGCGATCCTGATACTGCTCACGCATTCGCTTCAACTCAAGCAAACAGATATCTTCAAAAGGAACAGGGTATCCACTTGTACAATTATATATCACGAGATCCTGATTACGCTTCTTCTCCTCAAAAAAACGAATAATCTGTTCCTCTTCGGCTTTGGTCGTCATTCCAAAAGAAACGTGAATCTCCCCTTCAAAATTATCACACAGATACCCCAACAACTGTTTGTTCAAATTGCATGCTGACGGAATCTTAATTAGTTTCGGATGCAAGGAAGTAATCTCTTTGGCGGACGTCAAATCCCAAACGGATGTGGAATACTCAATACCAAATTCCTTGCACCATGCTTGTAACTGACGATGCTGATCCAGATTGAACTCCAAGAACTCACGATGTGCTCCGTATGTATCGCCGTACGAATTCTCCGGATGCGGATGCGGGGCATTGTATTCTGCTTCACTCAACAACTCCTTGTTGCAACGCTTTTGGAATTTTACCACATCGGCTTTACAATACGTTGCTGCCGTTTGAATCATCTCGCGGGCTATATTCATATCGCCCTTATGATTACACCCAATTTCTGCTACAATAATCGGCTTTTTCATTATCTTCGTTATATTTTGTTTCTTTTAAATATTTGCATGGCGGTCTTGACGTTCTTGGCGATATCGCCAAGATCGCCATTATCGCCATGTCATTTTTTATAACCCCTCCAATATCTCATCGGCAATCTCGCGGATGGCGCCTTGACCTCCCGGGGTCTTCAACACCTTGATTCCCGGAATAGTCTTCACTTCCTTCCGTGCGTTCGGAGGACAACAAGGCAAACCTACCGCACTCAGCAAATCGATATCATTCACATCGTCGCCCACATAACAGACTTCCGCCAAAGTGATTCCTAACTTATCACATACCTTCTGCGCAGCGCCTAACTTGGTCATACTTCCTTGCCGGTCTTTACTACTTACGCCCAGATACAGAAAGTCCAACTTCAATTTTTCCGCCCTGGCCTTTACAATAGCGGACTGCTCAGAGGTCAAGATTCCGCACGGAATGCCTGCCTGACGCAGTAACACCATACCCATTCCGTCGTATGTACAGAATCGTTTCATTACCTCGCCGTCTGCGGAGTAATACATCCCGGCGTCCGTCAAACAGCCATCTACGTCTGTCAGAAATAACTTTATGTTTCTCATCTCGAGTGAATCGTTAGTTATTAGTTAGATATTCGTTAATTATTCGTTGGATATTCTCCTGAGGATTGCCTACCCTCGTCCTATGCATCTAATGGTAAAAACGTGTTCCGGGCAGGCACGAGAACGAGTCGATGATTCCGACAACGGACGGCTGACAGCTGACAGAAGGACATTCATCCACTACCACTAACGTGTGTATCGAGTGATGATTCATCGTCTCACCGGCCTCAACAATCTTCGCATTGCGGCTAATCGTCTTCGGATTCTTACTCATGATTTCTTCTACCGGCGTTGCGAAGAATTTCTGTCCTAACTTCTGCATCGCCCGACGGATGTCACCATCGGTGATGATACCTACCAGCACCTCGTCTTTTACCACAATGCCTATGCCTAACTTGCCGTTTGTCACCACCTCTATCGCCTCGCTCATCGGCATTTCCGGACGTATAAACGGCAGGTTCTCCGTGAACATCACATCCTCTACTTTCGCCAACAACTTACGTCCCAAATCACCACCCGGATGCAGTTGCGCAAAGTCTGTCGGCTGGAAATGTTTGGCTTCCACAAGCGCACATGCCAGCGCATCGCCTAATGCCAACGTGGCCGTCGTACTGGCTGTCGGAATGAGATTCAGCGGATCAGCCTCACGCGCTACGGCGATATTCAGATGGATATCCGAATATTTCGCCAGCAGGCTCTCCGTATTACCCGTCATGCCGATGATCCGGATCTTCTTTTCCTGAATCAACGGCAGGAAACGCAGTAACTCTTCCGTCGCGCCGGAATAGGAGATAGCCAACACCAAGTCATTCTCCGTCAACATGCCCAAATCGCCGTGATAAGCGTCCAGCGGATTCAGGAAAAAGGCCGGTGTGCCCGTACTCGCCAAGGTCGCGGCAATCTTCGATCCGATATGTCCGGACTTGCCAACACCCGTTACAACAATCTTTCCTTTGCATGCTTGTATAGCCTGCACAGCGCGCACGAAATCCTCTCCCAAACGCGGAACAAGCGCCTCTATCGCCTGCGCCTCGCATTGCAAGCAATCCTTGGCCTTGTTTATAATCTCTGTTTCTAACATTGCGATAATATCTTTTCAAACGCTTTTGTCATATTCGACCATGCGTATTTCGTTTTCTCTTTTTGCAGATAAGCCGTAAAAGCTTTCTGTCTTTTATTCTCAAAATAATCCTTCAAATCAGCCGCAATCGCCTTTGCCTCCGGCGCACAGGCATAACCCATCTTGCCGTCATGCACGATCTCACCCAAGCCGCCCACATTCGTCACTAACATCGGCTTCTCGAAATGAAACGCCACTTGTGTCACACCGCTCTGCGTGGCTGTCTTGTACGGCTGTACAACCAAATCCGACGCACCGAAATACTTTCTCAGATCGCCGTCGGGCACAAACTCGTTCCTCACTATCACCCGTTCCTCCAATCCCAACTGCGCTATCTGTGTACGGTATTTCGCTTCATCCTCATAAAACTCGCCCGCTATAATCAACCGCAAGTTCGGCAACGCTTCCTTCACTTCTCCGAATGCCTCTAACAACAAATCCAACCCTTTGTACGCCCGAACCAATCCGAAGAATAGCATATAATCCTTGTCCGCATCCAGACCCAGTGCCTCGCATGCCTCATCCTTGGTCATCCGCTCGCCGTAATGGTCGTATATCGGATGCGGTGAGAAGGTCTTCGGCCTTTTAAAACTTTCAACCTTTTCTATATCATTCACAACACTCTCACTTAATGCCACAAAGCCGTCCTGACTCTTCACAAAATATGGAGCAAAAAGTTTATCCAATATACTCGGTTCGTGCGGAATCATGTTATGCACCAGCGCCACGCATTTTGTCTTGCCGTTCTTGCGCGCCATCCTCGAAACCAATCCGTACGCCGGTGCGAAAAACGACATCCAGTAACAGCATATCAGCAAATCCGGTGCAGCTTTCTTTATTGCGTTTCCCACACGCAGCCAACTGAACGGATTGCACGAATTCAACTCCCTGCGGATCAATAAACCCTCCGGTGCCGGCTCGTCCGTGTATTGCGTCTTGCCGGGGAACAGGAACGACGGATATTGAAGCGTAAACGTCCATAGCTCCACCTCATGTCCTTCGGACACAAACTGCTTTGCCAGACGCTCGTTGAACGTAGCCAATCCGCCGCGATACGGCCATGATGTTCCTAAAATAACAACCTTCATCCTTTCAACTTTCACCTTTCCCCCAGGTCTTCCTTGTATGTTATTTTCTTGTTCGCTTCCTCGCCTTCTACAACATATACCTCTACATCCGGATTATACTTCATCAAAATGCCTACATCGTCCG
Source organism: uncultured Bacteroidales bacterium (assembly GCA_946186915.1). Lineage (GTDB taxonomy): Bacteria > Bacteroidota > Bacteroidia > Bacteroidales > Paludibacteraceae > Colicola. The sequence continues at coordinate 25,346 of CAMHOY010000003.1, read as the reverse complement.
TCGCCTCAATATGACCTTTTTGAATCGCACGCATATACGCCGGACCTATCACCAAATAGTGAAATGCCTGCGGCGTCTGCGCACGCATATAGTCCGTCCGCGACGGAATACTCTCAACTTTCAACTTTAAACTTTCAACTTTATACAACGTATCTGTTACCGGCACGGCGACCGTCACCGCAAGATGACTCTTCAGCGCCTCGCCGACATGGTTCAGTATATTTTGCGATACAAACGGACGCGCGGCATCATGGAACCAATAGAACGTGTCCGGATCTTTTTTGTCTTCCTTCAGATACAGACTGATTGCGTTCCACGAACTCTCCCATCGCTCACTGCCCCCGTTAATCAGATGTTTCACTTTCTTCCAATCGTTGCGGCTAATGATTGCTTGCGATTGCTCTATCCAGTCAGGGTGCGTCACGATGACTATCTCATGGATGTGATGACACTGTTCAAAGGCATCAACAGAGTGCTCCAACACGGAGCGTCCGTCCGCTAACGGCAAAAACTGTTTCGGCATTTCACCGCCTACTCTGCTACCCGTTCCTCCGGCTAATATAAAAGCTATATTACGCATCCCCTTAAAACTTTAAACTCTCACCTCCAAACGCGTTCCATCCCTGTGCTTTCAGAGGCAGTTCTTCGCCATTTCTGCCAATGAGGTTACATCCGTATTCCTGCTTCGTGATATGACCGATGATGTACAAATCTTCCACAGGTATCAACTTCTCGTAATCGTCCAGCGAACACGTGAACAGCAACTCATAATCTTCTCCGCCGTTCAACGCACATGTCACGATATTCAGGTTCATCTCCTCTGCCAATGCCGCAGCCTGGAAATCAATCGGCAACTTATCCTCGTAGATACAGCATCCCACACCCGACTGACTGCATATATGCATCAACTCCGATGACAACCCGTCACTCACATCCATCATCGCCGTCGGCTTCACTCCCGCTTTCCGCAAGGCCTCCAAGATATCCCGTCTTGCCTCCGGCTTCAACTGCCGTTCCAGCAAATATTCCTTGCCTTCAAAATCCGGTTGTTCTGCATTCGCAAGCCGCTCGCGTTCCAACAACTGCAAACCCATATACGCCGTGCCTAAGTTTCCGCTGACGCAAATCAGGTCATTCAACTTAGCCCCGTTGCGATACACGATATCCTTCGCCGCAGCCGTGCCCAAACAGGTGATAGAAATCGCAAGGCCGGTCATCGATGCACAGGTGTCTCCACCTACCAAATCGACACCGTACCGCTCGCAGGCCAGACGGATACCACTATACAACGCCTCGATATCTTCTACCGAGAAACGCTTGCTGATACCCAGACTCACCGTAATCTGCGTCGGCGTTCCGTTCATCGCATAGATATCCGAGAAATTAACTACCGCCGCCTTGTAACCCAGATGCTTCAATGGGACATACTCCAAATTAAAATGGATACCTTCCAGCAACATGTCGGTCGTCATCAACACCTTTTTGCTGCCAAAATCCATCACGGCACAATCATCACCGACACCCTTCTTCGTGGATGCCTGTACAGGTTTCAAATCCTTCGTGAGATGCTTGATCAAACCAAACTCACCATACTCCGATATTTCAGTTCTTGCCATAATACGCCTAATTTAGCGTACAAAGGTACGCATAATATTTCAGATTTGAAATATGAAATTTGAAATTTGCGTTTTTTTTTAGCAAATAGGTACTTTTTTGAAGAAAAATGCGCGCGCACTTGCGTATTTGAAATAATTGTTGTACCTTTGTCCGCTTTTTATGTGCATATGATTGAATATATCAAAGGAATATTGACGGAATTGAACCCTGCGGAAGCGGTCGTAGAGGCGGCTGGCGTGGGCTATTCTCTGGCCATCACGCTGCCAACATACTCGGCGTTGGTCGGTAGTGAAAACAAAGAAGTGAAACTGTTCGTCACGGAAATCATCCGCGAAGACACGCACGAGATATATGGTTTCTACGAGCGGAAGGAACGGCAACTGTTCGAGATGCTCATGACCGTCAGTGGCGTCGGTGCTGCTACGGCACGTATGATCATGTCTGCCTTCCAAGCAGAAGAACTGCGCATGCTCATCGCTACAGGTAATGCCAAAGCTATGGCTAAAGTGAAAGGACTTGGACCTAAAACGGCCCAACGTATCATCGTGGACCTCAAAGACAAAGTGATTAAACTCGACCTCGGAGGTGATCCGACGGAAATTCCTATGTTGGATGTCGAAGCCGACAATGGCATCAAAGTCGAAGCAGTGAGCGCGCTGACCATGCTGGGTTTTGCAGCGGCAGCCAGCGGTAAAGCCGTGGACAAGATCCTCAAAGCCGAACCGACCCTGAGTGTGGAAGGCGTCATCCGAAAAGCCCTCACTATGCTCTAAACACTAAACACTCAACACTAAACATTAAACATTACCTCTACATAGTACTCGTTTGCTGGCTGGCAGTAATGTCCGCACAGGGAGTCTATGCCCAGAAGACTCTCAAGGAACTCGTTGCCGAAGAGAGAGCGCAAAAAGAAGCGGAGAGGAAAGCCAGAGCGGAAGAGAAAGCACGGCAGGAGGCAGAGGAAAAAGCCCGTGAAGAAGCCAAAGTTAAACGCGACGCGGCTGTTGCTGCCGGCGAAGCCGTTCCGGAAGACGTGGCGGACATCATCACGCTCACCGATAGTGCCATCTGGGCACCTACCAACGTCAAACAACTCGGCGCGCAGAACTACGGAGAACTCACACATCCCGTTTCTTCTATCGACCTCAACGATCCGGAGAACATCACCACCACTGTGGAATACCAACCAGAGACAGGAACGTACGTCATACGGACACGCATGGGAGACACGGACATCTCCACTCCGTACCTGCTCACACAAGAGGAATATAACCAGTATGCCGAGAGGCAGATTATGCATAAATACTGGCAACAGAAAATCGGAGAGGTCGAGCATAATAACGAATCGAAATTCGACATCACCGACATGAAATTCAATATCGGTCCTGCCGATAAAGTGTTCGGTCCCGGAGGCGTCCAACTCAAGATGCAGGGATCAGCGGAACTCCTCTTCGGATTCAAGCACCAATATGTCGGAAACCCATCCCTTACTGTACGCGCGCGCAACAACAACATCTTCGACTTCGATGAGAAGATTCAGGCAAGTGTGCAAGGTAAAGTGGGACAGAAACTCAACTTTAACCTTTCCTATAATACCGAAGCATCCTTCTCCTTTGACCAGCAGAATCTCAAACTCAATTACAAGGGAGAAGAGGATGATATCATTCAGTCCATCGAAGCCGGTAACGTAACCCTCGACCTGCCTTCGTCTCTCATCCGCGGCAGCAAAGCACTCTTTGGTATCAAAACCAACCTCAAATTCGGCAAACTCAAAATCCAGGCACTCATCTCACAGCAGAATAGTGAAGCCCAAACGGTCAGCAGTCAGGGTGGTGCGCAAATGACACGTTTCGATATCGCCGGAGACAACTACGATGAGAACAGGCATTTCTTTCTCTCGCATTTCTTCCGCGATAATTTCGAAAAGGCGATGGAAACAGTGCCGTACATTGCAAGCGGAGTACAGATAACGAAGATCGAGGTGTGGATAACAAACAAACGCGGTACGTATGACCAGGCACGTAACATCGTGGCTTTTGTGGACCTCGGTGAGAACAGCCGCCACACGCACAACCGCGCTTGGGACCGATTAGGAAAGACCGTTCCTGATAACACCACAAACTCCCTCTATGAAACGGTCAAGCAAACTCCCTTCCGCGATCTCTCGCAGACAACTACGGCGCTGGAAGGACTCAACGACATGCACGGTGGGGTGGACTTCGAGAAAATAGAATCTGCCCGCTTGTTGACCAGCAGCGAATATACGCTCAATACCGCCCTCGGATATATCTCCCTCAAAAGCGCTTTGAACCAAGACGAAGTCCTCGCCGTTGCTTATGAATATACCTATAACGGCCAGGTGTACCAAGTGGGTGAGTTCTCCACAGACGGAGGAGAAGAACTGCGCGCGCCAGCAGCACTCGCTCTGAAGATGCTGAAATCAAGCGCCAATGCTCCGGGAGAAAAGAACCGCGGCACATGGGACCTTATGATGAAGAATATCTACTCCTTGGGGGCCACAAGCCTCTCGCAGGATAAATTCGAACTCTATGTCACCTACAGGAACGACTCCGTCGGCACGGACATGCAATACCTGGACGAAGGACCTATCAATGGCAAGCAACTGCTGCGCGTCATGAATCTTGACCGCTTGGACCAGAAGCATAACGCCAGCCCTGACGGACGATTCGACTACATCGAAGGACTTACCGTTTATTCCTCTAGCGGAAAAATCATCTTCCCGGTATTGGAACCCTTCGGCTCCCACTTGGCTAAAGCTTTGAATAATGACCCGCGTTTGGTATCCAAATACTGCTTCCCCGAGCTATACGACTCTACCCTCATAGTGGCTCAAGAGATGACGGAGAAAAACAAGTTCCGCCTCACCGGTAAGTATAAAGGTACCAATAGCAGCGAGATTCGCCTCGGAGCAATGAATATACCGCGCGGCAGTGTCACTGTCACCGCCGGAGGCGCAACTCTCGTGGAGAACGTGGATTACACCGTAGACTACACCATGGGAACAGTGACCATCCTTAACACCTCGATTCTCGAGTCCGGCACTAACGTGGATGTCAAACTGGAAAACCAGAGCACGTTCTCTATGCAACGTAAATCGCTCTTTGGCGCTCATCTAGAATACGAGTTCTCCAAAGACCTCGTCATCGGTGGTACAATCATGCACTTGCGCGAACGACCGCTCACTACGAAAGTGAACACAGGTTACGAACCTTTGGCCAACACGATTTGGGGCGTTAACGGTAGTTGGAAGACAGAGATGCAATGGCTCACCAACGCCATTGACAAGATTCCATGGATCACGGCTACCGCACCGTCCACCTTCTCGATTAATGCGGAGTTTGCACATCTCATCCCAGGTCACACCAACGATGTGGGATCGGTGGGAACAGCCTACATCGATGACTTTGAGAATACCACAACCAATATAGACGTACATTACCCGACCTATTGGTTCCTGGCCTCTACACCTTCTACCTTTACGGAGTCCCGGGCATATGATATATCGTATAACAAAAACCGTGCGCACATGGCATGGTACACCGTTGACCCGATCTTCGGTTACCCGCAAACCAACACGCCCGCGCATATACGAAACGACTTGGCAGCCCTAAGCGATCACCGCACGCGTATCGTATATCAGGACGAGATATATCCGAATAGACAGGAAGCTAGCAACGTGGATACCAAACTGCCTGTTCTCAACCTCGCTTTCTACCCCGAACAACGCGGACAGTATAATATCGCATCTGATGAGATCGGCTTCGATGGTAAGATGACTAACCCGACACAGCGCTGGGGAGGTATGATGCGGCGTTTGGACAACACGGATTTCGAAAAAGCGAACATCGAATATATCCAGTTCTGGATGATGGATCCTGCCCTCACGAACCCGGGACATGAGTTGGATTATACAGGTGAGATGTACATCAACCTGGGTGATATCAGCGAAGATGTCCTGCATGACGGCAAGAAAGGCTTTGAGCACGGTCTTCCTGTCTCGCTCGAAGACAAAGGTCGTGTGGACTCCACGATTTGGGGATACGTGCCGCGTACCACGAGTACCGTTGTCGCCTTTAGTAACGAACCCGGTTCGCGCCCCATGCAAGATGTCGGTCTGAATGGTCTGAATGATATGCAGGAACAAAATTGGCCTGCTTACAAAACCTTCGTGGATGCACTGAAAGCGAAAGTGAACCCCGATACTTTGAATCAGTGGCAGACAGATGTCTTCTCGCCGCTCAATGACCCGGCAGGTGACAACTACCACTTTTATCGCGGCACGGACTTCGACCAACAGGAAGTAAGTATCCTCAATCGTTACAAGCACTTCAATGGTACACAAGGTAACTCCCCCGCTACCGAGCAACAGACAGAGAGTTACGGAACAGCCTCTACCATGCAACCGGATATAGAGGATGTAAACCTTGATAACACTCTCAATGAATACGAGAAATACTACCAGTACAAAGTCATCCTCCGACCCGACATGCTGGAGGTAGGCAAACAGCATATTACAGAGAAAAAGATTAGCGCCGTTACCTTACGTAATGGAGAGACAGTCAATGTAACCTGGTATCAGTTCAAAATTCCTCTTCGCGGAGACAGCGCGACTGTGCAGAAGATCAATGGTATCCGCAACTGGAAATCTATCCGCTTCATGCGTATCTTCCTCACAGGCTTTGCGCATGAAACGTACCTGCGTTTTGCAACGATGGACCTCGTCCGCGGAGAATGGCGTCAATATACGCGCGACTTGGCGCCGATAGGTGTCCCGGTTAATACAGGCGCTTCCATTGACGTGCAGACTGTAAACATTGAGGAGAACAGTACGCGTACGCCGGTTAACTATGTTCTCCCGCCGGGTGTAAGCCGCCAAACTGATCCGGGACAAGCCCAACTCATCGCGCAAAACGAGCAATCCATGGTACTGCGTGTCACGAACCTCAGCCCCCATGACTCACGAGCTATGTATAAGAACACCGCGTATGACATGCGGCAATATAAGAACCTGCAGATGTTCGTCCATGCGGAGCAACTGACAGCCCTCGACCCGAACTTGAAAGACGGAGACCTCTCTTGCTTCATCCGATTGGGTACGGACCTCAAGAATAACTACTACGAATATGAAATTCCGTTGCACCTCACCGCGCCGGGATTATACAATAACAACTCTGAAGCGGATCGCCGACTCGTTTGGCCGGATGCGAACATGTTCAACTTCGCCCTCAAAGTGCTGACGGACGCGAAATTGGCGCGTAACAAAGCTAAACGGGCAGGAAGTGCCGGTGTAAGCAACACGATCCCGTATATCGTGTACGACGAAGCATCCGGTCACCCGCAGAATAAAATCACCGTCTTGGGTAATCCTACCCTCGAAGATGTAGCATCCATCATGATCGGTGTGCGTAACAATGGTCAGCATGAGGCCTCCGGAGAGATCTGGGTCGATGAATTGCGTCTCAGCCAATTCAATGAGCAAGGCGGTGTGGCTGCCATGGCGAATGCGGCATTGGCTATCAGTGACATTGCGCAAGTCAATGTGGCCGGACGACTCGAAACCGCCGGATACGGATCTATCGAAGCCAATGTCCTAGATAGAAATATGGATAATTTCTACCAGATATCCGTCAGCGCGGCATTGGAAGCCGGACGACTCTTCCCGGAAAAAGCAAAACTGCAAATACCGCTCTACGTATCATACAGCAAAGAGACAACAACACCGGATTACGACCCCTTGGATACGGATGTGAAGCTAGCAGAAACACTCAGTACATACGAGCAGAAATCAGATCGTGACTCCATAAAAGCCATGACTTCTACCGTGCATGAGTCAACGTCCTTCTCCTTGTCTAACTTCAAAGTGGATATCCACTCCAAGAAACGCGATATGTTCTACGATCCTGCGAACTTCTCGCTCTCGGCTTCGTATAACAAGCAATCGGAACACTCGCCCGAAATGGAGACCAACTACAATACCGATCATAAGGGTTCATTCCAATATGCGTACAACTTCAATCCTAAACCTTGGGAACCGTTCAGTAAAGTAGAGAAGGTGCAGAATGTGAAGTTCCTCAAAGAGATGAATTTCTACTACTTGCCGCAGTCTTGGGCCTTCCGCATGAATATGCATCGTACCTTCAGTCACATGAAGATGCGTGACCTTGCCGGTTCATCTGCCCAAGCTATGGACTTGACCTATAGCAAGGACTTCACATGGGATCGCAATGTGGACATCAAATATGACCTCACGAAGAACATGAAGTTCACCTTCCAATCGGCAATGAATGCCATCATCGATGAAGGTAAATATACGCCGGAGATATTAATCGACCGCTACTTCGACCCGGAGTTCAACCACGACAAGTACGAGGCTTGGCGAGACACTATTCAGCGGTCGTTGGCGCGTTTTGGTTCCGCGTATGCATACCAGCAGATATTCACCGCCAGTTGGAATGTGCCGTTCAATCGCATCCCATACCTCGATCCCCTCACAGCCAATGCGTCTTATAACGCCAACTATAATTGGAACCGTACAGCCTCCTCCTCGAATGGTATCAAGCGTGGTAACACGATTAGTTCGATGCAGTCTTGGCAGGTAGACGGAGGTATTAACTTCGAGACTTGGTATGGCAAATCCAAATACTGGAAACAGATGACCCAGCGTTACTCCGGCCGAAATACTAGACGTAACTTCAAGCCGAAGAACTACACCCAGACCGTTGCCCTGAAAAAAGGTGAAGCCGTTGAACTGACCCATCGTCTGAATTCCGAGTTGCTCAACGTAAGCGTAGCTGACTCGACGGGAAAAGCCATCCCGGTCTCCTTCCGTCCGGACGGAAATACAAAAGTGACTATCACGCCGAAGGCTGACTGCGCCAAAGCGACTATCACCATCACTACACGCGACCCGAACGAACGAACTCCGGCCCAAGTCACAGGAGATATGTTTGCTTACCTCGGTACAATGGTACGCCGCCTGCAAGTTACCTACCGCGAGACAAACTCCATGACTATCCCTGGCTTCGAACCGGAAGCAGGATTCATGGGACAATGTAAGGTGAACGGCGTATGGGCACCGGGTTATGACTTCGCCTTCGGTTTCATCCCTGCGAATATGATTGAGCGGGCAAAAGAAAACGGCTGGTTAACAGGCGATACCTCTATCGTACAACCCGCTATTCGTGCGCATACCTCGGACTTCGATGTCAAACTGACGCTTGAACCTCTGCCGGGACTTAAAGTGCAGCTGAATGGAAAGCGGTACTTTGCGCAATCGAGTTCCATCATCTATACCTTCGAGGATCCGCAAGAGATGATAACTGGTTCGTTTAATATCACGCAATGTGCTATAGGTACTATGTTCTCTCGTGTAGGCTCGCAGGAAGAGAACTTCGCTAATGCCGCTTTTGACCGCTTTTTGGAGAATCGCGCTATCATGCATGCCCGCGTACAGGATCAGTACACCGGCATTACGCTCCCGAGTAAAGGATTCATGAAGGATATTCCGGCCGGCACAAAATACGACCCGAATAAGCACGGACGCGTCAGCTCTACTTCGGCAGATGTATTGGTACCCGCCTTCCTTGCCGCATATACCGGACAGAACCCGCATACCATCGGACTCAACCCCTTCCTGGGTATCCTCAAAATCATACCGAACTGGTCCGTTACATACGACGGTTTAGGCAAACTGCCTTGGATGAAAGAGCACTTCAAATCAGTAACTCTCACGCATGCATACACCTGTAAATATGCAGTGGGTTCATATGGCTCATTCTCTACCTGGGTAGGCTGCGAGGATAACAATACCGGAGTCGGCTTTGTACGTAATGTCGCTACCGATTCTCCGATGCCTTCATCCGCATACGACATCAGTAATGTCACGCTCACAGAAGCGTTCTCGCCGCTTATCGGATTGAATCTCACGATGAAGAACTCCCTCTCCGTGAAAGCCGAATACCGTAAGCAACGTAACCTCGCCCTCAATATCACCAGCGTGCAACTGACCGAAGGACACACCGATGAGTTCGTCATAGGAGGAGGTTATACCATCAAGAATCTCAACTTCATCACGAAGAATAAGGATGGTGTTCAAAAGAAAGTAAGCAATGACCTCAAGATACAAGTGGACTTGTCGTATAAAGATGTGAAGATGCTGCTCCGTAAGATAGACGAGGGCATTACGCAAGCGTCGTCCGGTAACAGAGTCTTTGCCATTAAGATCTCGGCAGACTATGTGTTGAGCCAGAAGATCAACTTGCAACTCTTCTACGACCACCAGGGAACCACTCCGCTTATCTCATCCTCTTACCCGGTCAAGACAGATAATGTGGGTCTGAATATCAAACTCATGCTGACCAGATAAATCTGAATGCTGAATGATGAATTCTGAAAGCTTCAAAGTAGGTATCATAGGACCTGAATCCAGTGGCAAGAGCACATTGGCGCGCTATCTGGCAAAGCGGTACAACGGTGTGCTCATCTCGGAATATGCACGCGAATATGTAGAGAGAAAGGGAACTACAGATGTTACTTTCGATGAACTATGCGCCCTTGCCAGACACCAGATTGAAGAGTTGGAAGCTCTATCCCGTAACACGTCACCCCTAACCAATAACCTGTACATCTTCGACACTGAACTCATCATCACCAAGGTGTGGTTCGACTATGCCTTTGGCCGCGTTCCGGAATGGTTAAACGAAAACATCCACCGTTTTCCGATGGATGTTTACTTATTGACCTATCCGGATATTGCTTGGGTGCCCGACCCTGCCCGCTCCAATGGTTCAGAAGCGATTCGTAAAGAACTCTTTGATCGCTATGAAGCGGAGGTACAGGCGCTGGATATTCCGTACTATATCATTCGCCACATCTAGACCGTAGCGACGATATCCCAGACGAACGCGCGTACTCCTACCTCCTCATTACGCAAGTCGAGTTTCTTCACTGCTTCAAGCAGCGGAGCCGTTTGCTCGTCCTCAACTATGGTAATCACGCAGGAGTTCATCTCAGGCCATGCGTGCGTACCACGGCGGGGTTCACCGCCGTTGGTACCACGACCCTGTACTTGTTCGAAGAACGTGAATCCCTTGATGCCAAGCACATCTAACATATATTCCACACGGCCCGTATTGGCCTGGTTGAAAACAATCATTACGCTTTTCATGCCTTTTCCTCCTTCTTTACCTTAATATCCATAAAGATAAATTTCTTGCGCAGCGCTTCCTGCTTGTCGCGGTCGCCGTGGCGGGACATGACACCGTAGAGCACAGGCACGACATACAAGGTCAGGAAGGTCGAGACGGTCAGACCGCCGATGACGACGATACCTAACGGTTGCCACATCTCGGCACCTTCACCGGACGAGACCGCCATCGGGATCATACCGAGGATGGTAGTGAACGCCGTCATGAGCACCGGACGGATACGGCTCCGACCCGACATCTGGATAGCCTGATTCAGCTCGTATCCACGCTCACGCATGAGGTTGATATAGTCCACGAGCACGATACCGTTCTTGACGACGATACCCACCAGAAGCACCAGACCGAGCGCACCGATCATATCAAGGCTTCGTCCCGTGAGCCAAAGGGCGATGATGACACCCGAGAGGGCAAACGGAATGGTGAACATGATGATCGCCGGCATACGGAGGGACTCGAACTGCGAGGCCATGACGATATACACAAGCATGATAATCATCAGGCCGAGAAGAATCATGTCGTGGAACGTGTCCTGCTGGGTCTCGACATCACCGCCGATATGGGTAGAATAGCCTACAGGCAGATCCAGTTGTGGCACCACCTCTGAAGTGATCGCATTAGCCAGTTCGCCGAGGGTAGTGTTGTACGGCGTAGCCTTGACGGTGACGATACGCTGACGCGCCTTACGCTCGATGGTAGGCGGCGCCCAGTACTCACCGACGGAAGCTACTTCAGTCAGTTTGACGGACTTGCCTGTAGCAGTTGGAATGGAGAGGTTGAGGATATCCGAGATGGAGTTGCGGTCCTCCTCCTCAAGACGCACGACGATATCGTACTCCGAGCCGTCCTCCTTGAGGTAACCGCAGGACATACCCGCTACGCGGTTACGGAGGTAGGTGGAGATAGTAGCCGAGGAGAGCCCCAGACGGGAGGCTTTCTCCTTATCAACGGTGATCTTGATATCCGGACGGTCGTCCTCACGGCTGATATTCACGTCGCGGGCACCGGGCAGTTGGGAGATCAACTGACGGCACTGCTCCGCCAACTGGGAGGTCTTATCGAAATCATAACCGTAGATCTCCAGATCAACCGTGATGTCGTTACCACCGGGGCCGCCGGAGGAGACGACACACTGGTACTCGTTGATCTCCGGATAGGATGCCATCTCCTGACGGAGGATTTCGGCAATGGTCCAGATATCGCGGTCGCGCTCCCATTTCTTAGGCAGACGGACAGTCATCTGAATCTTGTTGTTCATCGTCGAGGAGAAGAGAGCTGCGATAGAAGCATCGTCGTTGGAACCGGCGGAGGTGTTAATCAGTTGTATCTCCGGCACGAGTTCCACGAAACGTGCTTCCAGTTTGCGGGCGGTCTTGAGGGTTTCCTCGATACGCGTACCACGTTGCAGCTTGACGGTCACAGACAGACGACCGTTATCCTGTTGTTGCATAAAGTCCGTACCGATCTTGCCTGCAAAGACAGGGATCAGAGAGGCAGCAAAGAACGCAATGAGGATAAGGAAGGTGAGCACCTTGTGGCGCAGACACCAACCCAGCGACTTGGCGTAATACTCGTCAATGACGTCAAGCATGTGCACCACCGTACGCTCGTACCAGCCTTTCTTGCCTGCCTCGTCATCCACCAGATTGCCGTTCTCATCCACATGCACTTTCTTGGCTTTCAGCAGTTTGGAGCAGAGCATAGGCGTGAGCGAGATAGCCACGAGGGTAGAGGTACAGCAGACTACCGTCACTATCCATCCGAGCTCGTGGAACATGATTCCCGCCATACCGTTCAACATCGTCAGCGGCACGAATACCACTACGAGCACGAGCGTAGTAGCGATGACGGAGATCCACACCTCATTCGTCGCATAAATTGCCGCCTCGTGCGGGTCCTCGCCGCGCTCCACGTGACGGGTGATATTCTCCAAGACCACGATCGCATCGTCCACCACCATACCGATAGCGATGGTGAGCGAACAGAGGGAAATAATGTTAAGCGACGAATCCGCCAAACCGAGGTAGATAAACGCCACGATCAGAGCGATAGGAATAGTGATACCGATGATAATCGTCGCACGCCATTTGCCGAGGAAGAAGAGCACCACAAGCACCACGAAGAGAAGGGCGTAAAGCACGGATTCTTCGAGGGAGTTGATGGAGTTCTGGATGTTCTCCGAGGAGTCGTAGATCTTCTCAATCTTGACGTCCGTCGGGAGCTGTTTCTGTATCTTCGCCAGCTCGGCACGCACGTCCTTGCAAACCTGCACGGTGTTGGCACCTGTCTGCTTGGCGATGATCAGACGCACCGCCTCACGACCGTTGGTCTTCTCGTCCAGCGAGAGGTCTTTGATGGTATCCTTGACGGTAGCAATATCGCGAATGAAGACCTGCTGGCCCTGCGGCGTCATAGCTACCATGAGGTTTGCTATCTCCGATGACTCGATGTACTCCGAACGCACCTGCATCTGGTACTGCTCCTGCGGCATCTTGATTGTACCCGAAGAGAGGTTGAGGTTGTTCGCGGAAACGACTTGTCCCACCTGCTCCAACGTGATTCCATAAGCATCGAGTTTCTGCTGGTCGATATTGACATAGACATAGCGGTCCGGCGCACCCGAGAGGGATATATTACCGATACCGTCAATATGGTTCAGCTGCGGCACCACTTCGTCGTTCAGAATCTTGTCCAGACCCGCGTAGGTCTCGTCAGCGGTAATGGAATACATGGCTATCGGCATCGTTGAGGTCGATAGCTTGAAGATAACCGGCTTGGCGCAGTTGTCCGGCAGGTTGTTCGCCGCCATATCGACGAACGAACGCACGTCGTTCACCGCCTCGTCCATGTTACTACCCCACTCCAACTCCAACTCCACCACGGAGATATTATCCTTGGACTGCGAAGTGATGTGTTTGAGGTGATCGACGGAGGTCAGGGCATTCTCCATGATCTTCGTCACGTTGGTCTCCATCTCGGAAGCCGATGCACCCGGGTAGGTGGTCATGACCGTGATATACGGCGGGTCCATCTCCGGGAACTGGTCAATCGGCAGCTTCAGGAAACTGTATATACCGATGACGATCACCGCCACAAAGATCAGGGCGGTGGTCACCGGTTTTTCTATTGCACTCTTATAAATTGCCATAATTTTTCGGGATTACGTAATACGTAATTACGGGATTATTTTACCACATTCACTTTGACGCCATCGACGAGTTTGTGCTGGCCCGTGGTGACGAACTCAACGCCGGCTTTGATTTCCGGAGCAATGATTTCTATATCCTGGTCGAAACGCTGACCCAATTCCACTGCTACACGTTTGGCGCGGCCGTCCTCCACAATGAAGACATAGCGGTCGTTGGCTCCGACGAGTTTCTCTACGCTCTGGTAGGGCACTACGATAGCGTTTGCCTTGCCCAGACCGATGGTTGTCGTCACATACATTCCCGGACGAAGCAGGTTTCTGCCGTTGGGAACCACTATCTTGCATTGGAAAGTGTGGCTGGAGGGGTCAATGGTCGGATAAACAATTTCCACCGTTGCGGGGAAAGTCTGTCCGGGATAAATCTCCGAAGCCAGCGTCAGTTTCATACCTGCCTTGAAAAGCGGGAAATAAGTCTCGGGAATAGCCACGAGTGCTTTCAGTTTGTCTATCTGGGTCAGAATCAGAATCGGCTGTCCGCCGTAGAGTTCGCCGTCCTCGTAGTTCTTGGCAGAGATTACACCGGCAAACGGAGCCTTGACATAGGTGTTGGTCTCGAGGAACTCCAGTTGCTCCTTGGTGGAGTTATACTGGGTCGTGATCTGGTCATACTGCTGCTGGGTAGCCGAACCCGTCTTGAGCAGCATTTCCACACGGTTCTTCTCAACCTCCAGGTTGGCTAATGAAATCTTTGTGGTCTTGTACTGCGTCTGGTCCATACGCACCAGATCGTCTCCGCTTGCCACACGGTCCCCCACCTCGCGGTAGATATGCTCTATCTTACCGGTGAGCGAAGGAGCCACGTTCTGAGTCAGGTAGCCTTGCAGGTTGGTCGAAACGGAAATCTCACGCTCTATCTCACGCGGTTGGAGAACGATGGTGCGTACCTGCTCTACTCTCTCCTCTTCCTGCGCAGCGGTTGTTTCTGTTTTCTTGCCGCAAGCCATGAGGGTCAGCGCAGCAAGGGTGTAAATAAAAATCTTTTTCATATTATTGTTCTTGTTTTTTTTTCGTAATGACGTCATAACGTTATCCCGTAATTATTTGTTAAGGAATTCCTCCAGTTCCGACTGGGCGTTAATCAGTTCCAGCATCGCGCTTACGTAGGTTGATTGCGCATTGATGAGGTCGTTGGAGGCGTTAGTGAGTTCCAGGTTCGACGCAGCACCCCATTTGAATTTCTCCGTGGAGGAGTTGAAGACGCGTTGGGCAACCTCAATATTGTCTTTCTCATTGAGATAGGTCTCGTACGCATTGGTGAGATTGAAACAAAGTTGACGGTACTGTATCTCGAGATTGTCAGAAGTCTCGGAGAAGGTGTTTTTCGCTTCTTCAAGAGCGATCTTCTTCTCCACTATGCCTGCCGCACGCTTACCGGATGACCAGAGCGGCATCTTGACTGTCACCTGTATCACATTCGGAGGCGTCATACGCATACCTCCATCGCCGTAATAAGTCTGGTTCTGATAGTTATATGCGAACGCTAAGGTAGGACCATACGCCCAGCCTGCCATGTGCACATTACGCTTGGCGAGTTCTACTTGCTGACGGAGTAGTTGGTAGTTGAGATTGTTCTCAAGAGCGAAATTCTGGCTCAACAGGTCGAGTACCCGTTCCGGTGAAAGAACATCGTCCATGTTTTCCGTCAGAATCAGTTCGGTCTCTACCGGCACGTCTAACAGCACTTTGAGACTGTTGTTTGCCAGTTCGACATTTCGTTTTTGGGCATTGATATTATTTTTAAGCGTATTCACTCGTACGCGTATCTGGTCCGCCGATGTCTGCTCGGCTGCTCCTACATTGACTGCATTCTGGGTCATCTGCTCAAGTTCTTGGATATTGACAAGGCTGGAGTCCAAAAGGCCGGTGATGCTTCGAAGAGCCAAGACAGAAACATACGCGCTCATAACACTGCTACGCAGTTCGTCTTCGGACTTCTCAAGAGCGATTTTCTTCATCTTGATGGCCACATTATTAAGCAGTGCACCTACGATACCTTGGGCGTTGATTCCGATGGAAGCAGTGACACCCAGCGCCCCCACATTAGGCATGTTGATTTGCACGTCACGACCTCCCATAGAGAGGGTCGCCGAATAGCCCAAATAGTTACTATACGTATAACTCCCGTCCACCTGCGGCAACATGGAAGCGATAGTTTGCCAACGCTGCGCGTATGCCTCTTGAACGGCCAGGGAAGCGTTACGCAAGGTGCGGTTTTGTTTCACGGCGTACTCTTGTGCTTCCTTGAGGGACAAACGCAACACGGGCGGTACGCTATCCTGAGTCTGTTTAGAACTACGGGTAGCCGCCATCACATGGTCTTCCGCCATTACCGCTGTACTCATCGCGAGCAGCACGGTCATCATTAAAATAAGTTTCTTCATATATCTATATTGATTTTTTTCGTAATACCGTAATTACGTAATAACGTATTCTCAACTCTCAAAAAGTTTCATTCCTTCTTCACTCAGCACGCCCCGCACAAATATATCCATCGCCGTATGCCCCAACTGGTGCATGTTGTGGTTGTGCGCCTCTATCACTTCAAAGTCTCGAATCGCATCGCTGTGGATCTTCGCAAAAAGGACAGCTGTTAATTCTATATTAAGGTTCGCGCGCACGAGGCCTTCCTGCTGACCTTGCGCCAGATACGCCATGATATATTCTTTTTGCGTCTTGAAGCACTCTTCTTGGAACTCCGCGAACTGACGGGGATAGTATTTCTTCAGGTCATAAACCAACTGTGGCACCCGCCGCACATCGTTCTTCTCCGCCTCCTGGTGCTTGATAAAACGGCTCACTAACTTGCGGAAATCCTTCAACTCCAGCAACTCGTCCATCTTTCCGGCGATATAAGCAACATTAGCATGCAATAATTGTGCCACAAGTTCATCTTTGGACGCAAAATAAACGTAGAATGTCTTTTTCGATATGCCCAACTCGCGGCAAATGTCATCTATGGACACACTGCGGATTCCCAACAGGAAGAACATCTCCCCGGCTGTCTTGATAATATGTAATCGTTGATCCTGACTCAAAACGGCTGCAAAAGTACAACAAATATTTGACATGTGCAAGTTTTTTGGAAACTTTTTTCACTATAATAGTTTCCTTGTAAACTCCACTTTACAAAAATAGAGGAGCGTCGAAACGCTCCTCTATACTATTTTTCAACTCCCTTTCTAAGAAGGGGTGGCTTGTTTGTTAGCGAACTTGCGTACCGCGAACGTCGAACATCTTGTTGTCGCGAACGATGTAGATTACACCATCAACAACTACTTTCTGAGCCTTCTCGGTCAGCACGATATTCTCGATTCCCTCACCCGGAATATAACGAGCCTTACCATTCTCTATGGTAATGGTCTCGCCGTCAGCGTTCTGCAGGCGGCCAACTACCTCTACATTTGCACCGGCCTCAACAGCTTTGTCAATCGTAGCGTCTTTTGCATAGAAGGTCATCGCCTCGCTGGCTGCATCATCCGCCAGGAAGAAGGACTCCATACCGTCAGCAAACTCTGCAGATACAAGATTCACGAAACCGGTTACGGCATAGATACGATCCGATTTACCCCCCATCGGCAATTCCAAACCAGCTGCTATAGCTCCAGCTACGTCCACGTGGATGGTATCCATTTGCGGAGCCTCAACAAAAGCAGTGATTGCACCTTGTGCAATCTGAGCGGAAGCGCTGTGCTTCATCAGATAACCTGTTACGTTTACGTAACTGTTCTTCGTAGCTACTTTCTCTGCATCTGCTTTGAGAACCGTTGCGCGATAAGCCGTAACGGGACCCTCTGCTTCATTCGGGAATTGAGAGAGTTTGAAGGTTGCGTTGCTGTTCTTTGAATCAAACGTACCCGGCTCTTGGATGAAACCTTTCACTACATAATATACCGGAGTCTTTGCGCCCTCAGCCAAACCCTGAGCAATCTCAACAGCTTTATCTATATCTACCGTATCCGGAACGAACGTACTTGCCTCAAGTACTTCAATCGTTACACCCAAAGCACTCTCAATAGTGGTACCGCCATAGTTAGTGATAGTCGTTGTTACTTTCACTTTTGCACCGTAACCGATCTCCGCTTTGGTATTCGGTTTGCCACGAAAGATCTGGAATGCGTCATCTGCCGATGCAGACGTGCTGGTCGGGTCGTCGGTAATCCAAACGGTCTCGTTCGAGAAATCCGGGTTATAGAAGTTATATACGTTCGATACATAGCCGGTGATCTCATAACGCTTTTCTGTTGTTGCGCCACTTGCAAGGGCTTTTCCTACTGCCATCGCTTCTGCAACAGTAGCAACGATTACCTCTTCCTGCTCACCTTTTTCTACTACATTTACTGTAGGAATAGGGCTATTAGCGGTCTCAATAACCGGATCACCATTCGGCTGATTCTCCTTCATCGGCTGATATTTATAGATCTTTGCCGTTACGAAAACATGTGCGTGGAGACCGATTTCTTCTTTCTGATCAATTTTGCCACGATATACTTCGAACGCACCCTCTGCATTTGATTTAGCTGTACTTTCCTTAGTATCAGCCATCCAGAAGGTCTCGTTTTCGTTGGTTGCATCGTAATAGTTAACGATGTTGGACACAAAGCCTTCAATAACATAAGCTACATCAGACGATTTACCAGCCTCCAGTGCACCGCCGATTTCCAGTGCTTTCGCAACATCAATGGTATCCAGCGTTACAACCGGAATATCAATGGTACGATCGCCCTCTACTTCGCTGAGAAACTCAACAGTCGGGGTTACAACCTCCAATTGGGTCTTATCATTTTTCACATATTTCTGAAGTTTACCGAACAAACGAACTTTATCACCAGCAAGTACCGGGTAAGCTTTGCCTTCCTTCTGCGGAGTAGCACGGAATGCCTGCAGTACGGAATCCGGAGCTGCTGCATCTTCTACAACATAGAAAGTTTGATTTTTCGGAGTTCCGGACTCAACGTAATAATCTGCCACGTTAACAGCAAAGCCTTCGATGAAATACTCCTTGCTCGAAGCATTGTCTGCCAACGCGCTGGCAATCTCTATTGCCTGAGCCACGTTCAGCGTGTCATATGTAGGAGCTGGTGAATCGCCGAAGGAAACAGTTACTTGCTCGATACGAGCTTGACTGGTCAGAGTGTAAGTCCACTCATTTGCGTCAACAACTACCTCATTTGCCAAGCCGCCGTTATAAGTCTGGTAAAATTGGAAAATCAACTTAGTGATTTTCTCCGGAGCAGTGATGGTGATAACACCATTCTTGTAACAACGCAACGTGCTGTGAGCGTCATCGCTGTAAGCTTTGTCGCACTCGAATGTAACACCTTCAACCGTAGCGGCAACGGGGCTACCGGTGCTCGAGGTACCTTGACCCGCAAAAGCACTACCGGAGATAACCACGTCTGCCATCATACTGCCGGCGAAAAGCACAGCAGCGAAAAGAGAAAGAATTTTTTTCATGATTGTTAATTAGTTAAATGATTAAAATTGGGTTAAAATATGTTATGTAACATAAAATGTTAATTTGTGCCCATTTTCCGGTGCAAAGGTAGGAATAATTTTTGACATGACCAAATAAAATTTGCTTTTTTTTGCAAAATAATAGATTTATTTGTGTAATTCAGAAAAAAATATATTCGGACTCCGCCTGATTGTAGGACTTCTTAGCTGCGCACGATTATCGCCTACAATCTTCCCCCGAAATTACGTTCGCACTAACGTACAAACTACAATCTTTTTAGCGAACGAAGTACACTTAAGCGAGCTTAGACTACTTTTTTCGCTAAAAATCTTGCAAATTTAAAAAATTTGTTGTAATTTTGCACAAAATTTGGCAATGCATTTGGAATTATGGCAAAATTATTGATTATAGACGACGAACGCGGCATTCGGAATACACTCCGCGAGATTCTGACAGACGAGGGACATGAGGTGGAAGTTGCCGAGAACGGCAAGCAAGGTTTGGAGATGGCGCAAGCCAAAACATTCGACCTCATCTATTCGGATATCAAAATGCCGGAGATGGATGGGCTGGAAGTACTGAAAGCACTCAAAAACGGAGAAAATGAGGAAAATGGTGACGCTATGCCGAATAGCGAAACACCGATGGTGATGATTTCCGGTCATGGAGATGTAGAAACGGCCGTGCAGGCTCTCAAACTCGGAGCGTACGATTTCCTCATCAAGCCGCTCGACCTCAATCGCATCCTCATCACAACAAAGAATGCGTTAGAGTCCAAATCGCTTAAACAAGAGACTAAACAGTTGCGTAAGAAAGTGGCGGACCACGGACCACGGATGATCGGCAAGAGTGCGGCTATCAACCGCGTACGCGAGATAATAGACAAGGTCGCACCCACAGAGGCGCGTGTACTCATCACCGGTCCCAACGGTACGGGAAAAGAAGTAGTGGCACATCTCATCCATGAACATTCGACACGAGCTAACGGGCCTATGGTAGAAGTGAACTGCGCCGCTATCCCTTCAGAACTGATCGAATCCGAACTCTTCGGTCACATGAAAGGTTCGTTCACCGGTGCCATCAAAGACCGTGCAGGCAAATTCGAGCAAGCCGATGGAGGTACGCTCTTCCTTGACGAGATAGGTGACATGAGCCTGGCGGCGCAGACCAAAGTGCTGCGGGCATTGCAGGAATCCGAGATTACGAGGGTCGGCTCCGACAAACCCATCAAAGTCAATGTCCGTGTGCTGGCGGCTACAAACAAAGACCTGCAGAAAGAAATAGCCGAAGGCAATTTCCGCGAGGACTTGTTCCACCGCCTCAATGTCATTCCGATTGCCGTGCCGCCACTCAAAGACCGTTTGGAAGACATCCCCTTGCTCGTAGAGCACTTCACCGGACGCATCTGTAACGAACAAGGCATCGCCCCAAAGACTTTCAACGAAGAGGCTATCAAAGCACTGCAATCCAGAGAGTGGACCGGAAACATCCGCCAACTGCGCAATGTGATTGAGCGCCTCATCATCCTTGCCGGACCGCAAATAACCGCCGAGGACGTGAATATGTACGCATGATTCTGCAATCATTAAACATATTAAACTATCGCAATATCCGCGAGGCGAGTTTGGAATTCAGTCCCAAACTCAACTGTCTCGTCGGCCTCAACGGACAAGGAAAAACGAACGTCCTTGATGCCATCTACCTGCTGAGTTTCACCAAGTCCGCTTTCACGTCCCAGGACAGCCTCAACATCACCCATGGCGAACAAATGTCCATGGTGCAGGGGGTATACAAAGCCTACCCCCAACCCCTCCCTGAAGGGAAGGGGGATAATTCCTTTTCTATATCCTGCGGATTGAGGAGAGGGGTGAAAAAGCAGTTCCGCAAGGACAAAAAAGACTATCCGCGTTTATTGGATCATATCGGATTGATACCGCTCGTGATGGTTTGTCCGGCAGATCACCAACTCATAGAAGAAGGATCGGACGAGCGGCGCAGGTTTATTGATGTCGTGATCGGACAGCGAAACAGAAAATACCTCGATTGTCTGGCGACCTACAATGCCCTGCTCAAGCAACGCAACGCCTTACTCAAGCAATATGCCGATGCCCCCAACCCTCCGGACGATTTGCTAGAAGTGCTCGAATGGCAAATGATCGAACCCGCTGAGTATATCTTCAAAGCCCGGACGGATTTCTTTAAAGAGTTCGAGCCCTATTTTGCGGAAGTGTACAAGCTTATCACCAACTCCCAATCTCCAATTTCCAATGCGGAGATTCCAAATCTCCGCTACATCTCCCAACTCCAGGACCGCGAGTTGCGCGAAGCGTATGTTCGTACCCGCAAACGCGACTTGATATTAGGATGGACCAGCCAAGGACCGCATAAAGACGACCTCGACATGCGGCTCGGCGAATATCCGCTCAAGCAAGTGGGCAGCCAGGGACAGCAACGCACTTTTGTGCTCGCGATGAAATTGGCACAGGCTTTGTACTTAGCTGACACAACGGGCGAGGCGCCAATACTATTGTTGGACGACATCTTCGACCGCCTGGATAGCGAACGCGTGGAGCGTATCGTCGCAATGGTGCAAGGCGAGCAGTTCGGACAGATCTTTATCACCGACACCGACCGTCAACACCTCTCTGAAATCATCCAACCCGGGCCCGACGCCAAAATATTCCATGTAGAAAATGGCCAAATTGCGTAACATACTAACCTTTGTACTCTGTACGTTGTCCCTTTGTACTTTGAATGCGCAAATCGCGTTCAAAGGCGCCTGGATAGCAACGGTCGCCAACATCGACTGGCCGTCCAAAGAGGCGGTGGGAAATACGGAAAAGCAACAGGCAGAGATGCTTTTCCTGCTTGACTCGCTGCAGTCCATCGGCATCAACGCAATTATCTTCCAGGTCCGTCCTACAGCCGACGCACTCTATTATAGCGAGTTGGAACCCGTCTCGCACTGGTTAACAGGCACGCAGGGTAGTTGGAAAGAACAGACACCGTGGGACCCCTTGGAATGGACGATAGACGAGGCGCACCAACGCAACATGGAAGTACATGTATGGCTCAACCCCTACCGCGTCAACCTCGCCACAACCGACACTTCTATTCTCGCGCCGAACCATATCATGCGACGTCACCCCGACTGGTTTTGGTGCTATAACAAACAATGGTATTTCGATCCGGGGTTGGACGAGACACGCGAATGGATTTGTACAATAGTACAAGACATCGTGGAGCGCTACGACATTCAGGCGATTCACATGGACGATTATTTCTACCCGTACCCTGCGGGTGGAAAAGCACTTCCGGATGAGCACACTTTCGCTCGTTTGCCGCGCGGCTATGAGGACATCAAAGAATGGCGGCGCAATAATGTAGACATGGCGATTCAGGACATCAGCGCCACCATTCGTGACTGCCGTCCCGACGTGCTGTTCGGCATCTCGCCTTTCGGCGTGTGGCGAAACGCGGACGTCGATTCCACAGGCAGTGCCACCAAAGCTGGCATCACCAACTACGACGATCTGTATGCCAATATACGCCTATGGATTCAGGCCGGATGGATTGACTATGTACTGCCGCAACTCTATTGGGAGATCGGCAAGAAAGTAGCAGACTATGAAGTACTCGCGCACTGGTGGGCGAACGAAGTGCGCGGCACGGACTGCAAACTCTATATCGGCATGGCGCCTTACCGCCTCGAGAATGCCTCACACAAGACACCGTGGGGGAAAGGCAACGAAATAAGCCGCCAGATGCAACTCAACCGCACCATCCCTGAGATAACCGGTGAGTGTTTCTACTCTACCCGTCCCCTCCTCCGCAATCCCCGGCATGTATGCGACAGCATCCGAACCATTTACAGCAACGAATAAATTATGTACCCTAAGTTAGTCAATCGACCATGGAAAGTGGTCAAAAGTGAAAATATCCTGCGGCTCGGTACTTGGTTGTCGGTACGTCAGGAGTGCGTCGAGTTGCCGAACGGAAATCAGATTCCTACGTGGTACGTAATGGAGTTTCCTGATTGGATCAACGTCATCGCCATCACCAAAGACGGCAAGATGGTAATGGAGGACCAATACCGGCATGCCTTGGGCGAGACGCACTACGAGATCGTGGCAGGCGTGGTAGATCCGGGCGAGACACCGCTTGAAGCCGCCAAACGCGAACTGAGCGAAGAAACCGGTTACGAAGGAGGCGAATGGAGTTTGTTTATGACGCTTTCACCCAACCCCACGAACCATAATAACAAGTCCTACACTTTCCTCGCTACGGGCGTAGAGAAAGTGCGAGACCAACATCAGGAAGCCACCGAAGACATCCACGTGGACATCCTCGAACCCGACCAAGTCCTCGAGATGCTCCGTGACGGCGAGATCATCCAAGCCCTCCACGCCGCTCCGTTGTGGAGATATTTCGCAGAAAAACACAATAAATGATGCAAGTGATCACCGCCTATGCGGCGAGCCATAAAAGCGGAGCTGACGCTCCTTGTCAGGGACGTAATCCGAGATTATAGTTGCTGGCGGTAGGTGGCTATAACGAGATAACCTTGAAAGAATACCGATTATCTCGTACTTACCGCGCACTTACGACGCACTTATCTCGCACTTATCACGCACTAAATTTTGCATGCAATTTCGTTGGTATTATATACATAGTATATAATACTGGTGTGTTGCTGTAAAAATGTGAAAAGAATGCAAATTATGGGTCATAAAATAAGAAAAATGCACCTAAAATTACAGAAAGTGCATTTTTTCTTGCGTATGTCAAAAAAAAGTAGTACTTTTGCAGTCGCAAAAGGTGTGAAGCAAGAAATCTATTAACAAACAATATTTTAATACACATGATTTATTCGAAAGAAGTACAAGAAATGTGCGTGGTAGCGAAGGGTCCGAAGCACGGACCGGCGCCTATTCCCGAAGAGGGCAAATGGGTGAAGGCTACGGAGATCAAAGACATCTCGGGTATGACGCACGGTATCGGCTGGTGTGCACCGCAACAGGGTTGCTGCAAACTCAGCTTGAATGTAAAAGACGGTATCATCGAAGAGGCACTCGTTGAGACGATCGGTTGTTCGGGTATGACGCACTCGGCTGCTATGGCGGCTGAGATCCTGCCGGGCAAGACCATCCTGGAGGCGCTCAACACCGACCTCGTATGTGACGCTATCAACACCGCTATGCGCGAGCTGTTCCTGCAGATCGTTTACGGTCGTACGCAGAGTGCGTTCTCTGAGGGCGGTCTGGCCATCGGTGCAGGTCTTGAGGACCTCGGTAAGGGACTCGTTAGCCAGTGCGGTACGCTCTATTCCACCAAGGCAAAGGGCGTTCGTTACCTGCAGTTAACCGAAGGTTACATCACCAAGGAGTTCCTTGATGAGGACAACGAGGTTTGCGGTTACGAGTACGTTCATATGGGCAAGTTCATGGACGCCGTGAAGAAAGGTGTTCCGGCAGACGAGGCTCTGAAGAGCGTAACCGGTACTTATGGCCGCACGACCAAAGAGCAAGGTGCAGTTAAATCGATTGATCCACGCAAAAACTAAGGAGGAGAGACTATGATTCGTGAAGTAAAATTTGAGTCGCAAGACCGCCGCGAGAAACAGATTCTCGCCGCTCTGAACGCTAACGGTATCGCTTCCATCGAGGAGGCCAACCAGATTTGCGAGCAATACGGCCTCGATCCTTATCTGACCTGCGAGGAGACCCAACGTATTTGTTTTGAGAACGCCAAGTGGGCTTACGTAGTAGGTACCGCTATCGCGCTGAAGAAAGGCTGCAAGAACGCCGCTGACGCTGCCGAGGCTATCGGTATCGGTCTGCAG
>CAMHOY010000002.1 GCA_946186915.1 uncultured Bacteroidales bacterium | reverse complement strand
ATACCTTCCATCTTACGATAGAGGATAGCGCGCTCGTTCATCCAGCTGCGGAAGACAGCGCAGATAGCGCCCCAGAGCTGCTCGATAGGATCGTCCGGGAAATCCTTGCCGGTCTGCGCTTTGATAGCGGCTTTGAATCGCTTAACGAGCTCTTTGAGCTCCTCTACGTTCAGGTCCTTGTCCAGCTTGATGCCGCGGATCTCCTTCACCTCCTCGATGATCTTCTCAAACGGGTCGATGTCGGTCTTGTTCACCGGCTTCATGCCCAGAACGA
Organism: uncultured Bacteroidales bacterium; assembly: GCA_946186915.1. Classification (GTDB taxonomy): domain Bacteria; phylum Bacteroidota; class Bacteroidia; order Bacteroidales; family Paludibacteraceae; genus Colicola. The sequence continues at coordinate 206,884 of CAMHOY010000002.1, read as the reverse complement.
CGTCGCCGTACATCTGTACGAAACGGCGGTAGGAGTCATACACGAAGTGGGGGTTGTTGGTCTTGGCTACCATGCCTTCTGCTACGGTATCGTTCAGACCGAGGTTGAGGATGGTATCCATCATACCCGGCATGGATGCGCGCGCACCCGAACGAACGGAGACGAGCAGCGGGTTCTTCGGATCGCCGAACTTGCAGTTCATCAACTCCTCCACGTGCTTGACAGCTGCCTCTACCTCTGCGGTCAGTTCTTCTACAATCTTCTCCTGACCTACCTGGTAGTACTCGTTGCACACCTCTGTGGTGATCGTGAAGCCCGGAGGTACGGGCACACCCACGAGGTTCATCTCTGCGCAGTTAGCGCCCTTGCCGCCAAGCAGTTCGCGCATCTGTGCATTACCTTCAGCCTTTCCATTACCGAAGGTGTAAACTCTTTTTTTCTTTTCCATTGTGTGTTATGTTATTGAATATGTAATTGTTTGTCTGATGTGTTTTTTCATGTCTGTGAACCAAAGCCCACACTTGCGTAGAGCCATGCCCACACTTTTGCGGCTGCAAAGGTACTACAAAAATTGCACATATGCAAGTTTTAGAGCGAAAAATTTTAGCAAAATAGAATTTTTATTCTATTGTTACGGGTATGGTTGCGCACTCGGGGGCTTGCACACGGAGGGCGTAAACGGGCACGTAACATAGGGCGCAGCCCTGCTAAAATTTATCGCTCCACCTTGCGTATGTCCGGCAGGTGGAGAACTGCCTTGACTTGGCAGTTCGAACGGAAGGAGCAGTGGGGAACGTCGCTCCGACATAGATAAAAACGTAAGTTCGGAGGGCCCCTTCGGGGAACCTTTATATGCGGACTACCGCTTTTTTATATAGACCGCTTACGTTATCCCAGATAAACCAGGCGAGCATAAAAAAGCGGGCGCGACGGCCCGCAACGATCTTAATGTATGAGGGAGGGTTATGCCTGTGTTCCGGCAATCAGCGGAACCATCGCAAAAAGTTCCAGAGAAGAGGCTGTTTCCTGAAGCAACTGCTTGCGGACAAAGTTTTTGGAAGCATTGTCTAATAGCACTTCTCCCAGTCCCTGCATCAATATCCGTGGACTATAGGATTTGACTAATTGGGCGCAGTCGGACGCAAATTCTGCGACGGATTTGCCGGTACGCAACCGGACGATTTCCTCATTGATTTCGGTACGTTGCTGCAAGAAAAACCATACATCATAAATATCTCTCGGCGTGATACGCTCCGACAGCGCGCAAAGCTTGTGAGCAAACATATCCGGCATGGTCATAACGCGGATGTTTACTCCCATGAGCGTACGCACCTCATAATGGTTTGGGTATTCGCGGGAACTGACTTCTACTTTAAGCATCCGCTCGCCTTTGCCGTAGTTGAGCACTAATAGCGGACCATAGAACTTGTTCGCCTCATCATCAATAGTGCCGAAACGGAGTAGCAGTTGATGGAGCCGCTGATAGACTTTATCAGCCTGCGAAGGATCCAACAGGTTGAAATCCAGATCCGTGGAGAAACGCGTCAAGTTATGGAACAACATGAGCGATGTGCCGCCTTTGAAAGCAAGAAGCCGGCTCAGTTCCGGATCGCGGAAGATAGCAAGCAGTACTTGTATCAGATAATACCTATGTTTATTGATGTCCATTGAGGAGCGCCTCCACACGCTTGGTCAGGATTGGTGATGAATAGGTCGGCAGTATTTGCCGGATGGTTTTCTTGTCAAGAGGATGCAGATTGTCGACATAACATTGACCTGCAGAGAGGTACATCATATCCAGAAACGCTCTTTCCGGCGATGCGATAGCAATGTTGTCGCGTTGCTCAATCCCTAACATATTGGTCCAGATCACTGGATTGATACGGCGGAAAACGTATTGTTTGCCATCCACCTCAATCGTGCGGTTTTGATAACTGATGCAAGTGATATCGCCGCTGTATTGAAAGGTAACGCCTGCGCGCGACAGAACGTACTCCAGAGATATGTACGATGGTTTTAGCAAGGCACAAGCCATTTCCTGCTCATTGTAATTATGCTTGGTGTAGATACCTTTGTGTGGATTGCCTAACGTGCCTTTGCGCGCATAATACATGAGCGACCGCTGGACAGACACCCTGTCACGGTCTCCGGAAACCAACGCTAACCATTGAGGTGTGATTACCGTCCTTGGGCTGGTCAAAATTGTATTCAGTATTTCCATATAAGAGCTGTAACTACTAATATTTTGTACTTTCAGCGCACAAAGGTACAACAAATATTTGGAATACGCAAGGATTTAGGCTGAAAAAAGTAAATTTATTTGTTTTTTTAGCTAAAAGACTTGAGTACTCGCACAAACGTGCGAACGTACTTTCGGGGGAATGCCAAAGACAGGCGGCGTCCGAAGGTACAACAAATATTTTGAATACGCAAGTAAAATTGTAAAATTGTGCATAGAAAGTGCTCTTTTTCTGCACTTATTGTGTGCATGGTGACAAAATAACGTGCAAATAAATTTAAAGAAAATCACTCAAAACCCCTTAACATCGCATAGCGATATAAACTGCCGAAGGCAATACACCCCATAAACTGCCGTCAGGCAATAAACGATATAGACGTACAAAATTGTCCAAAAATCGCATAAATTTTTAAATAAGTCAAAATTTATTTGCATACGTCAAAAAAAAACCGTACCTTTGCAGCGTGAAGGTTTGAACCTGAGTTATGCTAATTAAATTATAATACAATATGAAAAAGGCTTTATTTTTTATTGTCTCGGCGCTGATATCCGTCAGTGCATGGGCGGCAAATTCTGGTGCTTCGAGAGCAATTAAATTGTCAGATGCTACAATGAATGGTGTCTCTCCGACAGCCGTGGCTACCAATGAAACTCCGCGGTTGTCCCAGTTCGAAATGCCTGTTTTAAAATCAATGAAGCTCTCAGGAACAGACATTCCCGACGGAATTGAGAACGGACAAAGAACCGGCATTAGAAAAGCCCCTTTGGCAGCAACCGTCAAAATATCGGGCTTGGTTGATGCGAGTACAATTGCTGACAATTCTGCAATTGAGTTGGTGGGCAATGCAAATTTGTTCATGGATGCCAACAAAACATTTAAGTGTATTACAGGTAACTATGCCTTGACGCTGAGCGGTGGCAATATCCTCACGCTTAGCAATGCAGGAGGGTATGCGATAGATGCTTTATCTGTTACAATCAGTTGCCCCTTGGTAGTGCAGACTTCAAATGTCGCTGTGAGTGCAAAATCAGGGATAACCATTAATAGTACGGTAAATGCTAGTTCCACAAACACCTGTATTGGAACCGTGAACGGAACTATTACCATCAATGCCGATGTTACAGCGACCACCAGCAGTTCGGCTGCTATTCTAAATCGCGGTCTTGAAAATGGCGGAGATATTGTTATCAACAAAGGAACCGTCACTGCTATCGGAGGTAATACCGGCATATGGGCTTATGGTATCGCAGCTATGGGACATATCACAGCAGAGGCAGGGACCGTCATACATGCTTCCGGCGGTACTGGCATTTATGCAGAAACCGGAAATATCCATTTGGCAGGAGAGGTTACCGCCAATGCAAATGGAGATGGCGGATCTGGTGTGTATGCACAGGCAGGAGAAGTATCTCTTTCTACCATCAGTATTTCCAGTTCAGGTGTCGGTATATCTGCCTATAACGGATTAACTCTCAATGGTGTTACGGAAACCAACACGGCAGATACAGGTCTTGGAACTGTGAATGGAACTCTTACTATCAATGCCGATGTTACAGCGACAACAGCCAAGTCTGCTGCTATTCTCAGCCGTGGTCGTGACCAAGGCGGAGATATTATTATCAATAGCGGAACCATAACCGCTATCGGAGCTAATTCAGGCAGATGGGCTTATGGTATCGCCGCCGGAGGAAATATCACAGCAGAGGCAGGGACCGTCATACATGCTTCCGGCGGTACTGGCATTTATGCAGAAACCGGAAATATCCATTTGGCAGGAGAGGTTACCGCCAATGCAAATGGAGATGGCGGATCTGGTGTGTATGCACAGGCAGGAGAAGTATCTCTTTCTACCATCAGTATTTCCAGTTCAGGTGTCGGTATATCTGCCTATAACGGATTAACTCTCAATGGTGTTACGGAAACCAACACGGCAGATACAGGTCTTGGAACTGTGAATGGAACTCTTACTATCAATGCCGATGTTACAGCGACAACAGCCAAGTCTGCTGCTATTCTCAGCCGTGGTCGTGACCAAGGCGGAGATATTGTTATCAACAAAGGAACCGTCACTGCTATCGGAGGTAATACCGGCATATGGGCTTATGGTATCGCCGCTATGGGACATATCACAGCAAAGGAAGGTACAGTTATACATGCTTCCGGCGGTACAGGCATTTGTGCGGAGACCGGAAATATCCATTTGGCAGGAGAGGTTACCGCCAATGCAAATGGAGATGACGGATCTGGTGTGTATGCAATGGCAGGAGAAGTATCTCTTTCTACCATCAGTATTTCCAGTTCAGGTGTCGGTATATCTGCCTATAACGGATTAACTCTCAATGGTGTTACGGAAACCAACACGGCAGATACAGGTCTTGGAACTGTGAATGGAACTCTTACTATCAATGCCGATGTTACAGCGACAACAGCCAAGTCTGCTGCTATTCTCAGCCGTGGTCGTGACCAAGGCGGAGATATTATTATCAATAGCGGAACCATAACCGCTACCGGAGGTAATACCGGCATATGGGCTTATGGTATCGCAGCCGGAGGAAATATCACAGCAAAGGAAGGCACTATCATACATGCGTCCGGCGGCACAGGCATTTTTGCAGAAAAAGGAAACATCAACCTTGCCGGTAGTGTAACAGCCACTGCCAAACATTCCGAAGGTTACGGTATTTATGCAAAAGCAGGTTCAGCAACCCTGTCACAAGTTACCGTACCTCAATCCTTCGTTGCCATCGGCGCTGCTAACGGATTGACACTCAATGGCATAGTGGATGCCAAGTCAACCAACACATGTATTGGCGCATATGAAGGTACGTTAACTATCAATGCAGACGTTACAGCCACTACTACATCTTCAACTGCAATTCTCAACCGTAATGGAGACATTATCATCAATAGCGGTAATGTTACCGCTACCGGTGGCACTTCCGGAGACTGGCCTTTTGGTATAGCGGCATTAGGTAATATTGATGTTAAGGATGGCGTAGTCATTGCCAAAGGTGGCTCTAAAGGAATTCTCGCTCAGAACGGCACAATCTCCATCACTCCTCCGCTGATTGTTATCACAGCAGCGGGTGGTGGCATCAGCGCAGACGGGCACACCGTAGTGTATGATAATGGTGATCCGGCATTACGCGTCGTTATAATGGATCCGCCTGTGGGGGGCGTAGTGTCACTGAGCTCCGCACCGTCACCGGGAAATGCGGTTGGTTTCACTTTGTCGGGCGAGATTGCTTCGGCGCAGACCGATAATGTATGGCAAATCAGCGATGATGATGTTAATTGGCAGGATATAGTGGAATCGCCTGCCGGTGCGCCTGCGCACAACGGCGTGCATCAGCAACGCCGTGCAGTAACCACTCTAACATACACTCCGAAAGAATCTGAGATGGGCAAGTATCTCCGCGTCAAAGTGGCAGCGGCTGGCCATACCGGCTATATCTACAGCCCGAGTCGTCAGATAGCCAAGAAAATATGTACGGATGTACCGGTTGTTCCAACGCTGACTAACATCAACGACAAGGTGTACTTGTCCAATGCCAAGACGACGCAGGAGTATATCATCTTCAACTACTCCAAAGAAGCCTCGTCTCTTACCGCAAGCGATTGGAACAATGCCGTGACACCGGAAAGCGAAGTAGGGTTCTTTGAGTTTGGGGGGTCATCTAATGCGAATAACACTGTATTTACCCGTGTCAAAGAGACCCCCTCGACATTGGTCGGTGAGCAGATAGCGGAAGCAAGAATATATATAGGCACATCGGTTTACATGACAGATGTAGAATTGTCAGTAAGCAAGACGGTAGGCTATTTCCAGAAAATTAACAACGAACTGAATTGCAAAGTGGGTGATGTTATCCGCTGTGACGCTTCGCCTGTACCATCTAATGCCACCAACTGGTATGGTGTATCGGGTAGCAACTGGACGGTGGATTTCCACAATACCGGTTCTCAATACGGCACATTCTACGAAGATGCTGAGTGTACGAGACCCATCAGTTCTTCTACTAATTATAAAACAGTATATCTGAAGACACTTCAAGAAAAGAACTATCTGGATGTTCGCATTTTGGTTTACAATAGTGCTATCGGTTACAAGACACGATATGTGCAGTTCAATGTTACTCCAGACGGCTATTTTCCGCTGTTAGACTATATCAACGGTTGCAGCCGTACTATTGCTGCCGGTGAGAAGATTACAGGTATTGAAGTCAGCCGCCGCCCGTTCTCCGGTTCGGTGTACGGTCTGACCACAGAAGTGAGCGGCGAAGGAACCGCCCCGATAGTGTCGTTCTCGCTCTACGAGACGATGACCATCAATGCTATAAACGCTACGCCGGGTGTATATGTCTATACTCCGCTGCAAAACGGTCATCCGCTGAATAACAACACGACCTTTACCATCACCGTCACCGATGGCAAATATGCTGTTGATTCCCTGATCTTGCGTGAGAATACGATTACCGCCGACCCCAATGAGGAACTCGAACTGGTAGCACAACTGATGCCATCTAACTCCGAAGCGGCAATAACATGGACCAGTTCCAACCCAAGTGTAGCCACTGTAACAAACGGTATCGTGACGATAGCCGCCAACGCACCAATAGGTGCAAAAGCTACCATCACCGCTACTGCTAACGGAAAATCGGATGAGTGCCAGATAACCGTCAGCGGCGAGGAGTATGACTTGTATGTTGCCTCTACGCGCGTGACCAGCCGCAACCGTGACGACATCCTCGGAGATGGCAAGTTCGCGTTCGATGGTATGAACACGCTGGAGATAAAAGGTAATTACAATATCAGTAACTCGGCTAACTTGGTGCGCAACACAGGCATTGACGGTCTCATCATAGATGTAGCACAGGCTTGTACGATATCACAGGGTTCGGAATCATACAGCACCTTGTTCGACCTTAGAAAGAACACCACTATTCGTGGCGAACAGATGACAGTCAACGGCAACGGAGTGGCATTTGGTACACAAGGAGGAATGACACTGACACTTGACAGCGCAAACCTTGTTGTTAGTGCAATTATGCCGTTCAAGGGTAGCGGTATAGTTGATGATAGCATGAATATCATTAAATCGCGCGTAGAGGTTAATGCCTCGGGTTCTGCGGCAATATTCAGTTTCACAGGCGGTATATCGCTTACAGACTGCTATATCCAAACGCCTGCCGGCGGTGAAGTTGTAAACGGTGCTATCGATGACGGTAAAGGTTCGCAAGTACGCAATTTGCTGATTGTTCCGAGTCCCGAAAAGGCAGATCCCGCACTCGCTTTTGCGTTGTCAGAAGCAACTGCTACCATCAACGAAGCGTTTGTGGCTCCTGTGCTCAATAATCCGAATGGTCTGGCGGTTAGCTACTACTCCGAAGACCCGATGGTGGCTACCGTGAACGCAGAGACGGGTGAAGTAACGCCTGTAGCAGCCGGAACAACCACTATTACTGCCTATACTAATGGCGATTTGTTCCATGAAGCTGGTGAGGTTTCTTACACCCTGACCGTGCTAAAAGGCACCGTCTCGCTCGCATTCTCTGCACCAACAGCTTCTGTGAAGGTCGATGCTACGGAGTTTGTACTACCGATATTGAGCAATCCGCAGGATGTGGAGGTAACCTACAGCAGTAGTAATCCCGCTGTGGCAACTATGTTCGCGTTCACCGGTGATGTGACACTTGTGGCGGCTGGTACAACTACCATCACTGCTACGTTTGCCGGCGATGAGAAATATCTGCCAAGCGAAGCATCGTATGTACTAACCGTAGAGCCTTCCGGTGATCCTACCGCTATTGAGGATGTCCGCTTTGAATCGGACAAGGCAGAGAAAGTGCTCATGGACGGCATTCTCTACATCGCCCTGCCCGACGGCAAGATATTCGACGCACACGGCTTGCAAGTGCGCTAAGCCTTAAAAGTCCTTCCTTTCAGGGAAGGATTTAGGATAGGCTTCTCAGCCATGCAGGGCTGATTTCCCTGCATGGTTACAAAAAAGCTTATAGCTTTATCGATCTTTGACATATTGGATTACCGTAAAATGCAAGTTTTTATCCCAAACGCTTGCATATATCAGAAATTAGTTGTACCTTTGCAGCGAATTTGTGCTCAATACAAAAAGCACAAATATAAATAAATTGCTCAATTAAATAATCACGAACAAACCCTACAAGCAATGAAAAACTTGATTGACAAACATGTAAGTTACTACAAGAAGACCCCGATGAATATCATCCGTCAGTGTAGCAAAGAGATCAACTGGGATACGCCCTTGATGGCATTGCGCGGTCCTAAGGGAGTGGGCAAATCCACCATTATGCGGCAATATATCAAGCAGCACTACGCTATTTCTGATCGGTCGGTGTTGTACTGCTCTTGTGATGGAGCCTATTTTGCATCCCATTCGTTGCTGGATTTGGCGGAACAGTTCTACAAGGTCGGAGGCAAGCATCTGTTTTTGGACGAGATACACAAATACCCCAATTGGAGCCGTGAGATTAAGGAGATTTACGATCTCTATGAGTCGGACATGCGGATTGTCATCAGCGGAAGTTCTTTGTTGAGCCTTCAGCAAGGGGATGCTGATTTGAGCAGAAGGTGTGTCAATCATGATATTCAGGGTTTGAGTTTTCGCGAGTTTCTCTATTTCTTCAAGGGGATCGATTTTCCTAAATATACCTTAGAACAATTGCTCGCTGACCCATGGGCATTAGCCAATGAGGTAAATGGAAAATGCAGACCGCTTCAGTTTTTCCAGGAATACCTGCAATATGGTTATTACCCCTATTACCTGCAACTCAAGGACAAGGTGGACTATTACTCAACTATTGAGAATACAGTCAGCTATATCATCGATGATGAGTTGCCGCGCATATGCAGGGTAGATGTAGCCAACACCCGTAAAATCAAAGCGCTTGTCAATATCCTGTCTGTCTCTGTCCCGTATGATGTAGATATCAAACGGCTGTCTGTTCAGAGTGCACTACAGCGGAATACGATTTTGGAGTACCTCAATTATCTGGAGAAAGCGGATATTTTGCATCTGCTCTATTCAGACTATTACAATGCCAAGAAAATGCAGAAACCGGACAAGATACTGATGGATAACAGTAATATGTTGTACGCTATGGCATCTCAATCGGTTAATATAGGGACCGTACGCGAGACTTTTGCCGTAAACCAACTGGCGCAATCCCACTTGGTGGAATATGGCAAGACAAAAGGCGATTTCCTGATTGATGGCAAATATACTATCGAAGTGGGAGGTGCAGACAAAGACTATACCCAGATTGCCGATATACCGGATTCCTACATCCTCGCGGATGATATGGAATACCCGTACGGCAACAAGTTACCTCTCTGGCTGTTAGGCTTTCTGTACTAAGCAATATATACTTAAAACTCTATTTTAAGCGGTAATCCTTCTAAGCGGGTTACCGCTTTTAATGTCTATATATAAATAAAATCATTTGTAACAACAACTTAAACGAAACGACAAAAGGAGTCCTTCGGGGCTCCTTTTTTCATGTCAAATAACCAACTAAATGCTCGGAGACAAGGCCCTTTATGCCCCTGATTTTCACTGGGATGCAGTTTGTGGCAGATGGAATTTAGCATGTCAACAAGAAGTAGTACCTTTGCACCAAAATTAAACGACTATGGAAACAGAACAAATGAGCATTTTCGAACAGTTGGATTTTGGCGGGTAGCCCCGCAGGCTCCCTTAGTAGAGTAGTCTATTCCCTATGTAATAGGGATAGACCTACTAAGAGGCCGGGCCACCACTGCCAAACAGCGGTACAGAGACCGTACAGAGACGTCCGTAATGGTCGCGAGATGGTCGCGGGTTTAACAGCAAAAAGAAAGCAAAGAATCATGAAAGTAGAGTTAATCATTCCCATTGACAGCCTACAAGGCAAATTACGGCAAGACGGGTTTTACTTCCGAAAGTACGTTCGCATCCTGTGGTGCATACGCAAATAAATGTTTTTTTTGAGAAAAGGGTTAAAACCCTCACTTTATGCCCGCAGACCTCTTCCGTATGCAAGCATCCAAAGAAGTCCGTGGTCATAAAAGAATAGAATAAATTCTATTTTTTCTCCAAAAAAACCATTTTTATTTGCGTATGTGCAATTTTTGTAGTAATTTTGCAGTCGGAATATGTCAATTAACCGTTTAACATCAATTAATACCAATTTTCTAAACACAAAATCTTATGAATGATTTAACAGTTTTGATGTATGTCGTCTTAGCGGCATCCGTCTTAGCACTCGGTTTTGCGTACTTCTTCTACCGCTCGATGTTGGGCAAGGACGAAGGTACCGACCTGATGAAGACCATCGCCTCGCATGTGCGCAAAGGTGCGATGGCTTATCTCAAACAGCAGTACAAAGTGGTGACGATCGTCTTCGTCGTACTGGCTGCTGTCTTTGCCATCATGGCGTATTTTAATCTGCAGAACGGTATCGTATGGTTCGCCTTCCTGACCGGCGGTTTCTTCTCCGGCTTGGCAGGTTTCTTCGGTATGAAGACCGCGACCTACGCGTCCGCCCGCACCGCCAACGCAGCCCGTAAGAGTCTGAACGCAGGTCTGCAGGTAGCCTTCCGCTCGGGTGCAGTGATGGGTCTGACGGTAGTCGGACTCGCCCTGCTCGACATCGCAGGATGGTTCCTCGTACTGCAGAAGACCGGTCTGCTCGCTCTCGTTGGTGCTGACGGAGACCTGATCACCATCACCACTACCATGCTGACCTTCGGTATGGGTGCTTCGACCCAGGCGCTCTTCGCCCGCGTGGGTGGCGGTATATACACGAAAGCGGCTGACGTAGGTGCGGACCTCGTGGGCAAGACCGAATATAACATCCCGGAGGATGACCCCCGTAACCCTGCTACCATCGCCGACAACGTAGGCGATAATGTCGGCGACGTAGCCGGCATGGGTGCCGACCTCTATGAGTCGTACGCCGGTTCTATCCTCGCTACGATGGCGCTGGGTGCATCCGCGTTTGCGTTGATGCCCGAGATGCAGCTCAAAGCCGTGCTGGCTCCCTCGCTCATCGCTGCCTGCGGCGTGCTCCTCTCCATCATCGGTATCTTCCTCGTGAAGACCAAAGAAGGGGCGGGCATGAAAGAACTGCTCCGCGCTCTGTCTATCGGTACGAACACCGCCGCATGCCTTATCGCCGTTGTGACCTTCGGTATCTTCTACTGGCTCTTGGGCGACAACCCTGCTGCGCCGAACCAATGGTGGCAGGTCAGCCTCTCCGTTGTAGTAGGACTCGTTGCAGGTATCATCATCGGCCAATCGACCGAATACTACACCTCGCAGAGCTATAAGCCGACGCAGAAAGTGAGTGAGAGCTCGCAGACCGGTCCCGCCACCGTCATCATCAGCGGTCTGGGTCTCGGTATGCTCTCCACGGCTATCCCGGTTATCACCGTAGGTGTCGCTATCATCCTCGCTTATCTCTGCGCCAATGGTTTCGCTATCGAGTTCAGCGCACAGAACCTCTCCATGGGACTGTACGGTATCGGCATCGCCGCTGTCGGCATGCTCTCGACCCTGGGTATCACCCTTGCTACCGACGCCTACGGTCCTATCGCCGACAACGCCGGCGGTAATGCAGAGATGTCGGGTCTGCCGGCTGAGGTACGTCAGCGCACCGACGCACTCGACGCACTCGGCAACACCACCGCTGCTACGGGTAAAGGTTTTGCCATCGGTTCCGCCGCTCTCACGGCACTCGCACTCTTGGCTTCCTACGTAGAAGAGATAAAGATCGCGCTCATCCGTACGGGCGAAGCTCTGCCGAACGGGGTAGAGGCAGCGAAAGCAACACTCGTGGACTTCATGGACGCATATAACGTCAATCTCATGAACCCCATCGTGCTCGTAGGTATCTTCATCGGCTCGATGATGGCCTTCCTCTTCTGCGGTCTGACGATGAACGCTGTCGGACGCGCTGCACAGAAGATGGTGGAAGAAGTGCGCCGTCAGTTCCAGACCATCAAGGGTATCCTCGAAGGCAAAGCCGACCCCGATTACGCACGCTGCGTAGCGATCTCGACCAAGGGCGCACAACATGAGATGTTGCTGCCGTCCATCCTTGCCATCATCGTTCCGATCATCACGGGTCTCATTCTCGGCGTAGCCGGCGTACTGGGACTGCTCATCGGCGGACTGGCAACAGGCTTCGTCCTCGCTGTCTTCATGGCGAATGCCGGAGGTGCGTGGGACAACGCGAAGAAATATGTCGAGGAAGGACACTTCGGCGGCAAGGGCAGTGACTGCCACAAGGCTACCGTAGTAGGCGACACCGTAGGTGACCCGTTCAAAGACACGTCGGGACCGTCCCTCAACATCCTCATCAAACTGATGTCGATGGTATCCATCGTTATGGCCGGACTGACCGTAACATACCACTTGTTATAATATGAAGATTTACAGAGGAAACATTCTCTTCACGCCCACTCCGGAACAGTTTACTGTTCTGGAGCGCGGGTATGTGATCGTAGGCGATGACGGCAACATCATCAAGACCTGCCAGGACCTGCCGGCGGACTGCAAGGACGCGGAAGTGGTCGATTTCGGAGACCAACTGGTCATGCCGGCGATGAACGACCTGCATGTTCACGCGCCGCAGTACCGTAACCTCGGCATCGCCATGGACATGGAGTTGCTGCCGTGGCTCAACACCTATACCTTCCCCGAGGAGTCGAAGTACAAAGACCTTAAGTACGCAGAGCGTATGTACCGCCGTTTCGTGCACGACCTGTGGAAGTTAGGCACGATGCGCGCGGCGATCTTCGCCACCATCCATCCCGACGCTACTTGCCTCCTGACCGACCTGCTTCATGAAGCCGGCATGGGCGGCATGGTGGGCCTCGTAGGCATGGACCGCAACGGACCTGCTACGCTGAGCAACACCGTAGAAGAAGCAGTCGAAGGCACCAAGCGGGTCATGGAGCATACCAAAGACATGCCCCTCGTCTCCGCTATCGTCACCCCGCGTTTCGTACCCAGTTGTACGCCGCGTATGATGACCGCTCTCGGACTCCTGGCAAACGAATACAACCTGCCGGTTCAATCCCACCTGTCGGAGAACCAGTCGGAGATAGCATGGGTGGCGGAACTCGAACCTGAGTCCACCTGTTATGGCGACGCCTACCGCCGCTACGGTATGTTCGGTCAGACACCGACACTCATGGCGCACTGCTGCTACACCGATGGCGAGGAGTTCGAACTGATGCGCAAGAACCATGTCTTTGCTGTCCATTGTCCGACGAGCAACTGCAACCTCGGGTCGGGTATCGCGCCTATACGCCGCTTCCTGTCGGCCGGCATTCCCGTCGCCTTGGGTTCGGACGTCTCGGGAGGTAGCGGTTTCTCTATCTTCCGCGTGATGCATTACACATTGCAAATGGCGAAAATGCAATGGGTGCGTACCGACCACAAAGACCAGTTCCTCAGCCTGAGCGAGGCTTTCTGGCTGGCTACCAAGTCCGGCGGTTCGTTCTTCGGCAAGGTAGGGTCCTTCGAACCCGGCTATGCCTTCGATGCACTCGTCGTGGACGACAGCGACCTCAACTTCGACAACTATACCATCCAGCACCGCCTCGAACGCTATATCTACCTGGGCGACGACCGCCAACTGACGCATCGTTTCTGCCAGGGAAAAGAGATAGCCGCGCCGAGGATTAGTGGATTAGTGGGTTAGTGGATTAGTGGATTAGTGGATTAGTGGATTAGTGAGAGTTGTTCATTTTTCGGAAGGCTTGCCGCTGACGGACTACCTGGCGATAGAGCAAGACTTGGTAAAGAGCGTCGCAGAACCGATGCTCTTTACGTGGATGGTGTCCCCTACGGTCATCTACGGCCGTCATCAGGAAGCGGCGGTAGAGGTGAACGAACCTTACTGCCGCGAACATAGCATCGCAGTGGTGCAGCGCAAGAGTGGGGGAGGATGCGTCTATGCAGACGAAGGCAACCTGATGATCTCTTTTGTCTCGCCGAGTACCCATAGCGAAGCGGTGTTTGCGTCCTTCCTGGATAGGGTCTCCCGCGCGCTGCGCGCCAAAGGGTTGCCGGCGGTGACGACTGCGCATAATGACATCCTCGTGGACGGACGCAAGGTCTCCGGCTGTGCCTGCTTCACTTCTCCGACAGGCACCATCGTACACGGCACCTTACTCTATGACGTGAACCTCGAGGCGATGCTCGCCGCTCTCACACCCGGCACGGACAAACTCGCCAAACACGGCGTGGCGTCCGTAAGACAACGCGTGGCCAACCTCAAAGAGTTGACCACGGCGTTCGAGGATATCCACGCGCTGCGCGCGTATATAGAATCGTTTATGGAAAGCTTATAAAGGCAGGTAGATCACTTGTTTGGTCTCAAACCACTCGCCTTTGAACCATTGACTGCAGGGGGTGACCTCTGCTTTTTTTATGAAGGGCGCTATCTCTGCCTGCAGGTCGCCGCCCTTGAGTACCACCAAGCCATTGGGCACGGCATTGCGGTGCTTGTCCGAGATATTCTTCCGGATGAGTTTGACCAGATCGGGTAGGGGCATCACGGCACGAGAGACCACAAAATCGAATTTCTGTTTCTCTTCTTCCGCGCGTTCCTGCTTGCATACCACGTTCGTCAGTCCCAGGGCTTGCGCCACTTCCGACGCCACCTTGATCTTCTTGCCGATGGAGTCTATCAGCAGGAACTGACACTCCGGAAACATAATCGCCAGGGGGATACCCGGAAAACCGCCACCCGTACCAACATCCATGATCGTGGTGCCGGGTTGGAAAGGCAGCAACTTGGCTATCGCCAGCGAGTGAAGCACATGGTGCTCATAGAGATGGTCGATGTCCTTACGAGAGATCACATTGATTTTACTGTTCCAATCCCGATAGAGCGCGTCAAGCGCAGCGAATTGCTGCGCCTGATGCGGGGTTAGATGAAAATAATCTTCGATTATTGTCATGTGTGGTACTTCGTGTTTATGCCCTGACGGGCGTTTAGTGCCTTCGGCGTTTAATCCGCGAGGTTGGTGAACACGTTCTGTACGTCTTCGTCCTCTTCGATCTTGTCGATGAGTTTCTGTACCGACTCGCGTTGGTCTTCCGGCAGTTCCTTGGTGTCGTTCGGGATACGAACGAACTCAATGGACTGGATCTCAAAGCCGTTGTCCTCGAGGTACTTCTGCATGTTGATCGCCTCGTTGAAGTCGGAGTAGATGACGATAGTGTTCTCCTCCTCGTCCACGCCGAGTTCCTCTACGCCGAAGTCAATGAGCTCGAGTTCGAGTTCGTCCAGGTCGATGCCGTCTTTCATCGTCACGGTGAAGCATGCCTTGCGGTCAAAGAGGAACTGGAGAGAACCCTGTGTGCCGAGCGTGCCGCCGAACTTCGTGAAATACGAACGGATATTTGCTACCGTACGCATGTGGTTGTCCGTCGCTGTCTCCACGAAGATAGCGATGCCATGCGGACCGTATCCCTCGTAGTTGATCTCCTTGTAGCCCTCGGACGACTTATCGGTCGCTTTCTTGATAGCGCGGTCGATATTATCCTTCGGCATATTCTCGCGTTTGCACTGCTGGATGAGTGCGCGCAGACGCGGGTTGGAGTCGGGATCGGGACCACCCTCACGGGCTGCGATAGTGATTTCCTTTCCTAATTTCGTAAATGTGCGGGACATGTGTCCCCATCTTTTCAGTTTTGTCGCTTTGCGATATTCAAATGCGCGTCCCATATGTTAATGTTTAATGAATTAGTGAATTAATGAATTAGTGGGTTAGTGGATTAGTGGATTAGTGGATTAGTGAGTTTACTCCGCCGGGGTAGGATCCGCGTGGTCGAGGATAGTCTCTACATGCACCTCCTCGAAGGTGATGTTGAACTCAACGCGGCGGTTCTTAGCGCGTCCGGCCTTGGTGCTGTTGTCTGCGATAGGTTTATCCGGTCCGTAACCGATAGCTGTCATACGCTCCGCGGGAACACCCTGCTTAGCCAGGTAGTCCTTCACGGCGTTGGCACGCTTGTCGGACAGTTTCCTGTTCAACTCGTCCTTACCGGTATTGTCGGTATGACCTTGAACCTCTATGATATAGTTCGGGTTCTCGATGAAGGTAGCAGCAATTTGGTCAAGCAGCGGGAAGGATTTCTTCTTGATAGTCGCCTTGCCGGTCTCGAACTCGATACCTTGCATTGCTTTCTGCAGCAGTTGGCGTACTTCGCGTTTCACCTCCGGACAACCCTTGTTGGCCTTCACGCCCGGCACTAACGGACACTCGTCCTTATAGTCAGGCACGCCGTCGCCGTCGCTGTCGCGGTCGCAACCCTTCTCGTCCGTATGACCGAGAGCTTCTTTCTTCGTATCCGGACAGTCGTCGAGGTAGTCGGGCACGCCGTCACCGTCGCTATCAATAGGACAGCCGTCTTTGTCCACAAGTCCCCAAGCCGCTTCCGGAGTATCCGGGCACTTGTCGAGGTAGTCAGGTACTCCGTCGCCGTCGGTATCCAGCGGACAACCCTTCTCGTCAATCTTGCCATAAGCCTCTTTCGGGGTGTTCGGGCACTCGTCGAGGTAGTCAGGCACTCCGTCGCCGTCGCTATCCAGCGGACAACCTACGCTGTCCACCATGCCGATAGCCGCTGCCGGCGTTCCGAGACAATGGTCGAGATAATCGGCGATACCGTCGTGGTCCTCATCGATCGGACAGCCTACGCTATCTACAGCTACGCCGCGCGGGGTCTCAGGACACATGTCGATCTTGTCCCATATACCGTCTTTGTCTGTATCCTTGCGGTTCGTTCCCCAGCAGATCGAGAAACCAAGGGCCAGATTAACCATCTTCGCCTTGTCCGGCAAGAGGTATTTGGGTACACCGTTCACATCAATAGCCGCATAACTCGTCGGGATATAATCCATAGCGAGGGTCATGTTGATACCATCATACGGCATGAAACTCAAACCAGCGCCGATATTGCTGTACTTACCGTTGTTCATCAGCGAGTAGGAAGCCGCGATATTAAACCAACGTACGGGGCGGAAGGAGACACCGAAGGTGACTTCTTCGTACAGACGTGCGTTGTACAGACGTGTTGCGGAAACGACACCTATACCTACACGATTGTCCCAGAAATTGGCGTCCAAACCGAGGTTGAAGCGTGCGGAGATCATCTTCGCATAACCATTACCGGCTTGATGGAGGATGATGTTGTTCGCCAAGCCTTGCAGGTTCTTGAGCACGGAGTCAAGCACCAGTTGCGTGTCAAAATTACCGTCCTGGTTCCGGAAGGCAGGATCGTTATAATCAATCCGGCCTACGCCGTTGAAGGTCGTGTCCATCGAAGCGGTATATTTCTTGGAATTGGTCCAGTAGATGAATCCGAGGTCGTTGATGGCACCGGTCACCTGGAGGTTCTCGATAGGCTTCCATGCAAAACCGAAGTCGATAGCAGCACCATAACCGCTGGGAGTGAGCAAGGCCGGTATATTACGCAGGTTGATGATAGAGTCCATCGAGATAGGTTGGCCTCCTGTACTGCCGTTCTTGAAGTCGTTGATGACATCGATCAGACGTCTTCCGTCCATAGGGGGCAGTGCGTTGAAGTTCATCGGACCGGCCATTTCAACGGCCATGTCGCCCTTGATACGCCATTCGTCAGTGCTGGCGTCAATGCCGAGCGTCCTGGAGCGAACCGACATGTCCATAGTTCCCAAGAGGAACTTGAGTTTACCACCGACCGTCCAGTGCTCGTCAATGCGGTGACTGTAACCGGCGCCGATCTCGGTGAATGCTGAACCGCCAGCACCCAGTCCGGAGAGGTTGAACGAGTTGATCGCACCCGGGTTGAGGGACTTCATACCACCTCCGAGCAAGAAGTCGAACATAGGCTTGGGCAGGGTACCTCCTACGTCAATGCGCTCGTTGATACCGATCATCAAGTAGCCATTATCCTTGATACGCAGACCCATATTGAACCAACTGAAGTCCATGCTGGCGTTCATGAGCGTCATGCTATGCAAGGTGCGGAGGAATGCCTGTTTGTCGGCATCCGGGTGAAGCGGCGTGATCGTTTTTCCCGTTGCGGGGTCCACGAACAAGACATCACTCATCGTTATAGAGTTATTGCCGATACTGAGACTCGTCCAACCCAGCGGGGTGAAGTTGATATACCCCTGACTGACAGGCTGAAGAGCCGGGTTAAGCGTGTGACGCATCGGAGCGTTCTCCAGGAAGTATAGCGTCGTCACCTGTTGTGCTTGTACACTGAGTGCGAAAAGTGCCACGAGGGCTACAAGAATCGATTTGATACGTTTCATAATTCAGCCCTCCTTATTTCTTACTGTTAAAATTCATTATGGCATCGATCTGCGCTGTGAGGCCGATATTGAGCTCCAGATGTTGCTCCGAAGTCAGCGGAGCCTCCTTCAGGCCCGGGTTCGCTTTGAAGGCGTAGTTGAGCGCCTCATTATCAACGAGCACCTTATACGCGATGCGTTTGATATCCGGTACCACTTTCAACTGCTCTTTGCTCATATGGGCGGTGAGAATACTCTTGCCCGGCTCACCAGGTACCCACTGTCCCATGGCGTTCTTGGTAAAGACGGGAGGAACAATACGAAGTGTGTCCTCGAGGAAGGGGTTGAACAACTTGGTCGGATCGGTAGGATCTTTGATCGGCTGGCCGTCTTTGCCGAGATACTCGAACACGGCCTTAACGGTCAACGGTATTTCGCTCAGCGCAGTAATGTACAGCGTCACCTCTCCTGCGTGGAGCGAGTCGATGATTTGGGACTCACGTACCAACGAGTCGATATTGACAGCGGTGAGGTTCACATCCTTTATGGTATCCGTGTAGTTGACGAACAATCCGTCGCGGAACTTCAACGGCAACGTACAAACGGCATTGATAGACACTTTCGTATCCGGCAAAATACGGATTTGAGGAGTCGCGTATCTATCGAAACTTACCACGAAGTCATAACCAAGCTTCTGAGGCATATCAGCGAACAACTTGTCAATACGTCCTTTCTCTTCACTGTTGTCGAAAAGAACGGACATCTGAATCGATTTGCCGATGGGATCGATTTTTGGATCCGGATCCAGATATGGATAGAGACGCTCCATAGGACGTTTTCTATGACCGTTGAAGGTGGCGTACGTGGAGTCGCCGTCTTTGTTTATCGTGTAAACATGGTTGCCTTCGATGGTCATCTGTCCGGCAATCTTCGTTTCGATCTGAACATCGATCTTCGGATCGGTAAACGGAGTGCTGGCGTTCTTCAGGAAACTGAGACTACTCCAACTGCCACTCAAATCAATCTCCACGTTCTTGGAGATCATGTCTTTGGACGGATCGAAGTACCCCCAAATGGCCTTGTAGTCAATAAATTCAACCTCCAGGTGGTAGTCGAATCGCGCGGTTTTGGGCACCTCTATCTGTCCTGCGGAAGAAGGAACGGTGAAGGTGAACTTCACTTTGAAGACCACCGAGTCCACAACGTTCTGCTCGTATTCGATATAGGATTTACCTTTCATGTCACGATTCTTCATCAGACAGATAGAGAAATTGTCAATCTCGGTATCGAACTTCTTGCCGTATGCTCCGCTGTCGCCCCTACGGTAAATAATCTTCGAATTGCCGGCCTGACGATAGACGCTTTCACCCAGCACTAATTCTACTTTGTCTATCCATTCCCATTTAAGAGGCAGGTTGGAGGTGTCGATGATAGAGGAGAAACGTGCGTTCTCGATAAGGGCGCTATCCAAACGCTCTTTACCCAATTCCTTATTGATATCTTTTAACTGAAGGGGCAGTTCAAAATCCAGGGTGACAGGCTGATCCATACCCGTGATCTTTCCATTGACAAGCACACCGGCTGCATCCAACTTGTCATACACCTTCAGATTCAGATCCTTCTGTGAGATGTGATCTTTCATGTCAAAATCGTGGTATTCACGACTGTCCGGGAACGTGTCCCGCCAAGTGATCACTCCTCCGTTAACGGAGTCAATGTACAATCCCTGAATCTGCCCGACAAAGTCGCCGAGCTGGGCGCGCACGCTGCCTACAGGCAAAGCCATTCCCATCTGTAACTGAGCCGTGGTGTCCACGTTCTTCAGGTCGATGTCCGAGTGACATGCCATTAGCATGCCGCACGCAAATACCATTAAAAGAGCTTTTTTCATTGTGTTATAGAATAAGATTGTTTGTTATAATGCAAATCTGCGTACTAGGTGTTTCCGTTAAGCGGAAAAACCGCTACAGGGAAAAGGCCTACACCTTTGCGGGTGCAAAGGTAATACTTTTTTATGATATATGCAAATAAATTGTGCAAATTTATCGCAGGAGGTATATTTTTTCCGTCGCACGGGTGACGGCGGTGTAGAGCCAGCGGAGATATTCCCGCTTCTCATGTTCCTCTAATCCGCTAATCCACTCATCCCCTAATCCGCTGTCGATATACACGTGCCGCCATTGTCCGCCCTGCGCTTTGTGGCACGTCACGGCATAGGCGTAGCGTATCTGCAGCGCATTGTAATACGGCGAGTCATAAACGGCTTTGACGAGGTCTTTCTTGTTGCGTATCTCCGGAAAATCCTCGGCGATGCGGGCAAAGAGTTCCTTCTGTAGCCGGTAGTTCGCCTCGGGGCTGTCCGTAGTGAGGGTGTCCAACCATACAAGCGCCTCTATCTCCCAGTCATAATCCACCGACTTCAACTCGGCTTTCGCGAAATGGAATCCGTACAACTCATGGGTGTTGGTCAGGCGTTGGATCTCCAGCATGTCGCCGTTGGCGAGAAACTCCAAGTCCTTGTACTCCTGCGCCCAGAAATAATTGTTCTTGCTGATCATCACGCGGTCGCCGTTGGACAGTTCGTCCTCTTTCCACAAGATACGCGCACGTACGCCTTGATTATAGAGGTTGGTCATCTTGTTGCTGCGCGTGATAATGAGTGTCTCTTCGGAGCCCACGGTGCGCCAACTCTGCTCGATGGTCTCTATCACTTCTTCACCGGGTACCTTGACGATGTCCACGCCATTAGGCTGGATCTGAAAGCTCTTTTCCTCATGGATGGAGGTGGGGCCGGCTTGTTCTCCGCGAATCCTCGTGGCCTCGGATAAGATACCGCTGTCGAGGGCTTGTCGCGCCACTTGTGTCAATGCGTACGTGCTCACGTTCAGGTTGTAATGCGCCATGAAATCCGGAACCAACGCCGGACTGTTGATGCTGCCGACAGGGGGTAACTGTGCATCGTCACCAAGGAGCAACAGACTGCATCCGTGTCCGTTATACACATACTTCACTAAGTCATCCAGCAGACAACCGCTACCAAAGGTAGGGTTATCCCGCGCGCCGGAGAGCATGGAAGCCTCATCGACAATAAAAAGCGTACGTACGTGTAGGTTGTCTGCCAGTGAGAAAGCGCCGAACTCATCGCCGAAGACCGATACTCTCGACTTCTGGCGGTAGATCTTCTTATGGATGGTATAGGCGGGGAAACCCGAATACTTGCTGAGCACCTTGGCGGCGCGACCGGTAGGGGCGAGAAGCACACATGGCTGTTTCAAACCATCCAACGCACGTACCAACGCACTCATCACGCTGGTCTTGCCCGTTCCGGCATAACCCCGTAAGATAAATGCCTTGCGTTCATCACGGGACACTAAAAAAGTGCCGAGCGCTTGGAATAAGCCCTCTTTCTCTGCATTGGGCTCAAACGGCAACTCCGCCTTTATTCGTCCTATAATGAAGTCGGTTAACATAATATGTACTTTCGGCACGCCCCTTCCCCTACGGGGTGGGTACCCTCCGAAATTACGTTCGCACTACCGTGCAAACACTAATCCTTAGCCGCAAAAAACTAAAATAATATACATATTTTTTATTTTTTTCCGTCAAAGTCTTGCATATTTGATTATTTTGTAGTAATTTTGCACCCGGTTTAGGTAGGTGCTATACGACCAGCTCCCTCTGAACTCCCCCAGGACTTGACCGTAGCAAGGGTAGGAGGTTGTAGCGGTGCGATGTAGTTAGCCTACCTTTTTTTTGTGCCTGTTACCGTACCAGCATGCCTTGTGCGTTATACTCACGCTCTCCCTTACGGATCAACAGTTGTCCGTCGCGGAGGACTTTGATGGCTCTTCCCTTCAGGATAGAGTCGGAGGTGGGATCTTCCAGCCCGGTCGGTGTATCCATTTTGTATGCCTTCCACGCATCCGGAATACCGTAACCGTACTTGTAATGCTCCGTGTCAGGGGTGTTGTAGCGATCCGAAGAACGGAGGATGCGTTCGCGTATCTGCATGGCGTTCTCGTTGGGCAAAGCAGACCATAGTGCAGCTGCAAAACCGGCTAAGAGAGGCGTGGCAAAACTGGTACCATTGGCGCGTACGATGGTATTGGAATGATTCACCAGCGTTGTTTTCACACCTACCGCGCATACTTCGGGTTTAATACGCCCGTCGGACGAAGGACCGTAACTGGAGAAATAACCCGCCACGCTGTCGGTCTTGACGGCTCCTACGGTCAGAATGCTGTCTGCGTCTCCGGGAATACCCAGTGTGTGAGGAGGATTGCCCTCTTCGTCTCCGTCATTACCAGCGGCAATACATACCAGCATACCTTTGCGAGCAGCGATGGTAGCGGCATAACTGCAACGCGTACTCTTACCGTCAAAAGACGATTTGGGAATATCCCATGAGGAATTGTCAAACTTGGAGTAGCCTAATGAGCAGGAGAAGATATTCACGCCAAGAGAGTCGGCTTTTTCGAGAGCGGCAATCAGGTTGTCCATCTCTTTCGGACTCTCGGTGTCATTCTCCTCGGAGCGCATCAGGTAGTACTGTGCCTTGGTGGCAGCCCCGTAGAAGTCCTCCCGGATACCGGAAATCACACTCAGACACTCCGTACCATGCTCGCCTTCACTGCCATAGAACGAGTACCCGTACTTGTCATCATCCGTGAAGTCAAAATGACCGAGTTCCAACTCTTTCTGACGGAAACAGGCTACCGTGTTGGCATTATAAAATCCTCCGTCACAAACGCACATGAGAATACCTTGCCCCTCGAATCCCGCTTTGTGCAAAGTCTGTAAGTTATACAACGCCAATTGTGCATCCGTCTCCGCTTGAATGGCCTCTATGGCTTGTTCTCTCTTGCGCGAAAGACGTTTCGGCAGAGAGGCATCGGGTTTACTGTTGTCACGCGTCATCTCTACACTCGTCACGCATTTCAGAGCCAGTACTTTTTGCGCGGTCTCTTCATCCATCTCTACTGTCGCACCATTGAACCAACGGCTCCAATGCAACACTTTTCCACCCGCCTCGCGGACGTTATTGAGGTACATCGGGCTGACAGGATAGTCCCTTTCATCGGTAGGGATATTCCACTTGGCACGTTGCTCCACTGCCCGCGGGGACAGTTGGGGAGCTGTTTTCTCCGGTTTATCCGTGAAACTCACGAAATAAACATGTAACAAAATCATTAAAGCTATCATCTTAATTCCAATTGAACGACGTTTTCAACATGTTGGGTATGAGGGAACATATCTACGGGTTGCACTCTCGTGACGCGGTATTTGGCATCGAGTAAAGCCAGATCACGTGCCTGCGTAGCGGGGTTACAGCTCACATAGACGATGCGTTTCGGGGCAGCATTCAGAATTACATTCACTACATCCTCATGCATTCCTGCGCGGGGTGGATCGGTAATGATGACATCCGGCCTGCCGTACCGGGCCACGAATGCATCATTCAGAATGTCCTTCATGTCTCCTGCGAAGAAGAGGGTGTTCTCTATTTGGTTAATCTTCGAATTGACTTTGGCATCTTCTATTGCCTCGGGGACATACTCAATGCCGATGACCTGTTTGGCCTGACGTGCCACGAAGTTGGCAATAGTGCCCGTACCGGTGTAGAGGTCGTAAACCAAAGGCAGTTCACCATTAAGCGCAGCGTCACCGTTGATCAATCCATCATTATCAAACGCAAACTCGCGCGCCACCTTGTATAACTCGTAAGCCTGCTCCGTGTTAGTCTGATAGAACGATTTGGGACCTACCTTGAACTGAAGACCTTCCATTTCCTCGATGATATGGTCTTGCCCGAAATAAACCTTCACGTCCAAATCGCCGATGGTGTCGTTAAACTTGAGGTTTTCCACATAGAGCAGGGAGATAATCTCCGGGAATTCATTATGCAGGAACTCAAGAAGACTGTGTGCCGCAATGCGGTTCTGCTCCAGTTCCAAACTGGCTCCGAACGATACAATAAGCATCAGTTCGCCCTTATGGTTGTTGCGTAGAATGAGTGTACGTAGCAGTCCCTCGTGCGTATGTTCGTTATAAAACGTGAGTCCGTGTGTACGCGCATACTCGCGAACACTATTACGGATGCGGTTATTGATATCCGGCATGAGGTGGCATTCCTCGATGTCCAGCACCTTGTCGAAGCAGTTAGGGATGTGAAATCCGAGGCCGTAACTGCTATCCACTTGATCCAGACCGCCGGCTGCCTCTATGACTTCCCAAGGAAACCATTTGCGATCCGCGCAGGTAAACTCCAACTTGTTTCGGTACTCATATATATGCTTCGAACCCAGAATAGGACTGATCTCCGGCAATTCAATCTTGCCTATACGGGTGAGGTTGTCCACGATCTGTTGCTGTTTGTACTTCAGTTGCTCGCTATAAGGTAGGATTTGCCATTTGCAACCACCGCATACACCGAAATGCTTGCAGCGTGCCTCGCAGCGAACCTTGCTTGGTTTAACTACCCGCAGCACTTTGGCTTCCATGAAGGAGTGTTTCTTCTTCGTGATCTGCAAATCCACGATATCTCCCGGCACACAGTTAGGGACAAAGGTGACGATGTCGTTGATGCGCACCAACGCCTTGCCTTCCGCGGCTACACCGCTGATCTCTACGTGCTCGAATACAGGTAAGTTCTTCTTTTTCATTTGCTCATTAACCACTCGACAGAGTGTTTGTATATACTCTCATAGTTACGGATGGCTTCTAAAGGGAAACCATATACCAGGGTGGTATGTACTCCATTCGCATTCGTATAACCCACGGACGCTCCGCAACGCATATCCATGTATTCCGCCAGCCGTTTGGCACCCGTCCCTTCGGGTTTCAGTCCTTCGGGTGTACAGGTGAAGAGCTGCTCTTCGTTCGGCTCCAGAAACAATTGATAGGAACGGTGTCCGGGAATGAGGATACGTCCGCTCCTTGTCGCCTGCTTCGCGTAGTACGAGGCATGCAGGTTCGTTCTCAACCATTGCGGATCCACGGTACTGAGGTGGTCGCTGCTGAGTAAGAGTTTGCCACCTTGGCGTAAGTAGTCGGTTAACTGCGCCCGAGTACGCTCGCTCAGCGGCTGGCGTTGCCGTCCGCATACGACATCCACCAAGGTATAGGTGCTGTCAATCTGCGCAATACCTTCCGTTGTACTTACATAACTGATTCTCATGGCTTGCAGGGTATTACCGTGCAGGACACACCAGTTATGCGTGTTGCCTACCGTCATCTGTCCGGCGTGGTCGCGATAACAAGATCCCCAGCCGCAGTTATCGTCATTGATCCACTCATCGGAACGACGGAAATTCCATTGTGCACCGATATATGCACAACTGAAACCGTCCTCACAGGCATAACTGTCCGGCACTATTCCGGCGAAAGTAGAGTCGGCGAACCACTCCACACCATACACGTCATTAAATCCGTCCACGATAAGCGCGGCAGGTGTTTTTGCTTGTTCACTGATATAGGCGCTGACCATCGGACTCGGGAAACTCAGACCGCCGTCATTACCGGCTACAACGTAGTAATTATACCTTACGCCGGGTTGGAGAGTCGTCTGTAACTGACAGCCTTTATTGACTTGCTGTACATCCCATTCTCCGCCGTTCTGCTGGATATAGACCATGTAATACGTAGCCTTGGAATCAGGCTCGATACTGTCCTCTTTGGCTTCCCATCGCAGCAGTCCTTTGACGTCAATCGCAATCTGCTCTACCGGCAGAGGTTGTACAACAGCCGACTTGCCGTTCAAGTAACGCAATATACCTTTATATACCGCGCGTGCAGCTGCAAAACGGAATTTCGGATCTAATCCGTACCGCATATCCGCCATGTTCTTATGACTCAGCAGCTCAAGAATGACACTCGGTACAACGGGTACACGGCTCTCGCAGTAATTGGCTTCTTTGAGTTGGCGGCGTGTCCATTCCGGTGCAAGACGTTTCAGGTCTTCCGTCACCTGCGTCTGGATATAATCGCCCAAGTTACGGTTCACCTTCTCGCGGTTCCTTCCGTCGCGTAATTCATGACGGCCCTCATCATCTTTGCCGGTATAGATAACCAATGTTCCAATGATGGTACTGTCGTTGCCGCTGTCCTGCCCGTCCGTGTGGAACGCCAGGCAGAGGTCTATAGGAGAATCCAGCGCATTTACCCACAACGGCCGGCATTTCATATCATCTTTGTACTCATTGCCGTCATAGAGATTCCACAAAGTGGAATCGACCCCCTTGCCTTGTAACCAGTACCGTGCGCCTTCTGCCCAGCGTGGCATACCCGAGACACCCGCTTCCTGGTTTTCCAATCCGGCACGGGGCATATGTACGGTGGCGCCCGCGTTCTCTAACATGCGACGGATAAGCTTCACGTACTCCTGGCTGTAAAGGTCCTCCACCGTCGTCCATAAGGTGGCTCGTTGCCATATCCACTCGTCGCGATCAGCATTGTAGTACATGCCATGACTCGGCCATAACGCGATATTGCGTTCCGTCAAGTCTTTCTGTTCTCCGACAGGTATGATTCCCTTCGCCAAATCTGTTACCAACTCTTCTATATTGGCCTTTCCGGTGAAAAGACTCACTTTACCATCCGGATGACCCAACACCCACATACTCACTTGCCGCTTGACTTCCTCAACGTTCTTCGGTGTCCAACGTACGTCATGAAGAGTGAGATTGGTGCGTACGGTCACATTGTTGCCATTCACGCGTAGTTGCTTGACCCGCACGGAAGGAGACCATACACTGGAAAAACCGGTGTAGGCGGTTAATGAGTCCCCTAACTCCCGCATACCTATTGTGGCATTAGTCAGCGAGCAGCAGAGTAGGGAGAGAACGATGACAATACTTCTCTTCACCTTAGAAATCGTCGTCACTTAAGTCCGTATTATTCTTGCGGTTTGCCAAACTGGCCTCTTGGTAAGACTTCAGCAGATCAGCTGCCATCTTCGCCTGATAACCTTCGGCGATGTCATAGTCCTTGGCATCGTTCTCTTTATAGACCACGCGAATCTTCGTAATGGTTGAACCGCCTTCAAGTTTGGAAATGACCTCCGGTGAAACTTCATAAGTTGTCTCGGTCCAATACTTGGTGATAGTCGCACGTGCTACTTTTTCCGTCACTTTGTTCTTCTTCACCTCGCTGCCGGCCACGCGGTTGAGGCGGACATTCTTGCCGTCAGCGAACTTAATGAGGATACGAGAGGCGTCTGTGAACTCGTTGAACTCATTGGTGTTGACTGTCTTGACAAGCAAGGTTGTAACGTCCTGACCGTCTTTATGCTCTTGGCAAAAAGCGATTTGGGGCTTGAGGTTCTTGTTCACAGAACTGTCCACGTGAATAAACTTGCCGCGCTCGGCAGCGTTCATGGCTGCGACTGACATCAAGGCCAGTACACAAAGCATAAATACTTTTTTCATACCTTATTTTTGTTAATTTTTAAAACTCTGTTAACCGGTCTTACACGGTATCCGGCTGATCGTAATTGTTCCAACAAGCCCTTTTCTCCACCCAGGTAGATGGCGTTGAGCGTAATAAAACAGCCACCTTGGGCAAGTAAGGGTTGTAGTCGTTTCACCCACTCCTTATTCCGCTGGCAATACACCTTATAGTCCGAATAAGAGATACTCGTTTTGTTGTTCGGCCCTTCTACCTGGTATGCAATGTCGGCCAAGCGGCCGTTGAGGTACATCTCTTTGATGGTCCGTTCCTGTTTCACTTCGTTCTCCGGATACTCAATTACCTTCAGTAACTCCTGGCACTGCCAGTGGAAGGGTTCGCGGTCGAAGAGCATGTACATCGTTTCGCCGATATTATCCAGTCCCACTACAGGGATATCCCGTTCCGCTGCTACTGACTCGAAGAAACTCTCCATCGAATGTTGTTCATCGTAATGCAACCACTGTTTCATCAATTCCGTGCGGAACATCTCTGTCAGATACGAGGGCTTCATGCGGCATAGTTTGTCCAATCCCATTCCTAAATTGATTCGCAGGGAGTTGTCTATGTACTCATATTCGCTCTCACTGTAGAAATTGGATAGTTTGACGGAGTCGGGTAGAATAGCTGCCTGCCGTAATGCCGCCAACGCTTCATAGTCTTGCATCGCAAACTCCGTCACTACCTTCCGGCATTTACTGAAACACTTGAATACGTTCGGGATAGTATCCAGAAACTGCATATTCACCAGGCGGTTCGTTGCCAGGATGTACGATTTCTGCTTGGTGGACCGACCGCTGATCTCATACAATACCTGTGCCTGCACCTCCATAAAACAGATGGCGCAAAGCATCCATACTACTATGATCCGTTTCCTGCTCATTTGAATCGTGAAATCATGTTATACGCTTGGTAAATTCCTAATTCTCCGGCTTTGCTCAAATCGGCCAGTCCTTTCTCTGTGTCACCGGTATAGACATACGTAAGTCCCCTATTGAAATATGCTTCGGCGAAGTCATTGTCCAACTCGATGGCTTTAGTGTACTGTTTGATGGCTTCTTGGTATTCATGCTTGGCGCAGAGGATATTCGCTTTGTTGTAATAAGCGAACGTGAAGTCTGGGCGTAGGCGCAATGCATGATCGTAGTCGCGCAAGATCAGTTCATAGTCCGGGTCTGCCATCCGGTAGCGCCAGTTAGCGCGGCAGAAGACCACTATTGGTTCGGTGTTCCCGTCTGCTAACAACAACGCTTTGGTGCAGTCGTCCACCGCACTTGCATAGTCTTTGATCACAGCGAACTCCATGGCGCGAGCCAAGTATAATGACATGTCGTCCGCTTGGTCCATCTGCTGGGTCAGACGACGAATCTCCGAGAAATGAAAATCAACCATATCTGCCGTAAGTGTCAACTCCTGAGAGGTGAACTTCAGGGCTGCAGGAAGAATCTCATGACGATTCATAGACTCTACCAACGGATGGTAATAGTTGGTGCGCCTCAGACTCATGTCCTGCGTGTAATAACTGAGCACTATATTGGGTTCGTTGACGACGTTCTGGTATTTCTTCTGCACCGCTCCGCGGGTCTGTGATCCGTATTTTTGCTCGTCTTCCGTAGGTTCTGACTGGTTCTGTGCCGCGGTTGCAGAGAACGCCTTCCGATAGTCTTTTTTCTGCGGTTGGGCGTCAGCGATGACCATCTCCGTATTCGGTTGCGCGGCCTGCTGTGCTTGTATAGCATCCTTGCGCGCTTCCAGGTCATGTGCTTTCTGTCTGTAACGATAGGCAGCTGCTTGGTTGCCTTGTTGCGTCTTGGCTTGCGCCGCTAAATAGTAACTGGGCAGGAAATACGGATAGCGGGCGATGAGGGAGTCTAAGTCACGCACGACATCTTTCCATTGTTTGAGTTGCATCTCCACCAAAGCACGCTGGTAACGCATCTCCACTTTCTCCGGCTCCAGGTCTATGGCTTTGTTGAAATCCTCCAAGGCGCGGTTGTAATCTCCCACCTCCTGCCGCATCACTCCGCGGTTGTAATAGCAGTCTGCTTCCTCGGGGGCAATCTTCACCGCCTGGTCATAATCTGCCAGCGCCCCGCGGTAGTTATGACGGCGGTAATGCAACAGACCACGGTTGATATAGTCGCCCGCCCATTTGGAACCGAGATTGATGGCTTGTGTCAATTGGGTGTATGCTTCGTCTTCACGATTTAGCATCAGATTGGTCACACCCAATGCCGACCACGCTGCAGGGTTCGTCTTGTCGTACTTGACAGCCTCTGAAAAAGCGTCTAAGGCAGGCATGGTATCGCCTTTGAGAATACATACACGTCCGCGTTCACTCCAACCTGAGGCGGATTGGGGTTCGCGGCGCAACAACTGGTCAATATCTTCCAGTGCTTCATCGTAATGCTTCATCAACGCGCGCGTGTCTGCGCGTAATATCATATAGGTGCGGTTCTCCGGCGAGAAACGCAATGCTTCGGTATAATCCTTCTCTGCCAACTCCAACTGGTTCAATTGCCGGTAGATGTAACCGCGGGCGTAATAACAACCCGGAGAGAACGGATTGCGTTCAATGGCCGCATTGCAATCACGCAATGCGCCTTGATAGTCCTCCAATTGAATCTTGGCGATGGAACGGTAGAAATAGGGTTCGGCTAAATACGGTTTGAGATGGATGACCTGATTGAAATACTGGATAGACAGTACATAGTCCTCGAAATACAACGCATTACGTCCGATCGCTGTGATACGATCGGTGTTCAACTGCGCGAAGCAAATTGAGAATTGAAAATGGAAAATTGAAAGGACAATCAGCCCCAACAATCTCCTATATATGTTCCTTTCACCTTTCACTTTTCACTTTACTTGCATCCTTCATTGGGATCGAACCAGCTTGGCACGTCAAACTGCTCGTCAGGACTGTAACCCAACTCCTTGTCTGCCAGGACTTTCTGCATGTACAGCGCGCAGATTGGCAATGCCATGGAGGCTCCTTGTCCCTCAGCCATGTAATCAAAATGTATGCCACGGTCTTCGCCACCGACCCAAGTGCCGCATACCAACGATGGTGTGAAGCACATAAACCATCCGTCGGAATTGTTATTTGTTGTGCCGGTTTTACCACCCATCGGTGCGGTAATGCCGTACTTGAAGCGGGTACGCACTCCCGTTCCGTGATCGAGTACGGCGCGTAGCATATAAATCATCTTATAAGCGGTGGTCTCACTGATGATCTCATGTGTCCGCGGACTGAAGGTACCAATGACATTGCCTTTGTTATCCTCAATGCGTGTCACGTATAATGGTTCTGTACGGATACCTTTGTTGGCAAAGGTGGTGTATGCATCGACCATCTCTTCTACACTCACCTCGCATGGGCCCAGACAAAGCGACACCACCGGATCCAACTGACCCTGGATGCCGAAGGACTGCATCATCTTCACGAGTTGTTCCGGTGTGAAAAGAGTCATCAGGTAAGCGGCCATCCAGTTGGAGGATTCTTTTAGTCCCCAGGTGAGGGTAACGGTGTCCCCCCAGTGTTTCGCGTGCGTGTCACGCGGAACCCAACGGTCGCCGTTGGGCAGAACGACAACAACCGAGTCGTACACCCAGGTCTCGCATGGCCACATGCCTTCATCCATCGCCAAGGTGTACAGGTACGGCTTCACCGTTGAACCCACCTGCCGTTTGCCTTTGGTGCACATGTCATATTGGAAATGCGCGAAGTTAGGTCCGCCTACGTATGCCTTCACATGACCCGTGTGCGGATCGATGGACATGAATCCGCAACGTAGATAACTCTTCAGCCATTTGATAGAATCGTACGGAGAAAGCACGGTGTCAATCATGCCGCGGTCGTAGGTGAAGACCTGCATTTCGCGCGGTGTCATGAAAGCCGTGTGGATAGAGTCGGAACTACAGCCTGCTTTCTTCATCATTCGGTAACGATCTGTTTGACGCATCGAACGACTCATGATACCATCGATCTCGGCCTGTGTGAGCGAGCGGGAAAACGGTGCGTTCTTCTTGCGCTTCAATTCCCTGAAGAAAGATTTCTGTTGCTCTTGCATGTGTTCGCTTACTGCTTCTTCCGCGTAGCGTTGCATGCGCGAGTCAATGGTCGTATAGATCTTCAATCCGTCTTGATAGATGTCGTATTTAGTGCCATCCGCTTTCTTGTTCTTCTCGCAAAAACCGTACAGAGGATTGTTGTCCCACTGCCATTGGTCTAACTTGTACTGCTGTTTGTTCCATTCCGAGTAGTCACTCTCTTTAGGTTCTTTCGCAGTTAAGGTAACGCGCAAATATTCACGCAGATATGGAGCTATACCTTGCTTGTGGTCAACGGAACTGTAACGAATCTCCAGTGGAATTGCCGCCACGGAGTCGCGCGTCGCCTCGTCAATATATCCGTATTTCTCCATCTGACTCAGCACCGTGTTACGGCGTCCTGTTGCCCGTTCCGGGTGACGTACCGGATTATACAGCGAAGGGTTCTTGCACATACCCACTAACATGGCGGCTTCCTCTAACTTCAAATTCTGCGGAGTTGTGGAGAAATATACTTGTGACGCAGACTGTATGCCTACGGCATTATAGAGAAAATCGAATTGATTCAAGTACATCAATAAGATTTCGTCTTTACTGTACAATCGCTCCAGTTTCGTGGCAATCACCCACTCAATAGGTTTCTGCATGGCACGCTCGAAGATATTGTTGGCGCGCGGAGACCATAACTGCTTGGCTAACTGTTGTGTCAACGTACTACCTCCTCCGGCGCGGCCTAACTTCAGGATTGCACGGAACATGGACTTGAAATCCACTCCTGTGTGATCGTAGAAACGTACATCCTCTGTTGCAATCAACGCATCAATCAGATTCTTCGAGAGATCCGTGTATTGCACACCGATACGGTTCTCGTAGCGATAATAACGCCCCAAGGACTGCATATCTGATGAGATTACTTCACTCGCAAAGGTGTTCTTCGGGTTTTGCAATTCTTCCAACGGCGGCAGGTATCCCAATGCACCTTTGGTAATCAACCACATGATGAGGAAGATGAGCAATAAACCTCCGAAGAAAATTCCCCAGAACCATAGTAAAAACGGTTTATACCACTTTTTTGTGTTCATATCATCAAATCTTCAATTATCCTGTTCAGTATATGAATGCCTTGTTGCGTAGCAACGATGCGGTGATCGTCTGTCTCCCGTAACAGGCCGTTTTGTATTTTGCTATCGATAACGGACCGACGTTGGACCGGAAATGAACTGGAGATGCCCTGACGGGTTCGCAAACCCAACATGATCCGTTCATTATACAGGTCTCTTTCTGTCAGTGTCTCCTGTTCTCGCACTGCCTCGCCCCGTATATATGCTTCCAAATCCGAGACGTTCCAGCTTCGCACATTCCCTATATAACTGTGTGCACCCGCACCTACACCTATATACGGCGTGCCATCCCAATAACTGCTGTTATGCTTCGCCTCAAAACCCGGCAGCGCAAAATTACTGACTTCATAATGCACGAACCCGGCTTCCTTCAAACGCTCGCATAAATAGTCATACATCGCGTTCTCCGTATCCTCGTCGATTGCTTCCAGTGTCCCGGCTTCCACGCGTTGGGTCATCACAGTACCTTCTTCGTACATCAGACCGTAACACGAGATATGCTGTATTCCCAAGCGCAAGGCGGTCTCTATATCCGTTTTCCACTGTTCCATGGTCTGTGTCGGCAGGGCGTACATCAGGTCTATGGACAGATTGTCAAAACCTGCTTTCTGCGCCATCTCCACCGCCTCAACCGCCTGCGCGGCAGTATGTCTTCGCCCTATTAATCGCAGCAGGTCATCCTGAAACGACTGGATACCGATGGACAGACGGTTGATGCCGGTTTTCCGCAGCGCTTGCAGATAGGACGGTGTCGCATCGCCGGGATTCAACTCCATAGTCACTTCCTCTGCATCGTGCGTACCTGCAGCCTCCAACAAACGGTGTATGTCTTGGGCCTCTAACGTACTCGGGGTACCTCCTCCGATATAAATCGTCCGGATAACTTCACTCGCCTCGTCTCGCCGCGCTTGTATCTCTCTGAGTAGAGCCTCTACATATTCTTCTCGCCGCTCCAGCAGGGTGGTGGAGAAGAAATCGCAGTACAGACATCTCTTCTTGCAAAAAGGTATATGTATGTATAGTCCGGCCACTAATCTTTCTTCCAAAATACGGTACCAGTCAATTCATCTGGTAAGTACTGCTGTTCCACCCAATGTCCGGGGAAGTCATGCGGATACTTATACCCGTCTGCATAACCCAACTCTTTCATCAGACTTGTCGGCGCATTCCTCAAATGTAGAGGTACGGGTAAATTCCCCGTCTCGCGCACTTTCGCCAACGCAGCGTCTATGGCCAGATAAGCCGAGTTGTCCTTCTTGCAGGTCGCCAGATAAACAGTCGTCTCTGCCAATGGGATGCGTCCTTCCGGCCAACCGATCTTGTTCACTACGTCGAAACATGTGTTTGCCAACAACATCGCATTCGGGTTCGCCAACCCTATATCTTCGCTCGCCAGGATGACTAACCGTCGCGCAATGAACTTCGGATCCTCACCGCCTTCAATCATACGCGCTAACCAGTAGATAGCGGCTTGAGGGTCGCTGCCGCGTACCGACTTGATGAAGGCGGAGATGATATCGTAATGCATCTCCCCGTCTTTGTCGTACGCCACGGGGTTTTGCTGTAACTGTTTGGCGACGGTCTCATTATCAATCACTTTCGTCCCGCTGTTTGCTACTAACTCAATGATATTGAGTAATTTGCGTGCATCGCCGCCGCTATAACGCAGCAAGGCATCGGTGTCTTTGATCTGCAAACCCAACGAACGAATATATTCGTCTTTAGTCAGCACACGGTTCAGCAGTTCCAACAGGTCTTCTTTGTCCAGCGACTTGAGTACATACACCTGACAACGGCTGAGTAGAGGAGTGATGACTTCAAAACTCGGGTTCTCTGTTGTCGCGCCGACCAACGTGATCGTGCCTTCTTCCACCGCTCCTAACAAACTGTCCTGCTGACTCTTGCTGAACCGGTGAATCTCATCAATAAAGAGTATTGGACTCCTCCCGTCCGTAGGAGCAAAGAGCCCGCTGTTCAGGCTCGCATTGCGTTTTGCCTTGTCAATCACATCGCGCACTTCTTTCACGCCGCTCGTCACGGCACTCAGTGTGTAGAATGGCCGCTGTAACTGATGGGCTATGATCCTTGCCAGGGTCGTTTTACCCACGCCCGGAGGACCCCACAGAATGAACGAGGCGATATTGCCGCTCTCGATCATCTGACGCAGGATTGCTCCTTCGCCAACCAGATGTTTCTGACCTATGTATTCGTCCAATGTCTTTGGACGCATTCTCTCTGCTAATGGTAACATAGTAATTCTCTTGCTGTTTTCAATGCGGCGTCTGTGACGTTCTTGCCGCTTACCATCGAAGCGATCTCCGTCACGCGTTCTTGTTCGTTCAATAGACGGATATGGGTCTCGGTGCGTTTGTCCGTGTCGGCCTTGTATACCTTATAATGGGTCTGTCCCAGCGCTGCAATCTGCGGCAGGTGGGTGATGGCGATGATCTGTCGGCTCTTGGACATATCTCGCATGATTGCGGCCATCTGTGTGGCGATATCACCGCTCACTCCGGTATCGATCTCGTCGAAGATAATCGTCGGAAGACCCTTCGTACTGGCAATAAGCGCTTTTATGCATAGCATCAAACGGCTGATTTCTCCGCCCGATGCCACTTCGCTCACATTCCTTAGACTCTGGTTCAGGTTTGCCGCAAAGAGAATCTGAACTTCATCGCATCCATTTGGCGTAAAGTCAGTGGTGGCCAGAACAGGAATCTCCACTTTGGCATGGGCCACACCCAAGCGTTTCAACCCGTTCACCAAGCGCTCGCAGATCTGCGGCACAACCGCCTTCCTGCTTTTTGTCAGTTGGTCTGCGGAAGACTTCAATGCTGCGCGTTGAACAGCGACCTCTTTCTCTGCTTGCGCGATGTCGAAATCAAAACTGTCCAAACGGCTCACTTGTTCGGCTAACTCGTCCCGCAAGGCAATCAACTCCTCTATCTTCTCTGCGCTGAACTTATGCAACAATCCGTTCAGACTGTCCATCCGTTCTTCCACCCATGCCAGCCGTTGGGGATCCATCTCCACGTGGCTCGCCATCCGTTCCGCTTCTTCGGCGATGTCCTGCAACTCGATACGCGCACTCTCGATACGTTCCTGCAACTCCGGCGCTGCTTCCTCAAGTCGGCATGCACGGATTGCATCCAACGCACTGCCTTGCTCGCCGTTTAAGGCGGCTACTGCCGTCTCTAATGCAGAACGAATCTCTTCCGCGTGACTCAAACGGTACTGTTCTTGCTCCAACTCTTCCAGCTCGCCGGCCTGAAGACCCGCTTCGTCCAATAGTTTATAGCGGTACTGGATGTAATCCGCATCCTGTTGGCTCTTCTTGGCCAGGTCCTGTAACTTGCGCAAACTCTCAACGGCCGTAATATACGCCTCATAATGCGTACTATAGTCCTCGCGTAACGAATCGTTCTGAGCGATTGCGTCCAGCACCTCCAACTGAAAATCGGCATTCTCAATCAGCAGATTGGCGTGCTGGCTATGTATATCAATCAGCTTGTTTGCCAACCCCTTCAGTTCCTGCAAGGTCACCACGCTGTCATCCACGAACGAACGACTCTTGCCGTTGGCATACAACTCTCGTCGGATGATACCTTCATCAAACTCCGCCTCGATGATACATTTGTCTTCGCCGTCCGTGATGACCTTGCTATCAGCCCGCGCACCAAGCACTAATGCCAACGCGCCGAGAATAATGCTCTTACCGGCACCCGTCTCACCCGTCATCACCGAAAAGCCTTGACTGAAGTCAATGTCCAAACGACTTATCAGCGCGTAATTCTGTATGTGTAAATGCTTTAGCATTCTCTAATTCTCTAATTCCCTAATTCACTCATTCCCTAATTCACTCACTCATTCACTCATTCATTCATTCATTCATTCATTTATTCTGTCGTACGTCCCAACCCTCGTCGGGTCTATGTCCGTCAGTATTTCATATACCGCTTTTTTCTCTTTGTCCGTACCTTTGCGGAAGATATCTACCAACTCTTCTGACTTGGCGTCCAGGAAGGTGTTAATCACGTACGTCGCAGGACGGGAACGATAAGCTTCTTTCAGTACAGGTAATCCTTCGGCGATGCGTCCTCGTCCGTTGGCTACATTGTTGCTCATCTCGTCCAGTCCCAAACGGTGGTACTCATAGTAAAAATTGCGGTATTTCTTGAACGCGTCATCTACCAGGTTATGAATCAGTGCATAGCGGTTACGGTTACTCTCGAAGGCCAGCCATCCAGTCTGTTCATGCCCGTCCATTGACGCTGTTTGACACACATTGGCGATCTCCTCGCTTTGCAGGAAATAAGGGGTGCCGCCCAGACGCTGAAAACTATCCTGGTCATGGCCGATGATCAGATAGCAGTAGTATGCCAGCATCGCCGTCAGATTTGTCGTGAACTGGTTCTGTTGCCAGTCCAGACGGTCGAACTCTTTGTACGTGAAGTTAAAGGCCCCGTCTTTGAAATTCAGTAGAGGCGTCGTGTATGTCGTCCCGTACACCGGACGACGGCTCTGTAACGTCATCTCACAAGTGTACATCTCGCCTGCTACCTGCTTAACCACGATAAGCATGCTGCATTCGATCCTCTCCTGATCAGCGTACGTCATGTTCGTCCAGCGGTTCTGGTTCATGTATTCCTCTATACTCTTTTTCAGCGTCTCGTACACTTGTTTGTTGGTACCCTCAATCATATCCGAATTGATCGTCACGGTACAATTAATCTCTTGCGCTGACAAGGAACATAGGACGAATAGCAGAAACCCCGAAACAATATATTTAATACGTTCTATCATTTTCCCTTTCACTTTTCAACTTTCAATCACTTTGTGACAGACACGATGTTTCCAGTTCTCTCGTTAAACCGGATCTTCGGTAACTCCTTGCCGGTGAACAAACTTTGCGGAAGGGGTACATCGATACCCAACTGTGCCACAGGAATAAGGCGCTCGCTTAACAAACGGCCCTTGTAGATAACACGTATATCCGCATCACCCGGCAGATTATACGAAATCTGCGAAAGTGTCTCGCCTTTCTTTTTGCCTCTCTTGTCCGGGTCTGATACTTTGTATTCTTTATTGTGGCGATCTATCCAGATAGTGATGGAGTCTGCATCGACATTCTCTTTGTTGGTAAAGCCGTTTTCCTCCGAGAAATACAGATAATCCTTCAAAATAGTACTCTCACGTCCTGTATGCTTGTTGATCTTGTCCAGCAGAAAGTGTTTGTGTTCGGTCTTTTTGCAGCGTTTGCCGACGAATAACTCCGTCAACTCGCGTTCCTGTTTGTCCAACTCTTCCAGTACTAATTGCATCGCTTTACCGTCAGCAGGCGCGTGCTCCGCTTCTCCGCTCAGCAGATACATTCTCGTCTCGCGGATATGGAAAATCTGTTTCGCCACCTCGTAAGCCTGCGCCCGTGGTGAACTTGCTTTCAGCACTTCCTCTGGGTAAGGTGCTACGTATATGCTGCTTATCCTAGACTTTGCTCCTTCTTTTGTGTTGCTTTGATGCTTGTTTGCTGAGGATTTTACTGTCTCTTCAGGGATATTATATCCTATAAGCAAATTTTTATCATTCAGACGCAACAGTTGGATGTCCAGTCCCTTTTCCGGTACTACTTTGTGCGGACGACTGAGATCTGTCTCGGTCTTGGTTCGGATGGAAACACCCTCTAAAGTGAAAACGGTCTTGTTTTCCGTCACGAAATCCGTCGCGCCTAACATGTCTGCTGCGAATTGCGCATACGGACCCATCTCCTGTTTCTCTACCGAGTACGTGAAATCAAGGCCTAAAATCGTCTTTGGCGAGTAATAAACCAGGGCCGGTTCATTCTTTTCGATGTCTTGTGCATGAATACCGCATGCCATCATTACTACTGCGAGTACAAAAAATAACTTCTTCATAAATTATTGTTCGTGTTTTATCCTTATTATGTCCTTATTATGTCCTTATTATATGCTTATTAAAAGCAGGTTATATGCTGTTCCCGATTCCAAATCTCCCAAGCAGCTTTCGCTTGACCAAGCAACATTCCTATGCCGTTTTGAATGGTAGCCCCTTGTGCCTTGCCTTTCTGTAAAAACAAAGTCTCTTCCGGGTTATATACACAGTCAAAGAGCAAATGGCGCGGCGTGATCAATTCGTACGGGATGGGAGGACAACTGTTTACATCCGGTAGCATGCCTAACGGCGTACAATTGACAATCACGGTGTGTCCAGCCATAATTTCCTCATTCAGTTCCTTATACGACAGCATGCCTTCTTTCGGAGTTCTGCTCACCAGAGTAGGGGTGACTCCCAACTTCTTCAATCCGTAACATGCCGCTTTCGATGCACCGCCGGTACCTAACACCAACGCTTTGCGGTCGTATTCGCGCAATAATGGTTTCAACGATTCCATAAAACCGATACAATCCGTGTTATAGCCTACGCGCTGATGAACCACGTTCACTGCCCCCACTGACTCCGCTGTCTCGTCCAAACGGTCTAAATACGGTATAACCGCTTGCTTGTACGGCATCGTTACATTCATACCGTCCAAACTGTCCAACAATTCATTTAACAAATGTTCATCTCCTATACGGATCTCCTTCCCTTCAGGGGAGGGCGGGAGAGGTTTTAAGCTATACTCCGCGTCTATCTGTTCTGTCGCAAATTTCTCATTGAAATATTTCGCCGAGAACGAATGCAATAACGGATAACCTATAATACCGAAGTGACGCATAATTTTCCTTTCTTTATAGTTGCCTGATGGGTCTTTGACGTGAATACTTTACCTCCTTCTCCACGTTGCAACGCATCGTAAATTTTATCTATTTCTGCGAAATTATACTCGCGAAGTTCTTCGTATAACCGCACAATTCCCGCTTCGCGCGTGTCTTTGCCGTCCAGCACGTCTGCATAGCCTTGCATATATTCAGCGGTTTGAGCGATATGTTCGATCTCCGACTTGCTGTACTGCTTCAACTGCTCACGGATGGCATTTCGGGCTATAGTGGTGTCGCTGTTGGTACTATCAATCACCCAATTCAGATGCCGTTTGTCACGCAGGTAATGTTCAATATAGTCCCGCGTGGTGCATAGTAACGGACGCACCACCGGTACACCTTCAGGAACCATCGGATTGGCACTCTTTGGACGCATTCCTGCCAAACCTCTCAAACCCGTACCACGCTTCAGATTTAATAGTAATGTCTCTGCCTGGTCGTTTTGATGATGCGCTACTGCTACTGCCTGGCATCCGTTTGCTTGTGCAATCTCGTCGAACCATGCGTAACGTAACTCCCGCGCCGCCATCTCCACGCTTATCTCATGTGCTCGTGCGTAGCCCAACGTGTCAAAATCCTTCACATATACCGGTACGTTCATCTGCTTGCAGAGCTCCCGGACAAACGCTTCATCACGGTCACTCTCTGCACCGCGCAGATGAAAATTGCAATGTGCTACAATACATTCATACCCTGCGCGCACCAATACATCCAGCAACCCAACGCTGTCTGCACCACCGCTCACCGCTACCAACACCGGTTTGTTCTTTTCCAACAACCCCCGCTGCCGAATATATGTGCTAACACGTCTTAACACCTCTAATCCTCTAATCCTCTAATCCCCTAAACCTCTATACTTAACTCGTTTCGGCTCGCAAGCTTCTTCGCCCAGACGCATCTTCTTGTTCTCCTCATATTCGGAGTAACTGCCTTCGAACCAGAACACTTTGCCGTCTCCTTCATACGCCAAGATATGCGTGCAGATACGGTTGAGGAACCAGCGATCGTGTGAGATCACTACTGCACAACCGGCGAAGTTCTCCAATCCTTCCTCTAATGCACGCAGCGTGTTCACATCGATATCATTCGTCGGCTCGTCGAGCAGCAACACATTTGCCTCGCTCTTCAAGGTCAGCGCCAAATGAAGCCTGTTTCGTTCACCGCCGGAGAGCACACCGCATTTCTTCTCTTGGTCTGCGCCCGTGAAATTAAAGCGGCTCAGATAAGCGCGTGCATTGATCTCTCTGCCGGCTACACGGATATACTCTGTGCCACCGCTGATGGTTTCAAAAACACTCTTGTTCGGGTCAATGTCCGTATGTTGCTGATCCACATAACCGATCTTCACGGTCTCGCCTACACTAAATGTGCCTTTATCAGCTTTCTCACTACCGATAATCATACGGAAGAGGGTTGTCTTACCCGCTCCGTTAGGACCAATCACACCCACAATACCATTCGGCGGCAACATGAAATTGAGGTCCTCAAATAGCAACTTGTCGCCGAACGACTTCGCTACACCCTCGGCGTTTATAACCATGTTTCCCAAACGCGGACCGTTCGGAATGAA
This sequence comes from uncultured Bacteroidales bacterium, assembly GCA_946186915.1. Classification (GTDB taxonomy): domain Bacteria; phylum Bacteroidota; class Bacteroidia; order Bacteroidales; family Paludibacteraceae; genus Colicola. The sequence continues at coordinate 165,361 of CAMHOY010000002.1, read as the reverse complement.
AATCTCGAGTTTCTCTTCACGCTCTTTCTGCTCTTCGTTCAACATGCGGTCGTAAGACTCCAAACGGGCTTTTTGTTTCGCGTGACGGGCTTTTGGCGCCATGCGGATCCACTCCAACTCGCGCTCCAGAGTTTTTCTGCGCTTGCTCGCTTGTTTCTCCTCCTGCGCCATACGGTTCGTCTTCTGTTCGAGCCACGAAGAGTAATTGCCCTTCCATGGAATACCTTCACCGCGGTCGAGCTCCAGAATCCATCCGGCTACATTATCAAGGAAATAGCGGTCGTGCGTGATACAGATCACCGTTCCGGCGTATTGTTGTAAGTGTTGCTCTAACCAGTCAATACTCTCTGCATCCAGATGGTTCGTCGGCTCGTCCAACAACAGCACATCCGGTTGTTGCAACAACAGACGGCATAATGCCACGCGTCTTCTTTCTCCTCCGGAGAGGGTTGCCACACTCGCATCATCCGGCGGACAACGCAACGCATCCATCGCCCTGTCTAACTTCTGGTCAATGTTCCATGCGTCTGCTGCGTCCAATTTATCCTGTAACTCCGCTTGTCTCGCTAATAACTTGTCAAAGTCTGCATCAGGCTCTGCGAACGCCATATTGATCTCGTCATACTCTTTCAGCATGTCCATGATCGGCTGCACGCCTTCCTGTACCACCTCACGCACGGTCTTGCTCGGATCCAGTTTCGGGTCTTGCTCCAAGTAACCCACACTGTAACCGGGACTCCAAACAACTTCTCCCTGATATTCTTTTTCTATACCGGCGATGATTTTCAGTAATGTACTCTTACCTGCACCGTTTAAACCGATGATGCCGATCTTGGCGCCATAGAAAAAACTCAGGTAGATATTTTTCAATACCTGTTTCTGTGGACCGAAACTCTTATTCAGTCCCACCATCGAGAAAATAATCTTCTTATCGTCTGCCATATTATTATTTTTCTTAATTTTTCTAAGCGAGTATGTTCCCTCTTGGAGTCGTCTCGAGCGGATGGGGAACGCGAGAGTCGTCGAGCAGGGGGCGAGTTACTCCGAAGGGAATATACGAGCGTACTCTGCAAAGGTATAATCGTAAGGATTGTTTTCGTCAGCAAAATGTTCCTCTGCGCTGATCTGTTTCCATATCTTCGGATCAATCTCCGGGAAGAAGGTGTCGGCATCGTCCCACGAATGATGGATATGCGTGATATACAATTTATCTGCGCGTTCCATCATCTGGCGGTACACCATTCCTCCGCCGATGACGAAAGCCTCTTCGTCGTTGCCTACTTTGGCTACCAACTCGTCTAATGAATATACCGTCTCGGCGCCCTCGAAGGTCTTTCCCTTCACGTCCGTCAGAACGATATTGCGACGATTAGGTAGCGGATGTTTGGGTAGTGAGAGGAACGTACGTTCTCCCATCAGCACCGTTCTGCCACTGGTAATCTCTTTGAAATGCTTCAAATCCGACGGCATGTGACACAATAGGTCACCTTTCTTGCCAATGGCATAATTCTCCGCGATTGCGACTATTATACTGATCATACGCTTACTACTCCGGCAATGTGAGGGTGGGGATCATAATTCTGAAGACTGAAATCCTCGAATTGAAAACTGAACAAGTCCTTTACCTCAGGGTTAATAATCATTTGTGGTAATGCTCTCGGTTCGCGCGTCAACTGTAACTTCACCTGCTCCAAGTGATTCAGGTAGATGTGTGCGTCGCCTAACGTGTGTACGAAATCACCGCACTGTAGACCCGTGACCTGTGCCATCATCTGAAGGAGTAGGGCATAGCTCGCAATATTGAACGGTACACCCAAGAAAATATCCGCACTACGCTGGTATAACTGCAGGCTCAACTTCCCGTCTGCTACATAGAACTGAAACAGGCAGTGGCATGGTGGCAGAGCCATCTTCTCCACTTCCGCTACATTCCATGCACTCACCATCATACGACGGCTGTCGGGATTCTTCTTGATCATCTCCACGATATTGGCAATCTGATCTATCGTACCGCCGTTATAATCCGGCCAAGAACGCCATTGATGACCGTACACCGGTCCCAACTCACCGTTCTCATCAGCCCACTCATTCCATATACGCACGCCATGTTCCTGCAAATACTTCACGTTCGTGTCGCCCTGCAAGAACCACAATAACTCGTAGATGATGGACTTCAAATGCAGCTTCTTCGTGGTCAGCAATGGAAAACCATCCTCCATTTTAAAGCGCATCTGATGACCGAATACGGATATCGTACCTGTTCCCGTGCGGTCGTGTTTTACGGTGCCTTCTTCCAGCACCCGTCTGCATAAGTCTAAATACTGCTTCATTATTTGGTGTTTGTTTGCCTCCGGAGGCTCTCCGGTCAATACAAATTATAGGTTGTTTTCACCACTTTGAATTCTGTCCGTCGGTTGATCTGGTTACATATCTCCTGTTTGTCAGCCGGCAAACTTAATACAAAGGTCTCGTCCAAAGCCTGATCTATCGGCAGCCATGAATACTGCTTGTTCAGCGCTTTGTCCACGATGACGGGTTTGCTCTTACCGTATCCAACCGGAGTCAGACGTTCTTTCTCAATGCCGTGCGCTATCAGGTAGTCGCAACAACTCTGGGCGCGTTTCTGACTCAACTCAAGGTTGAACTGCTCGTTGCCAACCAAATCCGTGTGCGCCGAGAGTTCTATCGTGATATTCGGGTTGTCATTCAGTAACTTCACCAGACGGTCTAACTCTGTCTCGGAGGTTTTGGTCAGTTCCCAACGACCGAATTCATAAAAGATATTATCCATCTTAACCGGTCGGCTGATCGGACTCAATGCAAAATCCATCGTGTAGGTCTTGCTGTCTTTCAGATCCAAAGTGTTCCATTGTTGCTTGGCATTCAGGAACCCGCGAGCGGTCGCCAACATAACGTACTTCACGTCTTTCTTAAGCTTGATCTTATATGTGCCGTCACGGCGGGCATTCACTTTACTGATTGTTCCGTCGCTACCAACCAATCGTAACTTGGCATCCGAGATGGGATTGCCTAACTCGTCATTCACTGTTCCTTCTGCGATGAATTCCATCTCCGGCAACCAGAACCGGTAGATTTTGTCATAACCTTTTTTATCTCCCTTATTGGAGGAAAAGAAGCCCTCTTGACTGTTTCCGGCAAAGGTAATTCCGAAATCGTCACCGACACCGTTGAAGGTAGGACCCATGTTATATAGTACCCACACGGTCGTGTCTTTGCGTGTTGTATCCCGGAAGGCCTTGAAGATATCTAATCCGCCGTAACCGGGATGACCATTGGATGCGAAGAACAATGAACCGTCTTCATGTACATATGGAAACATCTCATCGGCCGGGGTGTTGATACCTTTTCCCATAGGTTGGGCGTTTACCCACGCATTGCCGTCCAATTCCGCCATCCATATATCTTTCCCTCCTTCGCCTCCCGGTGCATCGCTTGAGAAATAAAGGGTATCAGCCGTCGCATTCAATGCCGGATGACCCACTGTGATGGAACTGTCTGCAAAAAGCTTCACTTCCTGTGGCTCGCTCCATTCACCGCTCGCACGCTCGCTGCGGTAAATCTTGGCACCTAAATCTTTTCCGTTAATAGGCTTGGAGTACGTGAAATACATGGTGCGGCCGTCTTTTGTAAAACTGCAAACACCAATCTCGGCATTGCCGGCTTGTTTGTCGGTCGAGTCATTCTGTTGTTGGTCTCCTTCCGCAGAGCCATACAATCCTTCCGCCAAAGTGATCTCGCCCCATTCTCCTGCAGCATTCTTACGCGTCTGGTATAACTGAAAGAGTTGCTGACCCGTCACGTTGCTCGGCCGTTTGAATTTCTTAGTACCCTTCTGCTTCTCTTGACGGTTACTGGTGAACATGAGCGCGTCTGTTTGGCTCCCGATAAACATCGGCGCGAAGTTGCCTGTACGCCGCTGGTTAAACTCCTTCGCCTCGGACGCCTTGTATCTTGAACCCTCTTTCTTCCACTCGTCAATCTTGTTGCAAGCGTATTTGCCTGCCTGCGCGACGTAATTATCCGGATGTGACTCAAGATAGAGTTCATAACTCTTGGCCGCGTCTTTGTATTTGCCCTGGTACTGCAATGCCAGGCCGGCATTCAAGAAGATGATAGAGTCCTGCGTTTGGTATTTGCAGCGTAATGCACTCTGGTAACAATTGACGGCACGGGGGTTGTTCAGAATACGGTAACACTCGCCTTGCTTGAAAGCTACGTATCCCTTCAGCGCACGGTCGGTTTTCGTGTTCAAACGACTGTAACACTGCTTATAGAGATCAGCGGCGGTGTAATACTCGCCGATAGCGAACTTCTTATCCGCACGCTTCACACGCTGCTGAATACTGCAACCGGACAGAGACAATCCCGCAATGCACAACGTGCAAAGGAATAATATGTTTCTTCTGATTTTCAATTTAAATTTCTAATTTAGCTCATGAACAACCAGCCCCGAGCGTAACTTCGGTTCAAACCATGTGGTCTTGGGAGGCATGATATTTCCGCTGTCAGCGATGTCAATAATCTGCTGCATGGTAACAGGGTAGAGCGCCAGCGCCATGCGCATTTCTCCGCTGTCCACTCTACGCTTTAACTCACCGAGTCCGCGGATACCGCCTACGAAGTCAATGCGTTTGTCAGAACGCAGATCCTTGATGCCTAAGATCTTGTCCAAAATCAGATTGCTCGAGATCGTAACATCCAGCACGCCGATCGGATCCGCATCATTATATCTGCCTTCTTTTGCCGTAAGCGAATACCAATGCCCGTCCAAGTACAGCGAGAAATTATGCAATCCTTTGGGTTTTACTTTGGAGAAATCATTTGATATATCGGTATCTTGATATTCCTCAATCTCGAAATCCTCTTTCAACTTCTCAAGAAACGCCTCGCTCGTCAAGCCATTCAAGTCCTTCACCACGCGGTTATAGTCGATGATGTTCAATTGATTGTCCGGGAAGCACACCGCTAAGAAGTACTCGTACTCGGGATTATTAATATTTAATTTTGAGTTTTTAATTTTTAATTCCTTTCCTACACCTGCTGCGGCTGCACTTCGATGGTGCCCGTCCGCGATATACATCGCAGGAATCTCAGCAAAAATCTCCGTGATTCGCTCAATTGTCTTTTTGTCTTCGATGACCCAGAAAGTATGTCTGAATCCTTCCGGCGCTGCCACGAAATCATATTCGGGTGTACCGGCACATACACGAGCAACGATAGCGTCTAAGTCATCCCGGTGAGGGTAGGCAAAGAAGACAGGCTCCATGTTCGCATTCAGTACGCGTACATGTTTCATGCGGTCTTCTTCTTTGTCACGACGCGTCAATTCATGCTTCTTGATACGCCCCTCCAAATAATCATCGACCCATGCTCCGACAACCAAACCATATTGTGTCTTGTCCTGCTGGCTGCTGATCGCTGAAGGCTGGTTGCCTAATATCGTCTGTGCATACACATAATACCGTTCCTCTTTGTCCTGCACTAACCAACCTTCCGCTTTGAATTTCTCAAACTGCTCTTTGGCAGCCTCATACACTCGCGGGTCATGCTCATCCGTGCCGGGCGCAAAATTGATCTCCGGCTTGATAATATGGTACAGACTCTTCGGATTGCCGGCCGCCTCTTTGCGTGCCTCCTCCGAATTCAATACATCATACGGACGGCTGCTCACTTGTTCCACCAACTCTTTCGGCGGTCTGATTCCCTTAAAAGGCTTAATTTTCATAAATCACAAATTGTTTCGTGGGTAATATCGGGAGTAAGTCAGGGGTATATCGTATCCTGCCAACCCCTATATATACTTTGTATATATCGCGTGATTTTTAATTTACTTCTTTTCTGCAACTTTCTCTGCACCTACGCCGCCCATTGCACATGTACCGTTGAACAATGCACCCGGCTCTACAATCAAGGTCTTTGTCTGTACATCGCCTTGTATCTTACCGCTTGCGCGAAGCGATAACTGCTGACGGCAGTTGATCTTGCCTTCCAACAAACCCATAATCTCTGCGTTCTGGCACACGATTGTACCTTTGACACGACCGGCCTCGCCGATAACTACTTTTCCGCTACAATTCAAATCACCCTCAATCATACCATCGATACGGAAATCGCTGTCTGCAGTAATACTGCCGACGATCTTGCTGCCTGCGGTTAATGCATTGAACATCAATCCGCTTTGTTGTTTCTCATTTGCCATAATATTTCAGTTTTAAATGTATTTCACAAAATTAGCGTGCAAAGATACAAAAATAGTTTCATATACGCAAGTACGCGCGCATTATTTTTGAAAAAAAATGCATTTCATGCCGAAAAATGAAAAACTTTCAACTTTCAACTTTCATCTTTCAACTTTTCTTTGTACCTTTGCATGCTATTTTGTGTGCAAAAATGAAAATTATACTCGTCATAGCTCTTGTCGCGGCAGCGATGTTGCTCCTCTCGGTAGGGGTGATCTTCCGTAAAGACCATTCCTTCCGCTCGCAACATATTCATGAGAACGAGCGTATGCGCAAGGATCATATTCATTGCTCTACCGCTCAGGATAAAGAGTTGCGACGTAAGAAATTGAAACAAATAGACACTAAAAAATTATAACACTTATGAACAAAATTACAATCATCGTAGAGTCGATTTTGGCAGCCGCAGTCGTTGCCCTGTTTGTGCTTTTCTTTACTGCTACTCCGCAAGCAAAAAAAGCGGATAGCCAGGAAATTATTGCGGAAGGAGAACTTCTCCCGATCGCCATCATCAACACGGACTCGATCCTCAAACACTACACCCTCGCGGTAGAGGCTTCGGAAAAACTCATGAGCAGTTATGAGGAGTCAACGGTTAAATTGGACACAAAAGCAAAATCGTTGCAGAAAGAGGCAGAGACCTTCCAGAAAGATGTCATTGACTTCCAGCGCAAACTCGAAGCGAACGCTTTCTTGAGCCGTGAGCGTGCGGAGAGCGAGCAGGCTCGTCTGCAGAAGAAAGAGCAGCAACTCATGGCAAAACAGCAGGATTTGGAGAACCTCCGTCAGAAACTGAGCGCTGATTTTATGAACGAGCAGGCAGCTCTTACCCAACAGCTTCAAGACTCTGTTCAGGCTTATCTGCGCGAGTACAATGCCGACGGACGTTATCACCTCGTGCTCAACGACGCGGTGCTGATGAACAAAGTAGCCGGCTATGACATCACCGATGAGGTGATCGAAGCGCTCAACGCCCGTTATAGCAAGTAAAAATTGAAAAACTGGAAATGGAAAGGAAATGATTATGAAAAGCGTTAAACTGTTACCTATAAAATGGCAGGGCTTGATGGTCCTTTCATTTTTCATTTTTCATTTTTCACTTTCCTATGCCCAACGTATCCCGCAGGCCATCGAATATACGGAAATCTATGATTTTCTCGAGGAGTTGACTACCGACGGCGTCATCCGCTCCAATTCGGCAGTCAAACCTTACACACGGGATTATATCGCGCGCCTGCTGGTGGAGGCGCAGAGTAAGGACTCGTTGCTCAATAGACGGCAACGCGATGACTTGCAATTCTATTTGCAGGACTATGCCTTGGAATGCGACACGCTTCCTGTATATTCCAGTTACGGCCATCGTCATGTCACGCAATGGATCACGCCGGTATCGAATCTCTCATTGGCGGATCCGTCGCTGCACATCCTGACCAAGGACAAGGTGTTCAAGATGCGTGTGCGTCCGATCTTGGGAATGGACTTGTATGTGAATCAGAAGGGCCTGCTTCAACACCGTTGGTTCGGTATCGATATCCAAATGGATATCGCTAAGCACCTTTCCATCTGGGGTTCTATCCGTGATAATAGTTGGGGAGGACAAGGCATGCAGGGCTCGAAGATCCATTATGGTTGGACGCGGGTAGGGGAGACGATGGTCGGTACGCCGGCATTGAATAACATCCCCGGTGTACAGTACAAAGAGGCTACCTACGGAGGTGACTTCTCCGATTCGCGCGGTGGCCTTTCTCTCTACACGTGGTGGGGCTCTATCGGCGTGCAGCGTGAACGTATCACGTGGGGAGACGCACAGCACTGCTCGAATATCCTTTCGGCTCACAACCCTGCCGTACCGATGGTAACCCTTCAACTCACCCCCTGTAAATGGTTCCAGTTCGACTATTTTCATGCATGGCTACCCAGTAATGTCGTGGACTCTACGTATTATTACGTAGAGCGTGCGGATGAAGGAGTGGAGACACGTCAGTACCGCCCCGCTAACAAATTTATGGCGGCGAACATGTTTACGTTCATGCCTTGCAAGTATGTGCAGTTCGGTTTTGGTAACTCCATTATTTACGCAGAGCGTAACGTACAGGCGGCATACTTCATCCCTATCGCGTTCTTCAAGTCCTTGGACCACCTCATGACAAAAGGTATCAACTCCGAGAACCAGAACTCGCAGGTCTTCGCTACCATCACCGTCCGTCCTACGGATCACCTCCGTCTCTACGGATCGTTCTTCCTCGATGAGTTCAACTTTGCGCGACTCAAACCCTCTAATCCGGAACGTAATCCTATCTCCTATCTTGTCGGATTTAACTGGAGTGGATGGCCGGTGAAGGGACTCGCTCTGCGAGGAGAGTTCACGCGCTCGTACATCGCGTGCTACCAACACTCGATAAAGGTACTGGACTACACTTCCAATTCCTTTAATATGGGCCATTACATGGGCGACAACGCGCAGAGTATCTTTGTACAACTGTCCTACCGTCCTACGCGCAGTCTGCGACTGATGTTGGATTATACAGGCGATACAAAGTATCGCGCCTACGATTATATCCGCAATTATATCCGCTCTACGGGCGGAACAGAGCATCCCGTACTTGCGCAGAAACCGTTCAGCGAGAAAATATGGCGTAGTGATATTATCGGTTTCCACGCGGTCTATGAGGTCTTCAATAACTGCTATGCGCACGTTGAGTTCGAGTACTCGAATATCCGTGCGTTCGCGCCTACCTCAGAGCGCATTCCTGCGGAAGACCGCGGATGGTACGCCGATGGTACGTCCATGAACCTCGCGGGTGACGAACTCAAAAACTATTACTTGAACAAATACACCCCTGTCTATTTGCAGGGACAAAAATTCACTTTCACATGTGGACTAAGTTTCGGTTTCTAATTTTGTTTGCCGCGCTCGGCATTGCGCTGAACCTTTCGGCAACGACATTCGAATACACATCTCAAGCTTCAGACAATCAAACCATCGACGGTATCACGGTTGTCTTGGCTGCGGGAACAAACAAGCAAAATGCGCCGACATATCTGGACAACGGGTACACAAAGGCGATGCGTTTATATGTCAATAATACGATCACAGTATCGGGAGAGAACTTGACATCCATCCAACTTCTCTGCTCTAAGACAGGCAAAGCGTTTGCTGCGCTTACTTGTTCGACAGGTACCTATACGCCGGGAGAAGTGCCTACAAAGGAGGGCCTTCAGGCGATTGATACGTGGAGTGGTAATGCTACTTCGGTGACGTTTACCATGGGCTCCGGGCAGCGCCATCTGATACAGATAGTCGTCAATGGTGATCCTATAGATCTTAACCCGCAGTCAGATGTCGTGGCAATAGATACTGCCGAGTGGGATCCTGACTTTGCCTGGTACAGTGAACCTACCGCTGTCATCACTCCGGATACGAATTTCTTTAAGAAAGAATATATCTTTGTGAGCAGTAATATCCGCGTGCATTGTACGCAGGGCTCCATCCTCAGTAATGACACGGCCTACTATTTCAATTGTAACAAAGGTTATACAATCTCTTTCGAGGCAGCGAAGCCCATCAAAGGATTGGTCATCAACGGCGCGGTACGTAAACTCTTCCAAGCTACCTCAGACCAAGGTTCCATGGCTTATATCAGTCCTGACGATTTCTACCCGGAGGATTATCAGGAATGTGAATCCGCGGTGATAATTACGGACATCGATGCCAAGAAGGTAACCATTTCCTGCGAGAAGCAACTTCGTTGCTATAGTGTCTATTTCTACTTCGATGCCAACCCTACGCAAGAGATTTGGGATTGTGATGGCGGCACTTCCGGCGGCGAGACAGTCTTCCTGAACTTCGACACAGCGGACGCCGTGTATGAGTCGGAGATCTCTTCGGACGAGGGAAAGACGAACTATACGATATACCTCTATAATCAGGCTTCGCCGGATTTCCCCTATCTGACGCTCGACTTGTACCCTGCCGCACAAGGTGACCTGGCCGGTATATATAACATGGAGGACGGTTCGTTAGGTGAGACTACGTGGTATCAATACGGAGAGAGCGCCTATGACCGCGCGTGGATGGAGACGGAAGGACAACTGGTGATCAATAAAGATGGCGAAGTCTATTCCATCAGCGGTTATATCACCTGTGATGATAACAACACGTATAACTTTACCTATAACGGCGTCATGCCTTTCTACGAGGATACAGAGTATTACAGTACCGAAGGTATAGAGACAGTTCCTGCGATGGATCGCCATGCTCCGTTATATGACGTTCTCGGACGAAAAGTAAACGACACCTATAAAGGCATCGTTATACAGAACGGGTATAAATACGTATTGAAGTAATCAATACGCTTTCTTCATCTTACGATAGTCTCTGCGGGCTTGGAAGACAGCCTTGAAGGCTCCCCAACGGCCCTGCAGCAGATAGAAACAGGCGGCGACATAGTCCAATAGACCGCGAACGAACAGCACTCCGCACGGGTGCTGCTTGTTTTTGTAAATCATCAGCAGGTTGTTACGGTGGTTCAGGTAGGTCTTACGCGGACTCTCATAACTTAATGCACCGCCTCCGAGGTGATATACCACGCTCTGAGGCAGACATACCAAGCGCCAACCTGCATTGCGCATACGCCAGCATAGATCGATCTCTTCCATGTGCGCAAAGAACGCTGCGTCCAGTCCGCCGCACTCCTTATATACTTTCGTCCGCACGCACATACACGCACCGCTGGTCCAATCAACCTCTGCCGCCGTGTCATATTGTCCTTTGTCTTCTTCTACATGCCATAGAATGCGTCCGCGGCAGTAGGGGAAGTACAACTTGCTCAAGTAACCTCCTGCGGCTCCCGCGTGCTCGAAATGAGAACGTCTGACCCAACTGCGTATCTTCGGTTGGACTGCCGCCACATCGGTGTGGGTATCGAGATAAGCGAGTAGGGGATCTAACCAGCCTTCCGTCACTTCTACATCGCTGTTCAGGAGCACGGTATATTCACTGTCCACCTGTGCGATGGCGCGGTTATAACCCTCTGCAAAGCCGTAGTTTTGATCCAGAACAATGGTCTTGACGGACGGAAAATCCTTCGCCAGCACTTCAAGGCTGTTATCGGTACTCCCGTTATCGGCCACAATAATCTCTATCTCCCTTTCCTTTCGGGAGGAGGCGGGCGTATTCTTCACTACCGACGGAAGATACTTCTTTAGCATCTCCGCCCCATTCCAATTTAATATTATTACACTCGCTTCCATTTCCATCGATTATGTGTCCACAACCATAACTCCGGTTGTTCCTGTATATTCTTTTCCAATATCTGCGCGTAGGACCTGGTTATCTCGCCTTCGGCAGTATTTTTCGGCGCAGCCGCCAAGGTGTGCATATTGACGTGGTAGTATCCGCGTGCCGTACGGGTGATGTACAGGTAGAAAACCGGAAAGCCGAATTTCTTGCCCAACACCTCTCCGCCGTCCAGAAATCCCGTCTCTTGGTGCAAAAACTGCACCCAGGTGCGTGTTACTTCCGGGCGTGGTTTCTGGTCGCTGAGCAGCCCCACTGTCATGGGTCTTTTCTCCGCGCGGTAGCGCACCATCTCCCGTAATATGCGCTGTTTTTCTACGCATGCCCCGCCGCGTTTGGCGCGGATGGCTAACATCAGACGGTCCATGGCCTTGTTCTTCAACTGACGGTACACGTTTAACTCCGTCACGCCTTCACTGAGCCATTGCTGGATACTTGCCATCCACTCCCAGTTGCCGAAGTGCGCCAACATAAATATGCCGCCACCGGCTGCGTCCACCAGACGATTCACTTCGTCCATGTGTTCAAATACCACCCGCTCGCGCATTTCGTCGTCCGGACAACGATACCCATAGATACTCTCCACGATGGTGTCGCAGAACTGATGGTAGAAAGCTCGTGCGAGTTGCTCGCGCTCCGCCTCACTCTTCTCCGGAAAAGCCGACGTCAGATTCTTGGCTGTCATCTTCCGCCGATAACGTACCACATGGTACATGATCGGATAGAGGAGCCAATCTGCGCACCAATAATGTACGCTCAGAGGCATCTTGCTTAGAAGAGCGGCACAATGAAGTAGCATAGCCAGCAATACGATGTAATCAGCGGAGACGCTAATAATATACTGTCAAAACGATCCAGCACACCCCCGTGTCCGGGCAGAAAACGTCCGGAGTCTTTGACGCCGATTGATCGTTTGAACAAACTCTCCATTAAGTCGCCGAACGTACCAAACACGCTTGCAATAAAGGCAAAGCCGAGCGCTGCAAACAAACCAAGTCCGTTCGCCGATATCTCCTCAAACCACCCGAAAAAGTAAAGAAGGATGGCTGCAATGAACGCAAATACAACGCCGCCGAAAAGCCCTTCCCAACTCTTCTTGGGGCTTATATGGGGGGTCATCTTATGGTTGCCTTGCGGACGTTTTGCGGTCAGACTGCCTACGCAGTATGCACCCGTGTCATTCACCCAAATAAGCACAAACAACGCCAATAACAACCATTTGCTCAGACTCATCAGAAAGCACATCGTGCAGAGCGGTAGCGCAATCATCAGTTGCGACATCCATAGGTTACCCCAGTTCTGCATGGGTTTGCCGGAGTGGTTCCATATCTCGTCCAATAAGCCGACCACCAATATCGGCAGGTAGGTCATCGCCAGCGATATTCCGAAGGCGCGGTAGTACTCGCCGCCCATAGGTTTATAGGCCAGGCAAACCACCATCCCCCATAACACAAGGGTCGCTAACTGGGCGCACACACGAAGCATAGTCGGGGACTTCACCAAACGATGAAACTCATCAACCGCCAAGAGGCAGATAAGCAGTAACAGGCCGGCAAACAACCATTGGTCCCATAAAATACTGCCTACCACACATCCTACAAACACCGCCCCGCTAAGGGTTCGTTTCCAAAATTCACTCATATTTCAACAATTTTGCGCCGCAAAATTACAAAATTATTTTGATATATGCAAAAAAAGTAGTACTTTTGTACCCGATTTCGAGAAATATAAATGAATTATGGAGAATAACACCTTGGAATTGTCCTTGATGGACCCCGAAGAACGAGAGCTGGTGGAGTATATCTACAATGCTGTTCCTGCAGAGGACCGCGGTGCGTTGACTGCGGACGACATCCTCTTTGTGCTTGACGCGATGGATGACTACCTGGAGGAGCAAGGCCTGCTCCGCGAGGATCCTGAGACTGGCGAGATGGAGTATCTGGAAGGCGAAGTGGATGAGACCGAACAACTGAACTATGTATTGCAGGCCGCAAAAGAAGACCAGCGTACTATCATTGGCGTGCAGATCCAACTCATCCAGGATGCGGAACTCCAATTCGGAATAGCCAAAGGCTATTATACGGAAGACTGATTTCTGACATCTGACTTCTGACATCTGAATGCCCAAAATAGCTACCATAGGATTTTTTGACGGGGTGCACAAAGGACATCAGTTCTTGTTTGCCCACCTTCGGACGATAGGCGAGGAACGTGGTCTTACGCCCCTTATTGTCACGTTTGATGACCATCCGAGAGCGGTGCTGGAATCCGATTATATCCCGCAGTTACTGACTTCCAGCGAAGAGCGCGAGAAACAACTGAACCAATACGGCGAAGTGCTGATGTTGCCTTTTGCGGAGGTACAACCTCTTACCGCCTTGGAGTTCATGACGCGTCTGCGCGATGAATACGATGTCGCTGCCATCCTCATGGGCTACGACCATCGTTTCGGATCCGATAAACTGAAACATCCGCAGGATTATCGCCGCATAGGAGAGCAGTGCGGCGTGGAAGTGCTGACGTTAGGGGAGTATATAGAGAATGAATGGCATGTCTCGTCCACGGAGATCCGCTCGGCGCTGGAGAATGGCAATATAGCCATGGCGAACGATTTGTTGGGTCATCCGTATGTAGTGCGCGGACGTGTTGTGCACGGGAAAGCCATCGGTCGTACGATTGGTTTCCCGACGGCGAACATAGCACCGCTGGAACCCCATAAAATCATCCCCAAGTCCGGTGTATATATCGCCCTGGTCAACACGCCTACACGCGATGATGCACCTGCGTTTGTCAATATTGACGCCAATAAACTCATTGAGGTCTATGTCCCTTCGTTCAAGGGCGATCTGTATGACCAGATACTGAAAATCCGCTTCGTGCGTTTCTTGCGCGAAGAGAAACATTTCGATACCTTAGAGGAACTGCGCCAGCAGATCAAGGAAGATGTTGATAGCATCCTGCGTCTGGCTTGACCAATGCGCGTGAGACGCCGTCTCTGTCTATCGGATAAGGAACGGCAAGCAGACTGTCGGCAATGCCGATGGCCGGACTCAGGCTGTCCGGATGGAAGTCATAGTAGATATACTCCTTGTACTTGTAGAAATCATTCACGAACAGCTTTGCCGTGTCGCTCTTCTGCCAATAGGTGTTGTCCCGTGCATGCGGGATGTCCAGCGTGTCGGTCTTGAGATAGTTGCCGATGAACTCTCCCGGATAATACTGGTCGAAAGGCGTGGCTACCACTAACTGGTTAGAAAGATAACCGGTGATGATACTGTTATAGAAGGACGTGGTGGTCGGCGTGGTCTTGCTGAGGTTGTCAATAAACACCGCCGCGACATCTTCTTTCGCCACGGACTGAATGCGTATGTTCGTATAGCCGAAGTAGGAGGCTACCGTCGTGTGGAAGAATTTCTGCGTACCTCCGGCGCAATAGACGCAGTACGAGGCGCAGTTGCTTATCTCTGAATTGGTCACCTTGGCGTCGGTGTTAATGAGCACCAAACCATACATCGAATGGTTGTGAATCCGGCACCCGTTCATGGCCAGTTGCGGCAGGGTCGCTCCTTTGCCGTCGTTATAGCAATACAAGCCGATGTTTCCCGAGAGGATATCCACGTACTGCAGCGAGTATTGCTGCGCAGGTGTGCCTTGCAGGTAAATGCCGTTCCAGCTCCCTCCGGCGAATGCGTAGGGTACACTGTCGAAGAGACGGTCCAGGCGGTCGCCGCGAAAGACGATAGGATTGTTCACCGTGCCGGACGCCGTCACGTCGCCGCCTACGTAGATACAAGCGCCATTATGCATATATACCGTCGTACCGGCTTCGAGGAGCATGTTCTCGCGGATGACGAGGGTGTCGTATATCAAGTACGGTCGTTCTGCAGTGAAAGCCATACTCAGCGTGTCCGTGCGACCGCGACCTTTCCAGCCGATACGCCTTACGTCCTGGCCGTAGGCCTCTAATTCAACCGCTTGCGTATGACCATTGGAGAGGTGGAAATTTAACTGATCGGTCACCAGTACCGGATTATCCTGATCCGTAGGATCGATCTCCACGCGAATGAAGACGAACATACTGTCTCCGCCGTTGATCTGTATGTCACGCCAGCGGTCCACGGCCGGCTCGCCGTCTATGTTCACGCGGTAAGAGTTGCCCTCATTAAGCCATATACGGTCGATACGCATCGCCGACGCGTTGCGGTTATAGACCATGATCTGTGCTGTCGCACTCCCTTGCGCCGTGAAGACTGTGTCGAATGAGAGCGTGTCGGTAGAGAACGTCAGACGAAGCGTCGGGTCGTCACTCACGTTGTACTCGCTGCATCCCGCAAAAAAACACAGGACAATCAACGATAAAAATAGTATGTTCCTATATCCTTTCACCTTTCAACTTTAAACTTTCAACTTTAAACTTTCAACTTTAAACTTTCCCGCCTTACTCAAAGTTAAATGTCAGACATACGCAATGAGTTGTCATACGCGAGATGGCGTCGGTATAGAAGAAATCCTGCGGTGCCAGTTCCATACGGCCTGCAGTAGGCGTCAGTTGGTTCGCAAAGCCGATACGATAGGTGATTTCCGGACATAACTTGAACCAGGTGAAATACAGATCGACACCAAAACCCACCTCGCAGAAATAGTCCATCGTATTCAGCAATACCGGTTTCTCGTGGTCACGGCTCACGTTGCAACTCACACCACCGCCGGCAATCACGTACGGACGGTAGTTGCCTTCGCGTTCTGCGGACCATTTGAGGTAGAGCGGCAGGTAAACAGGGATCGCGAGCACGTCAATGTCTGCACCGTATTTACCGGGTGAACCCGTCACGGGACGACCGCTCTCGGACTTATAATGAATCGTGCGGCTCGTGAAGAGCAAACCCGGACAGAAACGCAGGTTGAGGAATTTGCATAGACGCAAGTCCGTCACAAAACCTACATGAAAACCGGGTAGGAGTGTGCTCACACGCGCATGATAGGTATCGACCTCGCCGGTTACAGGATTCGTGATCGGCAGTTCGCTGTCAGTGATCTGAAAAGTGCCGAAGTTGATACCCAACTGGAAACCGAAGTGGAAGAGTTTGTCATCCACGTACGGCCTGTTCTGCGCTACCTGCGCAGAACATAATGAAAATTGAAAACTGAAAATTGAAAGGACCATCAGTCCCAACAATCTTCCTAATATGTTTCTTTCACCTTTCAACTTTAAACTTTAAACTTTCAACTTTAAACTAGAATCCGCTGTCCGTGTTGCTGTTTCCGCTATCGTCGAAGTCCTCATTGCCGCCACCGAAGTCTCCGTCCGGACGTTGTCTACGGCGACCTTGTTGGTTTCCGAAGTTATAGGTTACGGTCAGGCTGATACTACGGCTATGCCATCTGTTCTCACTGTATTGCCAGAATCCGTCGCCCCAGGTCGTGTTTCTGCGCGCACGACTGTCGAGGATATCGCGTACGTTAAGCGCCAGCGCCAACTGTTTGTTGAGGAAGGTGTGACGCAAGCCGATATCGAGCGAGTAACTGTGACTTGTCGTACCTTGTGCTACGACGCGCGGCGAGCGGTAGGCGGCGGTGATTTGTCCGCTGAAGTTCTTCGTGAACAGGAACTGCGCGTTGACGCGTACCGAACCCGCCAGGATGTTCTGACCCGGCAGATGAACAGGTATCGTGTCGCCTAAGTGGTACATCTCCTGATCTACCGCGGCGATGTTGTTCCAATAGAAGTTGGCACTTGTTGTCAGTTGCAGCAGCTCGCCGAACAGGCGGTTCTTGGCTACCAGTTCGATACCTAACTCCTGACGCGTGGCGACATTGAGATAGGTGTTCTTCATCGTCCGGCCGTCCTTGTCCATGTACTTGACGTTCTGTACGGCTCCCTCGCGGTATCTCCAGAAGATGCCTGCGGAGAGTGTGTGACGCTCCCATGTCTTGAGATAGTTCAACTCGAGGTTGTTGGAGTAGGCGGGTAACAGATCGACATTACCGTAACTGATGTTCGTTGAGTCGCTGAAATCCATGCGCGGGTTGATCTGATGTCCCCAAGGACGGTTCACGCGGCGCGTGTAGTTCAACTGTAACTCATTGCCACGACCGAAGTCATAACCGATATATGCACTCGGGAAGAGTTGGAAATAACTGGTGTCTTTCTTACTCTCCATGCCCGCGTACGAGTCTTTGACATTGCCGTCCTTGTCTTTGTAGAACGACTCCAAGTGGCGCATATAGTACTCGCCGCGCAGGCCTACTTGCAGCGATAACTTGTCCCAGAACCTGTTGCCGTACGTCACGTAGAAAGCATGGTTTTGAGTCAGGCCGCTTGCGTCGGAGAAATAGTCGTACAACTCGTTGATATGCGAGCCGTCGGCGTTATTGTTATGCGCGTCCGCCCAAGTGTTGCTCCAAGAGCGGGAGTAGTCATAACCGGCTTCCAAGCGGCTTTGAGGTGTCGGTTTCCATTCATAGTCCGCTTTCACCTCGATGTTCTGACCTTTGCTGAGGTTCGTCTGGTCCTGGTACGTCGTGTCGAAGAGGTCGGTTCCCAGACGATGGTCAGCCTGCTGGAAATCCGTCAACTGGTTCCAGCCGAAGTTATTGTATGTACCGCTTACGTATAGTTTATGTGCGTCCCTCTCGAAGGTGTAGTCGAGAGTAGCCAGGCCGCCCGGATGGTATCCGTTGGAGTGCTGGTCGCGCCAGTAGTCACGCAGGATGTTGCCGGACTTGTCGGTCAGGGTGTACAGACGATGGTTGGTGCCGTAGTTGTTGAATACGCGCGGCTCGCTGACCATGCCGAAACCTGATACACCGATGGTATGACCTTCCGCCACGTGGAAGTTCAGCCCTGCACGGCCGAAGATACCGCCGCCTCGATGGGACTGATGACCCTCTTGTTTCAAATGGCTGTCAATGAGCGAGCTGTCCAGGACAGCTGTACCCGTACCGGTCAGGTTATAACGATCTGTGATACTACCGCCGTTGCTTGTGTGATAGCGGTAACCGACGTTGAAATAACCGTCAACAGGACCGGAGTTGAAGTTTATGCTGAAACTCAGGTTACCTCCGGGTGGCACGTTCCACGGCGCAGCGAGGGAGTAGTTGATACCGGCCTGCAAGGAGCCGTAGAAGCCCGCAGCGCGGTCTTTCTTCATCACGAGGTTGATGATACCCGACGTACCTTCCGGACTGAATTTGGCGGAAGGGTTGGTGATGAGTTCGATCTTCTCGATGGTGCCGGCGGGCATCTGTTGCAGCACTTGACCGCGGTTCTCCGAGGTCAGTCCTGCCGGCTTGCCGTTGATCCATATCTCGACATCTTCGCTGTTACGCAAGCTTATATTACCTTCCTGGTCCACTTCCACCGACGGGATGTTCTCTAACACATCCGACACCGATGCACCGGCGGACGCGATGTTCTGGTCAACGGTGAACACTTTCTTGTCCAACTCGAAGCGCATTGAGCTGCCTTGTCCGACAACCTCTACGTCTTGAAGCACTTTACTGTCTTCTTTCAGCGCAAAGCGAACAGTCACGGGCTTGCCGGCAACCGTCACTTCGCGGCGCTGCTCGCTGTAACCCATAAACGAAGCTACCAGCGTATAACTGCCGTCTGCCAGGTCGAGGCTGAACTCACCTTTCTCGTCCGTCACGGTACCCTTCACCGGGGTAGGGTCGGTACCTTTGAGCGCACTGACATTGGCAAAGTCAATGGCTTGCTTCGTGCCGGCGTCTATTACTTTTCCGGTCACCTTAGCCGCATAAGTGCTGCTTACCAACACCATGAGACTGAGAAGTACTACTAATCGTTTCATATTTTCTTAAACTAATACCTAAATCCTAAACCCCTTGAAGCCATCGAATGGCTTCAACATACCCCTCTGTTCCGTGACCTATTATACTATGCGCGCACACGTCTGTAAGCAGACTTGTCTGCCGGAACGGTTCGCGCTTGGTGATATCGCTTATATGCACCTCCACCACCGGCACTTCGCTCTCCTCCACGGCATCGCGCAGCGCCACGCTCGTATGACTGTACCCGCCGGCATTCAGCACGATACCGGAGTATTCCCCATTCGCCTCTTGTATCCAGTCAATCAGGTCTCCTTCGTGGTTCGACTGCTTATAGATCAAATGGACGTCCGGCAGAGTCCGTTGGATTTCCAACAAAATCTGTGCCATCGTCTTTGAGCCGTATATCTCCGGCTTTCTCAAACCCAGACGATTCAAATTCGGTCCGTTTAGTATCAATATCCGCATAAACTGCGAAGCAATAAACTTTTAAACAGCAAAGCGCTACACGCGGTTAACGAGCCCCGTTAACCGCCAAGAGGAACTCGTCGTTATTCTCCGTGCGCTCCATGTACGAACGCAGTTTCTCCATCGCTTCCTGGCCGCTCATGTCGCTCAACTGCTTGCGTATCTGCCACATACGTGTCAGCACGTCCGGCGGCAACAGCAGGTCGTCGCGACGCGTGCTCGATGCCGGTATATCGACGGCAGGGAAGATACGGCGGTTAGCGAGCTTGCGGTCAAGCTGCAACTCCATGTTTCCTGTTCCCTTGAACTCCTCGAAGATCAGGTCGTCCATCTTGCTGCCCGTCTCGGTGAGGGCGGTGGCGATGATGGTCAGCGATCCGCCGCCTTCGATGTTACGAGCCGCACCGAAGAAACGTTTGGGTTTATGCAGAGCCTGCGCTTCCACACCGCCCGACAGCACTTTTCCGCTCGACGGCGCTACCGTATTGTAGGCACGTGCCAGACGTGTGATCGAGTCAAGCAGGATGACTACGTCATGACCGCTTTCTACCAGTCGTTTGGCTTTCTCGTGTACGATGTTCGCCACTTTCACGTGGTTCTCTGCCGGCTCATCGAAGGTCGAGGCGATTACCTCGGCATCGACGCTGCGCTGCATGTCTGTCACCTCTTCCGGGCGCTCGTCGATAAGCAGCACGATCATATATACCTCGGGGTTGTTCTTCAGAATAGCGTTGGCCAGCTCTTTGAGCAGCACCGTCTTACCGGTCTTCGGCTGCGCCACGATCAGTCCGCGCTGACCCTTGCCGATCGGCGCAAAGAGATCGATCATACGCACGCTGAGCGAGTCGCCGTGACCCGTACACAGTTTGAATTTCTGATCGGGGAAGAGTGGGGTGAGGTTCTCGAATGCCACACGGCTCTTGGCCAACTCCGGCGCCAAGCCGTTGATGCGGATCACCTTGTCCATCGGGAAGAACTTGTCCGGTTGCGGGTTGATACGGATGGAGCATTCTACGGTGTCGCCGGGCTTGAGGCCGTACTGCCGAACCTGGTCTTTGCTCACATAGACATCGTCCGGACTCGAGAGGTAGTTATAGTCTGCCGAGCGCAGGAATCCGTAACCGTCGGGAGCGCACTCTAACGTACCCATCGCGAGGACGTTCTCTCCCAGATCCGGCAACTTCTTCTCCGCTTTGGGCTGCTCTGCCTTCTCCTCCCCTCCTTTCATGGAGGGGGCGGGGGTAGGCTGCTCCTCCCCTCCCTTCACGGGTGAAGGGCTTTGCCCGATCGGACTGCCGGTGGCCGTCCGTAGAACAATGTCGGGGGTAGGCTTCTCCGCTTGCTGCTCGCTCTTTCTCGGCCGTCCGCGTTTCTTCTTCGGCTGCTCCACTACCGGCGCCTCCTCAGCCTTTGGAGCGTCATTAAGCACCTTCGGTGCATCATTCAGCGCCTGTGGCGCATCATTTAGCAGCGGTTTAACCGCTGCTACCGTCTTGTTCGGGCGGTGGTTGTTGGCTTTGAGTTGTTCCTGCATCTCGGCCATTTGTTCTTTCTCCGAACCTACGGTAGCGATCACGTGTTCACTTCTCGTGCCTTCTGTGACCACTTTTGTGACCGTGCGTTTCACTCCTCTGACGCGCTCTCGTTTGCCGGGTTTGCCGGCAGCGGCGCGTGCTTCCTCTTTCGCCTGGACGATTGCCGCGCGGTTGTCGGCCTGCGCATCCAGAATGGCATAACTGATCTCGCGGATAGACTGACTACGGCGGGGGCTAAGTCCCATGCTCACAGCTATCTCACGTACTTCGTCGAGCGACATACGCTCGAGTTTTTGTAATTCGTATTGCATAAATTCAATATAGTGTATGTACTTGAAAAATCATCTGTCAGAAAGAACTCCAACAAAATCGGCTGCAAAGGTACAACAAAAATTGCACATACGCAAGTTTTTGAGCGAAAAATTTTAGCAAAATAGACTTTTATTCTATTGTTACGGGCACGGTTGTGCACTCGTGTGCTTGCACACGGAGGGCATAAACGGGCACGGAACAGAGGGCGCAGCCCTGCTAAAATTTATCGCTCCATCTTGCGTATGTCCCGCAGGACGCGGACGTACTTTCGGAGGGAACCCGCCCTGAGTAGGCTAAGCCTGCGAAGGGAAGGGGCGTGCCGAATTTACAACAAATCTTTTTGATAGAAAAAAAATGGTATTAAATCAAAAACGCGGCGGTACTTTGTTCATTGTGCCGGATTGTATCCGGCTTCCCCTCCCTTGAGGGAGGGGGTAGGGGTAGGCCTTATTTTTGTTATTTTTTGTAAGTCGTGCAACGACGCATTTTTGTAAGCATTCAATGTGCTGCTATTAAGCAGCGGGTTGGGAGTGTAGGCTTTTACGAGCGCTGCAAGCTTGCTTGTGAGCGCTTGTGGAAGATTACGCTCCAGGCCGCGTGGGCCAGGCATAGCGGACGTAAATGCGCGTTTTTGATTATACAAAAAAGAACACCCCGAAGGGTGCCCTTCCTCACTAATTCACTCATTCTCTCATTCACCCATTTACGTCTTTCTCTTCTCGCATGGAGAATTGCCTTGACTTGGCAATTTGAACGGAAGGAGCAGCGGGGAGCGTTGCTCCGACATAGACACATTGCGCGAGCCCCCTCTCTTCGGTTTAACCACTACTCCGCCACTACTCTTCCACTACTGCGCAAAGGGTGCTCAATGGGTGCTGAAAGGGTGATCAAAGGCTCCTCAGCCTAAGATCACCCTAACCACACGCTAATCTCTATTCTTCTACGGCTTAATTTCTTCGCCGCGTTTTAGCATCTCGCTCACCTCGTGCCGCACGTAGTCGCACAATCGCCCGTAAGCTGGCTTGCCCCATTTTCGTGCCCGGTACAAGGTCTCGTCATATTTTGCTTGCCATGCTGCGCGACGCTCCGGATCTTGTAAGATAGCCTTACTCTCTGCGATATAATTGCTGAACTGTTTGGCGGTAGGATGTGCAGCACGTTTCTTCTTTTCTTCCTTACTTAATTCCGGCTTATGACATACCGCGGCCCATGTCCCGTTTCCCGGAATATGCCGTGCGTAGAAATCCTTATCAACATGCCCTTTTATGTCATCCACTAATCCTGACCACTTTGCTTTCATAACTTTTCTCTCTTGTTATTTCGAACGATCCTTAACGTAAGCGGCTGCAAAGGTACAAAAAATTTTTGATATATGCAAATTTTGATGATATTCTCGGGGATTCTTTGGATAAAAACGGCGGCGAGGTCGCCCCCGCCGCTTTTCCGCACGATACATTCATGCAGCGTCATCCGCCTTATCTCACCTCTTGCCCCGTCACGGTATAAACTTTCTCCCCGCGGAGGATGTAGATTTGTCCGTTATGGAGAATCTTCTGTGCCTTTGTGCTTTGTGTATTGTCAATTTGTACATCTTCTATCGCCTCGGTGTCATCTCCTTTGTACTCGCCCTGGGTGGTGAAAGTCTGTTCCGAGCCGTAGTAGTACTGATCACCCGCCTTGCCATAGACGCGGTATTTGTATACCGTACCTGCATCAAGGTTGGTGAGGATGGCGCGTAAGGCAATACCGCTTGCCTGCACAAAGAAATGCTCATTGAGTGCCGCTGGCATGCGACGTGGAGCAACCTTTGTACCTTGTACATTGTCCTCTTGTACATTAACTCGGCTTTCCGCCCAGTACTCAAAGCCTTGTTCGGTGAAGTCCTCCGAGCCCGCGAGGGCGTAACCACTGATGGTGGCTTCGTTCTCACGGACTACCGTTGCGCCGTAGGTATAGAGGATAGGATCAAACTCTACAGCATTGTCGCCGGTGAAGATATACTGCCAGTCGCCGTAATACATATTGCCTGCCCCGGACTGATAGAAAGCGCGGTATTTGTAATACACATCGTCCTTTAGGTTCTTGAGCCGTCCTGCCATCTGCCCGGAAGCCACAGGGCAGAACACCTTAGTGCCCGCCATATCTGCCGGTGCGTCATTGCGTTTCCACTCAAATCCGCAAGATACTTCCGCATCCGACATATTTGTCTCTGCCAAGAGAATAGCCGTATTGGACGATACCGCCTTGGACGGCTTGGTGGTCAACTCAAGAGCGGTAGTAGTGAAAGAGACGGTTGTATTATCCAAGTCACCTTCTTTCGTCTTTATGAATAATAGTACGTTCGCATATTCACTATTCGGTTCCAAACCGATGTACTCAATCATGTTGCCTGCAAATTTTTCCTCTCCACCTTCCATTCCGCAGGAAGCAATATGTTGTGCTTCGTTAGTATTACCCAATATAATAGTTGCAGAAGTGGTTCCTGTGGTGGTCGTTACATGAGAAGGATTGATTACATGAATAGTGTAGTTTCTCCAGCCGCTAGCAGATTTATAGGCATTCAAAGAGCCATACGGTACATATATAATACAGTTGCTTGAAAGTCCGCTATTATACATAGATATGGGAGTTTCAGACTCCATAGTAATAGACTTTATATTATTGCAACCTTCAAAAGCATAACTTTTAATCCCTGTTACTTGATAATCCTTTCCTTCAAAAGTAATCGTTTTGGGGATAGTAATATTGCCGGAGTATTCTCCACTATAATCTCCGTAAGAAGTACCGCGATAAGTTAAAGTTGCGGTGTGATAGAGATCATCTAACAAATAATACATTCCGTTGATTCTTAGACCATATTGATCAATGGTGATATTTTTTACCATGGAATCGCAATCAAGTATGGAGTAAAATACCATTCTATATGTCCCTTCTGCGAGATTGTTTACAGAATAGCCATTCCCTATATTATCTGACGAGCAATTGTGTTTTATTCCATTTACAGTAAAATATGCAAATGATGCAGGCGTACCACTCGTATTTTTACTGATGGTAATACTGCCAGAGTTTGGGGTGTCAAATGCAGATTTTACATTTATAGTCGGTGTTACAACATGTTGCACTACATATATATTTCTTGATATGACACTATCACATCCTTCGCTATTAATGTAAGTGTAATTATATACACCTGACTCATAAAAAGGCTGTGGTTCTTTTCCGTCAAATATACTTTCTCCCATGCAAATCAATGTGTCTGGGAGATATGTAGTATCTTGTTTGACGATAACATTACGGAATACTATACTATCGCAACCATAGATATTCTCATATGTGCATGTTAACACTCCAGACGATTCAAAAACTTGACAGTGTCCTTTGCTATCACAGATTTCTGCACCTCGGTGGCATAGAATTGTGTCGGGTAATTGGACAAAGTCTTTATGACCAGTTTTAACGACTATTGTATTTATTATGCTATCATACAATTCGGTGTATGCATATTGTACATACAGACCTTTATAATCACTCCATCCGACTTCCCCCTTTTGTACAATAATTGTATCCCTGACCCATTGCGGTATGATGCTGGTGTCTAATTCTTCGCATAGTTTTAATTCTTCATTATTATAGATAGTCTTTCCACAATTACGAGACACATTGCATCCATAAAAAGCATATGCTCCTATACTATCCACAGAACAAGGAATATTAATTAATTGTACATTACTTAATCCATAACATAGATAAGAAGGAATCACTTTTACATTCTCTGTAATGATAAATGAGTCAAGGGTATTATCAAATACCTGAAACTGTAAGTCGTATTGGTCATCATAAGTGAATATGCCCTGCAAAGATGCATTCTTTGCATCATATAGCACACGCTTTAGCATTGGTAGGTTAGAGAAAGCCGTTTGTTCTATTAATGTGACTTTTTCAGGAATCGTTATAGAATAAATAGTATCTACCGGGGAACATATATGATGTCCCACGTATCTTACAGATGAAGGAATAACTATATCTTTGTCGTTTCCAAAATACATTAATAACGTATCCCTGTTTTCTCCAGAAATAATGTATCCATCAATTTGATTATCATAATATTTGGGTTGGAAAACTCCGAAATATGAACTATATTTATCTTCAGAGATTGATAATGGATATTTTTGATTTATCAAGACATCTCGAGAGTCTGAAGGGCTCCAGTTATATTCGCATAATTTACCATGCATTTCTCCTATTCCTTTTGAAAAAATAATATGCCACAATTGATGACAATCGTAAAAAACAATATTTCCAGTATTCTCTACTTTATCTCTAAAAATTACTCTATTCAAGTTTGAGCAACTTACAAATGCATAGTCAGTGATGGATTGAACAGTTCCTTCAATTTCCACATGTTGAAGTTGTCTGTTGAGTGCAAACGCGTATTCTCCTATGTATAAATCTTTGCATTTGATGTAAACTCGCTGTAAAGAGGACCCGTAAAAGCTATATGCATGTATAGAGTCTAATTCGCCGGTTATATTCATGTTCGACAAAGGTTCGCCATTACATATCAATGTACCTCCGGCTCTGAGTGGATTACTTAACCTAGATTCAAATTTTATTTTTAACCATTGATCTAAACTCTTTATATGAACCTTTGCTGACTGATTCTGAGGGTCAGATAAATTAGATAGATAAAAAGCAGATTCTCCTATATATTCCAGTCCTTCTCCTATATATACATTTTCAATATTAGGACAATCAGCAAATGCGTTACTGCCTTCTATTTTTCTCAAGCTATCTGGAAATGTGATATTTTTAAGATTTGTACAATTCTTAAATGCTTCACTACCTATAGTGATAACACTTTCTGGTAAAGAAATTGTAGTTAATTTTGTACAATTTGAAAATGCACTATAAGAGATTGTTGTTATAGTATAAGGAAGTTCTATACTCGTCAGTTCACTACAATTATCAAAAGCATGACCACCAATCTCAGTGACAATATATTCTTTCTCATTATAGATGAATCTTGAAGGAACTACAAGATTACCTTCATATGGACTCGTGTACTTATAAATATACCTGCTTACTTGAGTAATGTCTTTGTATGTTATCGATGCCGTTAAGTCTGATGAATTAAGATTAACATACCATCCATCTATTAAAACGGAAGAATGTGCAACATTTATACCAATGATAAATGCAAGCAAAAGAGTGAGTAGTTTTTTTCTCATAATCTTTTCCCTTAATTTGTGTCGGGAGCAACATTAAATAGTTAGTATCTATAATTATATTTTCTTCAAAAAACGCGAGCGGGCTTATCTTAAGTTAGAGGTTGTAGGATACCCGTCATAGCAGATAAGTCACGCTCGCGCAAGTGCGAGCGTTCCGACTTATTCTGGCTTGACTTCGAAACTTCCTACATTTCTAACTTACCAAATAAATCGCAAACGCGAATAAATTTTTATGTCCTCCTGTTTAACGTCAGTGAGTGACGGAGAGGTTATTAACCTTTGCGGCGCAAAATTACACAAAATATTTGATATATACAAGTTTTCTTTTAAAAAAAATAAGCAGTTTGAAGATTTTTTATTCGGCAGTTTGAAGGATTTTCGTTCGGTAATTTGAAGAAATCGTCAATCCAACATAATAAATCCAGCCCAATAATAGGGATTGGAATAGTTTAAGAACCTGTTTATCCATGTTTGTAAAATAGTGTTTTATATTTCATTGAGATTTTATTAAGTCTTATTTTATAAAAACCGCTGCAAAATTACACAACAAAAAAATGACACTCGCAAATAAAAGTGCCATTTTTATGATTTTTGTATTTTTCTATTCTTCTGTGTTTCGTACTTTTTACATACGGGTTACACGCATGTATAGCCGCCATCCACGGGTAGAGCGACACCGGTGACGTAGGTGGAAGCATCCGAAGCAAGGAAGACCACAGCGCTGTCCAGTTCGCCCTCATGACCATATCGCTCCATAGGGATGACCGTCTTGGCATATTGCGCAAAATAGTCGGACTCCAGAGTCTCTTTCGTCAGGGGCGTGATGAAGTATCCCGGGCAGATGGTATTCACCGTGATACCGTATTTTCCCCATTCAGCCGCCAGCGCCCGCGTGAGATTGACAACGCCTCCTTTGGCTGCATGATACGGCGAAGCGGGAGCGATCTTATTGCCCACCAAGCCATACATCGATGCGATATTGATCACACGTCCGTAGCCGTTCGGGATCATGGATTTCTTCGCCACGGCTCGTGCCACGCGGAAAGTACCGAACAGGTCTATCTGCATCTCGTTCTCAAACTGCGCATCGGTGATATCCTCCGCCGGCGCAACAGCTCCCGTACCGGCATTGTTGACGACGATATCGATATGACCAACCTGCTTGAGCGCATCATCCACCATTCGTTCCACCGCTCCGGTATCGGTGATGTCACATTGCAAAGGCAACACCTTCACGCCGAACTCCGCCTCGATGGCCTGTTGCACTTCCACTAATTTCTCATACCTGCGGGCAATGATCACCAGCTCCGCTCCTCGTGCAGCCAGGGCTTTTGCCATCTGCACTCCCAGGCCGCCGGAACATCCGGTCACCAGTGCCACGCGGCCACTCAAATCAAAAATATCTTTCTTCATTTCTCAACCTTTATTTAAAAATGGGCACAAAAGTACAATAATTTTTCCATATATGCAAATTTTTGGAGAATTTTCAGTACGAAGCCCTCCCGATAAGAATGAAAAAATGCACAAAATCTTGCAAATTTGAAAAATTTGTAGTAAATTTGCAGCCGATTTTAATTTGCCGAATTATACAGCAATGAAAAATACCAAGCAGAAAACCCAAATCAGACGCGACGGGCTATGGATCATGATTGTAGCGGCAATCGTCCTGGAGGCCATCTCTTGTGTGCAGTATTTCACGAGCCGTGCCGCCATCCGGCACGAGGCGGAACAACGCGCCCAAACGGAGTTGCGCAAGGCGGAGTTGGAGATAGAGATGCATACCATCGAGATGGAGACGGCCGCCAAGACATTGGCGAAATTAGCCTCGAACCATCTGAACAGTCCGGATTCGATCTTCAACGCTACGCGTCTGGTAGTGAGCACCCTCCGCTCGAAAACCAGCATGGCTGTCGCGTATGTACCGGATTATTTCCCCAAGTACGGCACCTATTTCGAGGCATGCAGCAGCCGTATCTCCGAGGACAGTACCTTCACCCGTCAGATTGGCAGTGCCGACCATGACTACACCCAAATGGAGTGGTATCAGAACGGCTTTGTACACGACAGTTGCTGGTGGTGCGAGCCGTATCTGGACGACTCGGGTTCACAGACTTTTGTGGTGAGTTGTTCCTGTCCTGTGAGAAACAGCCAAGGGGAAGTGGTAGCCGTCGTATGCTGCGACATGTCGATCAGCGATCTGAAGAACATATCCGACTATCTGCAAGTCTATCCGAACAGTTATTATTCCATCAAGTCCAGCACGGGAGTGGATATCGTTCCTGTTCCCGACACAGTGCCCGGACGCAAATACAATATCTACCAAGAAGAGATCGACGCGACGGGTTGGCATATCGAGATTATCATCCCGGAGGATGAACTGTTCCGCGACCTCAACCGTATCGGTAGAATTGTCGGCCTGCTGATGATTCTGGGTCTGATCGTCCTTGCTTTGATTGTGATCTACTCGGCGCGTACCACCAGCAAGATGCTGGCATTCGCGGAGAAGAACCAACGGATGGAAGGAGAACTGGAAGTGGCACAGACTATTCAGAAAGCTATGCTGCCGAAAGTGTTCCCGCCGTTCTTTGACCGCCGCGACCTGAATATATACGGTATCGTCGATCCCGCGAAAGAGATAGGCGGCGACCTGTACGATTTCTATGTGCGTCATAACAAACTGTTCTTCTGCGTCGGCGACGTGAGCGGAAAAGGTGTGCCGGCAGCGCTTGTCATGGCTACCACGCGCTCGCTCTTCCGTAGTATCACCGCGCATGAAGAAGAACCTGATGCGATTGTGCGTAAGATGAACCGCGCGCTCTGCGACCAGAACGAGCAGAACATGTTCCTCACTCTCTTCCTCGGCGTGCTTGACTGCCGGACCGGAGAACTCGCATACTGCAACGCCGGCCATAACGCTCCTGTTTATGTGCCCTTCGGTCATGAGTCACACGCCATCGATGTGGTGGCTAACCTGCCTATGGGTATAGAGCCGGAGTTCGAGTTCCGCGCGCAGAAGATGCAAATGGCGAAGAACGACCTGTTCTTCCTCTATACCGACGGTCTGAACGAGGCGGAAAACAAGCGGCACGAGCAGTACGGCGAAGAGCGGATGATGAAACATCTGGAGAAATGCCGTACGCTGATAGCCGACCTGTCGCCGCGCAGGGTAGTGGAGGAGATGCAGGCAGACGTGGTGCGTTTCGTGGACGGCGCCCAACAGAGCGACGACCTGACGATGCTCGCTATCCGTTATCAGCAAGACGCCATCATCATGCGTAATGATATCCAACAGATACCTACGCTCGCCGAGTGGATAGACAGTCTCGGTATCCCGAGTGAACTGAACATGCCGGTGAACCTCGCCTTAGAGGAGGCGGTAAGCAACGTGATGCTGTATGCTTATCCGGACGTGAAGAACGGCCAAGTGCTGGTGGAGTTCGTCCGCAGTTGCACTGACATCAACAAGCCTCAAGAGCAGATCGTCTTCATCATCTCCGACGGCGGTACGCCTTTTGACCCGACCCAACAACCACCCGCAGACATCTCCCTCTCGCTCGAAGACCGCGCGATAGGCGGATTGGGAATCCATCTCGTACTGCAACTCATGGACGAGGTACTCTACGAGCGGGTAGATGAAAAAAATATATTGACATTAATTAAAAGAATATGAAAACAGAAATCACACACAACGGAAATCAAGTTATTGCTGCGTTTGCAGGCCGTTTGGACACGGCTGCAGCTGTACAGACGGCAGAGGATGTA
The DNA here is from genome assembly GCA_946186915.1 of uncultured Bacteroidales bacterium. Classification (GTDB taxonomy): domain Bacteria; phylum Bacteroidota; class Bacteroidia; order Bacteroidales; family Paludibacteraceae; genus Colicola. The sequence goes on along the minus strand of CAMHOY010000002.1, from coordinate 134,709 downwards.
AAGCCGCTGATGGAACTTGACCACAAAGAAATCATCCTGGATTGCACCGCCCTGGAGTATATCTCTTCGTCGGGTCTGCGTATCTTCCTCAGTATCCGTAAGGAAGCAGCCGCGCATGGCAGCAAAGTGATTGTACGAAACATCAATTCCGACATCCGCCAGGTATTCGTGATGACCGGATTTATATCATTGTTCGAAATACAATGATAATTGATGATTGATAATTGATAATTTATGGACTTGCATTGCGAAATGATCATGGAGGAGTACCGCGCGGCCGTTCCGGAGTTGGAACGTCTCAAGGAAGCGGTACTGAGGACTTTGCGCGACGCGCTCGACCGCAACGGACTGATCGTGACGGCGGTGGAGGGGCGTGTGAAGACCGAAGAGAGCCTGGCAGGCAAACTCGAACTCAAAGGCTCCAAATATGCGACGCTGAGTGACATCACGGACCTTGTAGGTGCGCGTATCATCACGTTCTACACCGATGACGTGGACCGCATCGCTTCCATGGCGGAACAGCTCTTCGAGATTGACTGGAACAACTCCGTGGATAAACGGAAACTGCACCAGTTGGACAGTTTCGGCTACAACTCGTTGCATTATATATGCCGTCTGCCCGGATTCGACTTCCCGTTCGAGTTACAGTTGCGCACCACGCTGCAACATGCCTGGGCGGCGATCAACCATGATACCGGTTACAAGTCCGGCATCGAGATCCCGCGTGAATACATGCGCCGCATGAACCGACTGGCGGGTATCTTGGAGATGGCGGACGACGAGTTCAGCCGTATCCGTTCTGAGATCACGGACTACCGCCGCCGCGTGCAGGCGCTGGTGCAGAACGGCAAACTGGACGATGTGCTGCTGGACGGCGATACCTTCCGCAGTTATATACAGGCAAAACCGCTCGACGCCCTCAACAAACGTATCGCCGCCATCAACCAGGCGGAGATACAGGAAGCGCCGATGATCCGTTATCTGCGCGTACTGGTGGCATTGCAATGCAAGACGCTCGGCGACGTGGACCGACTGATTCATAAATACGAGGCGGACGCCTACCTTCTGGCCCGACACCAGTTAGGCAATACCGACATCGACATCATCTCTTCGGCTATCGGATTGCAGAATATATGCATCGTCTGCGTGCTCACCTCCGGAGGAGGAAAGATCGGATTGGAGCGCCTCTTTGACGCCCTCAACGGACATAACTCACAGAATGCCGAACTGGCGGAGATGACTTACAAACTGGCGTCCGGCTTACCTTTCATGCAAAAACAACAATAGAAGAATGGCAAACAAATATATGGACACGGAGTTGCTGGACCGCGCGATTGTCTTTGCGGTGCAGGCGCATCATAACAGCGAGCGGCGCGGAAAGGGTTTTCCGTATATCGTCCATCCGATGGAGGCGGTGGAGATCGTCGCGACCATTACGCCCGATCAGGAGCTGCTGGCGGCTGCCGCCCTGCATGATACGATAGAAGACACCGATGTGACGGTGGAACAGCTGCGCGCAGAGTTCGGCGACCGTATCGCTCATCTCGTACACGCGGAGAGCGACCAGATTAATGGTGTATTGTTTAATGGAGAGAATGAGGAAGAGACCTGGCATGCCCGCAAACAGGCGGCGATAGACCGTCTGGCTGCCGCTCCGCATGATGCGAAGATAGTGGCGATGGGCGACAAGCTGAGTAATATGCGCGCCATCTGGCGGGACTATCAGGTTAAAGGCGACGAACTATGGAAGATCTTCCACTGTACCGACAAAGCCGCGCATGAGTGGCATTACCGCGGACTGGCTGCCTCACTGAGCGAACTGAGCGACACTTTTGCGTATCAGGAGTTTGTGCGACTCATCGATGAAGTGTTTAGTGTTTAGTGTTTAGTGTTTAGAGGTGAATATATTTTTTGAAAAAATAGATAATGCCCGCGACTTAGGAGGTATCATTGCTGCCGGAGGTCGTCCGATACGTCCGCAACGGTTGTTGCGAACCGCTCATCTGCATGACGCGTCGGATGCCGACGTGGCACGGCTGAAGAGTGAATTCAACCTCTGCCGTATCTTCGATTTCCGTTCGATGGGTGAGTTCGAAGCGGTGCCGGACAGAGAGATAGACGGCGTCCAGCACCACTTGTTGCCGACCATTGATATGCGCGCGGAACAGCAGACAGGTAAACCCATCCCGGATGAGGCATTCCTGGAACTGGACCGTCATATCGTCAATTATTCCTTCTATCCGGAGGTGCAGATGATGGCGGCGAACATGTACCCGTCGTTGATACAGAGCGAGTTCTCCCAACTGCAGTACGCCGCGTTCCTGCGGCTTATAGTCGAGGCACCCGAGGACGGCGGAATCCTTTGGCACTGCGCGCAGGGCAAGGACCGCACAGGGTGGGGAGCAGCCTTCCTGATGTTCGCCTTGGGAGTGGACCGAGAGACAATCATTAAGGACTTTGACCTGAGTAATATCGCGTATCGTCCTATCGTGGAGCGACTGAACGCGGATGTTGTGGCGCGAGGTGGCGGGGCAGAAGAGATGGCGGTCATACAAGCCTTTATGGGAGTGTCCACGCCGAACTTCATCTCCACTCTGGACCTCATCGACCGCGAGTACGGAGGGATGACGCGCTACCTGCACGAGATACTCTGTCTCACACACGAAGACATGCAAATACTGCGCAAGAGGTATTTGTTATAAAAGCCCCCCAGGGCACGATTATTGCCAAAGGCAATTCTCCCGGACTCTGCTCGTCCGGAAAGGTGGTAAAACAAACGAACCACCAAAAGGTGATTCGTCCGTTTTGAGAGCCACTTCCCGGACTCGAACCGGGGACCTACGCATTACGAATGCGTTGCTCTACCAACTGAGCCAAAGTGGCGAACTATATTGGCATGATTTTTGAAAGCGGGTGCAAAGGTACTACATTTTTTTGAAATACACAAATATTTTGTGAAAAAAATAGCATTCATATTCATTTTTGTTACTCTGGCGGTTGCGATATCTGCTCAGACACATACGCGTATTTATAAGGAGCATGTGCGCACGTTGCGCGTGGCGCGCGAGTTCTTGTTATTGGAAGACCAGGTACCGCTGCACATCTCTTTTGACGAGATGAGCCATGACGTACACATGTACACCTACACCGTACGAATGCTAAACAGTGACCTGATGAGCAACGAGTACCTGCAAGGGTTTACGACCTGCGACATCGTGGATTATGCGCATTCGATCAACACCACCCGCGAATACACGCATTATTGGTTCGATTTCCCCAATGCCGATATGCGCCTCACCAAGAGCGGACAATACCGCTTGACGATTTATGAGGACGGCAATCCGGACGACAAAGTCGCGGAGATAGATTTCTGCGTAGTGGAACCGCTGGTGAAGATCGCCGCGAACGTGCGGGCGAACACCGATATTGAGTTCAACGGACGCTACCAGCAGCTGGATATCGATGTGAACACAGCAGCCTTGAATGTACGCGACCCCAAAGAACTGCGGATCGTGGTGACGCAGAACAACCGCACGGACAATGCTGTAGAACTGACGCAGCCTACATTCTTTGAACCCGCAAGGCAGCGTTATGTCAACAACAAATCCCTTATTTTCGAGGGCGGCAATGAATACCATCATTTCGATGCGTTCTCTACCTATTATGCCGGAACGGGCATCGACCGCGTGTACCATGAACTGGGTGACTATAACGTGTTGCTCTTCACGGATGAGGTGTCACAAGGCCAGTATATCCATCATTTTGACGCGGACGGCATTTATAAGATCAATGCCGAGCATGCCTATGACGATGATATAGAAGCGGAGTATATGTGGGTACATTGGACGTTGGCTGTAGATAAACCATGGTTGGACGGTGCCGTTTATATCGGAGGTGACCTCTTCCAGAACGAGCGCTCGATGCGTAACAGGATGCAATACGACCCTGATGCGAAAGTCTATTGGTTTACCTCACTTGTGAAGCAGGGTGGGTACGACTACCAGTATTGGTTCTCCGGCAAAGGAACGCAAAACAAAACTACCACCCAGCGTGTGGATGGTAGTTATTGGCAGACGGAGAATGAATACGCCGTGTATGTCTTTTGGCGTCCTTTCGGCGCGCGCTATGACCGCTTAGTCGGCGTACAGATCCTTCATTAGTCTTCGATACGCACGAACTTGCCTTGTTTGGTGAAGACAAGCGTCATCTCGTCATTCAGTTCAAGAACTTTCTTTCCGAGAGCCACCTCATATTTCGTGATTGTGGCATTCGGGAAGGTCTCACTTACGTACTTCTGCATTTTCTCCGGAACGAACAAGGTCTTGATACCTTTATCGTTCTCCACCTTAATCAGTTCACCTCTGTTGTTGTACTTGATTTCGGTCTCATCATTCATTTTGAATGCATACTCGAATCTACGCGGAGCCACTTTCTTTACCGTAATGAGTTGGATATCCGCCGGCAGGAAGTTCTTCTGAATCTCTTCCTTTACATCCTCCGGTACGTTTTCGAAAGCTACCGGTTGTTTACCACGTGCAAAAACACCTGTGACAAACGCACTGATGAGCAGTGCAACTAATGCAATCTTTTTCATATTGTTATTTGTTTAAACGTTCCTTAATAGCTTTGCTCTCTGCCTCATATCCGGGTTTGTCAAGCAGAGCGAACATGTTTTTCTTATAGGCCTCAACGCCAGGCTGGTTGAACGGGTTAACGCCCAAGATATAGCCGGATATACCGCAGCCGCGCTCGAAGAAATAGATGAACTGGCCGATATTGAACTCGTCGATTTTCTCGAACGAGATGTGAATATTCGGTACACCGCCGTCCACATGAGCCAGTTGGGTACCGAGTTCAGCCATCTTGTTGACCTCATCGACGCGCTTGCCTGCGAGGAAATTCAGTCCGTCGAGGTTTTCTTCATCGGTCGGAACAAGCACGGTCTTGTTGGCTTTCTCGATAGAGATCACGGTCTCGAAGATCGTGCGCTCACCGTCCTGAATCCATTGACCCATGGAGTGGAGATCGGTTGTGAAATCAACGGATGCCGGGAAAATTGCCTTGTGGTCCTTGCCTTCTGATTCACCGTAGAGTTGTTTCCACCACTCGGAGAAATAATGCAGTTTCGGGTTGAAGTTAACCAGTATCTCGATCTTCTTGCCGTCCTGATAGAGGGCGTTGCGCATCGCTGCGTACTGGCAAGCAGGGTTCTGGGCAAAAGGTACTTTGACGTCCGTTGCTTTCTCCATCTCTACAGCTCCTCGTACGAGTTCGCGGATGTTACCGCCGGCTACCGCAATAGGCAGCAGGCCTACCGGTGTGAGAACAGAGAAACGACCGCCTACGTTATCGGGAATGACAAAGGTCTTGTAACCCTCTTTGGTGGAGAGACTGCGCAGTGCACCTTTGACGCGATCCGTAACAGCTACGATACGGTGCTTGGCTTCCTCTTTGCCTACCTTTTTCTCCAGCATGGTCTTGAGCAAGCGGAAAGCGAGTGCAGTCTCGGTCGTCGTACCTGACTTGGAGATGTTAATGATACCGAATTGTTTGTCGGCGAGGAACTCCATGAGTTCAGCCAGATAGTCTTCTCCGATATTGTTTCCGGCATAAACCACGTAAGGGTTCTTGCGGTCTTTGGCAACAAAGGCATCAAACGATGAACTCAAAGCTTCGTTCACGGCGCGTGCACCGAGATACGAACCACCGATACCGGCTACGATCACCACCTCACAACGACGGCGTAAGTCCTCTGCACATGCCTGGATCTCTGCCAACTCTGATTCAGTGATAGAGGAGGGCAGGTGTACCCAGCCAATGTAGTCATTGCCTGCGCCCTTACCGTTCTCAAGCAGTAAGTTGGCAGTTTCTGTTTGCGACTCCAGTTTCTTCAATGCGTCGGCTTTCACAAAGCTTGCAGCATTCTTCAAACATAGTTTCATGATTATTGTAATTTAGAAGTTAAAGACATGATAATAGGTTTTGCTTTCTGCTTGTTGTACAGGATCTCGTACATTGCGTCCACGATAGGCAGCGCCACTTTCATGCGTTGGTTCGCTTCGTAGATGGCTTTTGTACCATAGTATCCTTCGGCCACCATTTCCATTTCCATCTGTGCAGCCTTGACTGAATAGCCCAAGCCCAGCATTTGACCGAACTGACGGTTTCGGCTGAACTGCGAGTAGCCCGTGACAAGCACGTCTCCAAGATAGCCGGACGCGGTGATGTCTCGCGGCACATTACTCATGGCTGTCGCGAAACGCTGGATCTCCTGTATGGCGTTTGATAGCAGTACCGCCTGGAAGTTATCGCCGTAATGGAGCGCCTGACACATACCGGCTGCGATGGCGTAGATATTCTTCATGACCGAACTGTATTCCAAACCAATCACATCGTTCGAGATGGTGGTATGAACATACGGAGTGCTGAACAGTTTTGCCCACACTTCGGCATTCTGGCGGTTCTCGCAGCCGATAGTAAGGTAACTGAGCCGCTCCAATGCAATTTCCTCAGCATGACAGGGACCGGCGATGACACCCAACTGGTCAAACGAGATGCCAAAACGGTTATGCAGATAGTCGGTGATAATCACATTCTCATCAGGAATCATACCTTTGACAGCAGAGATAACCACCTTATGCGTCATGTCGCGACGGATCTTATTCAGCGACTGCTTCACGTAAGGCGAAGGAATAGCCAAAATGAGTACATCGGACTGCGCGACTGTCTGGTTGATGTCGGATGAGAAGTGGATACGTCCGATATCAAAACTGGCAGCGCCTAAATAAGAAGGGTTCTTGCCGGTAGCGATGAAGTCGTCAATCACTTCCTGACGACGGATGAACCAGTTGATCTCACTCTGGTTATGCATCACGATCTTCGCCAATGCCGTAGCCCATGAACCCGAACCTAATATTGCAATTTTACGATACACGACGGAAATTAAAAATTAAAAATTCAAAATTAAAAATTAATTGACTTCGGGTTTCATCGTGGGGAAAAGAAGCACTTCCTGAATGGTAGGCTGCCCTGTCATGAGGATTGCCAGACGGTCAATACCGATACCGATACCGGATGTCGGCGGCATACCATATTCTAATGCGCGCATAAAGTCATGGTCAATCACCATCGCCTCGTCATCACCTTTGTCAGCGAGCTTCATCTGCTCTACGAAACGGTTGTACTGGTCAATCGGGTCGTTGAGCTCCGAATAGGCGTTCGCTAACTCTTTGCCGTTCACCATCAACTCAAAACGCTCGGTCAGACCGGGTTTGGAGCGGTGCATCTTCGTCAACGGAGACATCTCAACCGGGTAATCGGTGATGAAGGTCGGCTGGATGAAGGTGCCCTCGCAGGTCTCGCCGAAAATCTCGTCGATGAGTTTGCCTTTGCCCATATGCTCCGTGTCCTCTACGCCGAGTTTCTTCGCCTCTACGCGGATCTCCTCCTCGCTCATTGAGGCCAAGTCAAGGCCGGTCTTTTCTTTGATGGCATCGAGGATAGGCAAGCGGCGGTACGGCGCTTTGAAATCCACTTCGTGGTCGCCCACTTTGACCTTGGTTGTGCCGTTGACTGCAATCGCAATCTTCTCCAATAACTGCTCGGTAAAGCCCATCATCCAGTTATAGTCCTTGTATTGCACGTAGAGCTCCATGCAGGTAAACTCGGGGTTGTGGGAGCGGTCCATTCCCTCGTTGCGGAAGTTACGGCCGATCTCATACACACCCTCAAAGCCGCCGACAATAAGGCGTTTGAGGTAGAGTTCGGTAGCGATACGCAGGTACATGTCCACGTCGAGCGAGTTATGATGCGTGATGAACGGACGTGCGCTCGCACCACCCGCGATTTGTTGGAGAATAGGAGTCTCCACTTCGGTATATCCGGCCTCATCAAAGATCTGACGCATGGTGCGCAGAATAGTGGCGCGTTTGAGGAATGTCTCCTTAACACCGTCATTGACCACCAAGTCGACATAACGCTGACGATAACGTTGTTCCGGATCATTAAAACCGTCGTAAGCCACGCCGTCTTTGTATTTTACAATAGGCAATGGACGGAGACTCTTTGCGAGTACGGTCAATTTCTTTGCGTGTACGCTGATCTCGCCCATCTGGGTACGGAAAACAAATCCCTCAATACCGATGAAGTCACCGATATCGAGCAGTTTCTTGAAAACGACGTTGTACATTTGCTGCTCCGCAGTGGTAGGCTGCTCGCCCTCTGCTACCGGCGCTTGGATATCATCGCGGCTGACATACACCTGGATACGGCCCTTCGAGTCTTGCAACTCAATAAAAGAGGCTTTACCCATGATGCGCTTGGACATCAATCGTCCTGCGATGCGCACGCTCTTACCGGTAAACCACTCAGCTTTGGGTTCCGGCTCTCCTTCCGCGCGGTCCACAAAAGCCGCTTTGATGTCGGTCGAATAACCGGTCACTTCATACTCTGCCGCAGGATAGGGATCGATGCCTAAATCGCGCATCGCCTGCAAACTCTGGCGGCGTACAATCTCTTGTTCACTTAATTCCATTATGATTCTTAATATTTTAATGCAGTTTGTTATGAATTTATGTTTGCACATAAAATCCGCTGCAAAAGTACACAAAAAAAATGACATACGCAAGAACGTATGCCACTTTTTTGGATTTTAACAGGTCCTTATTTGCGTTTGGACTGTGATTTTGGTGCAGGAGCCGGTTGCTCTTTGGGTTCCTGAGCCGGTTTGTCACAACATGGTTTTTTCGGAGCGTCGCTATGGAAGATGTTTACTACTTCTCCCTTTGCGTTGATATATTTCAGTACTTCGGGGTTGTGGAGAATGAGGTATTTCTCGATGTCCTCCAGCGAGAACTTACTGATAGCTTCGATATCTTCGCGTTGTGTGCGGCCGTTCACGTAATAACCTGCAAAACCGGTCAACGTAGCTTTGAAACGTTTGCGAATTCGTGAGTTGCGGCACTCAATCTTGTAGATAGGATCTACAACCAGGTCTATTTTGTTATTCGTGATAGCCAGATAACGGCACTCGAGCATGGCGTCTTCTTTGGTCGGGTGCCAACTCGAAATGGCTTCTACACGTTTGTTAAAATCGGACTTTATGTCCACTAATGTCGGGGACGCCTGAATATCATCGCGGTCGATACCGGTTTGACGAGCGGTGTATTGGTAGGTGGTACATCCGGTCAACACCAGCGCACCCATACATAAAACAACTAAAATCTTTTTCATAATGCGTTTCTGTTAGAAGGTTAAACCAATACCGATACCATTAGCACCGGAGTTGAGCGTGAATTGCAGCGACTGCTCTCTCTTCATGCGGTTATATCGAACCGCACCGACAGTTACCATAGGTACACCGGCTACAAATGCTGCTCCGCCGACCGCCATGAGTACCGAACCGGCAATAGTGCCCGGATAATGAGATTCGCATTCACAGCCCCAGTTTCCTGCGATAGCAAAAGTCGTAAGACCAGCAACGAGACATACGGCCGGACCGCAAACCATCATAGCGATACCGCCATCGCGCAGCTTTTTGGCTTTAAGCATTTCGTTTGAGTCAAATGGCTTGAATGAACGAGCCGGTGCTTGGTTCTTCAGCATGATAGAACCACTTGACTTGATTCCGTCTTTGAGAGCCGGCAGTCCACCGCCATTGAAATAATAGGTGTCGCCCGTATTCGATTTCTGGTAATAGTACTTTGGGAAATTCGAATCGTACAACAATTTGAATTTCTCGATCTCCTCCAACGTGTAATTCTTGGAGTCATCGAGTCGGTTCGGCTCCTCTTTGTACGTACCGGCATAGCCGACAATCGTAGCTTTGAAGCGCTTTTTCAGTTTAAACGGGTTGTATTCAATTTTGTAAATCGGGTCAACGACGACATCGATTTTCGCATCTTGAATACATAAGAACTCGGCCTCGGCGATAGCATCTTTACGCGTCAACTGATAGTCGGAAGTAGCAGTTACTTCGCGATCATAATTCACAACGATGCTGGCCATCTGTTCCTTGGAGTCAATCGAGCGCTGACGTACATCCGTCTGACGAGCGGTGAATTGGTACGTTGAACAACTCGATAAAACCACTGCCAAGAGTAGCAAGGGGAAATAAAGAGATTGTTTCATTGTGGTAAAATATTAGGGTTAGTAAAATCGCTGCAAATTTACAATAAAAAAGTTATATGTGCAAGTGGCAGCAAATAAAAAATGAAAAATTCCTATAATTGCCAATATTTCTTCTCATTTTTCGTATATATTGTATATTTTTATAAAACATTTTCATTTTCTATTTGCGTATATCAAAAAATCTTTGTATCTTTGCACGCTAAATTGGATTAGTATGGACTCTTTTGAACAATTATGTCAACGCCGTCGGTCTATACGTAAGTATACATCCCGGCCTGTAGAGCAGGAAAAAATAGATTATATGCTGCGTTGTGCGCTGATGTCACCAAGCGCTAAACGGACATGTCCGTGGGAGTTTATCGTGGTGCGCGATGAAACCAAGTTACGCGCTCTGAGCGGATGCAAGACCTACGGCAGTAAGATGTTTGATACCGCGATGGCGGGTATTGTCATCGCCCTCGACCCTACTTTGTGTGACAACACATGGATGGCGGACGGGGCAATCGCTGCGGAGCATATTCTTCTCGCGGCTGCCGAGCAAGGAATAGGTGCGTGTTGGTGTCATATATACGAACGCGAGGAATCCGAAGCGATGGTGAAGGAGCTTTGTGCTATTCCTGCCGATAAAGTGGTGCTTTGTGCGATAGCGCTCGGCTATCCGGATGAAGAGCACCGAAACTACGAATTGGATCAACTGAAATACGAAAAGATACACAATGAAACCTATAGTAGCCATAACAGCCGGTGACAGTAACGGCGTAGGGTATGAAGTGATCATCAAGGCGCTTCTCGTGGGATATATGTTTGAGATCATGCGGCCTGTGATTTATGGCAATGCAGCCGTGGCAAAGAAGCATATTGCTACATTGTCCGAGGAGTACCATAACGTCACATGGAATCTTATTGACTCACCGGAACAAGCGAAAGACGGACGTCTGAACCTCATCACCTGTTATACAGATAACCTGCCTGTAGAAATCGGTACATCGACCCCTGAAGAAGGGAAGGCGGCTCTTGCCTCTCTGGAACGTGCTTGTCGAGACTTAAAGGCAGGTAAGGTCCAAGCCCTCGTCACAGCTCCGCTGAACAAGGAAACAGTAGCCCAATCCTTACCCGGATTCACAGGCCACACCGAATATTTGGAGCAGCAATTCGAAGGCGAAGAACTAATGATGCTTTGTAGCAATAACCTTCGCGTTGCGCTGGTATGCAATCATGTTGCACTTTCCGAAATACCGGCACAGATTACGGAGGAGCGTATTCTGAAAAAACTCACGATTTTGAATCAATCCCTCATACGCGATTTCGGAATGGAAAAACCGCGTATTGCCGTGTTGGCTTTGAATCCCCATGCCGGTGATCAGGGATTGCTTGGAAAAGAAGAGCAGGAGATTATCATGCCGGCCATCGAGAAGGCAAAAGAGCAGGGTATATGGGCCTTTGGACCCTATGCGGCCGACGGTTTCTTCGGTAGCGGTCATTTCTCGCATTTTGATGCGGTGCTCGCTATGTACCATGACCAGGGGTTGATACCCTTCAAGACTCTCGATATGAGCGGTGTGAACTTCACCGCAGGGCTGAATATTGTTCGTACTTCGCCGGACCATGGTACAGGGTATGACATTGCAGGCAAAGACCAGGCTGACCCTTCGTCTATGCGCAATGCGATTTTTATGGCTATCGACGTCCTGCGCCAACGTGCAGAGTATGATGAACTGACGGCTAACAAACTGCCCTTTATTGAACGCAACGACGGCGAAGGAAAGCCACGCCGTGAATTTATTGACTTTAAGACAACAAGATATAATGAGAACCAGTAAAGAAATTCGTCAGTCCTTCTTGGACTTTATGGCATCGAAAGGACACCAGGTGGTTCCTTCCGCACCAATGGTCATCAAAGATGACCCTACGCTCATGTTTACTAATGCCGGCATGAATCCGTGGAAAGGTATTATCCTTGGCAATGATCCGATTAAGTACCCGCGTGTGGCGGACAGCCAGAAATGTCTGCGCGTGTCAGGCAAACATAACGACCTCGAAGAGGTAGGACACGACACTTATCATCACACCATGTTTGAAATGCTCGGTAACTGGTCGTTCGGCGATTATTTCAAGAAAGAAGCTATTGATTTCGCATGGGAATACATAGTAGATGTGCTGAAGATAGACCCCTCTAATCTCTATGCTACCGTCTTTGAGGGTTCTCCCGAAGAAGGCTTGGCGCGCGATGACGAGGCGGCTGCTATATGGGCAAAACATTTGCCTGCCGATCATATTTTGAACGGCAACAAGCATGATAACTTCTGGGAGATGGGTGATACCGGACCCTGTGGCCCGTGTTCGGAGATTCACGTGGACAGCCGTAGCGCCGAAGAACGCGCGAAAGTACCCGGTCGTGAATTGGTGAACAAAGATCATCCGCAGGTCATTGAGATTTGGAATATCGTCTTCATGCAATACAATCGCAAGGCAGACGGCTCTTTAGAGCCGCTGGCGAAGAAGGTTATTGATACCGGTATGGGTTTTGAACGTCTTGTCCGTACCATTCAAGGCAAGACTTCTAACTACGATACCGATGTGTTCCAGCCGATGCTTAAGCGTATAGGTGACATTTGCGGATGTACCTATGGAAAGGACGAGAAGACCGACATTGCGATGCGTGTCATAGCGGATCATATTCGTACCATTGCCTTTGCGATTACTGACGGACAGTTGCCTTCCAATGAGAAAGCAGGTTACGTCATCCGTCGTATTCTCCGTCGTGCCGTGCGGTATGGTTACACCTTCCTTGGCATGCGTAGCGCTTTCCTCTATCAATTGGTTCCGCAGCTCATTGAGGACCTCGGCGAAGCGTATCCTGAACTCAAAGCGCAGGAATCGCAGATTACCCCGGTTATTAAATCCGAAGAAGAAGCTTTCCTCCGCACGCTGGATAAAGGTATCGGCTTGTTGGACAAACTTATGGACGAGGCTCGTAAAGCCGGTAAGACAGAGATCTCTGGAGTGGATGTGTTTACGCTCAAAGATACATATGGATTTCCGCTTGACCTTACAGAACTGATTCTGCGCGAGAACGGATTTACCACCAACGAAGAGGAATATAACAAAGCTCTTGAACACCAGAAGTCTATGGGGCGCGAAGCCAATAAACAGGACCTCGGAGATTGGACTGTTCTGGCTGAAGGAGAGACGGAGTTTGTCGGCTACGATGAATTGACTGTACAAACACATATTCTCCGCTACCGTCAGGTGAGCCAGAAAGGCAAGTCTTTCTATCAAGTGGTGCTGGATAAGACACCTTTCTATGCTGAGATGGGTGGTGAAGTCGGAGATACCGGTCTTTTAGGAAACGTACGTGTGCTCGATACCAAACGCGAGAATAACCTGCCGGTTCATATTCTAGCTGAACTGCCTGATAATCTGAATGATACACTGACAGCTGTTGTAGATGCAGAGCGCCGTCAAGCGATTGCATGTAACCACTCCGCAACGCATATTCTCCATTATGCTCTGCGCGAAGTGCTCGGAAAGCATGTAGAGCAGAAGGGTAGTCTTGTAACCCCTGAGAGTCTGCGTTTTGACTTCTCGCATTTCCAGAAAGTGACACCGGAGGAACTCCGCAAAGTAGAGATGTTAGCTAACCGGCTCATTCGTCAAGATATACACCTTGAGGAGAGCCGTCATACGCCGATAGCCGAGGCAAAAGCGATGGGCGCAATGGCATTGTTTGGCGAGAAATACGGAGACGATGTGCGTGTTATCAAATATGGCCCATCTGTCGAATTGTGCGGTGGTTGCCATGTGTCTTCGACAGGTCGTATCGGTTCTGTACGTATTCTCATGGAGACAAGTATTGCTGCCGGAGTGCGTCGTATAGAGGCTGTCACCAGCGCAAAAGCCGATCAACTTTACTATAACATGCAGGATATACTCAACCATCTGCGTGACATTTTCCATAATGCTCCCGATTTGGAGGGCGCAGTTCTGAAGCAGATAGAGGAAAACTCCGATTTGAAAAAACGTATTGACAAATACGTGACAGAAAAGATTGAGATGTTCCGTGACCGTATTATCGCTTCAGCGGAAGAATTTGGTGATATTAAACTCGTACGCTTGCATGGTGAACTTAACCCCGAGATGATTCGTGGCGTAATGCCTTTGCTGCGCGGCAAGTTTTCTGACGTCAAGTTTGCTGTGGTCGCTGCTACCCAATGGGAAGGAAAGCCGACTATCGCCGTCTTCCTCAGCCAGCCGTTGGTGAACGAAGGTAAGAACGCCGGCGCGATGATCAAATCTGCTGCTAAACATATTCAAGGCGGTGGAGGAGGTCAACCTTGGATGGCGACTGCCGGCGGACGCGACGTTGACGGACTCCATGCAGCCATGGAAGAGTTACTCGCTGCCATTGAGTGACAAAATCAGACTAACGAGACACTATCGAGAGAGAATCGAATCGGGCCTAAAACGAGTGAGAATGAAACTTATAACCTCATATTTCCCTAAAAGGATCCGCAGTGCCATTCGCTTTGCAGTGGTTGGCACAACGGGTATGTTTATCCAAACGTGGATATTTATGGCCGCATTGTTTCTTTTCGGTCATCCGGAGAAGGGAGCGGCATTGTATTACGTGGCGTTTGCAATAGGTTATCTGTTGGAAATGATTCCGAATTACCTTTTCTTGAACTGGTATACTTTTGGTACAAAACCCAGCATCAAGAATGCCGGAGGGTTCCTGTTGGCACGTGCGATAAACCTCGCTATACAATTGGGTCTCTTGCCTTTGATGCTCGTTTGGCTGTCATCATGGCGGGATGATTACATCAGTTATGTAGTCATCTTCATCGGCGGGTGTATCAATTACCTCGTGTGTCTGCTTTTCTTCAAGAAAAAAGAAGAACCTATCGAACCACAAGCATGAAACGAATTCTGTTCATATTAAGTACTTTATTACCGCTCTTGAGTTTTGCCCAAATGGTGCAACCCGTGAAATGGAGTGGGGAAACCGTTGGCGACAGTGTTCGTCTCAAGGCTGTGGTAGAACCCGGATGGCATATGAGTATCATCGAGATGGGAGATTTCATGTTCACACAAGAGTTTAAAGACTCTTTTTCCATGACGCTCGCCAAAACCGACCTCGCTCCCATCCGCTACAATGCCTGCAATGATAACATGTGTACTGCACCGGAAGTATGGTCTTACAGCGAGAGCGGCTCAATGGAGGAATCAAGCCTGTCATCTCAGCAATCAGAACAAAGATCACTCCTTTGGATTTTTATTCTTGGTTTCTTAGGCGGACTATTGGCTATTTTTACACCATGTGTCTGGCCGATCATTCCGATGACGGTGAGTTTCTTCTTGAAGAAAGGCGGAGGACTCAAAGATGCTATTTTGTATGGTGTCAGTATTATTGTACTATACGTGGGGTTGGGCTTGCTTGTAACGCTGCTTTTCGGAGCGTCTGCGTTGAACGACCTGAGTACCAATGCCGTAGTGAATATTTTCTTCTTCCTTTTGCTGGTGATCTTTGCTTTGTCGTTCTTCGGGCTCTTTGAGATTACACTGCCGGACTCTTGGTCAACCGCCTTGGATAACAAAGCCCGTTCAACGGGTGGATTCTTGAGCATATTACTCATGGCCTTCACACTGGTTATTGTCTCTTTCTCCTGTACAGGTCCTATCATCGGTACCTTGTTGGTTGAAGCGGCTGGGCGCAGCCTTTTGGCTCCGACTATAGGTATGTTGGGTTTTGCTATCGCATTAGCATTACCTTTCTCGCTCTTTGCGATGTTCCCGCAGTGGTTAAAGACAGCACCAAAGTCCGGTGATTGGATGACTTCCTTTAAGGTGGTATTGGCTTTCCTTGAATTGGCACTCTCGCTGAAATTCCTCTCAGTGGCAGACCTTGCGTACGGCTGGGGAATACTGCCGCGTTGGCTTTTTATCGCTATCTGGATTCTTTGTTTCTTGGGAATAGGAATATATCTTCTTTGGAATATAAGGAACGTATCAACGACACGCAAGATTATTCGTGCCATCGTGATAATCCCTTCGTTGGCTTTTGCTTTTTACCTTGCCCCCGGACTTGGAGGTGCGCCGGTAAAAGCTATCTCTGCCTTTGCACCACCAATGGAGATAGAAGGGCGAGAGGTATTTAATGACTTTGATGAGGGCATGGCGTATGCACGCCAGACAGGCAAACCTGTGATCATTGATTTTACGGGCTACGGATGTGTGAATTGCCGCAAGATGGAAGCCTACGTATTGGATGACGACAGTGTAAAGAGCCGTTTGCAGAACTACGTGTTTATCCAACTCTTTGTGGATGATAAACGGGATGGAATAGGGGATCGTAATTCGCAGATACAACGTGAACAGTTCGGTGCGAACGCTCAGCCTTTCTTTGTACAGTTAGACCCGTACGGGCACTCCATAGCAGAGCCGATGGTCTTTACCACCGATCCTGCAACGTTTATCCAATGGCTTCAATACTGATTCTTGGAAGAGAAACAACACATAGGACAATTATTTGACCGCATCGCAGGTACATACGATGGCCTGAACCATGGCCTGTCATTGAATATTGACCGCTGCTGGCGGCGTAAGACGGTGAAGATGATGATGCCTGCTGCCCATGTGTTAGACGTTGCAATCGGAACTGCTGACTTGACGATAGAGATGCTCCATAAGGGGAAGGCAGAGAAAGTAACCGGACTCGACCTGTCCGACAAGATGATGGCTATAGGTAAAGAGAAATGTGCGAAACGCAAGATGAACGTGACTTTTGTACATGGAAACGCGCAAGAAATGCCTTATGAGAATGAATCTTTTGATGGTGTGACCTGTGCTTTCGGATGTCGGAATTTCAGTGACCTCGATGCCGGACTCAAAGAGATGTGCCGCGTGCTCAAACCTGGAGGACAAGTAACCATTCTGGAGTTTTCGTATCCCACAAATCATTTCATACGAGCCTTATATGATCTGTATTTCTCACACGTCCTCCCTGCTATCGGACGGATAGTGAGTAGAGACAAGTCGGCATACACTTATCTCAACCGTAGTGTGAAGTCGTTTTGTTGGGGAGAGACTTTTGTGCAGCATCTGCACGATGCAGGATTCAGAGATGAGCGCTTTACTCCGCTCAGTTTGGGAATAGCAACAATTTATACAGCAAAAAAATGATAAAACACATTATCTTATGGCGTTTGCGTGCAGACCTTACTGCCGCAGAGAAACGCGAGAAAGCGCTTGCTATCAAGCAAGGTTTGGAAGGTTTACGAGGACAAGTACCGGGACTTGTTGATATTCATGTACAGATAGACGGACGCCTCGAGAGCAGTAATGCCGATATCATGCTGGATAGTACCCTTGAATCCGAAGAAGCTCTCAAAGGATACGCTGTTCATCCGGCTCATGTAGCGGTAGCCAATGGTATTGTACGACCTAATACAGAACTGCGTACCTGCCTCGACTATCAAATCTGATACTTCAGAAAAACAAACAAATATGAAATATAAATTATTAATACTCAGTCTATTTGTATCTACGTGTGCTTTCGCATTGCGTCCTCAGATGCGTGAAGTGGTCATAGACACTGTTTGTAACGCTCCGTTACACGACTTGCTCAAGACTACCAATAAGTTCTGTTACCAGTTTCAGGCATGTCCGGACAGTCTGTTCACATGGGCATATCTGGGTATGGCGGAAGAAGAGACGAATGTAAAGAAAACCAAGGAGAGTCGCGATGCTATTCAGTTGCGCTACAAGGATCGCGTTTATGATCCGAAAAACAAGACTGGAGATGTAGCGATTGATATCTATGTCCTCGGAGTGCGCTGGTGGAAGGATCAACATCTTGGAACAAAGTATGTGCTTTCGCGACCTGCCAAGTCCAAGTATCCGCTCACAGCACACATGACAGCTACATATAGCGGCTCTATACTTGAGGGTGGGGATTTCGTGATGCGCATGGAACCTATCTCGGAGAACCAGACTCGCGTGCATTATGAGTTCCGCCTCGTCTTCGGAAAGGTATTATCCACTTTTATCTCGGATAAAACATGGCAAAATGCTATTGAATGGCGCTTCGTGACGATCTTAGAGAACCTTGTCGAGCATGCAGAGACTGGTACCGTAAAGGATAAGAAACGTGGTCCGCAAGCTCAGTAAACAAATCATACATAGAATAAAAAAACTCGCCAAACGGCGAGTTTTTTATTTCCTGCCTCGTGCAGGCTTGATGTTATTGTAATTGTCAATGATGCGGCAGTGCTCGCAGTTAGTCCAGCGATAGGATATCGTCAATCCTAACTGAAACCAACCATCGTTCCAGTGCAGGCTTTTATCTCCGTAACGGTTGATATACGTTAAATTCATACTACCCAATTCAACGCCCTTGTTGTTCTGCGAGCCGGCCATAGGGTAAGCATCCAGGTTCATATAATGCAGGTCAACCAAACCTTCCTGAATCATGAATTCTATACCAAGCGCCCAAGACTCGTTCAGCCGCCAATTGTAGCCTAAACCTAACTGAGCCATAGGCAGGATACCAAAAGTACTGCCTGTGATTTTATCACGCTGTTTTCCGCTCGGTACACTCTTGTAGTAATAGAATTCGTAGTTCGTAATAATACTTCCTGTCACCGCTACGCCGGCGTACAAATAGAATCCTGCACGGGAGAAAGGATAGATCTCCACACCAAACGCTGGTTGAATAAGGATGGCGTTAAACTTACGGTAGTCATCACGCGGAGGATTCAGACGACTGAACTTAGACTCGTTATTACCGTGAATCGTACCACCCATCAAGGTGTAACGTAAGTTACAGTGTGCGCTCGCAGGCATCGTATAGCCGAATACCAGCGAACCGCCGTAACTCAAGTTGTTAACGTTAAATCCACCATTGAAAGCAATACCCTCGTTATCTACATCGCCGAAATAGTACATCGCGTTAGCATTCAAACTTACGCCATGCGAAATAAAGAAATTGCGCTGCGTATATAAACCGGATCGACCCGATGGCTTCTTTGACCATACGATACGGCTCTTCTCACGCGGATTTTTAGCCTCCATTGACGGCGCTAAAAACAACAAAACGCAAAGCGATAAAAAAGCGATGTAGAGATGTCTTTTCATGATTCAACGCATTTCGGGTGCAAAGTTACTACATTTTTTTTAAATACGCAAATAAATTTTGATTTTTTCTTCAAAAAAATGCAAAAAGGACTATGGTTAAGTAGTGTCTTGTAAACCATGTCATGATATTTATGCCATGACTAACAAAAAGAGCCCGCAGTCTGCAGGCTCTTAGTAGTGCTACCCGGACTCGAACCGGGGTTTACGGCGTGAGAGGCCGTTGTCCTAGGCCACTAGACGATAGCACCTAAAAACGTTTTTTTCAAAACCGGCTGCAAAAGTACTGCTTTTTTTTGACATGACCAAATTTTTTGACAAAAAAATGTAATTTTCTCGTATTTTTTTCTTTGGCACAGTCTTTGTTATACCTTTTTATATAAAATATAACGCATATGAAGTATTTTTTCTCAGTTGTTTTGACGCTTGTAATGGCCATCGGTTCAACACAAGCATGTATGAAAAAATCCGCTCCGTTAGCAAACGATGTGGTAGTTCTCGTGATGGATACAACGCAGGCGTTGTTGAAAGGAGCGCAAGTGAAGGTTGGCAAACATGTTTTTACCACTTCGTATGACGGCCGGGTAGTTGTGACGCAGGATCAGTTGCAGGGTGTGAAGAAAATCCGCATTTCCTGTGAGGGCTATAAAGATAGTCAGGCGGTGATTGATGGCGCAGTAGTGATAGCTTCTCTTACACCGAAGGCGGGCGCCCGTCCGAAGAGTGAAAGTTTTCATACATTAGGTGCCGTTCGCACTGCGGATGCCAAAATGCTGTATAGTGTTGCCAAGACAGATATGGCAAGGCCGGAGGCTGTAGCGGAAGAAACGATGGCAGTGGGGTATATGCCTGAGGTGCATAATAATGCTGTCTCGGCCGGAAAACTGACGGCTGGGGAGGTGAATGACTTCGCCAAGTGGTATTTCTGGCCGCGTGTGATAGATGAGAGTCATAAGTCGTATATCTCCGATTGGCGCCTTGCTCCACGCCATCGCTATACGGTTCAGTTACGTTCAAAGACGGACGGAGCGCCTATAGCGTCTCGTGCCGTGAGTTTGTTGGATCATAGCGGCAATACGCTCTTTCAGGCAGTGACTGACAACACCGGCAAGGCGGAGTTATGGTATCAACTGGTATCCAATAATCTCTGTGGTAAACACGCTGGTTTGAAGATACGGGTCGACGATAAGACAATAGACGCCAAAGATTGGTCGGAAGGATTGAACACTATTGTCCTTGATGAAGAATGCAATCACTCGGATGTTGTTGACGTAGTGTTTGTATTCGATGTGACGGGTTCTATGGGAGATGAGTTGCGCTATCTACAGGAAGAGATGAAGGATGTTATCTCTCGCGCCAAGGATGCTACGGGTGGTTTGAATATCCGTACCGGAGCGGTAGTCTATCGTGATCATGGCGATGAATATATCACCCGTATCTCGCGTCTGACAAGCGATATCAAAACGACTCAGGCCTTCATTGACAAGCAAGAGGCAAATGGAGGAGGAGACTATCCTGAGGCGGTGCCGGAAGCACTCATGGCGGCTCTTAATAGTAGCGGATGGGATGCTAACGCGCGTGCACGCATTGCGTTCCTTATATTAGATGCGCCCTGCCATAAAGATTCCGCCACGCTGGCGCTACTGCATGACCAGATCCTTAATGCAGCGGCGGTAGGCGTCCGTATCGTGCCTGTAATTTGTAGCGGATTGGATAAGAGTGGTGAACTACTACTGCGGGCGATGGCGCTAGCTACTAATGGCACCTCGTTTTTCCTGACAGACGACTCGGGTATCGGTCATTCTCATTTGAAACCGGCTACAGATAGCCTAAAAGTTGAGCATCTGAATGATATGCTGGTCCGTACTATCGTAGAGTTCAGCGCGATGCCGGAGTGTTCGCAAGATGGAGTGGGAGAGTGGATGAATGACGATATAGATGCTTTTCTGCCGAACCCATTCAGCCCCGAAGATATCGCAGAGGATTCGTCTATCCCGCATGGTGATGGTGTGTTCTATATCGTTGATATGAGCGGCAAACTGATTACAATCTTCGAAGGCGATATTGAGAGCCTCAAAGCGCGGTTTGTGTCAATCGGACTGCCGAGAGGTGTCTATTTCATCAAGACTTTCGTTGACGGAAAATGGTACACAGAGAAGGTATTGGTGGGGTAGTGCTTGTGTAAGAGTTTCATGTAAAGAGGGAAAAAAGTGGGCAATTGCTCACTTTTTTTATTTTTCTCTTGCATATTTCAAAAAAAAGCACTACTTTTGCCACGATTTTTGTAATTCAATCGGATTAAAAACAAAAAACAACATCAAAAGTATGAGCAATATTCGTTTTGAAGCGTTAAAATCGGCTTTTTTGCATAAAACGGTGGAGGTAGAAGTCCCGGAAGGCAAAGTGAAGGATTATTTTGCCCGTGATGTATTCACGCGTGACAAGATGAAGGAATATATTGCGCAGGAGGTGTTGGACCAACTCTTCGATGATGTAGACAATGGTCGAACTATCCATCGTGACATCGCGGGAGTAGTGGCAATTGGCATCCGGAAATGGGCAATCGAACATGGCGCCACGCATTTCACTCATTGGTTCCAGCCATTGACAGGAGGTACCGCGGAAAAACATGACGCGTTTTTTGCTCTTGATAAGAACGGCATCTTGATGGAAGCCTTCAGCGGAGAGAGTCTCTATCAGCAAGAACCGGATGCATCGTCTTTCCCCTCGGGAGGTATCCGTAATACTTTTGAAGCGCGAGGTTATTCGGCTTGGGATCCTTCCTCGCCTGTTTTCCTCATCGGAGATACACTCTGTATTCCTACAGTATTTGTCGCCTATACGGGGGAAGCACTCGACTATAAGACGCCGCTTATCCGTTCTACGGCTGCCCTCTGTCACGCTGCACGTGAAGTGTGCGCATACTTCGACAAACAGGTTAAACATGTACATGCGAACCTCGGATGGGAGCAGGAGTATTTTTTAGTGGACGAATCGCTCTATAATGCCCGCCCTGATCTCATGTTGACGGGACGCACACTTATGGGGCATAACAGCGCCAAATCACAGCAACTTGAGGATCATTATTTTGGGGCTATCCCTGCCCGTGTATTAGCATTTATGCGCGAATTGGAATATGAAGCTCTCAAGGCAGGTATCCCTGTGCGTACGCGCCATAATGAAGTGGCACCGAACCAGTTCGAAATGGCACCTATATACGAAGATGTCAACCTCGCGAATGATCATAATCTGCTCATCATGTCTATCATGGAGCGCGTAGCGGAGAAGCATCATTTCCGTGTATTATTACATGAGAAGCCATATGCTGGTGTTAATGGTAGCGGAAAGCACTGTAACTGGTCCATGGAGACCAATACCGGTATTAACTTACTTGCACCGGGCAAAAATCCCTACCAAAATTTGCAGTTCATCACCTTCCTGGTCAATGTATTGATGGCTGTTCAACGTCATAATGGACTGCTTAAAGCAAGCATTGCGAGTGCTACTAATGAGCATCGTTTGGGAGCCAACGAAGCACCACCGGCTATTATTTCCGTCTTCCTTGGCAAACAGATTACAGCAGTCCTCGATAAACTAGAGCATGCAACGGCAGAAGAGGCTATTATCATCAATGCAAAGAAGGAAATGAAACTCGGCGTTGCAAATATTCCGGAAATCCTGCTTGATAACACGGATAGAAACAGAACATCTCCTTTTGCTTTTACAGGTAACCGTTTTGAGTTCCGTGCCGTTGGCTCGTCTGCTAACTGCGGTGCAGCCATGTTGGCCCTCAATGCAGCAGTTGCAGAACAACTTATGCTCTTCAAAGACGAAGTGGATACACGCATAGAGCAGGGAGAACCAAAAGAACGTGTACTTTTTGATGTGATCAAGAAATATATCGTTTCCTGCAAAGCCATCCGGTTTGACGGAAACGGCTATAGCGAGGAATGGAAAGTCGAAGCTGCTAAACGCGGTTTGGACTGTGAGACTTCCGTACCTCTTGTCATTGATCGCTATTTAGCGCCGGAAACTATCCGTATGTTTGAATATACCGATGTACTCAGCAAAGCCGAACTGCAGAGCCGTAGTGAGGTCAAATGGGAAACATACGTGAAGAAACTGCAGATAGAGAGCCGTGTAATGGGTGACCTCGTGGTGAACCATGTGTTACCTGCTGCGAAGCGATACCAAACCATGCTTCTTCAGAATGTGCTGGCTGTCAAGCAAGTCTTCAGTGCAGATGAGACGGCTTCGCTCAACGAGATGGACTATAGTATCATCCGTCAGATAGAGCACCATTCGGGAGCTATCCTTGAGGGTGTGGAGAAGATGACAGACGCGCGCCATAATGCCAACCGCCAACCCAATGAACGCTCAAAAGCAATAGCGTATCATGATACGGTGTTGCCGCTGATGGCGGAAATCCGTACCCACGCCGACGAACTGGAGATGATTGTCGATGATGAAATGTGGACCCTCCCTAAATACAGAGAATTACTCTTCATCCATTAATAGCGATGGCAGCTCTTCCTTTTATCAAAATGCATGGTCTTGGAAACGACTACATCTTTATAGATTGTTTCTCTAAGACTACAGTTGCGCTAATAGCACGGCTTGACATTCCCGCTTTAGCGAGGCGTGTCTCTGATCGCCATTTTGGCATTGGGGCGGATGGATTGGTGCTGATTCTTCCGTGCAAAGAAGCCGAAGCGTCGATGCGTATCTTCAATGCCGATGGTTCGGAGGCGGAGATGTGCGGCAATGCCATCCGTTGCGTAGGCAAATATCTGTACGAAAGCGGTTTATGTACACAGCCAAAGATGAGAATCAAGACGATTGCGGGTATCCGGAAGTTATGTCTTCACGTCCAAAACGGTTTGGTACACGAAGTGACAGCAGATATGGGAACCCCGAAGACAGCCACTGATTCGCTTGCCTTGAAAGGTCGTGACCTCTTGGGTTTCACCTCCGTCAATATAGGTAATCCGCACGCCGTGTTTTTCCGCAGCTGGGTAATCTCCGATGCGGAAATGGCGGACTTGGGCGAACGAATAGGTACGCACCCGCATTTCCCGAAAGGCACCAATGTGGAGTTCGCTCATGTGCGCAATGCGCGTGAATTAGATGTACGCGTATGGGAACGCGGGAGCGGTGAGACTATGGCATGCGGCACAGGAGCCTGCGCAGCAGCCGTGGCGGCGTACCGGATGGGTGAGACAGGAGAGGAGATCATCGTGCATCTCAAGGGAGGCGAGTTATTGATTCATTATGACCCGTTGGAAAACAGAATTACCATGACCGGTCCGGCAACAGAAGTGTTCCGGGGAACCTACAGTTGGGAGGAATAATCATGCAAATCAATCCCCATTATGCCGAGTTACCGGCTAATTATCTATTTCGTGACATTGAACTGCGGGTGAGTGCTTATCAGGCACATCATCCGGATGAGAGGTTGTTGCGTATGGGCGTGGGCGATGTGACGCGTCCGCTGCCCCGTGTCATCGTGGATGCCATGCACACTGCAGCAGAAGAGTTGGCACACGCCGAGACATTCCGAGGTTATTGTCCCGAAAACGGTTACCAATGGTTACAGCAGCGTATCATCGACTCTTTTTACCGCCCTCGCGGGATTTGTTTTGAGCCCGATGAGGTGTTTATCGGTGAAGGCGCAGGCAGCGATTTGGGCAACCTCAGCGAACTGTTTGACCAAAAGAACACAGTGGCGATTCTTGACCCTACCTATCCTGCCTACGTGGATGCGAATATCATGGCAGGCAGGGAGATAGTTTTTATACCGTGTATGAAAGAAAATGCTTTTGTTCCGGAACTGCCCAAGAAGCCGGTGGACATCATTTACCTCTGCTTTCCCAACAACCCAACAGGTGTCGTGCTCACGCATGACCAGCTGCGCTTGTGGGTGGAGTATGCCCGAGAACACAAGAGTATTATTATTTTCGATGCCGCCTACGAAGCCTTTGTCTCGGAACCGGGCATTCCGCATAGTATCTATGAGATAGAAGGCGCCAAGGAGGTGGCAATAGAAGTGCACAGTTTCAGCAAGAGTGCCGGTTTTACGGCAGTGCGCTGCGGCTATACCGTAGTACCGTACGAGACAGGATTGCAGGCGATGTGGATGCGGCGGCAATGCACCAAATACAACGGCACAGCATACATAGCCCAGCGTGCAGCAGAAGCCACTTTTACACCGGAAGGGCAAAAAGGCATAGCGGACAATCTGAACTATTACAGAGAGACAGCAGTTGTTATCATGGATGGTCTGAAATATATGGGGTACGAAGTGTACGGAGGAACGAACGCACCGTATATATTCTGCGTAGCTCCGCATGGTTGGGACTCATGGACATTCTTCGACCACCTGTTGCAGCAATGTCAAGTGGTCTGCACTCCCGGTGTCGGTTTCGGCAGATGCGGTGAGGGATTTGTGCGGTTCTCCGCCTTCTCGAAACGGGAAGACTGTACCGCCGCTCTTGTCAGAATGAAGGAAAAAATATAAAAAAAACGGTGACGCTTCACTAAATCGTAAATAATAAATGATTAAATTGTAAATAGTTTTATGTGTGGAATTGTAGGATATATCGGTCGCCGAAAGGCTTATCCGATTTTAATTAAGGGGCTTCACCGTTTGGAATACCGTGGTTATGATAGCGCCGGTGTGGCGCTTATCAATGAGGCGGGTCAACTCAATATCTATAAAGCCAAAGGAAAGGTCTCTGAACTGGAATCTTTTGCAGCGAACAAAGATACGGACGGATGCATTGGTATTGCGCACACACGTTGGGCTACGCATGGCGAACCCAACACCCAAAACGCACACCCCCATTACTCGGAGTCGGAACGACTTGCCATAATACATAATGGCATCATTGAAAACTACGCAGTGCTCAAAGCAGGACTGATGAAGGAAGGCTATACCTTTAAGTCTGATACGGATACGGAAGTTTTGGTGCAACTGATCGAATACACCCAACTAAATAAACATGTAGATCTCAAAACGGCTGTACAATTAGCACTGCAACAGGTTATAGGTGCTTATGCCATCGCCATCCTTGACAAGGAGCATCCGGATACCTTGATTGCAGCGCGCAAAGGGTCGCCGTTAGTGGTGGGAATAGGAGAAAATGAGTATTTCTTGGCTTCCGATGCCACACCTATCGTTGAATATACCGACCAAGTCATCTATATTGAGGATGAAGAAGTAGTGGTTTTGAAGCCATCAGCTACTGGTAATCAGCCATCAGATATTGAAATCACAACCATCAATAATGTTACCAAAACGCCTGAGATCAAGCGTTTGGAATTGTCGCTCAGCCAATTAGAGAAAGGCGGCTATCCGCATTTCATGCTTAAGGAAATCTTTGAGCAACCCCGTACTTTGACCGATTCGATGAGAGGGCGTGTGAATGTACGGCAGGATAATATAGCGCTCTCCGGTTTTATAGACAATAAGGACCGCTTCCTGAACGCTAAACGCATCATCATTACCGCTTGCGGTACATCGTGGCATGCCGGACTTATTGCTATGTACGCTATAGAGGAGTTTGCGCAGATTCCCGTTGAAGTGGAATATTCGTCAGAGTTCCGTTATCGCAAACCCGTCATCAACAAGGACGATGTGGTTATTGCGATCTCTCAGAGCGGTGAGACTGCGGATACCTTAGCAGCTATTCAGCTTGCAAAATCCAAAGGCGCATTCATCTTCTCTATCTGCAATGTCATAGGTGCTTCTATCCCTCGCATGAGTGACAGCGGTTGTTACACACACGTAGGTCCCGAGATCGGTGTGGCGTCCACCAAAGCCTTTACGGCGCAAGTGGTGGCACTCACCATGTTGGCCCTCTGTATAGGACGCGAGAAAAAGACTATCAGCAAGGAGCAGTTTGTTTCTGTTGTGCGAGAACTCGGGCAGATACCGCAGAAGATAGAACGTGTCTTGGAACAAAACACCCGCATCGCGGATTTTGCCAAGACCTTTACTTATACCCAGAACTTCATTTATCTTGGCCGCGGATATAATTTCCCTGTAGCCCTTGAAGGCGCTCTCAAACTGAAGGAGATCTCATATATTCATGCCGAAGGTTATCCTGCGGCGGAGATGAAGCACGGCCCTATCGCCCTTATCTCACAAGAGATGCCAGTGGTAGTCGTCGCTCCGCATTGCGGTACATACGAAAAGATTGTCAGCAATATCCAAGAGATCAAGGCTCGTAAGGGTAGGGTTATAGCGGTGGTCAGCGAAGGCGACGTGCAGGTGCGTAAGATAGCCGACTATGTGATTGAAGTGCCGGCTACTGAAGAGTGTCTTACACCGCTGTTGACGGTTATTCCTTTGCAATTGTTGGCATACCATATCGCCGTCGTCAAAGGATGTGACGTGGATCAACCGCGCAATTTAGCAAAATCAGTAACAGTAGAATAAATATGAAAGTAGCAATTTTAGGTTACGGCAATATAGGCCGTGCTGCTGAAAAAGCCATTAAAGCGGCTCCGGATATGGAGTTGGCAGGTGTTTTTCATCACAATGATTGTTTAAACTGTATTGACGCGGATGTAGTGCTCGTTTGTACGCCGACACGCGAAGTACAGAAGTTTGCAACGGTACTTGCAGCGCGTTGTATTTGCACTGTGGATAGTTTCGATATCCATGGTCAGATATGGAACTTACGCGACTCCCTAGATGCAGTGTGCCGGAGTAATAAATGTGTATCCGTTATCTCTGCGGGTTGGGATCCTGGCTCAGACTCAATGATTCGTGCTATCCTTATGGCGCTCGCTCCGAAAGGAATTACTTATACCAATTTTGGGCCGGGCCGCTCAATGGGTCACACCGTCGCAGCCAAGTCAATTCCCGGAGTCAAGAATGCGCTCTCTATGACTATCCCTTTGGGAACAGGTATACACCGACGCATGGTGTATATTGAACTCGCAGACGGCGCAGATTTCAAGACAGTTGAAGCAGCTATCTTGGCGGATGATTATTTTGCTCATGATGAGACGCATGTGGTGGCAGTAGAAAGTGTGGATGCGCTCAATAATGTTGCGCACGGAGTGAACCTCGTGCGTTCCGGTGTGTCGGGAGAGACGCACAACCAGCGTTTTGAGTTTAATATGGAGATCAATAACCCGGCGTTGACCGGCCAGGTGATGGTGTCTTGTGCGCGCGCAGCGATGAAGATGAAAGATCGAGGCGAATATGGCGCGAAGACCATGATAGAAATTGCACCTGTAGACCTCCTGGCAGGAACAAAAGAGAGCCTTGTTAAGGCTCTCGTGTGAGGTTCGTCGCTGCTGTTTATAAACGACTGAAAGCACCAACTCTCCTAAACGCGCATTAGCGCAATAAACTACCGCTCCCGCATGGAACCGGAGCGGTACGCGCGGAGCAACTGTTCGAGTGATTCAATCTGCTCGAGCAGTTCTTTGCCGTTATCCGTGTCTTTTATACGAATACGTTGCCCTGAGAAGTCTTGCAAGAGTGTGCGATTGTGTATGTCAGAACCGGATAGTATGGCTTGTTCTCTGGATTCGAAGGACTCGTGTTCAACCAACTGAATACCATGCGAGTTATATATCAGCGTGTATCCGGCAATGCCTGTTTTTTCCTGGTAGGGCTTTGAGAATCCTCCGTCAATTACAAATCGTTTGCCATTCGCGCGCATAGGCGTCTCGCCTTGTATAGTTCGTACAGGCACATGACCGTTAACAATGCGTCCTGAATTCGGATCCAGCCCAAACTCTGTCAGAATTTTTTTGCAAACATCTTCGTCGTCCGCGAGCGAAAAATAGGCACCTTTATGTTCGTCCCATGTCTGACCTTTGGGTAGAAAATAACGTTCGAAAGTGGTCATCTTGTCTTTGTTGTACAGTGGTGAGAACTCACCTTCCCAAAGATACAGCATATAGTCAAGCGCGTTCTGTTTTTCCTCGCCTTCTCCGTAGTATGCTTGTCGTATTACCGCGTCTGTTCTGTCCATGAGTGCCTTCCCGCTCACACGTTTGCCGCAAACGTCAGCTTCTGTGAAACTGCCGTCCGCATTGAGTGGTATCGCTGCGTGGTAGAGCAGGAAGCCATTCCGTACAAGGTAGAGCGATCCATGCTCATAAAGCATCCTGAGGTGACGTTGCATTTTCTCGCTCTTACGGAACGAACGCCATAACTGATTCATTAGATCCTGTTCGTGCTGACTCAGCTTGTATGGCTCTTTAGGATCTATCGTTGGCAGGTGTTGGTCTAGTATTTCCTGACCATTAAAGGTCCAATGTCCATTATCCCGTGCCAATTTATCCAATACGGCCCGATGGTCCATGTTCCATTCGGGGTGGCGACGTACGGTCTGGCCTTCGAGCTTGAACTGGATAATCGATATCGCTTTGTGCATTTTCGCCATCAGTTGTGCTGAGCGGGTCAGACGTGGGTTGTTCTCGAAATCCTTGGTCTGCCATATAGTGCAGGGATCATCGCCATAGACGGTCATTGCGAAGTTTGCGAGTGGCAGCAGATTGATGCCGTAACCCTCTTCGAGTGTTTCGATATTGGCGTAGCGGATACTTACACGAAGTACGGTCGCGAGAAGAGCAAGATTGCCGGCCATCGCGCCCATCCATTCGATGTCGTGGTTACCCCATTGGATATCGTAGTCGCGTATCGTGGATAGCACATCGAGTATCTTGGCAGCCCCGGGACCACGGTCAAAGATGTCCCCGACGATATGCAAGGTGTCAATTGTCAGTCCGTGAATGAGGTAGCATATGGCTATCAACAACTGTTCTGCGCAGCCTGTTTCAATGATCGCGTCAATGATGGCGTTGTAATAGGTGTTGCGGTCCTTGAGTTCCAAATGGGACTCATGTAACAATTCGCCGATGATATACGCGTAATCTTGTGGAAGCAGTTTCTGTACTTTCGACCGGCTGTATTTGATTGTTACCGCCCGTGCTACTTCTACGACCTGACCTATGCGTTTCTTGTACCAAGAGTTAAGATTGTCAAACTCCTTCCCTTCAGGTAGGGATGGAGTAGGCTCCTCGAATGCTCGTTTCACGAGTTCAATGCGTTCGTCAGGGTAATAAATCAACGCGCAGAGAGCCCGTTTTTCCTCCTCGTCCATCGCATAACCGTACACCTCATCTACTTTTTTGCGAACCACACCCGAAGCGTTTTTTATCATATGGATGAATGCCATTGATTCGCCGTGCAGGTCACTCACGAAATGCTCTGTACCTTTGGGTAAAGATAGAATAGCACGCAGGTTAATCAACTCCGTCACTACAGCTTGTGCATTTGGAAATTTTTCACTTAATAAACGTAGATACCGTTCGTCTGTCATAGTATTAAACAATTTTGCGCTGCAAAATTACTGCTTTTTTTTCAAATTTGCAAATATTCGTGCATTTTTGTCGCATAATTATGGTGATTTTTACAAATGCTATTTGTGTGTCATATAGAATTTTATTCTATTTGACGAAAAAAATAGCCTCAAAACTTGCATATTTGCAATTTTTGTAGTATCTTTGCAGCCGAAATTGGGAAATACGCGAAAATAACATTTATATTCGATATGAGTACAACAGGAAAAGTAATCACATGGACCTCGGTGATAGCCGTTCTGGCACTCGCCGTTTTCATCTTCTTTAAGTTCTGCTTTGTCTATGCAGAAGGAGTGAACGAAGGAGATATCAACTACTTCCAAAAAGAGGGATTTATCTTCAAGACCTACGAGGGCAAAATGATTCAGACAGGATTGAAGAATACCCACTCGCAAGGCGCTATTGTGTCCAACGAATTTAAGTTCTCCGTAGTAAAAGAAAGCGTAGCTCGTCAGTTGGATGAAGAATCTAACACCGGTGTGAAGCTTCACTGGAAGCGTTATCTTGGTACACTGCCTTGGCGTGGCAACAGTCAGTTCATTGTAGACTCCGTCTATGTGGCAAAACCCGCAACTACGGCAAAGCCGGTGAAGAAATAAACCGTTAAATCGTAAATCGTTTATCATTATGATGACCGAAGAAAAATACAACTTCGTCAAGATGTACGAGCGCTCGTTCAAAGAGAATTGGGAGCTGCCTGCCGTCACTGACTATGGGACGGATGTTACCTTGACATACGGCCAATTGGCTATCAACATCGAGAAACTGCATATTCTTTTCAAGGAGTGCGGTATTAAGAAAAACGATAAGATTGCCGTTATGGGGCGTAACAATAGTAATTGGGTCACGGTTTACCTTGCTGCAGTGACATACGGCGCGATTATCGTTCCGATTCTGCAGGATTTCCGCGCCAATGATGCCATTCACATCATCAATCATTCCGGCTCAAAACTGCTTTTTATAAGCGATATCAACTGGGAGGGAATTGACCTTGACCAGATCCCGCAGGTGTTGGCGTCGGTCAGTTTGAACGATTGGCATCCGATATCATTGGCTTTGGATCCGAAGAAAATCAACTATGATGCCATCGCGGAGAAGTACAAAGCAAAGCATCCGAATGGATATTGGGCAAAAGATTTGCACTTCGAAGAGCGCCCGAATAGCGAGATTGGCTCCATCAATTATACTTCCGGTACTACAGGTTTCAGCAAAGGTGTAATCACGCCGCTTAATGCGCTCGCTGGTAACGTACGGTACGGATTGGAGAGCGGTATCGTGTTCAAAGGGTCGCGATTCGTAACCTTCCTTCCTTTAGCGCACGCGTACGGTTGTGCGTTTGACTTTCTTTCCTGTCTTGCCGCCGGAGGGCATACATGGCTTGTGGGACGTACGCCAAGTCCGAAGATTCTGTTGAAGGCATTCTCGGAAGTCAAACCTACCGTCATCCTCTCTGTGCCGCTGATTTTGGAGAAAATATACAAGAAGATGATTGTGCCGCAAATCCAAAAACCGCCTGTAAGTTGGGTGCTTAAAGTACCGTTCCTTGATGAAGTGGTATGTTCGAAGATTCGCGAACAACTCATGCAGGCTTTCGGAGGCGAGTTCAGCCAGATGATTATCGGTGGTGCGCCGCTGAACCCCGAAGTAGAGGCATTCCTCCACCGAATCAAATTCCCCGTTTCGGTGGGTTACGGCATGACGGAATGCGCTCCATTGATTTGTTACACACCGATCAACGAAGGTCCTCGTAAATTCTCTTGCGGTCGCCCGCTGCCTGGTATTATGGAGGTGAAGATCATTAATCCGAATGCCGAAGGTATAGGTGAAGTCGTTGTCCGTGGTGAGAATACAATGGTAGGGTACTATAAAAACCCGCAGGCTACCAAAGAGAGTTTTACTTCTGACGGCTGGCTTCGTACCGGAGACCTCGGAATGCTCGATGAGGACGGGTTCCTGTATATCAAGGGCCGCTGCAAGACCATGTTGCTCGGTCCCAGCGGACAGAATATCTATCCGGAGGAGATAGAAGCAAAGCTCAATAATATGCCTTACGTCTTGGAGTCGCTTGTTCTGCAACACGAAGACAACCGCCTTGTGGCGCTCATCTGCCCGGACTACAACGAAGTGGATGCCAGCGGTATGACGCGTGAGGAGTTGGAGGAACAGATGGAAGAGGCACGTAAACAGGTCAACTCCGAGTTGGCGGCGTACGAGCAGATAGCTATCGTCAAACTCTATCCCCATGAGTTCGAGAAAACTCCGAAGAAATCTATCAAGCGTTTCCTGTACACTACGGCAGGAGTATAAAGGGTAAGGGCATGAATTTGTGTATTGACCAGGGAAATAGCCGTACAAAAGTGGCGCTGATGACGGATGAAGGGAAGATCATTAAAGATCTGACCTATAAGCAGTTCAGCTCCGCGGACGTAGAACGTCTGTTTGATTTATATGAGATCACAGACTCTATTATATCATCGGTAGTGAATATCGAAGCGGCTATAGTCAATACACTCAACCGCCGTTCGCAGCATTTTGTGCTCTTTGACCACATGACGCCTGTGCCGATTATCAATCGATATGAATCGCCTGAAACCTTGGGACAAGATCGTCTTGCGGCTGCTGTAGGAGCGAAGAGCATATGCCCCAATGAGAACCTGCTGATCATTGACTGTGGTTCGGCAATTACATACGACTTCGTCTCGGCGGAAGGAGAGTACTTGGGAGGAAACATTGCACCGGGCCTGAAGATGCGTTTCACTATCCTCCAGCGCATGACGAAAAAACTGCCATTGGTAGAAGTGGACGAGAACGAACTGATTCCGCTTTTCGGAAAGAACACGCGCGATGCGATTGCAGCAGGAGTAGTACGCGGAGTGGCGTATGAAGTAAAAGGGTACATGCGTACGCTACGCGAGAAGATAGTGAGTCAAGATAGTCCGAAACATGGCTTCCAGACTTTCCTCACCGGTGGAAATGCACCCTATATTCTCAATAATGTTCGCAATTCGCGTAACGAGAATAGACAGTTGCGGTACGAAAAGCACTTGGTGCTCATTGGATTGAATACGATTTTAGTATATAATAAGTTGAAAAAGGAAAAATGAACATTGAAAGGATAAAATATCGAATAATAGCCTTGTGGATGGTGATGCTTTCACTTTTCGCCTTTCACCTTTCATCTTTATCTGCGCAGAACCTGACCAGTTCGCCTTATTCGCGGTACGCGTACGGAGACTTGAATGAGAATGTGCCTACAGCATACCGCGCTATGGGTGGAGTAGGGCTTGGTATGCGTTCCAACCGTGCTATCAATCCTTCTCAACCAGCTTCGTTCACGGCGTGTGACACGCTTACCTTTATGATGGACATAGCAGCTAGCGCAACTTGGAGCCGTTATCAGGACGCCAGCGGCATGCGCAACAAGGCAAACGGAAACCTTGAGTATCTTACGTTCCAAATTCCGTTGTGGAAACAATGGATTGCAATGTCTTTTGGACTTACACCCTACAGTTCAGTAGGCTATTCTATCTCTATAAAGGACTCAACGGCCGGTGGCGCGTATCACTATACGACAGACTATGAGGGTGTCGGAAACATCAGCGAGGTGTATGCCGGTTTGAGTTTTAATATTTGCAACTATTTCGCCCTTGGCGCAAACTTCTATTATATGTGGGGCAGCCTTCAACGTATGCGCGCGCTGGCATTCGAAGAGACAGGACTACAGCCTTCGTTGCAAGATGAACTGATGCTCGTAAGGACCCCGCGTCTGCGTTTTGGTGCGCAGTTCTTTCATACATGGGGAGATCACACAATCAATGCAGGTGCAATCTTTGAACCTAAGATGAAGATGAACTGTGATGTGATTGTTATTGAAACGCAGTCGGAAGACTCTATTCCTATTATTGAAGGATTATGGGAGTTGCCGATGGTATGGGGAGTAGGTGCCAGTTATACATGGGCAAACCGCTTGACGGTAGCCTTCGATTTTGAACGCCAGTGTATGGGCTCAGCGATGTATAACGGCTACTTGGGAAGTGATTCGAGGAATGGTCTGCGTGACCGCGACCGTATGGCAATTGGTGTTGAGTACCAGCATAACCCGCTTGGACGTAAATATGTGGACCGTATGCGCTGGCGGGCAGGTGTGAGCGTGCAGGATGAATACCTGGCATCTATCGGAGCTAAACGTATCACCGCCGGAATAGGTATCGGTTTCCCGGTATATGGAGTCGGCACAATGGTCAATACCACACTCGAGTATTCCCATCGCGGTAGTCCGGCCGGACTCGAAGAGAATAACTTGCGACTGACGGTAGGTATTTCTGTCGCAGAGAACTGGTTCTTCAAACGCAAATTGTAGTTTGGCACGCTAATTGTAAGGACCACTGGTAAATGCATATTAACTAACAACAAAAATAAACGATTATGAAATTCAAGACATTAGTTGTATTGGCACTCGTAGCCGCTATCCCGGCTATGGCATGTGCTAAAAAACCGAAGAAAGTAGGAGAAGTGGAAGTCGTTAAGGCAGAAGTCGATGACGAGGACAAAGATGATGCGGAACCGGTTATCACCGAGGAGTGTGTGATGAACGTATCGCTCTTCCATGAAGCAGTGAAGAACAAGATGTATGCAGACGCATACGAGCCTTGGTGGGAAGTATATACCACTTGCCCGAATGCAAACAAGTCCATCTATTCTGACGGTGCTAAGATTGTAGAGGCTTTGTATCAAGCTACGGCAGACAAGGCGGAGAAAGAGCGTTTGGCTAAACTTGCTATTGAGATGCAAAACAAGCGTATCAAGTATTTCGGTAATGATCCCAAGTACCCGAAAGCGTATATCCTTGGCGAGAAGGGACTGGCATACATTGATTTCTATGGAGAGAGCAAGTATGATGATGCACGTGAGTGCTTGCGTAAGTCCGCTGAAGGCATGGGTATCAAGAGTAAGATGGCTGTTCTCAAAGCTCTGGTAGACGTTTCGTATGCGCTCTATAAAGCAAATCCGGACGACAAGGCTGAAGATCTGATCGGAGATTACGAGTTGGCAAGCGGTCTGTTGGCTGACCAAGCTGCTGATCCAAATAACAAGAATGCGGAACTGGCGTCTAGGCAGAAAGACTACGTAGATAATATCTTCGCTATCTCAGGTGCTGCGGACTGCAAAAAGCTGGACGAGTTATACGCGGATGACGTAGAGGAGAATAAGACGAACCTCGATGTGCTCCAGAAAATCGTAAAACTCTACAAGCGTGTACGTTGTACGGAGAGTGATGTGTATTTCGCTGCTTGCGAGGCTGCGCATAAACTGCAACCTACGGACGAGTCCGCTGCCGGCTGCGCTTCAATGGCTGCCAAGAAAGGTGATTACGAAGCTGCTGTGAAGTACTACGACCAGGCTATCCAACTCGCTACCGTTGACGAAGAATATGAGGATGTAGCGGACTACCAGTACAATGCGGCTGTATATTGCTACTCGAACCTCAAGCGCTATCCGGAAGCACGTCGTTATGCGCAGGCTTCAATCGCTACGCTGACATCGCTCGGTATGACCAAAGGTCAGGGACGTTGTTATATCATCATCGGTATGGCCTATGCAGCTACCCGTCTGTATGGAAATGATCCGAAAGGTACGATCCTTAACAAGACCGTTTACTGGGCAGCTGTAGATAAATTCGTAAAGGCAAAGCAGATCGATCCTTCGGTTGAAGCAGCTGCTAATGACTGTATTTCCAGTTATGCGAAATACTTCCCGACCAAAGAGGAGCGTTTCGACCTGCCGAATGAGTTCTCCGGCTCTACCTATTACGTAGGAGGTTGGATTGGTGAAACAACCACTATCCGATAAGACATTGATAGCGAGCAACCTCGTGTTGCTCGCTATCGTTTTGTTCGCTTGCTCGCCTGCTGAAGAGGTGATGCACGACCAAGTACCGCCACGCGATTCGCTGCCGGTACTTGTCGGTGATACAGTTACTACGCTCATCTCGGACTCCGGCATCACACGTTACCGAATCGAGACTGTGCAATGGTTAGTCTTCGACAAGAAAGACCCTACTTATCAGGAATTTCCGAAAGGAATCTATCTGGAGCAGTTCGATGAAGCATTGACCGTACAGGCTTCGCTTAAGGCGGATTACGCGTATTATAACGAACCAGACCAGCATTGGACGCTACGAGGCAATGTACATGCCATGAACCGCAAAGGGGAGCATTTCGATACCCAGGAACTCAAATGGGACCAACGTCTGCACCGCGTGTATTCCGACTCTGCCATTCATATCACGCGCGAGAAGAGTATCATCGAGGGAGTAGGGTTCGAGTCCAACGAAGAGATGAGCAAATATACCATCATGCATCCAACGGGCGTCTTCCCTATCGATGATGAACAAGAAGAACTGCAGAAAGAGCAGATAGAAGAACCGAAGAAAGAGCAGACAGAAGGGCCAGTGAAAGAGCAGACGAATCAACCCAAGGAAAAGACCAAGGAACAATCAAAATTTAAATTTGCAACAAAATAACATGTTATTAGCATCTAAGACAGCCATCATCACGGGTGCTGCCCGTGGTATCGGTAAACAGATAGCTCTCGCTTTTGCCCGCGAGGGGGCGAATATCGCTTTTACGGACCTGGAGCTGAACGAGGCCGCCCAAGCCACACGCGACGAAATCGCTGCGTTGGGTGTGAAAGTGCAGTTCTATGCTTCCAATGCCGCTGATTTCGACGAGGCGCATAAAGTGGTTGAGCAGGTAGCTGCGGATTTCGGTAGCGTAGATATACTCGTGAACAACGCAGGTATTACGCGCGATACACTACTGATGCGTATGACAGAGCAGCAATGGGATCAGGTAATACAAGTGAACCTCAAGTCGGCGTTTAACTTCACGCATGCCGTGACGCCGGTTATGATGCGTCAACGCAGCGGTTCAATCATTTCCCTCAGTTCTGTAGTCGGCATCAATGGTAATGCCGGACAAGCGAACTACGCCGCTTCTAAAGCCGGCATCATCGCTCTCACGAAGTCTGTAGCTAAAGAACTGGGTTCCCGTGGCGTCCGTGCCAATGCCATTGCCCCGGGATTCATCTTGACAGACATGACCAAAGCCCTGCCGGAGGAGACGCTCAAGCAATTTGTAACACTCATCCCGATGCGCCGTGGTGGCGAACCGGAAGAAGTAGCAAAAGTAGCCTTATTCCTGGCATCTGACCTCAGTTCGTATGTCTCAGGGCAGGTGATTCAGGTAAATGGCGCCATGGCATAAATCATAAACCATAAATCATAAATGATCAATCATAAATACGACACCAAGCGACCGAAAGAGAAGGAGATGATCTTCGGTATTCGTGCTGTGATAGAGGCTATCGAGGCGGGCAAAGTACTGGATAAAGTGCTGCTGCGTCGCGATATGAGTTCCGCTATCGGACGAGAACTGTTGCTGAAACTTGAAGGTACAAGTACGCCCGTCCAACGTGTGCCGGTGGAGAAACTGAACCAGTTTACGGACAAGAACCATCAGGGTGTCATCGCCTTCCTTAGTCCGATAGAGTTCTATCCGCTCGAGAATCTCGTACAGAGCTTGTACGACGAAGGCAAGACACCCCTGCTCATGCTTCTGGACGGAGTGACTGATGTACGCAACTTCGGTGCTATCGCCCGCACATGTGTATGCGCGGGTGTACACGCACTTATTATAGGTACGCGCGGGAGTGCGGCTATCAATGGCGATGCTATCAAAGCGTCTGCAGGCGCTTTGCATACCCTGCCCATCTGCAAGGTGGAGAACCTCCAAAACGCGCTCCAGTACTTGCGGGACAGCGGGTTGCGTATCATTGCCGCTACGGAACATACGGAGCGTAACTATACCGATGTCGATATGACCGTTCCCACCTGTATTGTGATGGGCTCGGAAGAGAAAGGTATCTATGAGGAGAACCTTAAACTCTGTACGGACCAGGTGCGCCTTCCTATGACCGGAGTCATTGAGAGCCTCAACGTCTCCGTTGCCGCCGGTGTATTCATCTATGAGGCGGTAAGACAAAGAAATCATCAATCATAAATTATAAATTTGAAATAAACGACCATGGTCGTTTTGTACGAAGATAACCATATTATTGCCGTCAACAAGACCTGTAACGAGATCGTGCAGGGCGATAAGACCGGCGATACGCCACTGAGCGAGATGGTAAAAGCGTATATCAAAGAGAAATATCATAAGCCCGGAGAGGTGTTTTTAGGTGTTACGCACCGTCTGGACCGACCGACGAGCGGGGTAGTGCTCTTTGCCAGAACGAGCAAAGCGCTTGCCCGCCTGAACGAGATGTTCAAGAGCCATGAGCAGATCAAAAAGACCTATTGGGCGATTGTACAAGGAGCACCCAAACAACCCGAAGCACGCCTAGAAAACTGGCTCATAAAGAACGAATCACAGAACAAAAGTTATATTGCAAAGTCGCATGCGAAAGGTGCGAAGCAGGCTATTTTAAATTATCGCACCCTTGTTCGCGGAGAAAATTATGCGTTATTAGAAATAAATCTCGAGACGGGAAGACATCATCAGATTCGTTGTCAGTTGGCTGCCATCGGATGTCCGGTAAAAGGCGATCTCAAGTACGGCGCCAAGCGCTCTAACCCGGATGGAGGAATATGTCTCCACGCACGAAAAATAGGATTTATTCACCCTGTAAGCAAAGAAAATATATGTATAACAGCTCCGGTGCCGGACGACGCACTATGGCGTACATTAACCCAAGAAATACAATGAAAAAGATTCTAATCCTTGTACTTTGTACTTTCTCCCTTTGTCATTTGTCGGCTGCTTTGCTGCCTGATACGCTTGTCGCTTTCCCCGGCGCAGAAGGATTCGGGAAATATACCTCTGGTGGTCGTGGAGGCAAGGTAGTCTATGTGACGACTTTGGAGGATGATGCGAACGGGAATATTGAGGGTTCGTTACGTTGGGCGGTAAAGCAATTTCCGGATGAACCGCTTACTGTATGCTTTGCCGTGACGGGCGAGATACGGCTGGTCAAAGACCTGCGTATTAACCGAAAGAACTACACCATTGCCGGACAGACGGCGCCTGGTATAGGTATTGTCATCACGCATAACAAGGTCAATTGCGGCGGGTCGGAGAACTTTATCATCCGAAATATCCGTTTCCGTATCGGCCGCAAAGATGTAAACGGTAATATCATCACACAAAACGCGTTCGGTGCGGAGAACTGCAGTAACTACATCATTGACCATTGTGAGTTCGGATGGTCCACTGAGGAGAATATGAATACCTACGACAGCCATTTTATCACTGTGCAGTATTGTATCGTGCATGAGGGCCTGAATAGCTCCGGTCACCCGAAGGGTGCACGTGGCTACGGATGTCAGTGGGGCGGCTCTCCGGCAACCTATCATCATAACTTGCTGGTGAACAACAACAAGCGTTCATGCCGTTTCAATGGCGCGCAGAGCAATGATTTCGTGGTGTACCTCGATTATATCAATAATGTGAACTATAATTTCGAGGGAGGCAGCAATGGTTGTTACGGCGGAGAGAACACGGCAAAGATAGACTCGTATAACGGTCTCAACTCTGCGCATGAGTGCAACTTCGTCAATAACTATTACAAAAAAGGCCCTAACACGACCAACACTAAACTGTTTGTTTCGGTGGAGAAAGCCCGTAGCGGCGCCACCTCTTGGGGACCGAGTAAGTGGTTCTTTGATGGCAATATCTTTGATGGCGTACCATCCGCTACGGCAGACAACTGGTCGGCTGTCAATGTCAAAGGATATACGAAAGCTGAGAGTCAGGTGGACACGCTCATCCGGCCGCAAACACCTTGGTGGAAATGGACGGAGGACTCAATCTACGGTCGATATGACTTCGAGATATACGCTTATGCTGCCGAAGAATATGAGACGGCGGAAAAGGCACTGGAGACGGTATTGGATACCGCCGGTTGTTTCCCGCGTGACCATATTGGCAAGCGCCTGGTAAACGATACACGCGAGGGCGGCTATACCTATACCGGTTCTGTAACAGGAAAGAAAGGTATCATTGATACAGAGGAAGATGCTGAAGGATTTTATGATTATACGGCGGTAGCGCCCTTGGCGGATACAGATAAGGACGGCATGCCGGATGAATGGGAGAGCGAGAACGGGTGTAATCCCTTGGTTGCAGATAATAATGTCCGCCATGCTTCCGGATATACGATGTTGGAGATGTATCTGCACTACGCCATGACGCATAAAGCCCCGATGGACGACGGGTATAAACCGTCTACGGAAGATATTGAAAATCCTTCCCTTCAGGGAGCAGAGCGGGGTAGGCTCTTTTTACGTGAGGGGCAGTTGTTGATCCAACATGGCGATAAGACCTATACCCTGCAAGGACAATCACTAAACACAAAACATTAAACATTATATGGAAATCAGTTTACGGGCGCAATCCATGCCGGAGAGCCCAATTCGAAAACTGGCAAAGTATGCTGACGAGGCCAAGTTGGCTGGTGTGCATGTGTATCATCTGAATATCGGTCAGCCGGATATCAAAACGCCGCCGCAGGCACTGGAAGCGGTGAAGAATTTCAATACGGAAATCTTAGAGTACTCGCCGTCTCAGGGATTGAAATCCCTGCGTACGAAGATGGTGAGTTATTATGCCAATTACGGCATTGACCTCTCGCCGGATGAGATCATCATCACCGCGGGCGGTTCGGAGGCGATTATGTTCGCGTACATGAGTTGTCTTAATCCGGGCGATGAGATTATCGTTACCGACCCGAGTTATGCCAACTACATGGCGTTTGCTATCTCTGCGGGAGCCGTGGTAAAAAGCGTCAAGACGGATATCAAGAACGGCTTCAAACTGCCGCCTGTGGAGGAGTTCGAGAAGCAGATTACGCCCAAGACGCGTGCCATCTTGATTTGTAATCCCAATAACCCGACGGGCTACTTGTACACTAAGCAGGAGATGCGTCAGATTCGCGACCTCGTGAAGAAATACGATCTCTACCTCATCTCGGATGAGGTGTACCGCGAGTTCATCTACACCAAGTCGCCGTATATCTCCGCGTGTCACTTGGAAGGTATCGAAGAGAACGTGGTGCTCGTGGACTCCGTCTCGAAGCGTTACAGCGAGTGCGGTATCCGTATCGGTGCACTCATAACGAAGAACAAAGCCGTGCGTGAATCGGTGATGAAGTTCTGCCAGGCGCGTCTCAGTCCTCCTTTGTTTGGTCAGGTAGTAGCCGAGGCAAGTCTCTCTACGCCGGAAGAGTATATGCAGGAGGTGTATGACGAGTATCTGGGCAGACGTAATTTCCTCATTGACCAACTCAATCAGATTCCCGGTGTCTTTGCGCCCGCGCCTACAGGTGCTTTCTATGTGATGGTCGAACTGCCGGTCGATGATGTAGAGAAGTTCTGCAAATGGTGTCTGACGGACTTTACATACGAAGGGGCAACGGTGATGATGGCGCCGGGAACGGGTTTCTACACCAATCCGGAGGATGGCCGTCATCAGGTCCGCATGGCGTATGTGCTGAATAAAGAGGACCTCGGCAAAGCAATGATTGTCTTGCGTAAAGCCCTTGAGGCATACAACCAAAAATGAATAAATGATTAAATAAATAACCCATACGGCGAAGCAGATCGTATGAACAAAGTGAATAAAGAAATGGTAAATGACAAAATGGTAAATATCAAATATGTCGGCTGCGATGACGCCGAGTTGGATTTGTTCGAGAGCCAGTACGAGCTGCCGGAAGGCATGTGTTACAATAGTTACGTGGTGCTCGGAGAAAACAAAGTGGCAGTGATGGACGCGATGGATGCGCGTTGCTGCGAGGAGTGGCTGAAGAAAGTAGAAGAGGCGTTAGCAGGCCGCAAGCCGGAATACCTCGTCTGCCAGCACATGGAGCCCGACCACAGCGGTTCGATGGGTGCTTTCCTTGCCAAATACCCGGATGTGACGGTTGT
Source organism: uncultured Bacteroidales bacterium (assembly GCA_946186915.1). Classification (GTDB taxonomy): domain Bacteria; phylum Bacteroidota; class Bacteroidia; order Bacteroidales; family Paludibacteraceae; genus Colicola. The sequence continues at coordinate 92,081 of CAMHOY010000002.1, read as the reverse complement.
TTGCTCGAAGCAGGCTACCGTCATGGCTGTGCAGTTCGGCATCGAGGCAAAGAACGTGCAGGTGGTAGCCGAAGGGCAGAGTATCGACCTCGGCGGACTGACGCTGCAGTTCATCGCTGCGCCGATGATTCACTGGCCCGAGGTCATCATGACCTACTGCCCGGAAGAGCGGGTGCTCTTCTCTGCGGACGGTTTCGGTAAGTTCGGCGTCTATCATGCCGATGAGGATGACTGGGCATGTGAGGCGCGCCGTTACTATTTCAATATCGTCGGCAAATACGGCATGCAGGTTGCTAATGTGCTGAAGAAGTTAGCGGACAAGCCTGTTGCTACTATCGCCCCGCTGCACGGACCGATGTTAGAGGGTGAAAAGAAGGACGAGGCACTGCGGCTTTATACTATCTGGAGCGCCTACGGCGTGGAGACCGAGGGTGTGCTGGTAGCCTACGCTTCTATCCACGGCAACACACGTCGTGCAGCAGAGCAGTTGGCAGAGATACTGAAGACCAAGAACGCCGGCAAAGTAGCAATCACCGACCTTTCCCGCGACGACATGGCGGAGGCAATAGAAGATGCGTTCCGCATGAACCGACTTGTGCTCTGCTGCGCTACGTATGAAGGAGATATTTTCCCGCCGATGCACATGTTCCTGCATAAACTGCGCTTGAAGGGCTATCAGAACCGCCGTGTGGCGTTGGTCGAAAACGGCTCTTGGGCTCCACAAGCGGTGAGGGTGATGCGCGAGATGCTCTCCGGATGCAAGAACGTAGAGATTGTAGAGCCCACCGTTACCATCCGCGGCTCCCTCAAGCCCGCGCAAAAGGCAGAACTCGAAGCCCTTGCCGATGCCCTGTTGGCATAAACTATATGGTATATTGATCTGTCTGTCGGTTTTGGTCCAAACGGCTCAAGCCGCACTGACCATCACTTCTAACGGAGCAGACATGTCTGATAGCCTTTTATCGGCTGTCCGCTCTCATGACACGGTTATCCTGGACGGCTCGAAGGGCGAGTTTGTCTTGGGACACACCGTGGTACTCAAACACTTAACGAACAAAACGATCATAGGTACGCATGACGCTTGTCTGCGTACCCGTTTTCGTATTACGCCGGAAATCCGTGCCACGTTAGACAGTGCGGATATCATGCGTTTCTCTACAGCCGGAGAGGGAGGAGTGCTCTCCAACGGCATGAGGGTACGCGAGCAGCGCGAACTAAAGACCCGCCAACTGTTTATAGACCGTTTCAATGACCCGGAAGAGTCTTTCCGTGCCTCCGGAGGCATCCAACTCTCGCATTGCCGTAATGTCACTGTCCGCGGACTGCGGTTGCAGGGACCGGGGGCGATAGATGTGAGCGGGAACGACCTCTTGGGCATGGATCATTCCACCCGTATATTCATTGATAGTTGTGTCTTCATGGATGGCATGGACGGCAATCTGGACATCACTTCGCAGTCTGATTCGATTACTATCTCCCGTTGTTATTTCGACTATACGGAGTTGAGTTACGACCATATGAATTCTAATCTTGTCGGCGCTGCAGATAGGGTAGTAGCAGACAGGGGCAAACTGCATGTCACCTATGCGTATTGCACATGGGGAGAGGGTTGTCGCCAGCGAATGCCGATGGTGCGTTTCGGTACCGTTCTTCTGGATCATTGCCGGTGGGAATGTACCACGGAACACCCGGCAGTCGATGCCCGCCGCGAATCAACGGTCATCATCATCTCACCCTCTTTCGGTCCCGGTATTAAGATCCCTTACCGCTCTGCCCCCGATGCCCAATGCGTCATCCGGTAAATTGAGTAAATACAAGTCTGGCAATGAACGATTCCTCTTTTATCATATCGCCCGTAAGCGCGGATTTCTCTGATGTATGGTCGGAACCGGAGTTGTTGTCCGCAGAGGGACACAATGCCTTGTATGTAGCTACGCGATTCGGTCGCAAGTATGTGCTGAAGGCTTTGGCAGAGCCTTACCGTGAATCTACGCCGCATATTGAACTGCTGCGCAAAGAGTTCTCTATTGGTGTCGGCTTGGATCATCCGAATATTGTTCGATTGCTGGATTTTGGACACATGGATTCTATCGGGTGGTATATCCAAATGGAGTATATTGATGGCATTACGTTGGATCAATTCCTGGAGACTAAGCCCTCGACCTCGGTACGCCGCAAACTAATAAGTCAGCTTCTGGATGCGTTATCATTCTTGCATGAACGCCAGATTATCCACCGCGACATCAAGCCGTCCAATATCCTCATTACCCGCAACGGAACAACTGTCAAATTGATTGACTTCGGTGTTTCCGACACGGATGATTATGTCACGTTTAAACAACCGGCAGGTTCAATATCCTATATCGCTCCGGAGCAGTTAGCCGGCAAGCCGATAGACAACCGCGCAGACATTTATGCCGTAGGCAAAATCATCCAACTCCTTTTCCCGCATCGCTATAGACTGATTGCGCGTCGTTGCACACGCGTAGATGCTGCACGTCGCTATCCTTCATGCGCTCGTATAACGCGTGCCTTAAAACGTGCGGACAACCTGCGTATGTGGCTGCCGTTGTCGTTGATACTTATGCTTATTCCATGTGCTGCGATATGGGGAATATATACCGGCTACCAGCGCTCGGAACGGGTACATAATGAACAAGAAAACCAATTGTTTATCCAGGTTGATTCCCTGCGCGCGCAGAATGAAGAACGCCAGCAACAAGAGGATGTGTTGCGTTCTCAAAATGAGAAGCGTCAGTCACAGGTGGACTCTCTAAACCGCGTGGTCGATTCGCTGGCAATCAAAGCCAATACGCCTACTCAGGAAGAGTTATTGGATCTCAAAGTCAAAGAGATTTATCAAGACTATATCTCTCGTACCGAAGAAGCTGTAACGGCACAAGATATCGTTTCTCTTGTTGACACTCACCCAACACCCGCAGAACAATGGAGTCAGAGAATGACGGAATTATTTGCGTCTGTAGGAGATAATGAAGAGTTGCGCCTCCATATTTTGCAAGCCACAGGTCGGTATTACGCGATGCTTTATATGCCGTTTATGAATCGCATGGCGAATCCGTTATCCCAAATTGTGCGGTCGGAAGCAGACTATAAGGCATTAAAGTTGGAGCAATTTTTCTAATGAAAAAATTCGTTTTACGAATTAATCGTTCGAATGAAATGAGATAAGAAGTAATAAGAACTTCCTGTATATCAAAAAAACGTAGTACCTTTGCAGCGGATTTCAAATTGTAATACAGATGAATAAAAATGCACCCGAGGTTATCCAACTCCGCAAAGATGTAGAAGCGCGTTTTGGTACACGTCCGGCGACTCCGGCTGATTTTGAATCGCTCATCGCGCAAATCTGGCTGTGCCTGCATGAGAATATTGCCCTCAGCACATTAGAGCGTCTTTGGGGTTATGTAGATGGCGCCAATAATACCCGCCTGTCAACGCTGAATATCCTTTCCCGATATGTGGGCTCACGCGATTGGAATGATTATACTAATCATTTGAAAGAAGGTGAGCATGGCAGTAGTAATCCTTTCATCGCAGAGGGAATTCATACCAAGGATCTACAGCCCGGACAGAGTATAGAAGTCACTTGGCTGCCGAATCGTCGATGTGTGTTCCGCTATTTAGGCGATATGCGTTTTGAAGTGGTGGAATCTGTCAATTCCAAATTGAGTGCAGGAGACACCTTCGTTTCCACGTTCTTCCTGACAGGTCAGCCGCTCTACATCGACCAACTCGTACTCACAGGGCACACCTCCGTTTCTTATATCGCTGGCAATAACGGCGGCCTCCAATCTGTCACCCTTCTGACATAACAAGACGTAACAAGAAAAATTCGTCTCAACGAATTAATCGTTTATTTCTTGGCACAACAAGAAATAAAAAGAACTTCTCGCAATTCAAATAAATGTTGTACTTTTGCAGCGGAATTCCAAAAGGGTTCCGCTGTATTGATTAATGCATCTGCTGTATCTTTGTAATAGATATACTAAACAAAACGGAGAATGCCGAAAATCCAATAAAGAGTAGGCATAATGTACTAACTAATAATCAATTATTATGAAAATGAAAAATTTATTTATGGCAGTCTTCTGCCTGTTAGGTCTTACGCTTGTAAGCTGCGAAAATGGAGGAAACAACAACAGCAACCTTGCAGGTACTAAATGGAAGGGACGTAATCAACTAACAGATATTTACGTCGCTTTTACGAAAAACGAGTGTACTATCACCATTACCGGATATAGTGAAGGCGTCGGAACGGCTTCGTATGTAACAGACGGAACTTCTGTTACGGCAACCGTAAAAAAATTATCCGGAGATCTAAAAGAATATGCCGAAATAGAAGAGATGATTACAGCTACCTATGATATTAAGAAAGGAAAAATGGTAGCCCGCAAAAAGTTATACGGTGAAGTGTATAGTATCGAATTATCTCTTTACGATGGAGATATACCGGTGATAAAACCGGAACCAGAACCTATACCAAACCCAGAGATTGATGAAGAAGCTGGCACTATAAACGGAAAACATTATGATAATTCCATCGAAAAGTGTTGGGAAGTAACTTCTGAAATGACAGTTTATGGGACGATATCCACAACAACTACTTATGAGTGGGGAACAGAGTTCTCTGTCGTTTCTACATATGAGTATATGCGCTCTTTTTATCAGACGTACAAGTTCTCTTACACTTACAAAACGGCGGATCCGACAGATGAGGATTCATGCAAGGCATTAGATAATGGCGATGAGTAAACAAACGATGATGAAAACGACGAAGAAACTGGTAAAGCAATACTTTGAAAAATTCATAGAAAAGCACAATGAAACGAGTTGTTTATGTCATAATTGCCATTTTGGGCGTATTATGCCTCAATTCCTGTGAGAAGAATCCATCCAACACTCCGGAGAAAGGAGTGTTGGATGGTACTACTTGGGAAGGAACGGGACTAATCGGTAATGACAGAAATGTTTTTACATTTGCAAATAATAAAGTCACTTGGTCATGTTACACCGAGATAGTGGACGCAGAATATACGTACGGTTATAAAGTACAGGGTTCTACCGTTTACATCGGTTATGGTATTGATACACCGGCGCAGACTCTGGTTTTTCGGGGCACCCTCAATGCGGATAACACGAGCATGAAAATCTATTATTTCGGTAGCAAAACGGATATAACCATCTATCGGAAATAAAGTTTGTGGCAAAATAAGAAATAACAAATAATGCATCAGCAGTACGTACCTTGAAAGTGTGAATTATATGTGCACAGAGGGCAAAAAGCGCGAAAATGCAAAATAAATTTGGCTATATAAAATCTTTTTTGTACCTTTGCAGCGAATTATCAACGGATAGTTCGGTTGCGACATCGCAACGCACATATATTATTACTGACGAGTCAATCTGTGTAAACATAAGTCTGGCAGCTTATATAATAGTCGCAAGATTGCAGAGTCGGTACATATTTCGGTATGTACTGCTTTTGCTTTTAAGCGATTATGGGTTATGCCAGACACCCTGTTTACGTAAAAGCAAAAGCAGTATTTTTTGTTCTTATGTTTTTATATATATTAAAAGTTGTGCCCGACACGAATTAGGGTCTAATATTATGAAAAAATATTTATTGGTTACCTTGCTCTCTTTGATGAGTTTAACCTGCGCTTCCATTACGAAATCAGAATTTCAAGATTATATAGGAGAGAAAAAGAATTTTTATAGTGCAGCCGGCTATATAGAACTATACAAAAATGGAACAGGTATATATACAAGTGATATAATGGCAAGCCTAGGAGGAATGTATGACTTTGGTTTTATGATAGGGCTCGGTTCTGTTCCAATTAGTTGTGATGGAGTTACAGCTAAATGTAGATATAGGTGTATAATTGCCCTTAAATGGCAAGTGTCAAATGGAAAAGTAGTTCTCAAATACACAAATATAAAGGGAAATACTACTGCAGAAATCGTAGAGTGGGAAGGGGGACAATATCCTGCATCATCTACGGTTGAGTGCGTAAAACGAAAATTACGCAAGCAGTTGGCAGAAGACAAGGCCTTAATTGGCAAATCTGACACATTCATAGTTATAGAAGAAAACGGAAAAATCGGCCTTAGAGGGGCGTCTTGGAATGAACTCGAAGCAGCATTAGGTACATTTTGGGGGGCTGGAGCGGACTCTGGTTCTTCAAGTCAGACATCATATACTCCCAAAGAACCTGTTGTCGTTAAAGCTTCATATCCAGGTGATGACTCTGCGATAAAGGAATATGTGGATCGCAAACTATCATATCCTGCACACCTGCGCAAAGAGGGGTATATAAGGAATGCATATTATACGCTCAGCATATCTTCCGATGGGCGAGTGACAGGCGTACGGACTAATGATGACGTAGATTCTCAATTGGCGGAAGCCACAAAACAAATATTAATGAAACTCCCTAATCGGTTTACGCCAGAAACCATAGATGGAAAGAAAACAGATAGTGAGTATAAAATTTATATATGTTATTATGCGGAGAAAGCAATAGATTTTGATGTTAGGGCATTGAACTTTAAATACAATGGTGGAGAAAAACGCATAAAGGTATCATCTTCCCAGAATTGGAAGATAGTCCCTAAAGAATCTTCAAATTTTACGTTCAGAAAAGAAGGAAAGTACATAGTGGTTTCTTGTAGTGAACGAAATAAATTTGATTATAATGGCATTTTCGAGAAATTAATTGTATCTACTTCGGATGATGCAATTTCATATGAAATAAAAGTTTCTCAGGAGGGCGCGCCAAAACCGTATATTCGTCCGTCACAAACAAACGTATATCTGCCACGCAAGAAAAAAGAGGCACGCGCTGTTGTTATAGTTGACAGCAATCGCGATTGGAAAATTACTCACCATAACCCGGAATCAAACATTATTGCAGAAAAGGCGGATGAACGAGTCATTATTACGACAAAGAAAAACGGAAGAAAAGAAGGTGAAGATGCGACTATAACATTAAAATCTTTAGATAATGATTATCAAACCAACATTCTTGTACATCAATATAGCAAAAAAGAAGAAAAGGCACAGGGTAGTCATAGCTCCTCAGGGTTAGGATTGTGGTACAATTATTATGAAAATTATGGCTCGTTTGAATTAGGTATTATCAGCATTCAAGCTGGCGCAGGATGTACGCTTCCCTTGTTTATGGATAATGCAGGTGAGAGGACTTTAGTCACTCAACCATATTTCCCGATGAACTTTGAATTGGGTACATTGCGTTTCCACTTCATAGAATTATCATTGCTTAACCTCCGTCTTGATCTTTCTCTGGATGGATTGGATGGCATTGCTTGGGAGCCGCAAGTGCGCGGACTTATTCCGGTTTCGGAGCGTTGGGCGCTCATGCCATATGTTGGACCTGTTTGGCAAATAGATAGACAACAGATAGAGAATTCTGTATGGAGTGCTTCCGGAGGACTTATTGCACGCGTTCGGTATGGACATGCCACGCATACCGATTTATCTATCGGCTACCGCGGAGGACCTTTTGGCGGATTAGCTTTTAGTGTTAGCATCGGATGGTCACTCGGATGGTAATCCTTTTACTCTTAAAACTCAAACCATTATGACAAAGACTATTCTAAAAACAGTTGCAGTATGGATCCTACTGGGTGCTGTCGCTTTTAGTGTTAGTTATTTTACTTTCAGTATTTCACCGATAGTTGGAACACTCTCTGTCGGTGTTTTAGGATTCCTATTCGTATGGTTTTTATGGAAATAAGTATATAGCATGAAAAAGAAAATCTTTTTATCCCTTGCCGCATTGTTCGGCGTGGTGGCTCTTGCCTTTGCGGCATGGGCTGTGGAAACGAGTGTGTCATTCGGTTGTCCGTCCTGCGGGAACATCATCGTGGTCAACATCCGCTCCAATGCGACTCAGGGCACAGAACTCGGCGGTTGCCCAAATTGCAACAAACACTATGTGATGACGTGGAAAGCCACCGGCAACGGCGGCGCCATGGTCACTAGCGTGAAGAAACAGTAAACCACAAGTCACATGTCCAAAGTAAGCAGGCGGGCAGAATGTCCGTCTGCTTGCGTTATACAGAATCTTAAAAATCGTACATTCATTTTTGGCAAAAAAGTAGGTATTGCATAGCACTTGCCTCCGATATTACTCCGAGATTACCCTTACTTGCCTCCGATATCTATATTATAAGTGCCTGAAAATATGGCAGATACGAAAGAAGAGTGCGAAAGGGACGCGTGGGGAAAATCTTAATAATCGGACATTTTTCGGCATATATCACAAAACGACCGCCTCAGTAGGGGGGCGGTCGTTTTTCGTATAGCAGCTTGCTGCGTTGAAAGGGACTATGTCCGTTTTTATTCCATCGTGTCCTCCATTGAGTCACCGACGATCTTGCGGTAGAGCTCTTTCGGATCGGTAGCCTTGCGGATAATCTCGTGGAGGTCTTCGATCTTCACGCGGTCTTGCTCCATCGTATCGCGGTGGCGGATGGTAACACAACCGTCATTGAGTGTGTCGTGATCAACGGTGATACAGAACGGCGTACCGACAGCATCCTGACGGCGGTAACGCTTACCGATGGAGTCTTTCTCATCGTAAGCCACCTTGAAATCGAACTTCAGTTCGTTCATAATCTCGCGTGCTTTCTCGGGCAGACCGTCTTTCTTAACGAGCGGCATGATACAAGCCTTGACAGGTGCAAGAACAGCCGGCAAATGCAGTACCACACGGGTGTCGCCGCCTTCGAGTTGCTGTTCCTCGTAGCTCGAGCACATCACGCTCAGGAACATACGATCCACGCCGATAGAGGTCTCAATGACGTACGGCGTATAACTCTGATTGAGCTCCGGATCGAAGTACTCGATCTTCTTGCCGCTGTATTTGGCGTGCTGGCTGAGATCGAAATTCGTACGGCTGTGGATACCCTCTACCTCCTTGAATCCGAACGGCATCAGGAACTCGATATCTGTTGCCGCATTGGCATAGTGCGCCAGTTTGTCATGGTCGTGGAAACGATATTTCTCGTCGCCCAGACCCAGTGCTTTGTGCCATTTGAGGCGGAACTGTTTCCAGTGCTCGAACCATTTGAGTTCCGAACCCGGACGAACGAAGAACTGCATCTCCATTTGCTCGAACTCGCGCATACGGAAGATGAACTGACGGGCTACAATCTCATTACGGAAAGCCTTACCAATCTGTGCGATACCGAAAGGAATCTTCATACGACCGGTCTTCTGTACGTTGAGGAAGTTGACGAAGATACCCTGAGCAGTCTCCGGGCGAAGATAAATCTTCATTGCGCCGTCTGCCGTCGAACCCATCTCCGTTTGGAACATCAGGTTGAACTGGCGCACGTCGGTCCAGTTACGGGTGCCGGAAATCGGGCAGACAATCTCTTCGTCGAGGATAATCTGTTTGAGTTCGGCAAGGTTGTTGTCGTTCATCGCCTTGGCATAACGCTCATGGAGTGCTTCGCGCTTGGCGATATGCTCTTTCACGCGCTCGTTGGTTGCCTTGAACATCTCTTCGTCAAAACTCTCGCCGAAACGCTTGCGGGCTTTCTCGACCTCTTTGGCAATCTTGTCGTCGTACTTGGCAATCTGATCTTCGATCAGTACGTCCGCACGGTAACGCTTCTTCGAATCGCGGTTATCAATCAGAGGATCGTTGAACGCGTCCACGTGACCCGAAGCCTTCCAGGTAGTAGGGTGCATGAAGATAGCGGCATCAATACCGACGATATTCTCATGCAGCAGCGTCATCGAGTCCCACCAGTAACGCTTGATATTGTTCTTCAACTCCACGCCGTTCTGACCGTAGTCATACACAGCGCCAAGACCGTCGTAGATCTCGCTGCTCGGGAAAACAAATCCGTACTCCTTGCAGTGCGCAACGATCTTTTTAAATGTTTCTTCTTGTGTTTGTTGTGCCATATTACGTGTAATTTAGTATTCAAAACAAAAACGGGGACAAAGATACGACATTTTTTGCATATGTGCAAATAAATACATATTTTTCTTGAAAAATTTGTATAATTGATTTTTTTGTAGTACCTTTGCAGCGCAAAGGTTGTGCAGATAAATAAAACAAGATATAATGAGCAAGAAGGAAATTCAATTTAGTCTCGTGTACCGCGACATGTGGCAGAGTAGCGGTAAGTATGTACCGCGAAAGGACCAGCTGGCACGCGTGGCGCCCGTCATCATCGACATGGGGTGCTTTGACCGCGTGGAGACCAACGGCGGTGCGAGTGAACAAGTGAACCTGCTGTATGGTGAAAACCCTAACCAGGCGGTGCGTACGTTCACCAAGCCGTTCAATGAGGCGGGTATCAAGACCCATATGTTGGACCGCGGACTGAACGCGCTGCGTATGAACCCTGTGCCGGCGGACGTACGTCAGTTAATGTATAGGGTAAAGCACGCGCAGGGCGTGGATATCACCCGCATCTTCTGTGGCTTGAATGATCCGCGAAATATCATACCGTCTATCAAATGGGCGAAAGAAGCCGGCATGACCGCGCAGGCGACCATGTGTATGACCTACTCGCCGGTTCATACCGTAGAATATTATGTCAACCTCGCCGAACAGCTCATTGAGGGCGGTGCGCAGGAGATATGTCTGAAAGACATGGCAGGAATCGGTCGTCCGACAATGCTCGGCAAGATTGTTGCGGCTATCAAAGCCAAACATCCCGATATCATCATTCAGTACCACGGTCATACAGGACCGGGATTCAGTGTCGCTTCGATGCTGGAAGTAGCCAAAGCCGGCGGTGACGTACTAGACGTGGCAATGGAGCCGCTCTCATGGGGAATGGTTCACCCGGATGTAATAACCATTCAGGCTATGTTGCGCGGGGCAGGATTCCTGGTAAAGGACATCAATATGAAGGCCTACATGGAGGCACGTGCACTCACGCAGGAATTCATAGATGACTTCCTCGGTTACTGGATCGACCCGCGTAACAGCAAGATGACCTCGCTGCTCGTAGGTTGCGGCCTGCCGGGCGGAATGATGGGTAGTCTCATGGCGGATCTGAAGGGGCTGCATGCTGCTATCAACGCCAACCTTAAGAAGCGCGGTGAGAAGACGCTGAGTGAGGACGAATTGTTGGTTGAACTCTTCCAGGAAGTGCAACGCGTGTGGCCGATGCTCGGTACTCCGTGTCTGGTAACTCCGTTCAGCCAATATGTGAAGAATGCAGCCCTAATGAATATCTTCAGCCGCTCGATGGGCGAGAAACCCTTCACGCGCATGGATCCGGCTATGTGGGGTATGATCCTCGGCAAGTCCGGCAAACTGCCCGGAACACTGGCGCCGGAAATCATCGAACTGGCGAAAGAGAAGGGCCTTGAGTTCTATACGGACGACCCGCAGGCTCTCTACCCGGACGAGTTGCCGCGTTTCATCAAAGAGATGAAGGAACTCGGATGGGACCGCGGACAAGACGATGAAGAGTTGTTCGAGTTTGCTATGCACGAGAAGCAATACCGCGAGTACAAGTCCGGTATCGCCAAAGAGCAGTTCAACAAAGACCTCGCAGAACGCATGCTCAAAGCCGGCAAAGAAGTGCCGGAGAAATTGCGTCAATACTTGCCGCAGGCTCAGCCTTCAGCCGGGTCAGACCTGCATCAGCCATCAGATGATCTCGCAGCTGTCGCGATGGCACTACACCTTGCCCAAGGCAAACAGCATAAAGAAGGTATCATCGAACTGCCGCACGTACACTCTACAGCATGGAATAATAAATATTTTACACTTAAATAATCATGAAGGTTCGTGCTAATCGAGTGTAAGCTTGCTTATGCAACTCGATGACGCCGAAACTCCATAATGTAATTTTACATCATGAAAAAGTACAATTTTAATGCGGGACCGAGTATTCTCCCGCAAGAAGTCATCAAACAAACCGCCGAGGCGGTCATCGATTTTCAGGGTGAGGGACTTTCCATTTTGGAGATATCGCACCGCGCTAAGTATTTCCAGCCCGTTATGGATGAGGCAGAAGCCCTGATGAAAGAGTTGCTGAATGTGCCGGAAGGTTACCGTGTACTCTTCCTCGGAGGCGGTGCAAGCTTGCAGTTCTGCATGGTGCCGTTCAACCTCCTGGAGAAGAAAGCGGCTTACCTTAATACCGGCGTATGGTCGAAGAAAGCACTCAAAGAAGCCAAAGGATTCGGCGAGGCTGTCGAAGTAGCTGCTAGTACAGATTCGATCCCTACGGAATATGAGATTCCGCAAGATGCAGATTATTTCCATATCACGACCAATAACACCATCTTCGGTACGGAAATCAACGATGACAAACTCGCGGAGATCTACCGTAAGAAAGGAAATGTACCTTTGGTAGCCGATATGAGTTCGGATATCCTCAGTCGCCCGATTGATGTCAGCCAATACGACATTATCTACGGCGGTGCCCAGAAGAACCTGGCTCCGGCAGGTGTCACCTTCGTCATTATCAAAGAGTCCTGTCTCGGCAAAGTAAGCCGTTATATCCCGACGATGCTGAACTACCAAACGCATATCGACGGCGGTTCGATGTTCAATACGCCTCCTGTACTGCCGGTATATACGGCGCTGCTGACCCTTCGTTGGCTCAAAGCCAACGGTGGCGTGAAATGGATTGAAGCACGCAACAAAGCCAAAGCAGATCTGCTCTATAAGTGTCTCGACGAGTCCAAACTGTTCATGCCGACCATCTCTAAAAAGGAGGATCGCAGCCGCATGAATATCTGCTTTGTCTTCAAACCCGGCTACGAGGACCTGCAGGACGACTTCTTTAAGTTCGCTACCGCAAAAGGCATGGTGGGTATCAAGGGACACCGTCTGGTTGGCGGTTTCCGCGCTTCCTGCTATAACGCGATGGACCTTGAGGGCGTTCAAGCACTTGTGGATTGTATCAAAGAATACGAGAAATTACACTAATTATGGGTTACTCTTATATTTTGCCTACGGATCGGCATCGGATACCGACTTCTACGGGCAAGACTATAGAACTCACTACATTGATTAAACCTATGAAAGTATTAATAGCAACAGAAAAACCCTTTGCGAAAGTAGCCGTGGATGGTATTCGCGAAGTGGTGGAGGGCGCAGGTTATGAACTGGCGCTGCTTGAGAAATATACAGACAAAGCACAACTTCTGGAGGCTGTAGCTGACGCTGATGCATTGATCATCCGTTCAGATATTGTGGACGCGGCAGTTTTGGACGCAGCCAAACAACTGAAGATCGTTGTCCGTGCCGGTGCCGGGTATGATAATATCGACCTCGAAGCCGCTACTGCCCACAAGGTAGTAGCGATGAACACACCGGGTCAGAACAGCAACGCCGTTGCTGAACTGGCTCTTGGACTTATGGTATACGCCGTACGTAATCTCTACAACGGCACTTCAGGAACCGAACTCAAGGGCAAGAAATTGGGTATTCATGCCTTTGGTAATGTAGGCCGAAACGTAGCGCGCATCGCGCAAGGCTTTGGAATGGATGTCTATGCCTATGATGCCTATTGTCCGGACGAGGCGATGACGGCCGCTAACGTGAAACCCGTTCATAGTGCAGAGGAATTATACAAGACTTGCGATATCGTATCTCTCCATATTCCCGCTACCGCAGAGACCAAGAACAGCATCAACCACGACCTCGTTAACCTCATGCCGAAGGGTGGTGTACTTGTTAACACCGCGCGCAAAGAAGTGATCGACGAGGAAGGACTGATCGCTCTGCTGCAGGAACGCACGGACCTGAAGTACATGACCGATATTATGCCGGTTGCCGATGCGAAGTTCCGTACACTTTTCGAGGGACGTTACTTCGCAACACCAAAGAAGATGGGCGCACAGACAGCAGAGGCAAACATCAATGCCGGTATTGCAGCGGCAAAGCAGATCGTGGACTTCATCAAGAATGGTAACACACGCTTCCAGGTGAATAAATGAGAAAAATCGTATTCATCATAATAGCTTTCCTCACCCTCCCTCTAGGGAGGGCTGGGGTAGGCTTTCTTTATGCGCTCCCTATGGATATATCATGCCCCGGCGCGCATGAGGTGGACGGCGTAGATACCTTGTTCTTCTTTGCCGACGAGATACATGTGCAATCGAAGATCGGGGCGGTAGATTGGTATGCCACGGCTACCGGCACACCGGTTCAAACCGGCTCAGAAGATTTCTATCCCGATGACGGCGGGTATTATATCGTCAAAAATGGGGTGGAATATAGTCCGTTCTATGTGTTCCGTTGCCAGACATCGGCTCTGCAAATGACTGTTGAAGCCAACTGCGATAATACCATCCTGCGTTTCACCGGCGATGTGAATCCCTACACCTATATCCGGCGCAACGGAACACGGGGTACGTATAAACGCAACTGCTCGGTAGAATATACCGCGCTGGCGTGGAATGGGACCGAATGGGCAGATTCAGCCGTCTTGACGATGGTAACCTTGTCCGAAGCAGTGCGCCTGCCGGCGATGTATACCGCAACGCCTGTTCAGTTATGCTACGATACCGATATACGTGAGACCTTGGGCTTGGCTCCAGCATGCGTAGCAGGAGAACTGGTGGAAGACGATGTGACGGCAGTGGCGATGCAATTGACCTCTTTGGCTGTGGCACGCGGAAAAGAGGGAGAGAAGAGCAATGAGTTGAATCGTCCGACGCGTCAGGATATTATTACCGCTACGACATCGGGAGACTATAGCGGCGCCCTGGAGGTCGCTTTCTATACGAACCCGACTCCCGCGGTGTTGTTCTACCGATGGACGATATACAAGGCGTCCGAAGTCATCGCTACGCGAAATGACAAGGATATACGCTATATCTTCTCCGAACCGGGTAGTTACCGTGTGGTATGTGCGGTGAGCAACCAACAATGTGTAACCGATTCGATGTCGATGATTGTCAATATCTCCGAGTCCTATCTGGCTGTGCCGAATTTCTTCACGCCCGGTGGTTCATGTCCTAATGCTGAGTTCCGCGTAGCATATCGCTCGTTGCGTGAGTTCCACTGCTGGGTATATAACCGCTGGGGCAAATTAGTGTATGAGTGGACGGATCCGGCCAAAGGGTGGGATGGTACGATCAATGGTCGTCTGGCTGCTGATGGCGCCTACTACTATGTCGTGCGTGCGCTGGGTACGGATGCCCCGAAGGATGCAGGATATATAGGCATTAAGGCTACGTATCAGAAGAAGAAACAGAGTGGCGATCAATCGGTGATTGGCGTGTACCAGTTATCCGGAGACATTAACCTGATTCGCTGCAGAAAATAAATATTAACTTCGGTATATTGACATATCGGTATATCGACATATCGAAAAAATCAAATGAGAAAATTACTGACTATGGCTCTTGCCACCACTGTAATGGCCGCTACCGCGGCTACCAATCCGTTCTTTGAATACAAGAACTGGAAAACGCCGCACGGCACGTACCCGTTCAACGAGATCCACGCGGAGCATTATATGCCGGCCTTTGAAGAAGCGATGAAGCGTGGCTTGCAGGAGATCGATGATATCGTCAACAATCCTGCTGCTCCTACTTTTGCCAATACGATTGAGGCCTACGAGGCTTCCGGCGAGATGTTAGGCATTGTAGCAGGCTGTTTTTACAACCTCACGAGCGCAGAGACCAACGACACCTTGCAGCAGATCGAGATGGAGTTGAGTCCGAAGATGTCGGAGTATTCCGCTACGATCCGTCTCAATGAAGGACTCTTCAAGCGTATCAAGGCCGTTTATGACCAGCGCGACAAACTCAAACTGAACAAGGCGCAGTACAAACTGCTCGAAGACATATACGATAGTTTTGCCAATAACGGCGCGAACTTGAGTCCCGAAGACAAAAAGGTGTACCGCGAGTTAAGCGCCAAACTGAGCAAGCTGACCCTTCAGTACGGTCAGAATGTACTCAAAGCAACCAATGCCTGGACCATGCTCCTCACGGATGAATCGCTGTTGGCCGGCCTGAACGACGACACGAAAGCCATGCTGCGTGAGAATGCGGAGAAAAAAGGACTGGACGGCTGGCTGCTGAACCTCAAGCCGACGACCACTCGTCCGGTGATGCAGGACCTGGACAACCGCGACATTCGTCGTGAATTATACATGGCGAATGCAGGCCGTTGTATCGGTGGCGAATTCGATAATACGGCGCTTATCGTCGAGATCGTGAATACCCGCTTGGCAATCGCCAAACTCTTCGGCAAAAAGAACTATGCGGTGAAGGCCCTTGACAAACGAATGGCAGAGACTCCCGAGAATGTATATAAACTGTTGGATCAGTTGCGCGATGCGTATATGCCTGCGGCACTCGCAGAAGTGAAGGAAGTAGAGGACTATGCCCATGCGCACGGCTTCTATGCCGCGCATCTGCAACCTTGGGATTTCAGCTACTACAGCAAGAAACTCAAGAAAGAGAAATACGACATCTCCGATGATGACCTCCGTCCGTATTTTGAACTGGAGAATGTAAAGAAGGGCGTTTTCGGCTTGGCTGAGCGTCTGTACGGCATCAAGTTCAAAGAGAACAAGAAGATCCAGGTATACCATCCGGAAGTGACAGCGTACGAAGTGTTCGACGAGAAGGGTAAGTTCTTGGCTGTCTATTACGCAGACTTCCATCCGCGGGATGGCAAGCGTGGCGGTGCCTGGATGAATGATTTCCAACCGCAGTATATCAAAGGCAAAAAAGACCATCGTCCGCATATCGTGAATGTGATGAACTTTACTAGACCTGTGAAGTCCGAAGCCGCAGGCGAGAACTTCTCAGGACAAGAGAAACCGGCGCTCTTTACATATGACGAGGTGCGCACGTTCCTGCATGAGTTCGGTCATGGCCTGCACGGCATGTTGACCCGCTGCCAGTATTCCTCACAAAGCGGAACCAATGTACCGCGCGATTTCGTAGAGCTGCCCTCGCAGTTCAATGAGAACTTCATCGATGAGAAAGAATTCCTCGATACCTTCGCCAAACATTACAAGACAGGCGCAACACTGCCGCAGGAACTGCTCGACAAGATGCACGCTTCGCAAACCTATCTGGCTGCATACGGATGCGTGCGCCAGTTGAGTTTCGGCTACCTCGACATGAGTTGGCACACATTGGAACAACCGTTTGCTGTCAATGAGAGTCTCGGTACTACCGAATCGGTCATCCGGTTCAGTGACAAGGCAATGGAGCAAGTGCAGGTACTGCCGAACGTACCCGGTACGCAAATGGCTACGGCCTTTACGCACATCTTCTCCGGTGGTTATGCAGCGGGCTACTATAGCTATAAATGGTCAGAATTGCTCGATGCGGATGCTTTCTCGGTATTCAAGGAGGCACAGAAGAAGAGCGGCACTATCTTCGACAAGAAAGCCGCTAAGCGTTTCCGCGAGAATATCCTGGAGAAGGGTGGTACAGAGAAAGCAATGGATCTGTATAAACGTTTCCGCGGCGGCGAACCGACCATCAATGCGTTGTTGGAACGCGATGGTATCAAAGTGCAGGAGATCAAATAAAGAAAGGTCCATATAAAAGCGAAAACAGGCGTCATCCCGACGTCTGTTTTTCTTAGGTATTAGTCTGTTTATTTAAGGTACAAAAAAGATTGGCTTGTTTAATTTTGGATCCCCTTTTCTGAAATCCGGTGCAAAGGTACTGCTTTTTTTTAATATGTGCAAATAATTTTATATGTTATGCAGCATATTTTGCTAAGTTGACTTTGCAAAATAGAAATTTTTGCAGAAAAAGACTATTTCCACTCCAATTCAATGACCTCCAAATTATCTATTTTGCTGCCATCTATGGTAAATCGCAGTAGTGTTTGGCAGGGTTGCCATCCTTGTTTGCCGGCAGCCCCCGGATTCATCGTAAGGAATTTGAACTGCGAATCGTATTGTACCTTTAATATATGACTGTGTCCGCACACAAAGAGATCAATACGGTGGTTAGGATCATCGTAATGCTCAAGCGCTTTGCGGAACATAGGAATCAACCACGGATTGTAATGCCCCGGATAACCGCCGATGTGCGTCATAAACACATTCACATCTTCAACGCGGAAACGATAGAACTCATCCAAGGTATAACGGACATCTCCGCCGTCCATATTTCCGAATACGGCACGTGTGGGCTTGAATTCCCGTAACTTGCGCAACACCTCATCGCTGCCTATATCGCCCGCATGCCAAATCTCATCGACATCTTTGAAATGTTCGTAGATGCGTTTGTCCAACAATCCATGCGTATCGCTTAACAGGCCTATTCGAGTCATTTGCGCGTCAGTTTATCCAGAGTGAAAATTGAAGCCACGATCGCTATCACAGCGATGGAAGCGAAGAATACTACGTCGCGCAGATCCAAGACACCGCGCGAGAGGGAAGAGTAGTGGTCCTGCAGCAGCACCCAATAGAGGATGAAACACACCAATGCGCCGCAGATGAAACAAACGATCTGACTCTTGCTGAAAGTAGCGCATAACAGGCCGATGGCCATAAATGTGCCGCTCAGAAGAATCAGACCTATAAACGAACCCATGAACGCACCGCTATCGAGATTACCCATGGGTTCTGCCATATAGGCCACTACAAAGTAGTGAATGAAGCAAGGCAGCAGGCCGATGAGAACCAGTGTCCATGCCGCGAAATACTTACCGAGTACAATGCGGGTAAGTGATACGGGTTTGGTGCGTATCAGATCCCAGATACCGCTTTGCCGCTCTTCCGAGAACAGACGCATCGTCAGGGCAGGGCAGAGCAGCATGAAGAGCCACGGACTCAACTGAAACAGTCCGTCCACTTGGGCATATCCCGAGTCAATGATGTTCCACTGACCCGGGATAACCCAAAGGAATAGACTGATCGCCAAAAGGTACAAGCCGATGACAATGTACGCTATCGGCGTGGAAAAATAATATGTCAGTTCCTTTCGATACATTAATGTTTAACTTCGATATCTTTGTTGACAGGAGTCTTCGGGAAGAAGATCCAGAAGGAGATTGCAACCAGCAGTGCAAATCCGGCAAAGATATACCATGCTTCTTTCCATCCATCCCAGATCGCCATCGGACCTTGCGCAGTGACCTCTTCCGCCATAACCAGTTTATTGACAATCGCTTGTGCGGAGAGCGTACCGATAGTAGCACCTAATCCGTTGGTCATCATCATAAACAGACCTTGCGCGGAGGATCGTTGTGCAGGTTCCGTCTCTTGGTCCACATATAGTGCGCCGGAGATATTGAAGAAGTCAAACGCAAAGCCATATACGATGCAGCTCAGAATGAACAGCAGCACTCCTGGGAAACCGGGGTTTCCTGCTCCGAAGAAACCGAACCGGAGCACCCAAGCAAACATCGCCATCAGCATCACATTCTTGATTCCGAAACGTTTCAGGAAGAACGGAATGGTGAGGATACAGAGCGCTTCGCAAATCTGGCTGATTGAAATCAGGATATTCGCGTGTTGGACACCGAAGGTGTTTGCGAACTCTTCAATCGCACCAAACGAAGTGATGAACGGGTTGGCATAAGAGTTCGTGACCTGCAGACACATACCTAACAGCATTGAGAATACGAAGAAGAGCGCCATTTTCTTTTGTTTGAAGAGCGCAAACGCTTTGAGTCCCAGCGCTTCCACAAGATCGACATTGCCTTCTGTAGCTTTGATCTCGCAAGCCGGCAGGGTCAGCGAATAAGCCGCCAAGAGCAACGACAGACCGCCGCTGACAACAAACTGCCAAGGCGTAGCCTGGAATCCCAACAGATCAATACACCACATCGTTGCGATAAATCCGACCGTTCCAAACACACGAATAGGCGGGAAATCTTTTACTGTATCCATTCCGGCTTTGATCAATGCATTGAAAGCCACTGAGTTAGTCAGTGCGATCGTCGGCATGAAGAATGCCACCGAAATTGTGTACAGCGAGAAGAGTGTAGCGAATTGCACCTCTGCAGCCGTGTACGCATAGATACCTGCGGCGCACATGAAGAGACCTGCTAACGCGTGGCAAAGACTCAATGTCTTTTGCGCCTGAATCCAGCGGTCGGCTACGATACCCATCAAAGCCGGCATAAAAAGGCTCACAATACCTTGGATGGAGTAGAACCATCCGATGTTCTGACCCATTCCCTGTTTGAACAGGTAAGTACCCATTGAGGTTAAGTACGCACCCCATACAGCGAACTCCAGGAAGTTCATCACAATGAGGCGAATCTGTAAAGATCTGTTTTTCATAATAGTATTTTTTTGTTTTACGTGATTCCGTGATGGCGATAAAACGAGTTAAAACTCGCTTGTAAAATGGAATTTTATATGTTTGTAGTCCTGCTGTGCCATGGACAGGACATACGCGCTGTCGGCCATGAACACGTCGCGGCCTTCTTTGTCGTAAGCCATGTACTGCGCCTTGCGTTTCTTGAAGGTGTCGAGTTCGGCATCGTCGTCGGACTCGATCCAGCACGCTTTGTACATCTGCAGCGGTTGCCATTTGCATTTGGCTTGATATTCATGCTCCAAACGATACTGAATGACCTCAAACTGCAGCTGTCCTACGGTGCCGATGATCTTACGGCCGTTGAGTTGGCTCACAAAGAGTTGCGCCACACCTTCGTCCATCAACTGGTTCACACCCTTGTCGAGTTGTTTCTGCTTCATCGGGTCCGCGTTGTCGATATATTTGAACATCTCCGGTGAGAAGGACGGTAGTCCTTTGAAATGCAACTTCTCGCCCGAAGTCAATGTGTCGCCGATCTTGAAGTTTCCGGTGTCCGGTAAGCCTACAATATCGCCCGCAAATGCTTCATCCACCGTCTCTTTTTTCTGCGCCATGAAGCACGTTGGTGCCGCAAAACGCATCTGCTGGTCCTTACGCACGTGGTAGTAATAGGTGTTGCGCAGGAACTTCCCGCTGCATATCTTGAAGAACGCAATACACGAACGGTGGTTCGGGTCCATATTTGCGTGGATCTTAAAGCAGAACGCCGTGAACTTGTCTTCCATCGGTTCTACGGTACGTTCTTCGGCAGTCACGGGGCGAGGAGAGGGGGCATTCTCTACAAAGAAGTCCAACAACTCCTGTACACCGACTGTCTTGTATGCCGAGCCGAAGAATACCGGTGCTAACTCACCGCGCAAGTAAGCTTCCTTGTCAAATCCCGGGTACACACCATCCACCATCTCCAAGTCTTCTGCCAACTTGCCACTAACGTCCTTTGGACGTTCGTTGAGTGCGAAGACGGATTCAAACTTCAGGCCTTGTCCGTTCGCCCACGATACGGGCGTCACTTTGATCTGTAGCTCGCGTTCCACTTCGTCCATCAGATCGAACGGATCTTTGCCCTCACGGTCCATCTTGTTCATGAAAACCATGACGGGTGTTTTACGCATCCGACATACTTCCATCAGCCGGCGAGTCTGTGTCTCAACACCCTTGGCGGAGTCAATCACGACTATAGCGCTGTCAACGGCCGTCAGCGTGCGGAACGTGTCTTCCGCAAAATCCTGGTGACCGGGTGTGTCAAGAATATTGATGTGATAACTCCGGTAGTCGAAACCCATGACGGACGTCGCTACGGAAATGCCACGTTGTTTCTCAATCTCCATCCAGTCGGAGGTGGCGGTCTTACGGATCTTATTGCTCTTCACCGCACCGGCTACATGAATAGCACCGCCGTAGAGCAGCAGTTTCTCGGTCAGCGTGGTCTTTCCAGCATCAGGGTGCGATATGATCGCAAATGTCCGGCGGCGTAATATCTCGTTTTGATCAGCGGAGGGTAGCATGGAATTTCTCTTCGAAGGTGGCCTTCAAGCGATTCATAATGTTATCTATCTGCGTATCTTTGAGCGTGTTGTCGGCGTCTTGCAAAATAAAACTCAACGCGTAGGATTTTTTGCCTTCCTCCAGGTTCTTGCCTTCATAGACATCGAAGAGGAACACGTTCTTCAGCAGTTTCTTCTCTGTGCTGAAGGCGGCACGTGCGAGGTCTGCAAACTCAACGGATTTATCTACAAGCAGCGCAAAGTCGCGTTTTACCTCCGGATATTTGGGCAGGTCTGTGATGACGGCTTTGTATTGCTTGTTCTGTTTGAGCAGCGCGTTCCAATCAAGGTCGGCGTAGAAAACCTCTTGGTCGATATCAAATGCTTTCAGCACTTTGCGGGCGACGATGCCGATATATCCCAGGGCTTTACCGTTAGCGGCTTTGAGTACCAGGCCGTCTTGGTACAACTCGTTCTCCAGACGTCCTACCGTCACTTTGGCAAGGTCAACACCCAGACGCACCAATATATTGTTCACATACGCATGGAGCTCGTAGAATGAACTCTTCTCCTCGCGGCGAACCCAACTCGGTGCGGTCTTGTTTCCTGTTAGCCAGAGTCCGAAATGCGGTTCCTCGGAATAGCGAATGAGCGGATCCAGTTCCTTCCCTTCAGGGAGGGTTAGGGTAGGCTTGTAGTGATAGCAGTTGCCGAACTCATACAGACGCAGGTCGCTGTTCTTGCGGTTGGCGTTGCGGGCGATAGACTCGAGACCGCCGAAGAGTAGGGTCTGACGCATGACGCCGAGGTCGCTGCTCAACGGGTTCATGATCTTCACGCACGTGTCAAGAGTCAGTTGTTGTAACGGCTCATAGTACGACACCTTGGTCAGAGAGTTGTTAAGTATCTCATAGAAGCCCTGAGCGGTCAGTTGTTCCGATATGCGACGGCGTAACTGCTCAGGATTAGGTTTGATGCCATAAGCAAGACTCGTGTTCAGTTTCTCGGGAAACTCCACGTTGTCGTAACCGTATATACGGAGTATATCTTCTACTACGTCGCATTCGCGTTGTACATCCACGCGGTAACGAGGTACGCAGAGTTGCCAGATAGAGCCGTCTTTGCTCTTTATCTCAATCTCTAAGGCACGAAGAATAGTCTCAATGGTGTCCTCGCCGATGGCTTTGCCGATCAAACAGTTCACGCGGTGGATATCAATCGTTACGTCCCACGGTGCAAAAATAGTCTCTCCGCATGGCAGTTCGGCTCCGGAGCCACTCCGGTCGGTCACTTCCATCGCTATCTGTCCGCCGGCTACTTCCTGAATCAGCAGAGCCGCGCGTTTGAGCACGTAGGGTGTGTTGTTCGGATCACAACCGCGCTCGTAGCGGAACGAGGCGTCCGTCTGTAACTGATGTCTGCGACTGGTCTTACGGATGGTCACGGGGTCGAAATAAGCGCTCTCAAGGAACACATTCTTCGTGTGCTCTGTCACACCGCTCTCCAAACCACCGAACACGCCGGCGATACACATCGCTTCTTCGCTGTTGGCGATCATCAGGTCGTGTGCATCCATCTCACGTTCTACACCGTCAAGAGTCACAAATTTCTCGCCTTGTTTGGCATAGCGCACATGAATCTCGTGACCTTTTATCTTGTCGGCATCAAAGGCGTGCAAAGCCTGACCGCACTCGTGCAGTACGAAGTTCGTCACATCGACGATGTTATTAATCGGTCGCAGGCCAATCGCCAAAAGGCTGTTCTTCAGCCAGTCCGGCGACTCTTTGATCTCAACGCCCTTGATGCTCACACCCGTATAACGCGGACAAGCCTCCGGGGCATCAATCGTAACTTTTATCGGTAGCTCGTGGTTATCCACCTTGAACGCCTCCACACTCGGTTTATGAAGACTGACTTCTGAATGCTGATGGCTCTTGTAGTACGCATACAGATCGCGCGCTACACCAAAATGGGACGCGGCGTCAGAACGATTCGGAGTGATGTCCACTTCGATGATCGTGTCGTCTTGCACCTTGTAATACTCGCGGGCGGTCATACCTACCGGTGTGTCGGGCGGCAGCACGATGATACCGGCATGGTCGGTTCCTACGCCGATCTCGTCCTCCGCACAAATCATACCGCACGACTCCTCGCCGCGAAGCTTGCCTTTCTTGATGGTGAAACTCTCATCGCCGTCATAGAGCACGGTGCCGATGGTGGCGACAATCACTTTCTGTCCCGCCGCTACGTTCGGCGCTCCGCAAACGATCTGGAGAGGCTCTGCCTCACCGATATTAACGGTCGTCAAATGTAAATGGTCGGAATTGGGGTGGGGAACGCAGGTTAACACTTCACCTACTACAAGCCCTTTTAACCCGCCGCGGATGGTCTCTACTGTCTCTACGGTTCCTACCTCGAGACCAATGGAGGTCAGGATCTTTGCTACGGTCTCTGCGTCATCCTTCAGATCAATATAACGCTTCAACCAATTGTAAGAAATATTCATTGTTTGTTGTTCTGTTAGTTCTTGTTTTGTCCAGAATGGCTAATCGGGTGTCGAGCCTCTCGACTACAAATCGGCTGCAAAGGTACAAAAAAAAAATCATATACGCAAATATTTTTGTATATTTACAAAAAAAAGAACCTTTTGTTTTTAAGTGAGGTATGAGCTCACGAAGGGGCCTCTCGAGCGGTTGGGGGCTTATTCAATATTGTGCGGCCGCATAAAACCCGCCGGATCGTCTTGCGTGTCGTTCTCCATCCCTTGTACGGCAAAATGGATCTGGTTCTTGCCAAACCGTTCGTTGATGGTGTCGATGGCGCGCATCAACCGTTTCTGGCGCGAAGTGTCTTCTGCGGCTTGCGGTGCAAAAAGGTCCAACTGCACACCGGAATTGCTCTGCAACTGCGAGAGGATTACCCCTGCCTGTTTGTACTGGTAGCGTGGTTTATAAACACGAGTCAAGAGGGTACGCACGGCTTCAATAATCATACGTGTGTCATCGGTCGCTGTTGTCAGTTTGATGGTCTCGTCAACATGGTACTGCGCAAGGTCTGTTCGGTGGCGGTTGGTGGCCAAAAAGACAGTTACGGCACCGCATATAGAACCCTGTTCGCGCAAACGTCTTGTAGCGGCGGTGGCGTAGTTACTCAATTCTTTTAAAAGAATTGTCTGACTGTCTGTCATGTGTGCGAAGGTACGGCTATACATGACACTTTTCTGCCGTTCGCGGCTCGCCAAAGTGATAGCAGGTTCACCACGCAACTCTTTCCATGTCCGAACACCCGTCACGTTGAATAGACGGTGTACCCAGGCCTCGGATTTCTGAGTGTAGTCGAGCGCGGTTTGAATACCTTCCTGCGTCAATTTCTTGATACTCTTTCTGCCGACACCCCAGACATCCGCTATCGGCACTTTTAACAAGGCCTGCTCGCGTTTGTCGGCGGGCATGATGCAGATACCTTTATAGGCCGGATAGTGTTTGGCAAACCATGTGGCGGTCTTGGCAAGCGTATAACTCGTGCCGGCGCCGCAACTGACCGGAATGCCGGTCTTCTCATATATCAGGTCTTTGAGTTGTTGCAGGTAACCGCGAAGTCGGGTAGGGTCATCGTCCGGCATCATACCGAAGAACTCGTCCACGCTGTATTGGACAAAGTCCAAAACCATCTCTGTATCCTTCACTTCTTCCATAATATGATGCGACACCTCGTGATATAAATGATGATGGACATCAATAACCGTCACGTGTTGTTTCTCAATCAGTTTATTCACTTGAAACAGCGGATTGCCGCGCTTTAGGCCTACGGACTTAGCCTCCTGGTTCAGCGCCAGGATGATACCGCCGTTGTTGCCGTTGTCGTTGGCCACCACCACAGGCGTTCCCCGCAGTTCCGGTCGCGACACCAACTCGCAACTCACAAAGAAATTATTACAATCCAAATGAATAAACATATTTCAAATTTCTTATCTCTTATTCCTTATTCCTCTTTCCAGCTGGCTATCTACTACTCTTCCACTACTTTTCCACTACTCTTCCACTACTGCGCAAAGGGTGCTCAATGGGTGCTGAAAGGGTGATCAAAGGCTCCTCAGCCCAAGATCACCCTAAACACCTCTCAAGATTCATATACAGAAACGCTTGCTTTCTAAAATTTTCTGCAAAGATACAACAAAAAAATGACATTTCCAAATTTTAGTTAATAAAATATCGAAAAATTTCGCGCGCGCTTGCAAATATGATTTTTTTTTCGTAATTTTGTGCCCGATTTTGCATAATACGGCTTTATGATGAAGCAAGAGGATATACAAACAATCTTTTTTCTGGGCATAGGAGGCATCGGAATGAGTGCGTTAGCGCGGTATTTTCACGATCGTGGGTATCGTGTGTGCGGGTATGACCGTACACCTTCCGCCCTGACGAAAGAGTTGGAGAAGGAAGGAATGCAGATTGTCTTTGGAGACGACCATTTGAGGATGGAGGATTGTGGGTTTGAAATAGGCAATCCGCAGCACACTCTGGTAGTGCGCACGCCGGCTGTACCCGAGGAGAACGCCATATTCACGTATCTGCGTGAGAAGGGTTATGAGATTCTCAAGCGTGCGGAGGTGTTAGGTCTGGTGACGCGGCAGATGAAGGCGCTTTGCGTTGCCGGCACCCACGGAAAGACCACCACCAGTACGATGATTGCACATCTCTTGCAACCGGTGAACGCCTTCCTCGGCGGAATAAGCATGAATTATCACACGAACCTGCTGTTGGACAAAAATAGTGAGTACGTGGTGGTGGAAGCGGATGAATACGACCGTTCGTTTCATCATCTGCGACCCTATATATCCGTAGTGACGGCAGTGGACGCGGACCATCTGGACATCTACGGCACCGAAGAGGCGTATCGCGAGGCGTTTGCGCACTATACAAGTCTGATTACCGGTGCTCTTGTCATGAAGCACGGCATTGCGTTGCAGCCAAGATTGCAAGAAGGTGTAAAATGCTATACTTACTCCGCGAATGAACCCTGTGATTTCTACGCTGATAACATCCGCGTGGCTAACGGAGAGATTCGTTTCGACTTCCATGCACCGGGCGAGATAATTGCTGACATGCAACTCGGTGTACCGGTGTGGGTGAATATTGAGAATGCGGTGGCGGCATTGGCGGTCGCATGGATCGTAGAGAGTCAGGAGACAGGAGTCAAGAGCCAGGAACTCAAGGCACGTGTCGCATCGTTCAAAGGTGTTTGGAGACGGTTTAATATTCATGTCAACACGCCGAAAGTGGCATATATAGATGACTACGCCCACCATCCGCAAGAGATAGCCACGGCCATCGATTCGATTCGCAAACTCTATCCCGAACGCAAACTGATAGGCGTCTTTCAACCGCATTTATATACCCGTACACGGGATTTTGCGGAGGGATTCCGGCGCGTGTTGGGTACTTTGGACGAGTGTCTTCTGCTGCCGATTTATCCTGCGCGTGAAGAACCGATACCCGGTGTGACAAGTGAGATGTTGGGCGGCCAGGTCGTGCAGAAAAAGGACCTTGTAGCAGAACTGCAACGCCGTGTGGCGCAGAGCAACGAACCCGTGGTGGTTCTGACGGTGGGCGCAGGAGATATAGACCGACTTGTGCCGGAAGTGGCGAACGGACTAAAGATAAATTGACGTGGGCAGAACAGCGAAGATCATAGTGCAGAGTGTAGGTATAGCGGTCATGGCAGGACTGCTCATTGCCGCTGTCGTGAGTGGCTATAAGACGCATCCTGCGGAGCGCGAATGTCATTCGCTGCGCTATATCATCGAGGATCGGGAAGAGCGGGCGTATCTCACGGAGGTAGAGTTGACGCAGTTATTGCATACCAATGACCTCTATCCCGTGAATCGCGTAATAGCCCCTACAACGCTGCATCGTATTGAGAATACAATCGCGCATCACCCCATGGTGCGCACGGCGCAATGTTATATCACTCCGCGCGGCGAGATGCGCATTCGGATTACGCAACGTGTCCCTTTGCTGCGCGTGCAAACACCGGTAGAAGTGTATTTTATCGACACCGATCGTCGCGTGATGCCTTCAAGGGAGTCTGTTAAAGACCGTGTGCCGGTGGTGTCCGGAAATGTAGGACTGACTATGGCTTCGCATTCGTTGGCGGACTTCGCGTTGTGGCTGCAAGAAGATGACTATTGGCGTGCGCGCATTCATCATCTGCACGTACAAAATCCCCAGATGGTGTATATCTATTTGCACCTGAGCAATGACTCGGAAGCTGTCACTTTTCACCGCGTAGTATTAGGATCAATGCGAGGCTACGAGCAGAAACTGCACAAGCTGCGTGTGTTCCTGGAGAACGGTAAAGAGGCAACGAAAGACAAACAATACAACGAAATAGACCTGCGCTTCAAAGGGCAGGTGATTGGGAGGAATTAAATAATGGCAAGAAAACAGACACAAAAAGCAGACTCACTTCCGTTGGTGGCTATCGACTTGGGTAGCGACAGTGTGCGCGCTATGGCTGCCCGCCGCTTGTCGGCGGATTTCTTCCAGATATTAGGAGTGGAGGAGCGTCCGCAAAAGATGGGAAATATATGCGTGGAACAGGGCGTGGTGACGCAGTCAAGCAATGCCGGTTACGTCATTGCCGAGGTGCTTAAACTGCTGGCAAATCGCATCGGCGTGGACGAACTGCCTACTGCCTTTCTGGCCATAGGCGGATATTCTATGCAGATTGTAGCGGTGCATTCACGCCGTGATCAGGCACGTCGCAAGGAGATAAGCCAGACGCTGCTGGATGAGATGGAGCGCGAGTGTAAGGAGAAGATTGAAGTACGCAATCCGGATGTTGCGGTGCTTGGACTCGTGCCGAGTTATTTCAAACTGGATGGCATTGAACAGGATGACACACCGACGCCGGAACAACGCGCGGCGCTGGTAGAAGCATATTATATCGCATTCTGCGGCCGCAAAGCGATTGATACGCAACTGCAGAAAGCATTCTCGCAGGCTGGTCGCAGTATAGAGCAGTCTTTCGTGCGACCGGAGGCACTTCTTTCGGCGTTTGCTACTTGCGATGGAAACCAAGTGTTGACTGACGGTTGCGCTGTGCTGGATTTCGGCGCGCAGACGACGACACTGACGGTTTACAAGGGCGGGCAGTACTTGCTCAATAAAGTGGTGCCGAAAGGAGGCTATCATATCACGCGTATGCTCGAACAGCAGGGACTGAGTTTCAATACCGCCGAAGTACTGAAGAAGAAGTTCGGTTGCGCCGCGCCGCAATTCGTGGAGAAGAACGTAAGACTGCGTGTGCCGGCTGTGCCCGAGATAGGCGGGGACATCGTCATCTCATCGGATGAACTGGCGAGTGCCATTGAGATCAAACTACAGGAGATTGTGGCGCCGCTTTTGGACGAACTGAAGAAAGTGGAGAGTCGTATCAAGACAATTTATATCACCGGTGGGGCAAGTATGTTGCAGGGACTCGATGCATATCTGCAACAAAA
The DNA here is from genome assembly GCA_946186915.1 of uncultured Bacteroidales bacterium. Classification (GTDB taxonomy): domain Bacteria; phylum Bacteroidota; class Bacteroidia; order Bacteroidales; family Paludibacteraceae; genus Colicola. The sequence goes on along the minus strand of CAMHOY010000002.1, from coordinate 62,800 downwards.
GACTCCTGTACATGTGTGCTACGGAGCGCATAACTACCTGTTGCACCGCGATACAGAAGAGAAATACCTCTCGCCGCAATATACGTCGCTGGTAGGAACAATCCTCCTCGGACAGGACTACCGCGACAATCATAAAGACCAGTTGGTCAAGAAAGCAGGGTTCTTTGACCGCGTCAAGGAATCGACATTGGATATGTTTATTGAAAGTGAATAATAATATGGAAGACAATTTCACACTTCCTTTGGAAGGATTGACAGAAGACAGTATTATCAAAGTGATTGGAGTAGGTGGTGGCGGTTGCAATGCCGTGAACTACATGTTCCGTCAGGGACTGAGCGATGTCTCGTTTCTTGTTTGTAACACCGACCGCCAGGTGCTCATTAAATCGTCAGTGCCCAGTAAACTGCAATTAGGACCGGGTTTGGGTGCCGGAGGTGATCCCGAGACCGCGCGTCAGTACGCAGAAGAGAGCAGGGATCATATCCGTGAGGCGCTGAATGACGGCACGCAGATGTTATTCATCACTGCAGGTATGGGTGGTGGTACTGGTACAGGGGCTTCATCAATAGTTGCCGAAGTGGCGCAAGAGATGGGGATTCTTACGGTAGGTATCGTCACGATTCCGTTTGCCTTCGAGGGCAAGAAGAAGATAGAGAAAGCTATGACAGGTGTGGCGCGTCTTGCCAAACATGTGGATGCCCTTCTCATCATCAATAATGAGAAACTCAAACAGATCTATCCCGAACTCAACTTGCTCAATGCCTTTAGTAAGTCGGATGATGTCGTCGCAAACGCAGCACGTGCAATCGCGGAGATCATCACCGTTCCGGGATATATTAACACCGACTTCGCCGATGTTCGCAATACGCTCCGCAAAGGTGGTGTGGCAATCATGAATATCGGTCATGCTTCCGGTGAGAAACGTATTACCAATGCTATTAACGACGCCTTGAATTCACCGCTCGTCAATACCAATGATGTTCATGGTGCAGAGCGCATCTTGTTGCAGTTCTATTGCTCTACGGAACACGCGATTGTGATGGAGGAGATTGACCAGATCAATGATTTTGTACAGGAAGTAGGTGACGATATCGAGGTGCAATGGGGAGCATCCATTGACGAAAGTCTGGGAGATGAAGTGCGCGTGACGGTTATCGCTACGGGATATAAAGTGGATGGGCTGCCTTCGGAAGAAGAGGAAGAGGGCAAGAAGACCATTTCTGAGGCTATTGAGGCGAATTATCCGCCACAACAGCCCAAACCCATGGAGGACGAAAACCCGCAACTCATCGACCTCAGCGAGACGCTTTTCGCGGAAGGACTGGAGACAGCGCCGCGTCAACCGCGCGAACATGCTGCTTCCACATCCGCGGATGATGTAGTCATCACGATTGAAGAAGAACCGAAAGAGGAACAGAAAGTGGAGACGGAAGAGCGTCATCGTCCTTTCGGATGGATTCGTCGCAAATAAGACTCAGGAATTATGGAAAAAGATATGACCTTTATTGATTTATGCGTAGCGTGCGGGCGCGGCATAGCCAATGGCTGCAAAGCCTGCTGCCGTCTCTTGACACACATGATACGCTTGACTTACCGTTGCTGGTGGGTAGTGATCACTTGTGTTGCGTTGGCACTCGCTTGCGCGCTATACCTCACTCGCTGTGAGAATCTGACGTATAAAATGAATGCGGTTGCACTCTTGAATGGTCCTTCCGTGCAGCAGTTCGAGCAAGCTTACGCTCCTTTGCGATCTGGACGCTTATTGCCTGAGGACGCTGCAATCACGCCGATAGTTAAAGAGAAAACAGCCCAAGCGTTTACTACTTACCGTGTCATTGACTGTTTGCATGACGGTAATGCCGACTATATCGACTTCAAGCGGGCGTCCAAGCCTTATGATACATTGAATGTACAGATGTACGACCGACTCTGCCTGCAGTTCCGTCTTAAAGCCCGTGACTTTGCGCGTCTGCCGGAAATAGAGAAGGGAATTTTGGACTATCTGAATAGTAATGAACCTATGCAGAAGTCGTATGTCGGTTATTTGGCTAACTTGCGTGAAGAGGTTCGCTTTAATCACGCTCAGGCGCAGAAACTGGACAGCCTTACGAGTGCTTATTATTTCTATAACGCCTCTAATGCGCAACCGATGAATTACAGCGGTAATGGCGTCAATTTCTATGGGGATCGTAAGATCCGTCTTTTCCTCGAAGAGATTTACGAGCAGCAGAAACACGTGCAGCAAGGTGACTATCGCTTACAGTTAGCGACCGCCCCCGTAGTTCTTGAAAACCACTTTACAGCAGTTTCAAAACCCGTGAACGGTCGCCTGAAATATGTGTTGCTCTTCCTGATATTCGGCTGGGCATTTGGCTGCCTGATTGCCGAAATCATCGAGAACCGCAAGGTCATTGCTTCTTGGCTGAAACAATAAAGCGTTTTACAATGAAGTAAACGATTGCTAAACCGAAGATAATGAGTATGGCCACGGATAATTCGTGGCTATATTCTTTTATGAGGTCCATCTGTCCGGCAGCTACATAGCCAACAGCCGCCAGTACGCAGTTCCAGCAGAAGGCACCGAGAAAGGTCCACCAAAGGAATGCGCCGAAATGCATGCGGCTTAACCCTGCAGGAATAGATATCAACTGACGGATACCCGGAATGAACCTGCCGATGAAGGTGGACACATTTCCTTTCTCGCGGAAATACGACTCCGCCTTCTCTAATTTCTCACTCGACAGCAGGCACAGATGTCCGAGTTTGCTGTCAGCGAATTTATAGATGATAATTCGTCCGAGCCACACGGAGAGGCCGTAGTTGATGATGGCACCGATCATTGCACCCAGCGTACCGAAGAGCACAATTATCGTTACGTCTACAAGATAGTTACCTGTGGCGCAGAGTACGCTATCGGGTTGGCCGGCAACGAATGCTGCCGGAGGAATAACCACCTCACTCGGGAAAGGGATAAACGATGACTCTACTGCCATCAACGCAGTAATCGACGCATAGTTCATATGCGCCGAATACCACGCGATAATATTATCAACAAATGTCATTAGATGAAAAGCAGTTGAACAATGATGTAAACCGGCAGGAGGATGATGAGCGAGAACTTGATCATGTAGCCGAAGAAGGACGGCATCTTGATTCCGCTCTCCTCTGCGATGGCTTTCACCATGAAGTTAGGTCCGTTGCCGATATAGGTCAGTGAGCCGAACATCACAGCCGCGATGGAGATAGCTTTGAGCAGTATCTCCGGAACACCGGCTACGAAAGGTATACCGTTGAACATACCTGTTACGACTCCTGCTTCAGCGGCAGCAAGCGACTCCGGCAGGCCGGAAGCTACGCCGTGGAAGGCAACGGCTGTCGGCGTGTTATCGAGGAACGCAGAGAGCGCACCGGTCGAGTAATAGAACTGCCATGCGTGGGTGAAACCGAGGTCGGCTGCGTGCGCCTTCAGATAGGCGAGGGCAGGGGTCATCGTCGTGAAGATACCGAGGAACAGAACAGCAACCTCTACTATCGGCGTCCAGCTGAACTTGTTGTCGTCATATCGCACCTCTTTCTTGGTGGTGTAGAGCGAGAGACCTGTGAGTGAGAGCAGTACTATCTCACGCAGGTATTTGAGCCACAGCGGAGCGTCTGCTTCACCCATCTGCTTGATGGTTCCTTCGTTCACAAAAGCCACTGCCAGCACTACGCCTAACAGATATACGAAATTGATAGTACCTTTCATTACCATCGGAGTCGCCTCACGCGAGTCAGCGGAGAGAGAGGTCCAGTGCTCTTTCTTGTAATAATAGGTATCCATCGCGAAATAGATACCGAGCAGCAGAATTCCCGTAACAGCCCATTCGGGCGCAAGGTGCATGAACCATGAGAAGTGTGCGCCGCGGAGGAAGAGCATGAACAAGGGTGGGTCTCCAAGCGGGGTCAGCAGACCGCCGCAGTTGGCTACCAGCGCGATGAAGAAAAGGATGGTGTGAACCTTGTATTCACGCTGTTTGTTGGTCTCGATGAGGGGACGGATGAGCAGCATAGCGGCACCCGTCGTACCCATGATAGAGGCTAATATCCAGCCTAAACCCAAGAAACCGGTGTTGACCCAGGGTTTGGCTTTCAGGTCACCTGAGAAGTGAATACCGCCGGTGATGACAAACAACGCCAGCAGCAGGATGATGAATGGCACGTAGTCGAAGAAGATCTGGTGCTCCAACTCGTGCATCATTCCTCCCATGATCAGGCATACCGCTACGGGCACGCCGAGGAAGAGGGAAACAATGAGTTTGTTGGTGTTCTTCTCCCACCAGTGTTCTGCTACCAGCGGACCGATAGCAATCATCAGAAGCATGAGTCCGAACGGAATCAGCGACCATGCCGAATGTACAAATTGTTCCATAGCATTTGAATTAATGAAAATGAATATTATTGATCTTTGCTTAGTCTAATTTGAGGACGGCGAGGAAGGCTTTCTGTGGCACTTCGACATTACCAATTTGTTTCATACGCTTCTTACCGCGTTTCTGTTTCTCGAGCAGTTTGCGTTTACGGCTGACGTCACCGCCATAACATTTGGCGAGGACATCCTTGCGAACCTGCTTGACAGTTTCGCGAGCGATTATCTTCGCACCGATGGCGGCTTGAATTGCGATGTCAAACTGCTGACGCGGCAGGAGTTCTTTGAGCTTCTCGCACATGCGGCGTCCGAAATCCACGGCGTTGTCGCGGTGGGTAAGGGTAGAGAGGGCATCGACCTGCTCGCCGTTGAGGAGGATATCCAGTTTGACGAGGTTGGACGGACGGAAACCGTTCATGTGCCAATCGAAGGAGGCGTAGCCTTTGGAGATGGATTTGAGTTTGTCGTAGAAATCAATGACAATCTCGCCGAGCGGCATGTCGAAAAGAAGTTCCATCCGGTTGCCGGAGATATACTCCTGCTTGACGAGTTCACCGCGTTTGCCGAGACAGAGGGTCATAATCGGACCGATATAATCCGCGGTGGTGATGACCGAAGCGCGGATATACGGCTCCTCGATACGGTCTATCTCCGTGAGATCTGGCATGCCGGCAGGGTTATGCACCTCGACCATGCCGCCGTCTTTGGTATAGACATTATATGATACGTTCGGGACGGTGGTGATGACATCCATGTCGAACTCGCGGTCCAGACGCTCCTGGATGATCTCCATGTGGAGCAGTCCGAGGAATCCGCAGCGGAAACCGAAGCCGAGTGCCATAGACGACTCGGGCTGGAAAGTGAGGGACGCGTCGTTCAGCTGCAGTTTCTCAAGCGAAGCGCGCAGGTCCTCGTAGTCCTCCGACTCAATCGGATAAACACCCGCGAAGACCATCGGTTTGGCTTCCTCAAAACCGTCAATGGCTTTGTCGCACGGTCGTGCTACATGGGTAATCGTGTCACCCACTTTGACCTCGGTTGAAGTCTTGATACCGGAGATAATATATCCCACGTTACCGGCGGAAATCTCTTTTCTCGGAGACATGTCGAGTTTGAGAATACCTATCTCGTCGGCGTCGTACTCCTTGCCGGTATTGACAAAGCGCACCTGGTCGCCGGTTCGCATGGTTCCGTTGACCACTTTGAAATAGGCGATGATGCCGCGGAAAGAGTTGAAAACACTATCGAAAACGAGACATTGCAGCGGAGCGTTCGGGTCGCCTTTCGGCGCAGGAATACGCTCGATGATGGCGTCCAGAATCTCCGGTACGCCTTCTCCGGTCTTGGCAGAGCAGCGGAGGATCTCCTCGCGTTTGCAGCCTAACAGATCCACAATCTCGTCCTCTACGCGCTCCGGCATAGCATTATCCATATCGCACTTGTTGAGCACAGGAATAATCTCGAGGTCGTGCTCGATAGCCATATATAAGTTACTGATTGTCTGCGCCTGCACGCCTTGCGTAGCATCTACCACGAGCACCGCACCCTCGCAAGCCGCGATAGAACGCGAGACCTCATAACTGAAGTCCACGTGCCCCGGAGTGTCTATCAGGTTCAGGGTATAACCCTTATGCTGCATCTGAATAGCGTGACTCTTGATGGTAATACCGCGCTCTTTCTCCAGATCCATGTCGTCCAACACCTGGTTCTCCATTTGGCGGACATCTACTGTGCCCGTCAATTCCAACATGCGATCCGCCAGGGTACTTTTACCATGGTCAATGTGCGCAATTATACAGAAATTTCGTATCTTATCCATAAATCGAGCGCAAAGTTACAACTTTTTTTGCACATATCAAAATTATTTTGTAACTTTGCGCAAAATTTAACTATTTATCTATTGTTGTGAAAAATATCGTAGTTCGATTTTGTGGAGACTCGGGCGATGGAATGCAGCTTACGGGTAACATGTTTGCCCAGCTTGCCGCCGAATTAGGTCACGAGATCTCTACTTTGCCGGATTTCCCGGCAGAAATTAGAGCGCCGCAAGGAACCTTGGGTGGCGTAAGTGGTTTTCAAGTAGAATTAGGAAGTGATGTCTATACGCCGGGCGACAAAGCCGACGTAATCGTGGCGATGAATGCCGCGGCGCTGAAGGTGTGCACTCTGGGCTCGCATTTCAACCATCCGCAAGCGCATTTTGATGATGAGTTCGCGCTCTATCACAGGCACGCGATAGTAATCGTCGATACCGATGCACTGACCGATAAGGACCTGGAGAAAGCACTGTACCACACCGACAATCCGTTTACGGAACTGGGCATTCCCGAGTCCGTACAAATAGTGCCGGTGCCGCTGACCTCGCTGACAAAAGAGGCGCTCAAGGACTCCGGCATGGACAATAAAGCCGTGCTCAAGTGCCGGAACATGTTCGCACTGGGGCTCATCTATTGGCTCTTTGACGAGCCGATGGAAAAAGCCATTCATCTGCTGGAGGAAAAATTCAAGAAGAAACCCGCACTTATCGCGCCAAATACCAAGGTGATAGTCGATGGCTATAACTACGGGCAGAATCTTGCGCTGAATACCACACAGATTCGGCTGGAGGAATTGGACGCTGCAAACAAACAGCCCGGACGCTACACCTCTATAGCCGGAAACAAAGCGACCGCTTGGGGACTCATCGCCGCGGCGCAGAAAGCAGGCAAACATCTCTTCTTGGGCTCGTATCCTATTACTCCAGCCACCGATATTCTCCATGAACTCGCGGCGCGCAAGGACATGAATGTCATGGCTATTCAGGCCGAAGACGAGATAGCCGGTGTTTGTACAGCCATAGGAGCTGCTTTCGCAGGAGACCTGGCTTGTACTACCACCAGCGGACCCGGTTTGAGTCTCAAATCCGAAGCGATAGGATTGGCTGTCATGGCTGAACTGCCTTTGGTCATCGTAGATGTGCAGCGCGGAGGACCTTCTACCGGACTGCCAACCAAGACCGAACAAACGGACCTTATGCAAGCGCTGTATGGAAGAAACGGCGAGTGTCCCGCGGTAGTGATAGCCGCTTCTTCGTCCGCCAACTGCTTTGATTTTGCATATATGGCATGTAAGATCGCGTTGGAAAATATGACGCCTGTAATCTTACTCACAGACACTTATCTCGCTAACGGAACAGGTCTCTGGCGCGTTCCGACTCTTGAGGAATTGCCTGCCATACACCCGCAGAGTGTACCGGAAGAACTGAAAGGGCATTTCAATCCTGCTCTGCGCGACGAACGCGGAGTACGCTACTGGGCTTTCCCCGGAATGGAAGGATATGAACACCGTAATATCGGCTTGGAGCGTGACGCGGAGAAGGGAACAATCTCCACGAATCCTGAAAACCACGAACACATGGTCCTTGCCCGCAAGCATAAAATCGAACAGATTGCCAATTCCATACCGGAACTGAAAGTGATTAAATCACAAATCTCAAATCACAAATCAAAAATGAGCGAAACGCTCCTTGTGGGTTGGGGTAGTACGGAAGGACATCTGCATGCCGCCGCCAATGCTTTGGGATGCGACCTTGCGCAATTCAATTATATCTGTCCGCTTCCTCGAAACACCCGCGAAGTACTAAGTCAATATAAGCGAATTGTGGTGTGCGAATTAAATACCGGTCAATTTGCTACGTATCTTCGCGCACAATTCCCAGAGTTGCCAATTGAGCAATACAACGAGATAAAAGGACAACCATTTGCCGTTGAACGCATCGTTAACCATGTTAAAAAATAATCCTATGGAAGCATCTCAATTTAAATCAGATCAATACGTTCGTTTCTGTCCGGGTTGCGGTGACCATGCTATTTGTATGGCGTTGCAGAAAGCCATGGCACAAATAGGTATTCCTACGCATCAGGTCGCGGTAATATCAGGAATCGGTTGTTCAAGCCGAATGCCGCATTACCTCAACACCTATGGTTTTAACACCATTCACGGTCGTGGCGGTGCTATCGCTACCGGCGTCAAGACTTCTCATCCGGAAATAACCGTTTGGCAGATGTCCGGTGATGGAGATTGTCTCGCCATCGGCGGAAACCATTTTATCCATGAGATACGCCGGAACGTGGACCTCAATGTATGTATGTTCAATAACCGCATCTATGGTCTTACCAAAGGTCAGTATTCTCCTACAAGCCCAAAGGGCTTCGTTTCCAAGTCCAGTCCGTTTGGAACGGTAGAACGCCCATTTGTGCCTGCGCAATTAGTGCTCGGCGCAGGAGGTACTTTTTTCGCACGGACACTTGACGTGGACATGCCGACAACTGTGGACTGTCTCGTTGCGGCGCAGCAACATAAAGGATGTTCTATCGTAGAGTGTCTGGTGAATTGCGTGATTTTTAACAATGGCACACATGCATGGATAGCTGATAGAGAGCAACGTGCAGAACACTCCATCATCCTCAAGCACGGCGAGAAGATGATATTCGGCAAGGACCGCGATAAAGGTCTTGCTGTAGAGATCGACCCGGTAACCTTTGTGCCTAAGATAATCGTTGTGCCGTCTGACGACCCGCGCGTGTTAACGCATGACGCGACACAACCAGATCCGACCCTACATCGGCTATTGGGGCTGATGGGTCAGGATAGAATAGTTAATGTGAATGCAGAAGTGGATAACGAACTGCCTATTGCCTTAGGTGTTATCCGAAGTGTAGAAGCAGACACGTACGACCAGGCGGTGAACAGACAAATAACCGAGGTTCGTGAAAAAGCAAAAACCAAGAGTTTTGATGAACTAACGGCTACCCTCGATACTTTCCTTCTGTAGAATCGTTGAGAATAGATAAATAGGATTCATAGCGAGAGATTGCTATGGATCCTTTTATTATAGCCTCCTGTACAGCGCAACCCGGCTCGTTGGTATGGGTACAATTACTGAAACGACATTCACGACTTACACGGAATATCTCACGGAAATAATGACTCACTTCTTCTTTTTCAAAATCAATTGTTCCAAATCCCTTAATACCCGGAGTATCAATGACAGCGCCGCCATCCGGCAGGAAATACATCTCCGAGAAAGTGGTGGTGTGCATGCCCGTGTCATGTGCATCGGATATCTTTCCTGTACGCGTCAACTCTTTGCCGAAAAGCGCATTCAACAGCGTACTCTTACCAACACCCGAATTGCCGGAGAACAAGGTCGTTTTCCCTGCCAGCAGCGGAATGATTTTTGATGGCTGAAGACTGATAGCAGACAGTTTAATGGTAGGATAGTCTAATGACTCGTACAATGAACGGAGTGCCTCGAGTTGCTCCATCTCCTCTTCGGTGAGCAGATCTGTCTTGTTAAAAATAAGGATCGCGCGCACGCGATAGGCCTCGCAGGTGGCGAGAAAACGATCAATAAACGTTGTAGAGGTGATAGGATGGTTAATGGTGACGATAAGTGCTACTTGGTCAATGTTTGCGGCTAAGATATGACTCTCTTTGCTCAAGTTTGTTGCACGACGAATGATATAGTTTTGCCGCTCTTCAATCTCCTTAATCCAATTAGTACCGTCAGCCAGTGTTTGTACTTTCACATGATCTCCGACAGCCACAGGATTCGTGCTACGGATGCCTCGGATACGGAAATTGCCTTTGATATGACATTCCGCATCCGAACCATCGTTCATGCGAACGATGTAACTGCTACCCGTAGATTTGATGACTAAGCCTCTCACCAATTATCAGTTGCAAATAATCAATGACAGTTATACTGTCATGATCTCTTTCTCTTTGGCTGCGTATAGGGCTTCGACCTTCGCGATATACTTATCGTGGGTCTTCTGCATATCCTCTTCCGCATCCTTCTCTACATCCTCACTCAGGCCATTCTTCACGAGTTTTTTGAATTCTTCGATGGCGTCACGGCGGGCATTGCGGATGGACATCTTTGCGCTCTCGGACTCAGCTTTACACTGTTTGCACAGTTCACGACGGCGCTCCTCGGTCAAAGGCGGCAGAATCAGACGAATCGTCTCGCCGTTATTGGATGGTGCGAGGCCGATATTCGAATTGATAATAGCACGCTCAATGTCACCAATCAGTTTTTTCTCCCACGGAGTGATGGCGATAGTACGGGCATCAGGAGTGGTGATAGTAGCGCAATTGGCCACCGGTGACAGCGAACCGTAGTAGTCGATCTTGATCGGATCTAAGATACGCGGATTGGCTTTACCGGCACGGATGTGCTGAAGGGTGTCGTCCAAATGGTCAACGGCGTTCTGCATTTGTTCTTCGGCTGCAGATTGATAGAGTTCTAATTCGTCGTTCATAGTATATCAAATTTAAAATTTTAAATCATATATGTTATGGAGTGACCAATGTTCCTATATTCTCGCCATTGATGACCTTACCGAGATTGCCTACTTGATCCATGTTAAATACATAGATCGGCAGTCCGTTCTCTTTCGCCATGGCGGTTGCCGTAAGGTCCATCACTTTTAGTCCGCGACGGATGACTTCGTCATACGTGATCTCATTGAACTTCGTTGCTGTCTGGTCTTTTTCTGGATCGGCAGTATAGATACCATCCACGCGTGTACCCTTCAGCATTATGTCTGCTTTAATCTCCAAAGCACGAAGACTCGACCCGGTGTCTGTAGTGAAGTAGGGTGCACCTGTTCCTCCTGCAAGAATGACCACGTTTCCTTTTTCTAACAATCGAATGGCTTTCGCAGGACTGTAGAAATCACCTATCGGCTCCATCCTGATAGACGTTAGTACACGAACAGGTTGACCAATGGATTCAAGTGCAGATGCTAATGCCAACGCATTGATCACGGTTGCCAACATGCCCATTTGGTCTCCCTTTACGCGGTCAAAACCGCGTTGGGCTCCACTCAGACCGCGGAAGATATTTCCACCACCAATGACAATACCGATCTGTACACCTTTCTGAGCTATCGCTTTGATTTGCTCTGCATACTCGGCAAGGTGTTGGGTATCAATGCCTTGTTTGTTTGCTCCGGCGAGACTTTCACCGGAAAGTTTCAATAAAATGCGTTTATACATAGGTTACTATTTATCAATTTAACGTAACAATGTCACTCTTTGTACCAACTCGCGTACATCGCATAGTTGTTTGCAATCTTTTTATTGATTTCTGCGGTTTGGGCAGGATCAGCCTTTTTTATGAATTTAGCCGGTACACCTCCCCATATCTCGTGCGGACCGATCTGTGTGCCTTTGAGCACGAGCGCTCCTGCCGCCACAATCGCTCCTTCGCCCACATGGGCATCATCGAGTAGAGTAGCACCCATACCAATCAATGCGTAGTCATCTACATCCGCACCATGTATCGTCACGTTGTGTCCTACCGACACATAGTCTCCCAAACGAATGGTTGATTTCTGATAGAGAGTATGGAGTACTGCACCGTCTTGAATATTGCAATGCTTGCCTACTACAATCGTATTTACGTCCCCGCGCAGTACAGCATTAAACCACAGACTCGAACCCTCACCAACCGTCACATCGCCGACAACCGTGGCGTTCTCCGCCATGAACACGTCATCCGCGATGTGCGGAGTGAGAATCTCTCCATTCCTATTTATGGTCTTGACAAGAGCCATAGTTTTTTGCTTTCCAGTTAACTAGTAGATTAACTTATCGTGCAGCGATGATGGCGAGGAATTTCTCAGCCACGAGAGCTGCACCACCGATCAGACCGCCGTCGATATCCGGGCATGCGAACAGCTCGGCTGCGTTCTTCTCGTTGCAGCTTCCGCCGTAGAGGATCGTCGTGTCCTCGGCTGCCTGCTTGCCGAATTTCTCTGCTACGAGGCTGCGGATGAAGGCATGGATCTCCTGTGCCTGTACAGGAGTGGCCGTAAGACCCGTACCGATAGCCCAAACGGGTTCGTAAGCCAAGGTGATGTTTTTCCACTCTTCTGCGCTCAGTCCGAATACAGAACCCTCAAGCTGTGCCTTTACTACCTCATTTTGCTTGCCTGCCTCACGCTCCTCTTTTACCTCACCGATACAGAAGATAACCTTCAGACCGTTTGCAAGTGCCAGGCGTACTTTCTCAGCGAGCATCTCATAGCTTTCTGCATAGTACTGACGGCGCTCCGAGTGACCCAATATTACGTACTCGGCACCTGTGGATTTTACCATCTCTGCACTTACTTCTCCGGTGTACGCACCCTTCTCGTGGTCTGCGCAGTTCTCAGCTGCTACTTTAATAGGACTGCCCTTCAATAACTCAGCTACTGTAGCCAAGTGAATAAACGGAGTGCCGATCACAACGGCGCATGAGGGGTTCTTTACTGCTTCTTTCAACTCGGTAGCCAACGCTACACCTTCCTGCAGGTTCTTGTTCATTTTCCAGTTACCTGCAACCATTTTAATTCTTGCCATATTCTATAGTTGTTTAAAATTCTTTTTCTCTATAATTGTTCCATTTTGCACCACAATCAGTCCCGGGTTTGCACGCACGATGGTTTTCAGCGTGACGGGATCAGTATAACAGAAGGTTGCCCATGTGGTCTCTTCGTCCCAGCCTAACTCCTCGGCTAGTTCGATAACTTCGTCTTCTCCTGAACCGGTAAGTACATACACCTTACTCCGTTCGTGAATGATAGAGCGTAGTTTATCCATTTGCGAGCGATTCATCTTCTTAATCTCATAAATGATTACAAGCGTGATGGGTTCTTCGGATTCCAATACATCATACGTGATATCATCGAAGTCCATGGTTAGGATTTCAAAGTCATGAATAGGAGCTTCATAGCCCTTCTTGATAAGTACGGATTGCTGGTCCACAAATTTCCACTCTGGCTCTCCTTTCGGGTAGTTCTCCAGAGTAAAGGATTGTTGAACACCGTCTTTCTCGTATATCAGGGTCGTTTCATAGATATCCGGCTCAGCGTCCTCTGGTATTTCCATCAATTCGGGAATGTTATTACCTATTTTATATGGACGGAAATCCATAGGAGGCAGGTGGTTATAACTGTAACACATGATATTGATTAACGCACCTAAACCGATACCGGCAATGATTATCTCTGCCGGCCACGTAAAGGTCTGTGGAATAGCTTTGCGGCATACCAATAGGATAACGACAAGACTAAGCAGCACTATATTCTTCCAGAAAGTCTGCCAATTCGTCAGTACCAATGCATCACCAAAACAACCGCAGTCGCTGATAGGATTGGTTAACGCAATCCAAAGCGTAAGGGGCGTCATGACAAGGTAGAAGGCAAGAGCTAACCAACTCGTCCAACGCGTGCGAATATTTGCTAACATGCACACGCCCAACAGCCATTCCACAATAATCAGACACACTGCAGCAGCACCTGCCAAAGGCAGCAGTTCGTTGGCGAAACCGCCGAATGCCTTCAGGTAGTCTTCTATCTTGTAGACGGTACCTAACGGATCAACGGCCTTGACAAATCCCGAGAACAAGAAGGTCAGCGCGAGCAGCGTGCGACTTATTGCGCCAATGATATGTTTTGCATTAATTCTCATAATGAATCAAATCAAATATTGCGTAGTTGATGATGTCGAAATAATTGCCTTCGGTACCTTCCGAAGCGATGGTTTTGCCGTTATTGGACAATATATTCTTGATACGGATGATTTTCGCGAGAATCATATCAACAATACCTTCTTTGCTCATTTCGCGCCATGCTTCTCCGTAATCGTGATTCTTGCGCACCATCAATTCCTTTGCTTCATGTAACACCTTGTCATATAACTTTGTGGCTTCTTCGCTACTCATGTCTGTAGCATCTGCATATCCATTACGCTCTTGGATAATAGCCATGATGCCGTAGTTTACGATTGCGCGCAGATTCCCCTCTATGTCATCTCCTACCAAACTAATACCCGTCTCTTGACGCTGACGGATATTACAAGCCTTGATATACAATTGGTCTGTAATGCCATGTAAACGGAAAATACGCCACGAAGGACCATAGTCCTTCATCTTGTCGATAAAGATTTGGCGACACTTTGCTGTCACTTCATCGAATTGTCTATTCGTATCTGCCATAATAGCTTAACAATTTAACAATTTTACAAGTTCCTCGAAATCCACTAATTCTTGTTCGCCGGAAACCATATTTTTAAGCATCACTTTGTTCTGAGCCATCTCATCGCCGCCTACTATTGCCACGAACGGAATCTGTTTTGCGTCTGCATAACTCATCTGCTTCTTCATCTTTGTGGGTTCCGGATACACTTCGACGGTCCTACCCGTAGCTCGTAATGCTTTAGCCCATTGCAGTGCATAATGCAACTCGTCTGTGCCGAACGCTGCGAATAGAATTTGTGTGGTAGATTGCAGCTCCTTCGGAAATAAATCTAACTCTGTCAGCACGTCATAGATGCGATCGGCGCCAAAGGATATGCCGACACCTGATACATCGGGTAAGCCAAAGATTCCTGTTAGGTTGTCATACCGGCCGCCACCGGTGATAGAACCGATTTGGGCATCAAGAGCCTTCACTTCGAAGATGGCTCCCGTGTAGTAATTCAGTCCGCGGGCAAGACATAGATCCAATTCGATATTCAATTGCACATCTGTTGCCTTGATTAGGCCGAAAAGAGTATCCAGCTCTTCGATACCTTGGATGCCTATCTCGCTGGCTGCGAGAATTGAACGTAGTGCATTGAGTTTGTCGGCGGTTGAACCGGAGAGATTGAGAATAGGCTGCAGTTTGTCTACTTGCTCTGCATTTAAACCGCGTTCAATCAGTTCTGCATTCACGGCTTCTACACCGATCTTGTCGAGTTTGTCGATGGCGACAGTGATATCAATCATCTTGTCAGGCGCACCGATAACCTCCGCAATGCCGGCAAGCACCTTGCGGTTGTTGATATGCAGGCATACACGGATGCCCAGACGGCGGTACACTTCTTCTACGATTTGTATCAGTTCCAACTCGCCGACGAGACTGTCACTGCCGATTACATCTACATCGCACTGGTAAAACTCGCGATAACGTCCTTTCTGTGGTCTGTCCGCACGCCAAACGGGTTGTATTTGGAAGCGCTTGAAGGGGAAAACGATCTCCTCGCGGTGCTGTACCACATAACGAGCAAAAGGAACGGTCAGGTCATATCGCAAACCCTTCTCCGGTGCTAAAGCGGCTTTCTCGCCGCTGTTTTGGATACGAAACAGCAGTTTGTCGCCTTCCTCGCCGTACTTGCCCATCAGCGTGGACAGGTTCTCCATTGCCGGAGTCTCTATCTGCTGAAAACCATACAACTGAAATACACCTTTGATGGTGTCGAAGATATAATTGCGGCGGGCCATCTCCACTTGTCCGAAATCCCGCGTGCCCTTAGGTATACTTGGTTTTTGTGCCATATTATTATAGTTGGTTAGACGACTATCTGAATAGACGACTAATGATTAAACAATTCTTCATAGATTTTTGCAGTGGCGCCTAATTCGGATTGGACGTACTCCGCAGCCTTGACGCCGATTGACTCATATTGATCGAGAGCGGTAGCAAAAGCCGACTCTAACTCGTTGTAATTATTGATACTCCGCGCAGCGCCTGAATCAATCAATCCCTGTGCCTCACGGAAATGATGGTAATTGGGACCGAATACCACCGGTACGCCATAGACAGCAGCTTCAATCGTGTTGTGAATGCCTTCTCCAAAACCACCGCCTACATAGGCGACATGTCCGAACTGATAGATGGATGACAACAGACCGATTGTGTCAATCACCATAACCTTGGCGCGCCGTAAAATGTTTACTCTGCTGAGATTCGATGGCATGGCGCTGATATCTGAATACTTCACGAACCTGCCTTTGAAACGCTGGAAGATATCATGTAGATGCTCTTCATTAATCTCGTGCGGTACCAATATAAGTTTGGCATCATTAAACGCAGCCACCTCATTGCACCATTGTGTCAGCAGTTCTTCATCTTCCGGCCATGTACTGCCGGCTACAACTACACGACCTGCATTCTCTACGAACTGCGCGATGGGTAAAAGACGGCCGTCCGGATGTTCTCGTGTCGCAACTAAAACTTCATTCACACGATCGAAACGGGTGTCACCCGCTACGGAACAATCATGTACACCATGCTCCGCTAACAAGCGGCGCGAAGCCTCGTCTTGCACAAAGATGTGCGTGAAGCAATGCATCAAACGCAAAGCTCCCTTGCCGTACCAATGAAAGAACCGTTGGGTAGGGCGGAATATCGCAGATATACTATATGTTGGAATGTCGCGTTTTTTTAACTCACGCAGGTAAGCAGGCCAGAACTCGTACTTCACGAATAGAGCCATAGAGGGTTGTAGAACGTCCAAAAAACGCTTTGCTTTGCGCCGCGTAGCAAAAGGCAGATAAACCACCGCATCCACCTGCGCATAGTTCTTGCGAGCTTCATAGCCCGAAGGGCTGAAAAATGTCACTACTATTTTTATATCCGGATGCTCTCTGCGCAAACGCTCAATAAGAGGTCGCACTTGCTCAAACTCACCAACAGAGGCCGCATGAATCCAAACAGCACCGCTGTTAGATTTTAAAAGAGCCTTATGCTCGGCATCTAATGTCTCGCGTTGACCGCGGAACAACGCACGCGTCTTATGTCCGAAAAAGATATTTGCCATTCTTACGCTACAAATCGGGCACAAAGGTAGCAATATTTTTTAACATACGCAAGTGCGCGCGCATTTTCTTTGTTTTTTTTCGTAATTATTTGCACAATTCAAAAAAAAATACTACTTTTGCAGCCCAAATGGTAAATGACTTTATGGATATATCAATTATAGTGCCTCTGTTCAACGAGGCGGAGTCGCTGCCGAAACTCTATGAGTGGATAGCACGCGTGATGAAGGAGAATAAGTTCTCATACGAAGTAATCTTCGTTAATGATGGTTCTACCGATGATTCCTGGAAGGTTATTCAGGAGTTGAAGGCCGAAGACGAAAAGTCCGGCTCCAAAGCCTCAATCAGAGGTATCTGTTTCCGGCGTAACTACGGTAAATCCGCAGCGTTGTACTGCGGTTTTAAAGCGGCGCAAGGCAATGTTGTCATCACTATGGATGCCGATCTGCAGGATTCGCCGGATGAAATACCGGAACTCTATCGTATGATTACAGAGGAAGGGTTTGACCTTGTCAGCGGATGGAAGCAGAAACGTTATGACAATGCACTCACCAAGAATCTGCCGTCCAAACTCTTCAATGCTACAGCCCGTCGCGTGACGGGTATTCAACTCCATGACATGAATTGCGGACTGAAAGCTTATCGCAAGGATGTTGTGAAAAATATTGAGGTCTTCTCCGAAATGCATCGGTATATCCCATACTTGGCGAAAAATGCCGGATTTACCAAAATTGGGGAAAAAGTGGTTCAGCATCGTAAACGCGAATTCGGAACCTCGAAATTCGGCATCAATCGTTTTGTAAACGGTTATCTGGACCTTATGACTTTGTGGTTCCTCAATAAATTCGGCAAACAACCTATGCATTTCTTCGGACTCGTTGGTAGTTTGATGTTCTTTGTCGGTTTCGTTGCTACAATTGTTGTTGGGGGAATGAAACTCTATGCATTGTCAAATCATGTGCCTGCTATGCTGGTGGGTGTAAATCCTTATTTCCACATAGCTATCCTCATGATGATTCTCGGTTGTATGCTCTTCCTCGCCGGTTTCTTAGCAGAACTGATTATCCGCAATTCTCCGAGTCGCAATGATTATCTCATTAAAGAGGAGTTATAAAGGGCTAAACAATTAATGACTAAATAGTAAATTTTAGGTGGCTCAAACGCTTGAAGAGCAAATAGTGACGATAGAGCGCTCGCTCGGGGAACGCATGATTGGACATGCGTTGACCGTGGTGCGTACCTGGCTTAACGAGTTAGGGGAAACGAATCCCTTTGAGAAAGCATATCTGGATATTCAGCAAAACTACACAGATCTCTTCAGCCGTTGGGTCAGTGCCAATGATGAAGGCCTGGACAAAGAATTGGACCACCTCACAGGTAATACGTATCGTTTGGTGGATGCTGTCTATGCTGATATCCGCCTTCAACGGGGCGTATCGCCCCTCATGCACTCTTTCAATGAGAATAACTTGCAGTCGGTTATGCATTATTTCTCGAATCATGTGCATCCTTTGGAAACGGACTTGGAGTGGTTGGCGAAAATCATACGGGATCCTAGCCGTGGCGCAACGGCACTTATGGCAGTCTCTTCTATTGCTCACGGACTTCGTCAGTGCTTCTCGGAACAGTCCATACTAACCCTTATTGACGGCATCAATAGCGGTTCCGATGTGATTGCTGAGCAGTGCCTGTCGAATGTCATTCTTTTATTGGCACACTATGATATACGAATAGACTACTTTCCCGATATCCAAAATGCATTCGCGAATGCTGTTGCAGAGATGAATGACGATGGCGAGCAGGCCTTTCAGACCTTATGTTCATTGGTGTTGGCCACGAACGATGAATGGCTTAAAAATCTGACTGTCAAAGAGTTGAGACCTGAAGATGTACCGCAGGAACTGCAATCTCTTCTGGAGGCAACAGGTGAAGACTCCAGTCTGAATGGTATTCAATCCATCATCACCAATACCGAAAAGGAATATATGCGCAGCATTATTGATATTTTACCTGATACATGGGTCTATAATGTTGTGGTAGGAGAGGGGTATGAACGCCAAAACCGAATGGCGCTGACATACTTGACAGTTGGACGTATGGATATGGTGTGGGATAATATCGAATTGGCTTCTCGATGGCTTTTGGAGCACTTGCGCAAAGGAGCCAATGCACCGCAGGATTATATCAACTATGGCCATTGTATGCTGCTGCAAGGTGACCGCGTCATGGCTTTTGAAAACTACCGCCAGGCGCGGCTGTTATGCAAATCATCAAAGGATTTCTATAATCTCTTCAGACCCGACAGAAAAGCGCTCGTGGATCACGGAGTGCCCCTTGAACAAGTCTATCTAATTGAAGACCAACTTCTAAAAGTTTAGAAGGCTACACCTATTCCTGCATCAATAAACTCGGCACGTACGCCGTGAGTCTTGAGACCTAATTGTACGAACAAATTGTCTAATACGTGGTACTTCAGCACGAACTGCATGTAGCACCACCCGTCTTTCTTATTACTGGCTTCAGAGAAGTCATATGGATAAAATATCCCTAAGTCGTATGGCTCGCCACCGCGTTTGGTAATAATGTCCTCCTTGTATTCCAAGTTTTTGATGGGGTCGAAGACGTAGAAGCCTACATGAATACCGGCTGTCAGATGACCGATAATGAACTCCGGTTGAATACTAATACCAACGCGGAAACAGTTCTTCACGTCACTCGTTCGCAGATACGTCTTTCCAAAATAGGTCACAGGAGCACCCGGGTTTTCTGACGCATACTCGTCGTTAACTGCGCTGTAGTAACCATCGTAGAATGCATCTACACCTGCGCCGAGACGAAAGATGCTCACTGGCACCCAGTATGCCGCGGCCTTCAGTGTTGCCACGCCATAGAACAACATGCCATTGATATTATCCTTATAGTAGTTCTGCTTCATTCCTCCTGTTGCACTGATCTCCACGGCCCACGGTTTCTCTACTTCTTCGTGCAGTTCCTTGGTCGTCATACGCTTCGGATTATTCAGCGTACTCTGATCATTCGGACTCGTCGGATGATACCGTACGCCCAATTCGCCTCCGAACATGTTATAGCCTGCATTCGGGTGCATCACACTTCCGTTGCTAATATGATGCCATCCGCCGGCGAGTGTGATCTCCCAGCCGTCTTTGATGGGGAAATCCATGTATAAGTCCATCGCTAAATAGGCATTTAAAATGGAACCGATAGACCAGTTAGCAATTAACTTTCCGTCCCCTCCACGGGCTTGAGAGTAGGGAGGTATCCCTTCCGGCAGCGTGTTACGATAAGTCTTGGTCACTGCCGCTAAACCTACCGTCGGACGAGCACCTATGCGGAAGTGTTTGCCATTGTAAAACGGCTGGTTCATGTAACCGTACGCCGCGATTGCGGAACCTAAGAACGCATCATTACCTAAGTTCAAGTAACTGACTCCCACACCTATCGATGCATTGTTCCATTGCTGCAAGCAATGCCATCTTCCTGTCGGCAGAAACTCTACAGCAAAGGATCCGCCGAAAACGGGCCGCTGTATAAACTGATCAACCTTCCCGTCTGGCATCATCATGGCACCGTTACCGGTCAACTTGTACGCTAACTCGTAATGCGGGATTGCCCAACTCGAAAGGGCAATGCATAGAACTATTAACAGCAGACTCTTTCTCATATCAGAAAACAAAGATTAACGCCACGATTGTACGCCATAAAGTTGACCACCAACGGCGTTGAAAGAGCTGTTGGAAGTCGATAAAGAATACAATGTGAGCGATGTAGAACGGGAAAATAAAGGGATTAAAACTTATCTGTGGATGCCACCACGCCGTGCAGAGTAACCATACAATGGAAATCACCTGTAACTGGCATATCGCATAGCATACAACAGTCATGATTTCTGCGAAATTATAGGTTTTTTCTTTGGCTTTGCGAAACAGCAACCACATGAGCAACATAGTAATCGAAAACTTAAAGAGCAGCCCGAAATCCGGATGTTCTTCTTCCCATCGATGTATGTTCTCCATAAATATAGAGAACTGCTCTACGGCATTTAAGAGTTGAAGTGTTTCAGCATCATTGGGATTCGTACTGTCTAACTGAGCGCGCGCTTCCGAGAAATGCAAGGTTGCTGATTCGCGGGGCATAATCTCCACAGGTAGTATTTTCCCCAACAGCATCAGGCCCAAGGTTAGCACTACTAACATCATAACAGGTTGCATCAATCGTCCCCGGCGCCCTTCTAAATAGTCCCGCATCATGTATCCGGGACGCCAAAACAGGTGCCCTATGGTCACAAAGATATTCTTGTTGCCGAAACCCCACACTTCAAGAAAATTCGATGTCACGCTCTCCATAGTGATGCGCTTGCTGTTTGCTTCCACTTCACCGTACTCAGCCGTTTGATGGGTACGGAACTCTGAAAACCGAACACGAATCAATGTGCGCAGTTTCTCCAACAGCTTGCGTACCACCGCAAAGAATTCCGATATCTTACCTTTTTTCATAATTCGCTGCAAAAATAGTAAAAATATATGATATACGCAAATTATTTGAAATTTTCTTTTATTTTGCAGTTGATACCTATTTGCCTTTCAATACCCTTACTGCAAGCAGTTAATATCGTATCCCGCACTACCTTATATATACTATGTATATATCCCGTGATTTTAAAAAAATAAATTTGCACATGTCCAAAAAAAAATGTAATTTTGCGCCGCAAAATTGGTCATTATGAAACAGAAAACAATGTTTTACATGGCGTTTGCAGCCATCTTAGGCTTGACGTCATGCACATCGAAAAAGACAGAAACGATGGAATACTCGCGTGGAGAACAACAAGTGCGCGCCCTTTGGACGCCTACAGACGGTACACAAGAAGAGTTGGAGCAGTTTATTGCGGACAACACTTGTAAAACCGATAGTGAACGTTTGGCGCTCTTTGAGTCGTTAAGTAAGGCATTTGAGAACATCTATCAGTCGGCAGACCTGCTGACGGTGGAACTGCTTCGTCCGACCCAACTGACGAATGCTGCCGAACCGCAGACACCGGATTGGATATTATCGGGTTACAGCCCCTTGGCGCATTTCTCGGACGATATGTTCGCGAACAAACTTGCATTTGTCACCATCCTGAATTTCCCTCATTATACGCTGGAAGAGAAGAATACATTGGGCAAGAACTGGACTCGTCAGGAGTGGGCGTTCGCCCGTATGGGTGACGTGTTCACGACCCGTATTCCGGCATCGGTCAACACACGCATGGCTCAATCGCTCGCTAATGCGGAGAACTACATTGCCGACTACAATATCTACATGGGGAACCTGCGTACAGAGGACGACCGTGCGTTATGGCCGGAAGACAAGATTTTGCTGAGTCACTGGAACCTGCGAGACGAACTCAAAGCGCTTTACGGCACTGAGGGCGGACAAGAGAAACAGGAAATGATCTACCGTGTGATGCAACGCATTGTTGATCAGACCATTCCGCAGGCAGCCGTCAACGGCAAGGATTATGTCTGGAAACCTTCCGTGGTCGATGACCAGCCGGCTGAACCCTATACGCGTTATGAACGGATATTGGAGATTGCACAGTCCTATTTTGCGGAAGACCCATATTGCCCTACGGCGCCTACGGGTATTATCCGTAACTTCGAAGAAGGGGTGGAGATTCCTGCCGAAGAATTAGACAGTCTGTTCCGCGCGTTGGTGGGTTCTCCTCAAGTAGCCCAGGTGGCCGCAGTCATCCGCGAACGATTGGGTAGGGAACTCCGTCCGTATGATATCTGGTATGATGGTTTCAAATCCCGCGCAGCCTTGGATGAAGATGCACTGTCTGCAGAGACGCGCAAACTCTATCCGGACGCCAACGCCTTTGCGGCTGACATGTGGAGATTGCTTACCCAGATGGGCTTCTATAGCGAAGATGCCCGTAATATAGCTCATCGTATTGTAGTAGAACCTGCACGCGGTTCGGGACATGCGTGGCCTTGTTTAGGGCGCAAAGAGGATGCCCGACTGCGTACCCGTATCCCTGCAGCCGGCATGGATTACAAGGGGTATAATATCGCCGTACATGAGTTCGGACATTGTGTGGAACAGGTTCTGGACATGTATTATATCGACTATTATATGCTTTCCGGTGTGCCGAATACAGCGTACACGGAGGCATCAGCTTTCCTATGGCAGCAACGCGATCTTCAATTGCTGCCTCAAACGGAAGGGATTAAGCGGTTAGCGATTGGCGGATCCGAGAAGAAAGACGAAGTCTTGGATCAGTTTTGGTCAATGTACGAAATCATGGGCGTAAGCCTTGTCGATATGCGTATGTGGCGTTGGATCTACGCTCATCCGAAGGCGACGGCAAAGGAACTGTGCGAAGCAACGATGCAAATAGCCAAAGATGTCTGGAATGCGTATTATGAACCTATTCTCGGCGAACATGATTGCATTCTTTTGGCAGTTTATAGTCACATGGTGAATGCTCCTATGTATCTGCCGAATTATCCCCTCGGTCATATCGTCCAATATCAGTTGGAGGAACATCTGGCAAAATGTGAGTCGCAGAAAGATTTTGCGCTGGAATACATGCGTATTTACCGTCTCGGCCGGCTGACACCGAAAGAATGGCTCATTCAAGCCGTTGGAGAAGCACCGACTATTGAACCCATTTTGCGGGCAGTAGATCGCGTAACGAAATAAATCCCTATTATTGGGGATTGTACGATTCGTACAAAAGCAGTAATTTTGCAGCGAATTTTGAAAACTTATGTCGAAACGTCTGTTTTTATACCTATTTGTAGTGTGCTTGTGCGTGCCCATGTACGCGCAAATAAGCGGTGTTGTATTGGATGAAAGCGGCTATCCGATGATTGGAGCCAACATCTATTGGGCAGGAACCACCAAAGGCGTGGCAACCGGCATAGACGGCGAATTCACTATTATGCCCGTCAAAAGCACCAATCGTCTGGTGGCATCGTTTGTCGGATGTCATAATGATACCACTGTTGTACTGAATCGTCAGCCGTTGACTATCGTGCTGATCGACGAGACCGTATTGGACGAGGTGACTATTACCGAACGCAAGATGGGAGTAATCAAGAGCCGTACATCCGCGTTCGACACGCAGACCATCGGAACAGAAGAACTATGCCGTGCGGCGTGTTGTAACCTCAGTGAGGCTTTTGAGACAAGTGCTTCGGTGGATGTTGCCTATTCCGATGCAGCTACGGGCGCCAAACAGATCCGTCTGCTGGGACTGAGCGGTACATACGTGCAGTTAATCCAAGAGAATACACCTGCCGTGCGCGGCTTGGCGCAGACCTTTGGCCTGGAGTATATCCCGGGACCATGGATGAGCAGTATTCAGGTCAGCAAAGGTACCTCGTCTGTCATCAATGGCTACGAAGCGACCTCAGGACAGATAAACGTGGAACTGCTTAAACCGCAACTTCAAAACCCATTGTCCGTAAATCTCATGTTCAATTCCGAAATCATGGGAGAGGCCAATATTATGGGCGGCTGGCAGATTCCTTTGGGAGATGAGGAGGCGCATGAACACGAGCACCATCACGAAGAAGGCGAACATTGCCATCACCGCTCACTATACACGGGTATTTTGGCGCACTACGGCGGCAGTTATATGGCGATGGACGGCAACCATGATTCTTTTGCCGACATGCCGAAAATACAGAATGTGAACCTTGCCAACCGCTGGTTTTACAGACAGGGCGAATATACGTTCCAAGCCTTTGTGCGCGGGCTCTACGACCGTCGTCGCGGAGGACAGAACGTACATCACCAACCGGCATTGGCGAACCCGTACTTAATCAACCTCAATACATGGCGTGTGGAAGGTTTCTTTAAGAACGGCTACGTGTTTGATGAAGAGAGCGGTTCATCCGTCGCACTCATCACTTCTGTCAGTTACCATAACCTCAATAACACATATGGCGCCAGAACATGGGATGCGAACCAACTGAATGTCTATGCCAATGCTATCTATCAAGGGAATTTCGAAGGTGGCGGTCTCATTGATAACGATCATCGTCTGAGTGCGGGTTTGAGTCTCAATTACGACCGATACGAGGAGACACTCAGTGTGTTGGCTAACCCTCTCAATCGCTCCGAAGTGGTGCCCGGAATCTTTGCCGAATACAGCTATAAATACGCGGAAATGCTGTCATTGGTTGCCGGTGTGCGCGCCGACTATTCCACACGTTACGGCTTCTTTGCGACTCCTCGAATGAATATCCGATACACGCCCTTTGCATGGTGGACGCTACGCGGAAGTGTGGGAATGGGATATCGTAGTCCGAATGCTATCTCCGACAATGCGTTTATGTTGCCGTCGAGTAGGGAACTGCATCTTGCGAATGATATAAAACAAGAACGCGCTGTCAATGCCGGTATTTCAACCACTTTCTATATTCCGTTAGGCAGTAAAGAACTACAACTCTCCGCCGAGTATTATTACACACATTTTCTGAACTCTCTTATCGTGGATCTGGATCAGGATAAACATGCCGTGTATATCTATAACCAGACGGATTATCCGGGTGCTCAATCTTTTGCGCACTGCGCACAGATAGAGGCATCCGTTGAAGTGCTGCGAGGCTGGACATGGACTGCCGCTTTCCGTTATACGGACGCTCGGCAAACTACCATAGATGAGAATGGCGTTGCGCGTTTGCGCCCCAAAGCGCTTTCCAACCGCTTCAAAGGCGTTGTTACCACCAGTTATCAGACACCTTTGAAGAAGTGGCAGTTTGATGTCACAGCGCAGTTTAACGGTGTGGGACGCATGCCGGACGGCTTTGAACAGCCCTTCACGTGGTACCCGCAGTTAATGGCGCAGATCACGAAGTATTTCCGTACCTGCAGTATTTACTTAGGCGCGGAGAATATGACGAATTTCCGACAGGATAATCCGATTATAGG
Organism: uncultured Bacteroidales bacterium; assembly: GCA_946186915.1. Classification (GTDB taxonomy): domain Bacteria; phylum Bacteroidota; class Bacteroidia; order Bacteroidales; family Paludibacteraceae; genus Colicola. Next base: position 36,838 of record CAMHOY010000002.1, on the reverse strand, counting down.
ATGGGAAGAACCTTTTGGTCCGAATTTCGATGCCTCGATGGTCTGCGGACCTACAATGGGTTGGAAAGTGTATGTAGGTTTTCGGTATGATTTAGAGAAGCCTGAAGACTAAACTCGCAGCCGCAATACTTCTGGTTGTAAAACCCGTATTCTTTCAGCAAAGCATTCCGACGGTCTTGAAGCCCGTCTTTTCTCCAGTTCTGTGCCCAAAAGGCAATAGGATTTCCCCCCAGCCCGCCATGCGGGGTGTTATTCACCATCTCTGCGGCTTTCCGACCGGCGGCATTTATCTGCTCGAGATTTTTCCATCTTGAAGAGGCGAGAGTAGTGGCGAAGACCGGAATGTCGAGTTCTCGTGCTTTCTTCGCAGTGGCCAGAAGTCGATAATAAAAACATTCCTCGCAACGCTTTCCACGTTCTGGTTCATGCTCCAAACCCTTTACTGCACAGAGCCATTGATTGTGGCACCAGTCATCGTCAATCCATTTTATTCCTAAGGACTCCGCGTGACGTTTGGATTCGTTCTTGCGGATCTCATATTCCTCGAAAGGGTAGATGTTCGGATTGAAATAGTAGATGACGGGCGTGATATCATGTGCCAGCAGCCATTCTACGATGGCGCTGGAACAAGGTGCACAACAGGCATGTAACAGCACTGTTGTGCACCCTTCAGGAATACTAATTGAATTAGTATGCTTCACTTAGAAAGCGTAGCGAACACCAAGGTTGATGGTCCAGTCGAAAGCGTGCGCTGCCGCTACGTTTCCTCCACCGCCCCAAAGAATACAGCCGTAACCCGGACGGAAGTCAAATGAGAAAGCAATAGGTGCATTTTTCATTTTGGCATCAATACCGGCTGCAGCACCAAAGCCAATCTGACCACCTGCGGCACCGCCAAAATCAATGTAGCCGGCTTTTACCTGCCCACCAATAAACCAGTCGAGTCCGATGCCTTGACCCTCAGCAGCTTTTGCCTGATAAGCCAGTACAAGGTCATTGGTCGCACCAAAAGTGGCTACACGAAAACCGTTAGCACCCGCTGCGCAATAACTTCCCAAATAACCGAATTCCTCAATGATTGTGAAATGTTCTGTTACCATTGCTTTGTACTGTAAACCAATACCGGAACCGGCTACGATACCAATACTGTTTTTGTACGGTGCGGCTGCAGAAACACTCAGCGCCGCAAGAGCAACTACACAAAGAGCAAAAATCTTTTTCATAAGAAAAACTTTTTAGTTAATAAATAGAGATTGTTTTTGTTTGTTGTTAAAACCAAATTTGCGGCAAAGATACAAAAACTATCTTATATGCACAAGAAAAATAACAAAAAAATACAAAATAATAGGTGGTTGCATAAAATTATGTTAATTTTATTTGTATAAATCAATTAATTTTTGTACTTTTGCACGCTAATTTGGGCGAGAGACTCGACATCCGGTTAGCCATTCGGAATAAAGGTAAACGCATATGAAGCAGAAAACAGCATTAATAACAGGTGTTACAGGGCAGGACGGTAGTTATCTGTCGGAGTTCTTGTTGGAGAAAGGTTACGAGGTACACGGCATTATTCGTCGTAGTTCGGTGGACTTCCGTGAGCGTATTGCTCATCTGGAGGGAACACCGCATTTCCACTTGCATTACGCAGATATGAGCGACTCGATGTCATTAGTGAAACTGGTAGGCAAAGTGCAGCCGGATGAGATTTATAATCTTGCGGCGCAGAGCCATGTACAGGTTTCATTCGATGCACCGGAGTTTACCGCGGACGTGGACGCTGTAGGTGTGTTGCGCGTTCTTGAAGCAGTTCGCACGAACCATTTGGAAAAAACATGCCGCATTTATCAGGCCTCAACATCTGAGTTGTACGGGAAAGTGGAGGAAGTGCCGCAGAATGAGAACACTCCTTTCCACCCCTATAGTCCGTACGCGGTTGCCAAGCTTTATGGGTATTGGATTATCAAGGAGTACCGTGAGGCGTACGATATGTTCTGCTGTTCGGGAATTTTATTTAACCATGAGTCCGAGCGTCGCGGAGAAACATTTGTAACCCGTAAGATTACATTGGCTGCCGCACGTATTGCACATGGAACGCAAGATTGTCTGTATCTGGGCAACCTCGATTCGCTGCGCGATTGGGGTTATGCCAAGGATTATGTGGAGTGTATGTGGCTCATTCTCCAGCACGATACTCCGGAAGACTTTGTGATTGCCACAGGTGTACAACACACCGTGCGTGAGTTTGCTACGCTTGCTTTCCACCATGCCGGAATAGAACTTCGTTGGGAAGGAAAAGGAGTGGACGAGAAGGGTATAGATGTGAAAACCGGAAAAGTCGTTGTGGCAGTGAGCCCTGATTTCTATCGTCCGACGGACGTTGTGAACTTGCTCGGTGATCCCGCCAAGGCCAGAAAAGAGCTGGGCTGGAATCCTCAGAAGACCAGTTTTGAGCAACTCGTCGAACTCATGGTAAGACACGACATGCAGAAAGTGACACGTGAACACTTCAATGCCGCCGAGTATCTCGAAAAAGGTATAGTAAAATAAAAAGTGTACAGCATAAAACCAGCATTTAATAGGCACATAATAAGCATTTAATAAGAATAAAACCGGATACGCTTTTATGGAGAAGAATTCAAAAATATATGTAGCGGGGCATCGTGGAATGGTGGGTTCGGCGATTGTGCGAGAGTTACAGCGTCAAGGATATACGAACATCATCACCCGTACGCACAAGGAATTGGATCTGTGCCGCCAAGAGGCAGTGGAGAAATTCTTTGAGGAAGAGAAGCCGGAGTATGTGTTCCTGGCAGCAGCCAAAGTGGGCGGAATAGTAGCGAATCAGAATGCGTTAGCGGATTTCATGTACGATAACATGATTCTGGAGATGAATGTGATTCATGCGGCATGGAAGAACGGCTGCAAGAAACTGGAGTTTTTGGGTTCAAGTTGCATATATCCGCGCATGGCTCCGCAGCCAATGAAAGAGTCCTGTCTCCTGACAGGAGAACTGGAGAAGACGAACGAGGCTTATGCACTCGCGAAAATCAGCGGACTCAAATACTGCGAATTTCTGAACCGTCAGTATGGAACGGATTATATTTCCGTTATGCCGACGAACCTTTATGGTCCGAATGATAACTATCATCCGGAGCACAGTCACGTCCTACCGGCGCTCATCCGTCGTTTTCATGAGGCAAAAATGAGTGGCGCAAAGAGCGTGACTTGTTGGGGAACAGGCTCTCCGCTGCGTGAGTTCTTGTATGTTGATGATTTGGCGAACCTGTGTGTGTTCCTTATGAACAACTACTCGGGTAACGAGACCGTCAATGCCGGCACAGGCAAAGAGTTGACGATAAAGGAGTTAACGGAGCTCGTAGCAAAAGTGATCGGCTACGAAGGGAAAATCGAGTGGGACAGCACTCGTCCGGATGGCACTCCGCGCAAACTGTTGGATGTTAGCAAAGCAACCAAACTCGGCTGGACCTACAAGACTGAACTGGAAGACGGAATACGTCTTGCCTATAAAGACTTTTTGGAAAATCCGATGCGGGCAGAACGCTGATGCGGGACTTTACGCTTGATACATATAGGGAATTGTTAGAAACCCTTCAGCGGAAGGGATATCAATTAATCGGCTATGCTGATTATGTAAAAGGAAAAGCGGAGAATGAAAAGTTTGCCATCCTGCGGCACGACGTAGATACACAACCCGAGAATAGTTTGAAAACCGCGCAGATAGAGCATGCTCTTGGTGCCAAAGCAACCTATTATTTCCGTTGCGGCAAGGAGAGTAACAAACCTGAAATCATCCGTGCCGTCGTGGCCTTGGGACACGAGATAGGTTATCATTACGAAGATATGAGTCTGTGTAATGGGAATACAGATGAGGCATGGAGTCACTTTCAGACATGGCTGGCGTATTTCCGGCAGTACTACGCGGTAGAGACGATTTGTATGCATGGCGCTCCGATGAGTAAATGGGATGGAAAAGCGTTGTGGAACAAATACGACTATAGGACAGTAGGAGTTATCGGTGAACCGTATATGGACACAGATTTTGAGCAAATCTTCTACCTTACGGACACGGGGCGTTGCTGGGATGGCTATAAAGTGAGTGTGCGCGACAAAATACCAGGCATGCAAGAACAATGGACAGCTAAAGGCCTCACTTGGCATACGACACCTCAAATACTGCAAGCCATAGAAACTGATCGGATGCCGGCACATGTCATGATAGTTACCCATCCGCAGCGATGGACGAATAATAAAGCCGCATGGCTTCGGGAGTTGATACTCCAAACAACAAAGAATTGGATAAAGAAACTATGGATAAGAAACTGAAATTTGCATTCCTCTTTGCTATAGCAGGCTTTGCGCTCTCGTCCTGTGTGACAGCGCGTAAAGTGAACTATATGCAGGAACCGGACAAGTATATCCCCCATTATGCGGATACACTTAGTTTCGAGGATTACGAGTTGCGAATCGGCGACCGACTGTATGTATATGTTTATTCGCTGGATGAAAACGTCTCGAAAATGTACAATGCAGGTGGTTCTGGAAGTCAGATGCGTCAGCAGATGATGATGAGTGGAGGTAGCTCGTATGGTTCGTATGACCTGTACACTTATCTTGTAATGGATGACGGAACGATCGATTTCCCGACAATCGGCAAGATATATGTTCGCGGACTTACAACACGTGAGGTAAAACGTAAATTGGAAGAAGAACTGAGTAAACTGCTAGAAGAAATACCGGGCTTTGCTACGGTATCGGTGGAAGTGAATATTGTGAACCGTTCCTTCTCTGTCATTGGCGCACAAAGCGGACGCTATATGATTACCAAAGAGAAGATGACGATTTTTGAAGCATTGGCATTAGTAGGAGATCTTGGAGAGTTCAATAGCCGCAAGGAGATTAAATTGGTTCGTGAGAAAGAAGGCGTAACGACCATTAAGACGTTTGATGCCCGCTCGAAAGATATTGTGAACTCCGAGTTCTATTATATAGAGCCGAATGATATTATCTATATACGTCAGATACCCGGTTATAGTTTTGGAATCAACTCAGCTTCTACGGTGTTGGGTGTGACAGCTACTACAATTTCGTTTGGCGTATTCATCTATTCAATCGTACAGACGGGTATTAATCACGTAAACAAATATTACGGAAACGGAGGTGGCAAATGAAAACGATACGAATAGTTCTCTTCGGCCTCGTCGCCGTATTATTATCGAGTTGCTACAGCCATCGGCAGATTGGCTACTTGCAGGAACCAACGAAAGCGAACAAGTTACCGGTGTACGACTCCGTGCCGTACGAGCCCTACCGAATACGCGTCAACGATGAGATTATCTATCGTTTAGTGACCTTGGACGAGACAATCTCAAAGATGATGGCAGCGGGCAACGGCGGTGCCAGTGCTTCCCAGTATGCCAATTCTTACCGCGTCTATGAGGACGGTACAATCGATCTGCCATTCCTCAGGCCGATAAAGGTAGTAGGGCTGACGGAACAGGAAGCACAGGATACCATCCGGGCTGCCATCCGTGAGATAATCCCGGACGCTGATGTCAAGGTGGCGCTATACAACAAGTATTTCTCTGTTGTGGGTGATGCCCGTGCTGGCCGTTATTTTATATATAAAGAGAAGATGAACATCTTCCAAGCCCTCGCCATGACAGGTGATGTAATGAATAGCGGAGACCGCCGTCACATACGTATTATACGTCCTCATGACAATGGCGAAGAGCCCGAGGTGTTGGAATTTGATATGCGAACGAATTCTATCATCGATTCGAAATATTACTACGTCTATCCGAATGACGTCATCTATGTGGCACGTACAAAAGACAGTTTCTATAAAGTACCGACTTATACAGGCTTCCTTGGACTTATTACAAGCAGTGTAGCTCTGTTGACAACGGTACTCAATTATGTGGCATTACTGTATAGATAAAAGACTATGGATAACAACAATCAATATTACACGCCGGGCGGTAACAACCGATACTATAACCCGGGTGGCAACAACGCCTATTACTATCAGGGCGGTAATCAGCAGTATTATCAGCAAGATCCTCAGCAGAATGATGATGATGACAATGGACTGAACTTCAATCCGCTGGAGTGGTTGTTCACATTCTTGCATTATTGGTATTTGTTCGTGATTGCTCTCGTGATTGCGTTAGGTCTTTCGATGCTCAAAAACAGACGCTGGATACCAACGTATTACTCTCAGGGTACAATCGTTATCAAGGAAAGCGGAACATATGGCGGTTCGGCGTCAGCATTGATGAGTGGTTTCGGCGTGGATGCGGGGTACAAGAACGTGAATAACCAGATGATTATGCTCGGATCGTACGATCTGATGAGTAGAGTAGTGGATTCACTACCATTTATGAACGTCGAATATATCACGCAGGGCCGTTTTAAAACCCGTCAGCTCTATCGTCAGACACCAATTGTCGTAGAGACGACTCGTCTCGACGCGCGGGCATATGAGATTCTCTATCAGGTGAACTTCAGCCATGACGGTTCAATGCACATTTCTTCGACGAACGAGAATATGCCTTTGGAACTTGATGCCCACTATGGAGAACCGATTCATTGTCCGTATTTTGATGGAACAATCCTGCCGACAGAATTGATGACGAACAGCGGAAAAGTATATTTCCGTTTCCGTAGCCATGAGTCATTGGTAGACGAATTCATGAGTCGTCTGCAACTGTCTTTCGTAACGGAAGGATCGACTGTCTTGGCGCTCTCGCTCGTCAGCGAGACACCGCAACGGGACTGTGAGTTCATCGACGAGTTGGCGAAGATATACTTATTGCAAAATCTCGAGCAGAAGAATGAGGTGGCAGAGAACTCCATCCGCTTCATTAACGAGCAGTTGACGAACCTGCAGTCTTCCTTGCAGGTGAGTGAAGGAGCGATGACTGATTTCCGTCAGGAGAACAAATTCGTGGATGTCAATTCTTATGCGGGGCAATTAATGGGCCGCATAGCAGCCTATGACCAGCAATCAATGGAACTTCGTCTGCGCGAGACCTATTTCGACTATTTGATCAAGTATATCCATGATAATATTGAAAAAGATGCGGTTATTGCACCGACAACCATGGGCGTGAACGAACCTATGTTGGTAGGTCTGGTACAGCAACTTAATGACTTGCGAATTCAGCGAGGAGAACTGACGGAGAAAAACGTATACTACGCGAAATACACCAAGGATATAGAAAATGTCAAGACGGCGATAGAAGAGATCGTAACCTCTATGCGGGCATCGCTGGAGATTGAAAAAGCCGATTTAGCGAATCGCTATCAGGAGGTAGAGCGTTCAATTAAGCAGTTGCCGCAGAAAGAACTGCAGATGGTAGCCATTGAGCGTAACTACCGCATTGATGATAACTACTATACCTTCTTCCTCCAGAAGCGTGCCGAGGCCGAGATTCAAAAGGCATCTAACACGCCTGATAACTCTATCATGGATAAGGCACGTACTACGGCTATCATGAATGCCAAGGCAAAGAAGAAGACCACTTCTACCTATCTCGTCATTGGTTTCCTCATTCCAATGATACTTATTATTCTCAGCGAGTTGCTCAACAATAAAATCCGTTCGCCGAAGGATGTTCTCAAACTCAAATCTTTCCGTCTGATAGGTACTCTTCGTCATGCAAAGAGCCAGAACCCGACGTTGGTACGCGCTTCGCCTCGATCCAGTTATGCGGAGATGTTACGTGCCATCCGAACGCGCATGGAATTTGTTTTACGTCGTAAAGACAAGATGGTAATATGTGTAACATCTACCGAGTCCGGTGATGGTAAGACTTACCTCTCTACCAACCTTGCGGCATTGTATGCAATGACCGGAAAGAAGACATTGCTCGTGGATCTTGACCTGCGTAAACCGAATATTCATACGAAATTAGGTTTGGAGAATGGTCCGGGTGCATCGAACTATCTGATTGGTGATGCGGAACTGGAAGATATCTATGTGCGTAATACGCCGTTTGGCTTCGACTTCGTTCGTGCAGGTACTATTCCGCCGAACCCGGGAGAATTGGTGCACTCCGATAAATTGGCAAAGACGATAGAGGAGGCACGTAAAATATATGACTTCATCATCATCGATACTTCGCCTATCGGCTTGGTACCGGATGCATATGCTGTTATCGAGCATAGTGACCTTTGTCTGTATGTAATCCGTTGTATGCAGACCAATAAATCCTTCTGCAAACAGACCTTGGAGCAGGTAGCGGACGTTGTGGATAATCCGGAGAAGATCCAATTGGTACTCTCTGATATCCCGACTGAAGGACGTCACTCCTATGGATCCGGTTATGGCTATGGTTATGGTGGCTACGGTGGCTATGGATACGGTCACTTTGGTTACGGTGGCTATGGTGGTTATGGTTACGGCTACGGAGGAGATAATGCAAAATCAAAACGTTATGGTAAGTTGTATGGTAAGATATACGGCAAACTGATGAAGGATGACAAGGCTTACCGCTCGTATTACTATTACCACCACGATGAGGATGATGAGGAGGCGCAGAACAAGGAGAATGATAATAAAGCATAAGTATGGCTACTGCTTTTGACAACGATAAATATATCCGTATTCAATCGGAGCATATCCGTGAACGAATTGCGCAGTTTGGAAACAAACTATACTTGGAGTTAGGCGGTAAATTGTTCGACGATCTGCATGCGAGTAGAGTACTACCCGGATTCATGCCGGACAGTAAACTGCAGATGTTAATGCAGTTGCAAGACTCGTTGGAAATCATCATCGTCATCTCTGCAGAGGATATCGAGCGCAATAAGGTGCGTCAGGACTTGGGTATTACCTATGATGAAGATGTGCTCCGCCTGCGTGAGGCCTTTTTGGAACGCGGTTTCATGGTCTCATCGGTCGTTATCACGCATTATGCTGGTCAGCGATCGGCAGACGCTTATCGTCAGCGCTTGGAGCGCAAAGGAATCCGTGTGTACTACCATTATATCATTGATGGTTATCCGCATAACGTGGACCTTATTGCTTCGGAAGAAGGATTCGGCCGTAATGACTTTGTGGAGACAACGCGTCCTCTGGTAGTTGTTACAGCACCGGGACCGGGAAGCGGCAAAATGGCGGTGTGTCTGAGTCAACTCTATAGTGAACATGCGCGAGGACACGAGGCTGGCTATGCTAAGTTCGAGACTTTCCCTGTGTGGAATTTACCACTCAAACATCCACTCAACGTGGCGTACGAGGCTGCGACTGCTGACCTACAAGACGTGAATATGATTGATCCCTTCCATCTGGAGGCATATGGAAAGACGGCCGTGAACTATAACCGTGATGTAGAGATTTATCCCGTTCTGGATGCTCTGTTTACCTCCATCTACGGCAAGAACCCCTATAAGTCACCAACCGATATGGGTGTGAACATGGTAGGATTCTGTATCAGCGATGATAATGCCGTACGAGAGGCAAGCAAACAGGAGATTATCCGTCGCTACTTCCAGGCTTTGTGCCACATGGCGAACGGAGCATGCAACGATGCAGAGATTAAGAAACTGGCCCTGCTACAACAACAGGTAGGTATCAATACTGCGTATAGGAACACAACGGTGGCTGCGCGAGAACGCCGAGCACTCACAGGGGCGTTGCACGATGGTGCGTTTGCGCATGCAGCCGCTATCGAATTGCCGAATGGAAAAATCATCACTTCGGAAGCCGGAGATTTATTGGGTTCTTCTGCCGCCTTGCTGATTAATGCAATGAAAGAACTGGCGGGTATTGACCATTCCGTACGACTCATTCCGGAGGAAATCATTACACCAATCCAACAGACGAAGATTCGCTATCTGCATGGTCAGAACCCGCGTCTGCATACGGATGAAGTCTTAGTAGCATTGTCGGTACTCTCGCTACAAGATGAGAACTGCCGCAAAGCTTTGGAAACACTTCCTCTGCTCAAAGGATGTCAGGCGCACTCCACTGTGATGCTGAAGGAAGTGGACTGGAGAACATTTAAGAAATTGGGAATTGATTTAACAACAGAACCCGCTAAAAAATAACAGCAAAGAAGATAGAAGAGAACTCGGGTGAGAATCCCGGACTGACCGGCAACTGTGATGGTCGTAGGACCTAAGTCAGATCGCTTCGTCTTTGCGCAATTGAAAGTCCTCCTGGAGTAGGACGAACAATGAACAAAAATATTCTTTTAATACTGATTTTCGCACTATGTGCACGCTCTGTATTCGCTGTCAGCGATGCGGAGTTAGATTCGTTGTATAACCAATTCCATATAGAGGAAGTGGAAGTAACGGCGCGTGCTTTAGCGAAAGATGTTATTGTACCGCAGACGCTCAAGGGAGCTGAACTGAAACGCCTAAACGCACTTTCTGTAGCGGATGCCTTGCGCTATTTCTCGGGAGTTCAACTCAAGGACTATGGCGGAGTAGGAGGTATTAAAACCATCAACGTTCGATCTATGGGAAGCCAGCACACCGCTGTTTATTATAACGGAGTACAGCTTGGCAATGCGCAAAACGGACAAGTGGACTTAGGTCGCTTCTCGCTCGATAACATGGAGCAGATTCAACTCTATAACGGCCAAAAATCCGATATATTTCAGTCTGCACGGGAGTTCGGGGCGGCAGGAAATGTGTATCTCACTACTCGCAGACCTTATTTTAAAGATAAGGAACGCGTGCACGTACGCGCGCAAATGCGTTGCGGCTCGTTTGCCCTTGCAAATCCGAGTCTGGGGTTTGATGTCAAGCTGACGGAGACGCTCGCACTCAATTTCGATGCCGAGTACGTCTATTCGGATGGTAGATATCCTTTCCGCTACAGACGTGTACTGCCTTCGGGGGAAGTAGCGTACGATACCACAGCCATTCGGCAAAACGGAGACATTAATGCCGTGCGCGTGGAAGGCGGACTGCATGACTATTATAGTACCACCGGATTCTTCCGAATCCATGCCTATAATTATTGGTCGGAGCGCGGCATTCCCGGCGCAATCGTCAATAATGTATGGCGGAATGGTGAGCGTCTGTGGGATCGTAACAATTTTGTGCAGGCTGAATGGCAAGATGAGTGGTTTAATCGATGGAATACGCGCGTTTTGGCGAAGTGGGCTAACGATTACACGCATTATAAGAACTATGACGAGCGCCTCTTGCCGTCTAACAACGAATATCTGCAGCAAGAAGTCTATTTCTCCTTTGCGAATAAGGTGCGGATATTCAATTGGTGGGACGCTTCGCTCGCATACGACTACCAGTATAATATTCTCGACAGAAAAAACCTGCTCATAGAGGCTGTTCCCGAACATTTCAACAGGCATAGTCATTGGTTAAGTGTCGCTACAGCCATGAATATCAAGGAATATCTGAGATTACAGGCATCCGTCCTCATGACTGCTGTGCAAAATGACAAATCATCAATCACCAATGACAAATGTAAATTCACCCCGGGTATTTTCTTCTCTTTGCGCCCTTATCCGGCTATCGACCTGAGTATCAATGCTTTCTATAAGCAGAGTTATCGCTATCCAACCTTCAACGACCTCTATTATACCGACCTCGGCAACGCGAATTTGCGACCGGAATTAGCGCGTCAACACTCCGTTGAGGTGGCTTACCGCAAAACAGATAAGACTTACCACATCGACCTTAGTGCGTCGTATTACTATAACCGCGTGACGGATAAGATTATTGCATATCCGAAGGGACAGCAGTTCCGTTGGACGATGTTGAATCTCGGAACAGTGAAGATCAACGGTGTGGATTCCAAGGCGGACTTCTCTTTCTTTCTACCGCTGAACTTCACACTCCGTGCACGGCTGAACTATACTTACCAAACGGCGATAGATGTCACCAATCCGGAGGACACCTACTACGGGCATCAGATACCTTACATCCCTTGGCACAGCGGAAGTGTAGTGGGCGGATTGGACTGGAAGAGCAAGCGCGGAGACCATTACGGTTTCAACTACTCCTTCATATATGTCGGCAAGCGGTACTGCCAACAAGAGAACACTGTCTATAACGAAGTGTTGCCGTGGTACACACATGACTTGGCGGTGTACGCCGAATGGAATATCCGGCAGTTCTGGCTAAAAGCGAATTTTGAACTCAATAACATGCTCGGACAGGATTATGAAGTTATTCAGAACTATCCGATGCCTAAACAAAACATACGATGCACCCTTGCCTTCAGATATTAAAATTTCAAATTGTATTATGCATATGCATAATGCTTGCCTCCTGTCGCGGTGACGAAATCGTCTATCCTACGATAGGAACGCACGTCACGGATGAAGTACGCAATGGAGGATTGTATGTACTCTGTGAAGGAAATATGGGCTCGAACAAGGCCCGACTGGACTATATCAACCTTCACACCGGAGATTACTACTCCAATTGGTACGGGGCGATGAACCCAACACAGATGAAGGAACTGGGAGATGTCGGCAATGATATTCAGCAATATGGTCATCGCTTGTATGCCGTCATTAACTGCTCACATAAAGTGGAAGTGATGGACCTCTCAGCACGACATATTGCAAAAATTGATATATCTAATTGCCGTTACATGGCATTCAAGGGAGATAAGATGTATGTCAGCGCGTACGTTGGTTCGATTGCAGACCCGGATATGTTAGGTTCTGTCTATGAAGTGGACACGGCTACACTCACTGTTACACGGGAAGTCAAAGTCGGCCATCAACCCGATGAACTGTGTGTCGTGGATAACAAACTCTTTGTCTGCAATTCCGGAGGATACCTCACCAATCGCTATGACTCTACGATTTCGGTCATTGACCTGACGACTTTTACAGAGATAGAAAAGATACCGGTGGGTTTGAACCCGACACGCATTCGCGTGGATGCACAGAAACATCTATGGGTTTGCTGCCAAGGAAACTATGTAAATGCTATGCCTTCCCTGGTAATCCTAGACTTTACCCATATCCTAAAGCGTATTACTACGTCATGTTCAAATATCTCCATCTGCGGGAATACTGCGTATGTCATTGATAATGAAGCAAATACACTACGCGCGTTCTCCACAATTGACTTTGCGGAACAGCCTCAACCGATAGATATCAAAAACTACGAGCATCCATATGGTCTTTTAGCGACAGATGAGGCTCTTTACATTACGGATGCGAAGAACTACGTTTCTTCCGGAGTGCTGCATTGCTATGGATACGATGGCCATGAGCACTGGCGCGCACTGACCGGAGATATTCCGGGACATCTCTGTCGCGTGACGGGAGAATATTCACTGGCACCCGATACCGGCTCACATGAAGATGTTCATCGTTACCTCGCACATGTATATGAATATTTGCCGGGTATGGGGCAGTTTGTCAATGAGTTGCCCAAATATGAGGAGGGTGATGATGCCGAGACCATGTGCCGTAAATGTGAGCAAGCAATTGCCAACAATGCCGGTGGATTGGTTTGCCTCGGAGGCTGGGGTGGTTATATTACATTTGGCTTTGACCACCCTGTAGAGAATAAAGAAGGCCGCGATATACAAATACTCGCGAATGCCTATTATATGACTGGAAGTACGGAGTATGGTAGTTCTGAACCCGGAATAGTATTGGTGAGTCGTGACGCAAATAATAATGGAATGCCCGATGATACATGGTATGAACTTAAAGGCTGTCTGTACGATAATCCGCAGACAAATCATACGTATCAGAAGACCTATACGCGTTCCGGGGATACCATTCAAAATCCCTTCCATAAACAGCCATATTACCCGCAGTGGTTGGAAGAGGACGAATACACGCTCTATGGCGCCAAGTTGCCCTCACAGACGGTAAAAATAAGCGGGCAGACAGTTCAGAAGATATTGGATTTCGGCTATGTGGATAATAAACCGAACAATGATACAATAGGTTCGTCGTTTGATATCTCGTGGGCTGTAGATACATACGGACAATCTGTTAGTCTGCCGACGATTGATTTCGTTCGTGTTTACACCGCGGTTGATGAGATTAATGATCCAACTGGCGAGATTAGTACTGAAATATCCGGAGCTATTGACTTGCATATAGAATAGTGCCAATAACACTTATAATTAACATTATTTATTAACAATTTAAAACAACAAACAAAATGAAAAAACAAATTCTTTTCGTAGCAGCTCTGGCACTGACCTTTGCTGCTTGTAACCAAAACGAGGCGGTAGACACATTCGTGGCTACTTTTGAAGAGGCTGCTATTAGTCCTAAAGAGGTTAATAGCGAATTTAAATTGGACACTACCGGAGTTTTCCAGAGCGGCAATTTTATTTTCAAACAGGATGCACAGCCGTCTAGTGCTTACTATTCCTGCAATGTGGTATCGAACCATACTGATACTAATTTTAAAGATTGGAATGATGCATGGAAGTCTGCTGTAGGAGGAGCGCATACAGGTAAAAACTATGTGGTATGGAATCTGGACTTTTATGGATTGGATACCATCAAACTGAAACAACCTGCTACAGTGCCAGGTTTCTATGTAACGAACTCTATTTATGCGTATGAGTCTATTACAAAAGGTGATGCCTATGAGAAACCTTTTGCTCAAGGAGATTGGTTCTTATTGACTATTGTCGGAGTGAAAAATAATAAGCCTACCGGAAAGGTTGACTTCTATTTGGCAAAAGATACTGAGGTCGTAAAGGACTGGACGTATGTTGATCTTAGTAAGCTTGGTGAAATTGATGGTCTGTTTTTCGGTCTAACAGGTAGCCGCACATCTTATGGATATTTAAATACGCCGGCTTATTTCGCATTCGACGACCTTGGCGCTAAGCGTTAATGAGACGTTTATTACCGATATTAGGATTGCTGCTTTGCTTTGCGGGCTGTGCCAAACAGTCCGTAGAGCAGAGTAGTATTCCTGTAGGAAATAAGTATGCCACGGGCTTTCAAATCACGGAGACGGACACTGGAGTAGTGGTAGAAGTGTTCCATCCTTACCAGCGCATTTGTGTCCAAGAACCGTTGCATCGACTCGGTACAATGAGTACCGTGCAGGTGGGATTTATCTATGCATTGGATGCTATGGATTGCTTGGTAGCTGTATGCAATCCCGAACTCATCTACACGCCCGTCAAAGGTGATGAGGTTGATCTTGGAGACTCCATGAAACCAAGTGCTGAGCGAACGCTCCAAGCGGGATTGGATGCCTTATTAGCCGTCAACTATGGTCAGTATGACAATCTGGAGGCCACTCGTTTGGAGAAACTTGGCGTACGCACCATCTATATCAACGAATGGCAGGAAGGTTCACCCTTGGCGCGTGCGGAGTGGATCCGTGTCCTCGGCGCCCTTACCGGCAAACTGCACGAAGCCGATTCCATCTTTCAAAAGGTGGAAACACAATATATAATTCTCAAATCTCAGATCTCAAATCTCAAATCCACGAAAATTATGAGTGGTAATAATTTCCGTGGTACATGGTATGTCCCTTCCGGCAAGAACTACTTGGCTTATCTCTTCAAGGATGCAGGCGCGGACTATCCGTTCTTTGATGACGAACGCGAGACATCCATTCCGTTGACTATCGAAGAGACGCTGCGTTATTTTCATGACGCCGACGTATGGGTTGGTGCTGGCGGTAACAACATGGCAGAACTAGCAGAGATGGACGAGAAACACACGTGGTTTAAGGCCTATCAGTCAGGACGTGTCTATAATTGGCGCAAGCAAATCAAGCCTGGCGGAGCAAATAATTTCTGGGAGCGTGGGGTAGTACACCCCGAAGAAATGCTCGAGGACGTTATTCATATCCTGAATAACGCCCCCGATAGTCTATTGCATTTCGCGAGCCACCTCAAGTAGGCAAGCCCTACATAGACAATCCGTATAATGCGTGCGCAGATAAGCGCGCGCATTTTCATTTAAGTTAATCCCTGCACACTGACAGATAGCAGGATTTTTATGATGGCAAACAAAATGTGCCCCGCATCGTGGGCACACTTTTGCTATTCCTTCACTCGTTAATTCCTTCATTCGTTAACTCGTTATTTCTTCAGCTTAACAATCAGTGTAGCCAATGCAGGCACTTCGATATCCGTACGGTTGAGGTCAACCGTTTCGCCTGTCAGCGGGTTAATACCTTTGGCATTATATTTTCCAAGGATCTCGGCATAGGTCTCCGTCGGAATAGTACGCGGTTGTTCCGCTGCATTGGCAAATACGAACACTGCCTCCTTGTCATTATAACGGAAGAACGCGTAGGTGTTATTGCGCGCAAGGAAATGCATTGTACGACCGAAATGCAGCACGGGTTCATTCTTACGCCAGGTATAAAGTTTGCTCTGGAAGTCGTACATATCTTTCATGGCCGGTGTTACCTCGTCGCCCTGCGGCAGTGGAACGCGGAGTAGGGAGTGGTTATTCGGATCGCCCTTAGCTGTCAACGCGTATTCATCGCCGTACAATAACTGCGGAATGCCACGCATGGTTGCCAAAAGCACGTTCGCCAACTTCACACGGCGAGGGTCTTTATCCTTGACGATATCGGTGATGCGCGCCATGTCATGGTTGCCGAGGAAGGTCAACAACTTATTCACGTCGGCGTACATGTAATCCATCGTCATGGCATCGTAAACGCGTGTCAAGCCATTACCCCATCCGCTGCCATCGTTCTCAAGTGCTTGACGGATAGCCTCTTCTACGGGGAAGTCCATCACAGTAGGCAGGTTCGAATCGAAACCGTCGAAGTTCTTCGCGCCGCTCTGCCAGTAGGCGACTGCGGGCGCAGGACGAGTCCAGCACTCACCGACTATATTGATATTCGGATATTCATCGCGAATAGCCTTGAGCCATTGGCTGGCGGGAATCTTCTCAATATACGGGTACGTATCTACGCGCAAACCGTCTAAGTCAGCAAACTCTACCCACCAGATGGCCCATTGTTGGAAGTATTTCAGCAGGTCAGGGTTTTCAAGATTCATATCCGGCATCGGATGATCGAACCAACCGCGGTTAGAAAGCTGACGGTCATACTCCGAGGCATTGATGTCATAGTTGGCGGTGAAGCAGTTATTGGTGTTGGTGAACTGGTCAAACTGATTGATCCAATTATGGTAAGGAAGGTCGCTCATCCACCAGTGCGCCGCACCGCAATGGTTCGGAACCATATCCATGAGGATCTTCAATCCCTTTGCGTGAGCTTGTTGTACCATCTGCGCGTATAAAGTATTGCTTCCATAACGCGGATCGATGTGATAATAGTCCGAGCACGCATAGCCGTGATAACTCCATGCTGCCTCATCGTCGCCAAGCATTGGAGTCGGCCAGATAGCTGTACAACCTAATTTGACAATATGGTCAAACGAATTGATGATTCCTTGTATGTCACCGCCCCAACGACCATTCACATCCGCCTTGTTTGCTTTCTCTTTGGTATTCGGAGTGCTGTTATTACTCTCGTCGCCATCCACAAAACGGTCACTCATAATCAGGTAAACGACATCCGAAGCGTCGAAACTCTTGCGCTCACGGCTACCAGCCTTACGTTCGTTTATGACATAGTCATACATCGCTTTCTTTTTGCCTTTCTTGAGGGTAATGCGATAGGTACCGGGGTGGAATACACCAAAGTCCACGAACAGGTAATTCGGACTCTCCGCGTTGTGTTGTCCGCGAGGAACGAGGCCTAAACACTCTCCACGCATTACTTTGCCGTTAACAATCTGCTGAACGCTCACTTGGGCGTCCTGCAAATCCTGGCCATGGAACATCACAGTGAGCGGCATATTCATGTTCGTCCACCAACTAAGAGGTTCTACTTGTTGAATCTTCGGAGCCGCAAGAACGAACTGACTCATCATCAGCACGGCGGCGAATACAAAATGGTGTTTTTTCATATATCAGTTATTAAAATATCATTCAACGTAGTATGCTTTTTTTTCACTTCGACATACCTTTCCCAGAAAGCTTGCATCTCCGGGGTAGGTGAGGTGAGAAATTCTTCTGCACCTTGAGCATCAATACGGTCGAGTACCATCCCTATACTAATCTTGTGGGTATCAAGTGCAGGCTGATAACTCTTCTCTTCTTCCTCATGATAAACCTCTCTTACCAAGCCTGTCTCTACCATTCTGCCCAACAACTGATTGACTACACGAATGGGTAAATGATCGCGAATAGCAAGTTGATGTGCTGTTAGGGGTTCTTCGTCGTTCTCAAAACGCCTAATTATTGTAGATAAAAGGTATAACATGATGAAGTCTTTGTAGCGGCGGGACATCACATTCAAGTCCTGTTCGTACTCAAACTCTTCGTTGTTCTGGATGGCGTAACTCATCTCCGCACCAATCAGAATAAGCAGACTCGTCCATTGCAACCAGGTCATAAGAATCGGGATAGATGCGAACGCTCCATATACAATACTTGTGCGACCAAGGAGCGCTATCAGATAGACGGATAACATCTGGAGTAATTGGAACAACGTACCCATCAAAACACCGGGTATAACAGCCGGCAGAAAACGCACTTTTGTGTTTGGAATGGCTACGTACATGATGGTGAATAGCAGCCAGCAGATTATAAACTGCAGAAATTTTACTCCGCTCGTATGCAAAGATTCATGTAATGCTTCGAGATGAACGGCATTCTCTACTGCTGAATGAACAAAAATATTCAAACCCGCCGAACAAACGATTAGCACAGGAATTAAGACCACGATAGCAATATAGGTGGTCACTTGACGAAGTATAGAACGCGACTTTTTCACATTCCATATACGATTGAAGGCCGTTTCTACGGATTGAAAGAAAGAATAAATGGCCCACAAGAGTATTATAATTCCTATTCCAATAAATAAGCCGCCTTGTGCAGTCTCTAAATAGCGATCCACCATTGCCATGATAGTGGGTACCATATTTGTCCCGCCGAGAAACGATGCATTGAGTTGTTGCTCAATTACATCGGCGACGCCAAACCCCTTGGCTACAGCTACGACCATAGCTAAAATAGGTACAACAGCGAAAATAAGAGAGTAGGTGAGAGCTTTGGCTTGATCGTTGAGATTTTTGCTTGTGAAACCGCGTACTACTAACGCGATAGTACGTATTACCATGTATCCCAGACGTTTGTACCAGCTATCTATCTCCGTAGATGTCCTCCGCCACATGTCGTAGCGCACAAATCCGGATATTTGGGAAATTTTCTTCATGGTTGTTATCCAAGAGTCTTTTTTGAAATCCCTAGAAAGGGAAGCAGGCCTGTAAGCCGGGTTCTGTACCCTTGCGGGTGTCTATCATTAATCTCGAGTCACGTGTTACCACGGGCTTCTCTCGCTTCCTACCCTCCGACTCGCGCGAGCAACGCTCAAACATCGGTTTACATGGAATTGCAGCCCGCAGTGTGCTCGTTTCACCCGCCCGAAGGCGACTCGTCTCTGTAGCAGTGACCAAACATTTCTGCCTGACGGCCATTAACCGCTGCGGTGCTCTGTGCTGCCCGGACTTTCCTCACCTTTCGGCGCGATAGACCGGCCTGCTTGGAGCGGTGTACGGGAATCGAACCCGCCTCCTCGGCTTGGGAAGCCGATGCACTACCGATGTGCTAACACCGCATTTTTCAAAATCGGCTACAAAAGTACTACTTTTTTTTGAATTGTGCAAATTTATTTGCATATTTGATTTTTTTTTACTACTTTTGTGGCCGATTTTAGATTATATGGCTAAATCATAATTTCTAACCCGTAAATTTAAACACTCTATTATATATATATGTTCGATAATTTATCAGAAAGATTAGAACGCTCATTTAAAATTCTCAAAGGCGAAGGACGTATCACCGAGATTAATATCGCGGAGACCGTCAAAGATATCCGCAAAGCCCTGTTGGAGGCCGATGTGAACTACAAAACAGCAAAGCAGTTCACTGATCAGGTCAAGGAGAAAGCCCTCGGTCAAAATGTCATTACGGCCGTTCGTCCGGGACAGTTGATGGTGAAGATTACCCATGACGAGTTGGCGGAGTTGATGGGTGGCGAAACCCAAGAGATTAACTTGAAAGGCTCGCCTGCGGTCATCCTCATGGCGGGTCTACAAGGTAGTGGTAAAACTACTTTTGCGTCCAAGCTGGCGAATTATTTACAAACAAAGAAAAATAAAAAAGTAATGCTCGTGGCATGCGACGTCTATCGTCCGGCTGCTATAGAGCAACTTCGCGTACTCGGAGAGCAAATAAACGCAAAAGTATACACGGGAGAAAGCGAATCCAACCCTGTTAAGAAAGCGCAAGACGCAATTACTGAGGCCAGGAAATTCGGCTATGACGTAGTGATTGTAGATACAGCTGGCCGTTTGGCAGTGGACGAACAGATGATGACAGAGATAGCGGCTATCAAAGAGGCTATCCAGCCGTCTGAAACCTTGTTCGTCGTAGATGCCATGACAGGTCAAGACGCAGTGAACACCGCTAAGGAGTTTAACGACCGTCTGGATTTTGATGGTGTAGTTCTCACGAAATTAGACGGTGATGCACGCGGTGGTGCAGCACTGAGTATCCGATCGGTCGTAAACAAACCGATAAAGTTTATCGGAACCGGCGAGAAGATGGAGGCGCTTGATGTGTTCCATCCCTCTCGTATGGCCGATAGAATTCTTGGTATGGGTGACGTTGTTTCTCTTGTAGAACGCGCACAAGAGCAATATGATGAAGCCGAAGCTCGGCGTATATCAAAGAAAATTGCTAAGAACCAATTCGATTTCAACGATTTCATCGGACAATTAAACCAAATCAAGAAGATGGGGTCTATGAAGGATCTGATGGGTATGATTCCGGGTATGGACAAAGCGTTGAAAGGCGTAGAGGTGAGTGACGATGCCTTCAAACCCATTGAAGCGATGATTAATTCCATGACGCCGGCGGAGCGTGCTAACCCGAGCCTGCTTAACGGAAGTCGCAAGAACCGCATCGCAAAAGGGGCGGGTGTAGATATCGTAGCGCTCAATCGTTTTCTCAAACAATTCGAGCAGACATCAAAGATGATGCGCAAAGTGCAACAGATGAGCGGACGCAGACATTAATGGCGGAAGAGCACACATATCAACCTGGCTGGGATGAAGCAAAACACAAGAAGCGTCATCACCATCATCACATAGGTCCGAATGAACGCAACAGAGGCCTTGGAGGAGCGTTGCGTATGCGGGACAAGCAGGCCTATTACGGGATGGTTGTAGTGCTCGTCATGGGGATTCTCATCGGATTGTTCTTCCTTGTGCGCTTTGTCGTAGAAGAGATAAAAGCCATGCCGAATGATGATCCGGCAACGGAGATGGCAGTGGACGAACTGCGTATTCACAAAGCGGAGGAACAAGACGCGCTTCTCTATTCCGATAGCTTGACTCAAGCCTATAATCTTGATTCACTCAAACGTAAAGTGCAAATAGAGACACGTCCTGTTTATCGTCCACCGCGCAGAGAAAACACATGGTATATCACGCAACGCGAATGGAAAGATATTTGGAATACATTCAAGATTTGGAAAAAGAACAAAGAAAAAGGTAACGAATGATTATTGACGGAAAACAAATAGCACAAACGATACGTGGTGAATTACGTGAACAGATTGCTGCTCTTAGAGCAGAAGGTAAGCGTGCACCTAAGTTGGCTATCGTTATGGTGGGGCATAATCCTGCATCAGAGACCTATGTTACCAACAAACTGAAAGCTTGCGCAGAAGTTGGTATTGAAGCGGAACGTATCTCATATGATGAGTATGTATCCGAGCAGACATTGCTTACAGAGATTCATCGACTCAATAAGGACGATTCAATTGATGGATTTATTGTTCAGTTGCCGCTTCCGGAGCATATTAATGAGCTGGCCATCCTCTCAGCGATTGACTATCGTAAAGACGTAGATGGTTTGACACCGGAGAATGTTGGTCGTACGGTACAGGGATTGCCGTCTATCGTGAGTGCCACTCCGCGCGGCATTCGCGAATTGCTTGCACGCTATGGTATTACCACAGAAGGCAAACATGTAGTGGTCATTGGAAGATCAAATATTGTCGGCAAACCAATCGCCATGCTCCTGATGCAACGTCCGTATTTGTCCCTCCCCGGGATGAGTGCCGCTTCGCTCGGCGATGCTACAGTCACCGTCTGCCATTCGAAGACACAAGATCTCGCTGCCATCTGCCGCACGGCGGATATCATTATTGTAGCAGCGGGGAGTCCGAACTTGGTAACAGCTGACATGGTTAAATCCGGAGCAACGGTAATTGACGTTGGGATCAATCGCATTGAGGATTCTTCTGCTCCGCGCGGATACCGTCTGGTTGGAGACGTGGATTTTGAACGGGTATCATCTGTCGCCGGTTTTATCACTCCTGTTCCTGGCGGAGTGGGCCCAATGACTATCGTCAGTCTGCTACAAAACACATTACAAGCTTATCATGAATATTCTCGATAAAATCGACGGTTTAGAGGCCAAATTCCATGAGGTGAGTCTGTTAATCACAGACCCTGCCGTTATTGCCGACCAAGCCCGCTATGTGCGTCTGAATCGCGAGTACCACGATTTGGAGCGTGTCCTGGAATGTGCACATCGCTATAAGAAAGCTGTGCAGAACTTACAGGACGCCAAAGATCTTCTATATAATGAGTCAGACGCTGATCTCAAAGAAATGGCGCGTGCTGAAGTGGAAGAACTGGAACCGCAAATTCCGAAGTTGGAAGAAGAACTGAAACTGCAACTCTTGCCGCAAGATCCTGAGGA
This sequence comes from uncultured Bacteroidales bacterium, assembly GCA_946186915.1. Classification (GTDB taxonomy): domain Bacteria; phylum Bacteroidota; class Bacteroidia; order Bacteroidales; family Paludibacteraceae; genus Colicola. The sequence goes on along the minus strand of CAMHOY010000002.1, from coordinate 14,078 downwards.
TAGCAAGAACGTCGTTATGGAGATTCGTGGCGGTACTGGAGGTGATGAGGCGGCAATTTTTGCCGGTGACCTCTTCCGTATGTACACTAAATATTTTGAAATAAAAGGATTCAAATGCTCCGTATCATCCTTTAACGAAGGAGCAGCCGGCGGATACAAGGAGATTATCTTCAACGTGACAGGTCAGAATGTCTATGGGACACTCAAATACGAGAGTGGGGTGCATCGGGTACAGCGCGTGCCAGTTACCGAAACACAAGGTCGCGTACATACATCGGCTGCTACAGTTGCAGTTTTACCGGAAGCCGATGAATTCGAGGTCCATATTAATGAAGGCGAGATAAAATGGGAGACTTTCCGTTCCGGTGGTGCAGGTGGACAAAACGTCAACAAGGTGGAGTCTGGTGTACGGTTGCGTTATAATTGGAAAAATCCTAATACTGGTGAAGTGCAGGAGATATTAATCGAATGCACAGAGACCCGGGATCAGCCGAAGAATAAGGAGCGTGCATTGAGCCGCTTGCGCACGCAGATATATGATAAGGAACATCAGAAATATATTGATGACATTGCGGCAAGACGGAAAACCATGGTCTCCACCGGCGATCGCAGCGCCAAGATTAGAACCTATAACTATCCACAAGGACGAATCACTGATCATCGTATAGGTTATACCGTCTATAACCTTGCTGCCTTCATGGATGGGGATATTCAAGGCGTTATCGATGCTCTACAAGTTGCAGAGAATGCGGAACGACTCAAAGAAAGTGAGTTGTAATATTCATACCTTCAGATTTTATATAAACAAGTGTACCTGTTTTATTGCCCCGACATAGAGAAAAATCTTACGCTGCCAGAAGAGGAGAGCGTGCACTGCGTCCGTGTGTTGCGATATACAACGGGTGATGAAATTCTTATTACTGACGGTCGTGGTACGACCTACACGGCGCGCATCACTAACCCGCATCCTAAACACTGCGACTTCGAAATCATCTCATCGGAGAAGCAACAACCGCACCATGATTTTCATCTGCATATTGCTATCGCCCCGACCAAGAATATAGAACGCATGGAGTGGGCGATAGAAAAGTGTGTTGAAATCGGCGTTAATGAGATTACGCCATTGTTATGCCGTTTCTCTGAACGCAAACAATTACGCACAGACCGTTTAAAAAAAATCATCCTCTCGGCTGCAAAACAGAGCCTGACTCCGTATTTGCCGGTCCTGCATGAACTGACACCTTATGACGACTTTGTGAAAACGCAGAGCATACTCAATCAGCAATGCTTTATTGCACATTGTTACAAAGATGAAAAACGCTTATTGAAAACCGAGATAGAGAAGGGGAAAGATGTGCTTGTACTTATTGGCCCCGAAGGCGATTTTAGCGAAAAAGAGGTGGCTGATGCGCTGGCTTTAGGTTTTTCACCTGTCAGTTTGGGGAATAGCCGTCTCCGCACGGAAACAGCTGCGGTTGTTGCTTGTCACACCGCCGTACTCATCAATGAATAAATGAATGTTGACTCTTCCATATTACTTTGGATCAACGGTCACCATACAGAGTGGTTGGATACTATAATGTACTGGACCAGTCATCCTGCTACATGGTTGCCGCTTTATATAATCTTGGTAGTCTTGGTGGTTTGTCGTTACCGGTCTTGGAAAATTGCGCTCTTTATTATCCTCGGTTTTGCTGTAGCGGTAGGACTGAGTGATATAATCTGTAGCAGTGTCATCAAGCCTCTGGTTTGCCGTTTGCGTCCTACGCATGAACCGGCATTAGACCCTCTTCATTTAGTGAATGGTTATACGGGAGGCTTATATGGTTTCTGCAGTTCTCATGCGGCAAATACTATCGCTGTTATGGCGCTATTCTGCTCGCTTTTTCGCAATAAAATAGCCACCGTAGCGCTGTCGGCATGGGTGGCTTTGAATTGTTATAGCAGAATGTACCTCGGGGTGCATTATCCTACGGATATTATGGCTGGTCTGCTTGTTGGATTTCTTCTCGCAGAGTTGGTCTATTGGGGGCTTCACCGCTGGGTGCTGCCTTTTGCTGAACTACATTCGCCCCACGAGGACGACGAGGTTGCTCCGCAGGGTGATTCATAAATCGCTCGAATTCATCGGGAGTAAGGAGCTGCTTTAACTCATTGTATATTGATTGCATGCGCTCCATATTCTCCCCACGGGTCAAACCTTTTTGACGAATTTGAGCGTACTTGAGATGCATCCGATAGATGGTGTCTATACGGACGGAATCGCGAATACCTAACTCGCGCACAAGACGCTCTGTTTGTTTGGAAGCCTCCTCTTCGGGCGTACGTTGCGGACGAATATTTTGCTCCTGAGCCATTAAACAGCCCACAAAAAGGGCAAAACACAATAGAGATAGAAGTTTTTTTACCATAACAACCAATTATCCTGGGTTTTACTAGGAATCTAAATGAGATTACAACAAAAATCATGCCGTTTTCTCCTGAAATAGCACTTGCTGCGCGACTTTATTTCTCTAATGAGGGGAAAAAGCGTCATTCTCGTCCTGCTGTACGGGTGGCTTTGGCTGGAATCATAGTCGGAGTGACGGTTATGATACTTACGATTTGCATCGTAGTAGGATTTAAGCAAACGGTTACGCAAAAGGTGGCTGGTTTTGGCGCACATATCCAACTGGTGTCGTTTGATAACAACAATACATATGACTTACAGCCGATAGAAGTATCCGACTCGTTGTTAACAGCCCTTGCAAACTATGAACACGTGAACTCTGTTGCGCCTTTTATTACCAAGCCCGGTATGCTTAAGACTGAGGCGGATTTTCATGGGATAGTACTCAAAGGAACGAATTATTGGGACTTTTTTAGCCGGAATATTGTCGAAGGTGCATTACCTGCGGCACCGCAAGAAGTATTAGTATCTCGAAAAGTGGCGCAGACGATGCAGATTGCAGTAGGTGACGCTGTCAGTGCTTATTTCGTGGATGAGACCGATATACGCGCCCGCCGTTTCCGCATAACCGGCATCTACAATACGGGATTTGAGCAATTTGACGACTTGTTTGTTCTGGCGCCTTTGGAGACTGCCCAACGGTTACAAGGATGGGAGGACAACACCTACTCCGGTGTAGAAATTTTAATCGATGACATCGGAGTTTTGGATGAGGTCGCGGATCGCGTATATTTTTCCACGATATATTTGATGGATGAGGATGGCTACCATGTCTATTATGTGCAAACGTTACACGAGCAGAATCCTGCAATCTTCGCATGGCTGGATCTGTTGGACATGAATGTAGTGGTAATCATCGTATTGATGCTTCTGGTGGCGGGCTTTAATATAGTCTCTGGATTGATCATCTTGATTCTCGACGGTATTAATCTTATCGGAACGCTAAAAGCGTTAGGTGCAGATAATCGTTTTGTACGTCGTATATTCCTTACGCAAGCCGCCATGTTGATTGGCAAGGGTGTCCTATGGGGAAATATTATAGGCTTAGGCTTGGCGGCACTGCAGTATTTTGCTCATATAATACCGCTGGACGCAACCACTTACTATGTGGAATATGTGCCGATTTCGTTTGCTTGGGGATGGCTAATTCTCTTGAATATTGTAACGATAGTTATCTCGTTGATTATCTTGTTGCTACCATCGATGATCATCACAAAGATCAGTCCGGCGAGAGTAATGCATTTTGAGTGATATGAAATTACAAACGATAGTGGATATTCAGCCAAGCGGGTGGCAGATTGGATATGAGGATAAAATTCTGCTCGTTGGTTCTTGTTTTTCCGATTCCATCGGGCAAATGATGGTGCAGCGTGGTTTACAAGTGACATGCAATCCTTTCGGCACACTCTATAATCCCGTATCTATTGCGCAGGCGATGCTGATGACCGGGATTCCACCTTTGGTGGAGTCTGATGGATTATGGCACTCGATGGCCCATCATGGTTCTTTTTCACGTGCCACAGAAGAAGAAACACGCAAAGCGGTTGGTAACTCTATTGAGACAATGCAACGGGCGCTTGAAGATGCGACGGTAGTCATCGTAACTTTTGGGACCGCGTGGGTATATGAAATGAAAGACCCGGTAGAGTCGCTTGGGCCCGGAATCTCTTCCGTGGTAGGGAACTGTCATAAATTACCGCCTGAGCGGTTTACTCGCAGACGTCTTTCTTCCGATGAAATCGAAGCGTTATGGCTGCCGCTCATTGCGCGTTATCCTGATAAACACTGGCTTTTCACGGTCTCACCGATTCGCCATATCAAAGACGGTCTGCATGAGAACCAACTCTCCAAATCGACACTTTTGTCGGCTATTGAAAACATCTCAAATGACAAATATCACATAGCAAAGCCAATCTCCTATTTCCCATCTTACGAAATCATGATGGACGAACTCCGGGACTATCGTTTCTATGCAGAAGACTTGGTGCATCCTTCCCCCGTTGCTATTCAGTATATATGGGAGCGTTTCACGGAGGTTTATTGTTCTTCACAAACGCGGAACGAGATGCAAATTCAACTCAAACAATGGAAATTTAACCATCATATTCCCTTGCATTAGGCCGCTCTTGATAAATTATTTTTGAAAAAATAGCGTGCGCGCTTGCGTATGTTATTTTTTTTGTGTATCTTTGCAGCGTTTTTGCAAACTTGACTTTACAAAATCTTTAATACTAACACAATTATGGCTAAAGTTTATCAAGCAAATGAGATCAAGAATGTCGCTATGCTTGGCGGCAGCGGATCTGGCAAAACGACTTTGATGGAGTCGATGTTATTCGAGTGCGGGGTGATTAAACGCCGCGGTTCTATTGAGGCACAGTCCACGGTGTGTGACTATTTCCCTGTAGAGAAGGAGTATGGTTACTCCGTTTTCTCGACGGTCTGCAATGTGGAATTCGAAGGTAAGAAACTGAATATCATCGATTGTGCGGGTAGTGACGACTTCTGCGGCGGTACGGTAGCAGCACTCCAGATGTGTGGATCAGCACTCATCGTCCTTAGTGCTAACGGCGGTGTTGAGGTTGGTACCCAAAATAACTTCCGTCTCGTTGAGCATGCCAAGAAGCCGTTAGCATTCGTGATTAACAAGTGCGATCATCCGGATGCAGACTTCGAACGCACATTCAATCAACTGAAAGAGAACTTTGGCAATAAGTGTACACTTATCCAATTCCCGGTAAACGCAGGTGCCGGTTTCAATGCAGTGATTGACGTCTTGAAAGGCAAAATGCTTGTTTGGAAACCCGAAGGTGGTGCTCCCGAACTGAAGGATATCCCCGCCGAGTACGCAGACAAAGTAGAAGAGATGCGTCAGCAACTGCAAGAGCAGGCTGCCGAAGCAGATGAGACATTGCTTGATAAATTCCTTGGCGAAGGTCTCACGGATGAAGAGATCATGCAGGGTCTGAAATCCGTTTACGCAGACGGATCGATGTATCCTGTCCTCTGTTGTTCGGGTCTCAAAGATATGGGTATCCGCCGCTTGATGGATTTCCTCAACGGAATGGCTCCAAGCCCTGCTCAGTTCAGTTATCCGACCGTGGATGGCAAGAGAGTAAGCCCTGATGCAAAAGCTCCGACCAGTCTTTATGTTTTCAAAACTTCTGTGGAGCCGCACATCGGTGAGGTGAACTATTTCCGAGTAATGCAAGGCACTGTTCATAATGGTGATGACCTCGAAAATATCGAGCGTGGCTCCAAAGAGCGCATCTCACAATTATATAGTGTTGCCGGTTCTATCCGCGTGCCGGTAGATGAACTGGCAGCCGGTGATATCGGTGCTACCGTAAAATTGAAAGACACCCGTACGGGGAACACATTGAACGTCAAAGGCTGTGATTTGCAATATGTGCCAATCAGTTATCCGCAACCGCGTTACCGCCGTGCTATCAAGCCGGTAACAGAGAGCGATGCAGAGAAACTGGCTGCACTGCTGACCCGCATGCATGAGGAAGATCCGACTTGGGTTGTAGAGCAGAGTAAAGAGTTGAAGCAGATGATCGTTTCTGGCCAAGGTGAGTTCCATCTTCGTACCCTCAAATGGCGTTTGGAGAACAACGACAAGATGCCGATCGAGTTCCTTGAACCGAAGATTCCGTATCGTGAGACGATTACCAAAGCTGCCCGCGCAGACTATCGCCATAAGAAACAATCCGGTGGTGCCGGTCAGTTCGGTGAAGTGCACCTGATTGTAGAGCCGTACGAAGAGGGTATGCCTGTTAAAGAGACCTATAAGTTCGGAAACCAGGAGTACAAGATTTCTGTGAAGGACCAACAGGAAATCAACCTCGAGTGGGGTGGTAAATTAGTCATCATCAACTCTATCGTCGGAGGTGCTATCGATGCACGCTTCATCCCTGCTATCGTCAAAGGTATCATGGATCGTATGGAGCAGGGACCGCTTACCGGTTCTTACGCTCGCGACGTGCGCGTAATCATTTATGATGGTAAGATGCACCCGGTTGATTCGAATGAAATTTCCTTCCGTCTGGCAGGTCGTAATGCGTTCGCACAAGCCTTCAAAGAGGCCAACCCGAAAGTGCTCGAGCCGGTTTATGACCTCGAGGTATTCGTGCCGTCGGAGATCATGGGTGATGTGATGTCTGATATCAACGGTCGTCGTGGTATGGTAATGGGTATGGAGACTGAGAAGAGTTTCACACGTCTTAAAGCACAAGTGCCTTTGAAGGAACTCTCGAGTTATTCGACGACTCTGTCGTCATTGACAGGTGGCCGCGCTACCTTCACAATGGCCTTCAACTCATATCAACTTGTTCCGGCTGACGTACAGGAGAAACTGCTTGCTGCATATGCTGCTACGCAAACGGATGAAGACTAATATGTAATTTACAATTCTGATTTTCAAATAATTTATATGAAACCTACACACATTGAACATCTGGGCATTGCAGTCACCTCTATTGAGGAGGCTGCGCCCTTCTTTGAGTTCCTCACTGGTAACAAATGCTACAGTATTGAGGAAGTAGCTGACCAAAAAGTACGCACCGCCTTCTTTAAGGTAGGTGAAGTAAAGATTGAATTGCTCGAGCCGACGAGCCCCGAGTCCACTATCGCCAAGTTCATCGAGAAAAACGGAGGCCGCGGTGGTGTTCACCACGTTGCTTTCAATGTAGAGAACGTAGCGGAGGCACTCGCAGAGTGTGAGGCTGCCGGTATCCAACTCATCGACAAAGCACCGCGTAAAGGTGCTGAAAACCTGATGATTGCTTTCCTGCACCCCAAGAGCACGAAGGGCGTCCTTACTGAACTTTGCCAACAGCCTAAGTAAACCTCGAAATATCGTTATAACGTAATATCGAAAATAATGGATCAAGCAAAATTAGACAAGCTGATTGACAACCGCGCGAAGGCTCAGGCCGGAGGCGGGGAGGCAGCAGTAGAAAAACATCATGCCAAAGGCAGTTATACGGCTCGTGAACGTATCAATATGCTTCTGGATGAAGGCTCTTTTGAGGAAATAAATATGTTCCTCACCCACCGTTGTCATGATTTTGGCATGGAGAAGAAAGTATTTTTGGGTGATGGCGTAGCCGTAGGTTCGGGTACTATTGACGGTCGTCTGGTATTCGTCTTTGCGCAAGATGCTACCGTAATAGGTGGCTCACTGAGCGAGACAATGGCACAGAAGATTTGTAATGTCATGGACCAGGCTATGAAACTCGGCGCACCGATCATTGGTCTGAATGACTCGGGTGGAGCACGTATCCAGGAAGGAGCGTGCGCACTCGCGGGATACGCAGAAATCTTCGAGCGTAACATCCTGGCTTCCGGCGTAGTTCCGCAGATTAGCGTGATCTTCGGTCCGTGCGCGGGTGGAGCAGTATACAGCCCTGCGCTGACTGACTTTATCATGATGACCGAGCAGAACTCCTATATGTTCATTACCGGTCCGAAGGTAGTGAAGTCTGTTACAGGAGAAGATGTGACTGTAGAGCAACTCGGAGGTGCTAAGATTCATGCTACCAAATCGGGTGTGACCCATTTCGTAGCATCTACGGAGGAAGAGGCTCTGGCTGAAGTACGCCGTCTCATTTCTTTCATCCCGCAGAACAATATGGAGGAAGCACCGCTTGTAGCGTGCACCGATGATATAACCCGCGTAGATGACAAACTGAACGACATCGTTCCAAACGATCCGAACAAGCCTTATGACATGCACGAGATCATCAACACCATCGTGGATAACGGTGATTTCATGGAAGTTCATAAAGACTACGCCAAGAATGTCATCTGCGGTTTTGCACGCTTCAACGGACGTTCGACAGGTATAATCGCTAACCAACCATCCTGGTTGGCAGGCGTCCTGGACTGCGACGCGTCCCGTAAAGCCGCACGTTTTGTACGTTTCTGCGATGCATTCAATATCCAGATTCTTACTCTTGTAGATGTACCGGGCTTCCTTTGCGGAACCGGACAAGAGTACGCGGGCATCATCGACCATGGAGCAAAACTGATGTTTGCTTATGGCGAAGCTACTGTGCCAAAAGTCACAATCACTGTTCGCAAGAGCTATGGCGGCTCACACATCGTTATGAGTTGCAAGCAGTTACGTGGTGACATGTGCTACGCATGGCCGAATGCAGAAATCGCTGTAATGGGTGCTAGTGGCGCAGTAGGCGTGTTACAGGCAAAAGCTATCAAGGCTATCGAGGATCCGGAAGAGCGCAAGGCATTTATCGCGGAGAAAGAGGCAGAGTACAAAGACTTGTTCGCAAGCCCGTACCAGGCTGCTAATCGTGGTTACATTGACGATGTGATTGAACCGTGTTATACGCGTAGCCGCATCATCCGTGCATTCGAAATGCTGCAGACTAAGCGCTTAACGAATCCGCTGAAGAAACACTCTAATATCCCGCTGTAATTATGGTACTGTTAGCAATTACTGCAGATACATGGATAGTTACCGGTCTTGGATTCGGTATCGTGTTGCTGTTGCTTTTCTTCCTGGTCTATATCCTGATGTTCTTCGGGTGGATCATGCAGAAGGCGACAGCACCGCGTGCACCGAAAGCACCTAAACCCGAGAAGCAGGCGGAGGCCCCGAAGGCTGTAAAATCCGCAGAGCCGACAGACGAAGGTACCAAGGCGGCAATAGCCATGGCTATCGCGCAAGCAGGCGACGAAGATATAGCTGCTATCGCTTATGCGCTCTATCTTGCGCAAAACAAGAAACATGATATTCCTACAGCAATGATCTCTTTGCACCAGCATGAGACGGCGTGGAATACCAAGAGTGTAGGAATGAACAATGTGGGTTTCTGACCCCTAAATATTAATCGTGCCCGCAAGGGCTAAGAATAATGTGGGTTTTTGACCCCTAAATATTAATCGTGTAACAATGAAAGAATTCACATTTAAGATCAATGGCGCAGAATATAAGTGCGCTGTAGAAGAAATTGAGGCCGGAAAGACGAATGTCACTGTTAACGGCAAAGTATATACTGTAGAGACCGAGACTCCGAAGGTAGAGGCGCCTGCTTCGAAACCTGCGCCTGCGCCTGCTCCGAAACCCGCTGCAGCTCCTGCAGCACCCAAAGCAGAAGCTCCTAAACCAGCCGCTCCTGTTGCCGGTGGGGTTCAGGTTAAGAGCCCGCTGCCTGGTAGTGTAATCAAAGTTCTGGTTAGCGAAGGACAGGCTGTTAAGAGAGGAGACACTCTTCTGACGCTTGAGTCCATGAAAATGGAGAACGCTATCATGGCTGAAACCGACGGAACGGTAAAACAAATTGCTGTTACACCGGGTCAGAACGTGATGCAGGATGATCTCCTTATCGTTTTGGGATAATCTAATATTCTAGTAGACTAGTTAACTAGTAGACTATAAAAAATCAGATTATGAATATAATTGAATTTTTCCAAGGCATGGGATTCATGCAGATGACCTGGCAGCAAGGCGTAATGCTCTTGGTGTCGTTCTTCCTGCTATACCTTGCTATTCATAAGAAATACGAGCCGTTGCTCTTGCTGCCGATAGCCTTCGGTATGCTGCTTACCAACTTGCCGGGAGCAGGAATGTTCCATGACGAGTTATGGACAGCATTCCTGGATCCTAACAACCCTGCTTACCACTCGTATGGCGCGATCCTCAAAGGAGCCGGACTGCTGGATGTGCTTTATATCGGCGTCAAAGCCGGTGTATATCCCTGTCTGATCTTCATCGGAGTAGGAGCTATGACGGATTTCGGTCCGCTGATTGCAAACCCGAAATCGCTTCTCTTGGGTGCAGCTGCGCAAATAGGTATCTTCGTTACGTTCCTTTGCGCGAACTGGATGGGCTTCACCCCCGCGGAGGCAGGCTCTATCGGTATCATCGGCGGAGCAGACGGACCTACGTCTATCTTCCTGACTTCCAAGTTAGCACCGCATCTTTTGGGCCCGATTGCTATTGCGGCTTATAGCTACATGGCTTTGGTGCCGGTGATTCAACCGCCTATCATGCGCGCGCTCACGACTAAAAAGGAACGCGCGATAAAGATGGGACAGTTGCGTCCGGTGTCCAAAACAGAGAAGATCGTCTTCCCGATCATCATTACTGCTATCGTGGCTCTTATCCTGCCGGATGCAGCTCCGCTGATCGGATGTCTGATGCTCGGCAACCTGATGAAAGAGTGTGGAGTAGTGGAACGTCTGTCCAAGACGGCGCAGAACGAGTTGATGAACATTGTTGTTATCTTCCTCGGACTTTCTGTGGGTGCGACGGCTACAGCCGGCAGCTTCCTTACGCTCAAGACACTGGGTATTCTTACGATGGGTATCGTGGCGTTTGGTCTGGGTAGTGCAGGCGGCGTATTACTCGCTAAGTTCATGAACCTCTTCCTCAAGGACAAGATCAACCCGTTGATCGGTTCTGCCGGAGTGTCTGCCGTTCCTATGGCTGCACGTGTGAGCCAGACTGTTGGACAGGAAGAAAACCCGTCGAACTTCCTGCTCATGCACGCCATGGGCCCGAACGTTGCCGGAGTAATCGGTTCAGCTGTCGCAGCAGGTGTGTTGTTGACGATGTTAGGATAACTCCTTTCAATTTATATGTCAAATCGACAAATTGGAACAATAGTACTGGTGATCGCCATGTTAATCGTGGTGGTCTCCGTACTATTTACCAATAATCTGGCAAAAAAACTGCAGGTTGAAGAGCAGAAGAACATGGCCATCTGGACAGATGCTACGCAACAACTGATAGTAGCGGAAGACGATGCCGACATCGATTTCTTCATGTCCATCATAGAGAAAAATACCACCATTCCGGTGTATATCTGCGACAAGGATGGTAATGTGCTCTCCAGCCGTAATGTCACTTCTTCCGGTGAACTGGGCGAACACGGCCCCATTGAATTGAAGATTGATGAGCAGACGACGCAATATATCTATTGGGATGACAGCCGTCTGCTGACCAGTCTGCGTTTGGTGCCATATGCCCAGTTTGCACTGATCTTCATCTTCATTGCGATAGCCGTTGTAGTAATGCTTACGGGGCAACGCAGCGAGCAGAACAGGCTCTGGGTTGGTCTGAGTAAAGAGACGGCGCATCAGTTAGGAACACCCATCTCTTCATTGAATGCGTGGCAACAACTGCTGGCGGATAAATATCCTTCGGATGAATATGTGCCGCAGATGAAGCGGGATATCGAACGCCTACAGATAATCGCAGACCGTTTTCAGAAGATTGGTAGCGAGCCGGATTTGCAGGAATGTAACCTCATCCCCGTGGTAAAAGAAGCTGTCGGCTATATGCGGGCGCGGGTAAGCAATCGGATATCGATCGATGACAGTAGTCTGGACGGCGTAGCGCGTATCGTTGCGCTGAACGCGCCGCTCATGCAGTGGGTAGTGGAAAACCTCCTCAAGAACGCGGTTGATGCCATTTCCGGAAGCGGTACTATCAGTCTGCAGATACATGAGAATGAACATGAAGTGATGTTAGATATCACGGACTCGGGAAAAGGTATTGACAATGCGGCGCAAAGACGTATCTTTGAACCGGGCTATACATCGAAAGATAGAGGGTGGGGCTTAGGACTTCCACTCGCCAAACGTATCATCGAGGAGTATCATGGCGGCAAACTGTTGCTTAAGCAAAGCCAACTGGGTGTCGGTACGACCTTCCGGATCGTTCTTAAAAAGCCCGAACACCGTTGAACCACTTCCTGACATCGAAGCATAATAAGCACCTGCGTCCAGTAGGTGCTTTTTTATGTCCGCAATAATCGGGTGATGCGGAAAAACAGTCGCCTCAAAATCATTCTCGAATTGATTTTTGTTTTCTAGGATATCTAGGTCATCTAGTTTTCCTAGTTTTCCTAGGGCGCCTATCCCTTCTCCCCGCGGCTTTATGCCGCTGTACGCCTCCTTGGTGCTAACACCCTCAGCGGGTTTGATAAGCACGATACGTGTGCCTTTGAGGTCCAAATCAACAGGCGTGAGAATATCCCCTATGCCTTCGGCATAACAGGGCGTGTTATAGATAAAGAACGGGCAGTCGGCTCCTAACGGGCGCACCTCTTCTGCCAATTGGGCTTTACTCAATCCCAAACCGAATAACTCATTTAATGCTATCGCCATGTGAGCGGCATCGCTGCTTCCTCCTCCTAAACCCGCCCCAAAGGGTATATTCTTTTTAAATCGGATAGAAACACTGCCTATCTGCGGATATTTGGCGGCCATTTTGCGATAACATTTGATAATCAGGTTATCCTCTGCCTCACAATCTACAATAATCCCTTCCTGTTCAAAGGTAATCTCCCTTCCTTTTAGGGAAGGGGCGGGGATAGGCTTTACTTCCAACTCATCATACAGGCCATAAATAGGGACAAATAGTGTTTCCAGATCATGGTATCCGTCCGGGCGTTTACGCACTACGCGCAAACCGATATTTATCTTGCAATTAGGATAGAGTAACATAACGAGCGCAAAGGTACTACTTTTTTTTGACATACACAAAAAAAACTGAATTTTTAGGTTCAATAAAGGTGTACGAACAGATTATGCAATTTATACACAAATATTCCATTCACAAAATGCAACATATCTGCAAGATCGGGCTAATTAGCACAATACACAATTGTGAGAGCAGAGTAGAGTAGAAACACAGAAATGTTCAATCCTTCCGGAATTGAGTAGGCAAGTGGTATTAGTTAAAAACACATCATAGCAAAATTTGTAACTTATTGTATATCAACAGTTACAAAAATTACTTAAAGCAAAATGAAAATATACTATAGGGCTTTTTGATTCAGACCGCGTAATGAGATTGTTTTATGGTAAATAAATCGGGTAAAGTGCTGAAAATGAGAGATATACAACTGCTATATGAAGTAAAATAACAAGAAATATCAATGAGTCTGGCTGTATGACGGATAGAAAGAAGGCGTAGGGAAGAGAAAATGTTCCACGCGCTTATTTAGAATATCTATATTCACAATTCTTACATTCAGATATTCACAAATCACAAATATATTTTACAAAAAAGTTTGCATATATTTGTGTATTTCACATTTATTTCGTATCTTTGCAGCGTTTTTTATATTGATAACATACAACTGAAAAACTGATATCTAATTATGAATGAGAAGGAACGTATAGAGCACGTCATTAAGGTGATGAACTTAACGGCAAGGCAGTTTGCTGCAGAGATTCATGTGCAGCCCGGAACGATCAGTAATATGATGGCCGGACGTAATAATCCCAGTTTAGAGGTTATGAAGCGTATTATGGAGCGTTACCCTACGCTTAATCCGGAGTGGCTTATTGCCGGAAGAGGCGAAATGTGGCGCACTGTTCCGGGACAGGAACCGGGGTTGTTTGATACCCAGGCACCCGATCCGCAAGAGAAAAGAGTACGTAATACGCAAAAAGAAGAGCCGCAGGCCCCTGCAGCTCCTCTTAAACAGATTAGTCGGATTGTCGTATATTATACGGACAACACCTTCGAGGAATTTTACACTAATCGTCAGTAATTCGTAATTCTTAATTTTCAATAGAAAAAGCACTCTTATTTGAGGTGACCCCAAAAAGTTGGACGGATTATTAAATCTATTTGACTTGATTTTGA
>CAMHOY010000001.1 GCA_946186915.1 uncultured Bacteroidales bacterium | reverse complement strand
ACCACTAACCACTAACCACTAACCACTAACCACTAACCTCTAACCTCTAACCTCTGCTTCCGGTACTCACTCGGAGTGACGCCGTAGGTGTTCTTGAAGCATTTCGAGAAATAGCGGCTGTCGTTCATACCGACCATGTAGGTCACCTCGGTGATGTTATACTTGCGGTCCTCTAACAGTTGTGCCGCGCGCTTGATACGCATCTCGCGGATGAACTCTACAGGACTCAGACCCGTCAGGTTCTTCAGTTTGTTGAAGAAAACTGTACGGCCCATGTTCATCTCTTCCACCAGTTCATCTACTGTCAGCGTGTTGTTGTCCATCTGCTTGTCCATGATGTCCAGCAGCTTGGCGAGGAACGAGTCGCCGGGAACCGGTTCATCGGATTTCTGCGGCTCCAGACGCATCAGACGCTGGCGATAACTCTGCTCCAGATGCGTACGTTGCGAGAGGATATTCTGAACACGCGCACGGAGATACTCCGGCTCAAACGGCTTGGTCACATAGTCATCCGCACCGTATTGCAAAGCCTGCAGACGGCTCTCGATAGCAGTCTTGGCGGTCAGTAGAATGACCGGTATATAGTCTGTGTCCGGGTTCTTCTTGATAAATTGCGTCAACTCCAGTCCGTCGATGTTCGGCATCATCAGATCGGTTACAACCAGGTCGATATGTTTCGAGCGGATGATCTGTTCCGCTTCATCGCCATCGGACGCGGACTCTACGTTATAATCGCGATTGAAGATACCTACGAGGAACTGCTGCATGTCCTGGCTGTCATCTACTACCAGAATCGTGCGGCGGTTGTCTTGCGGCTCTTGTGCCAACTGCTCCATCTTGTTCTCGAACGACGACTCCGTCGGATGGTCAATGACCGGCAGTCCTTCGTCCTCAAGGAACTCTACGTCTTGATCGAAATGCTCCTTGCCGGTATGCAGCAGAATCGTTACCGTCGTCCCTTTGCCTACTTCGCTGTCCACCTCGATATGTCCGTGGTGCAGGTCCACTAACTCCTTGGTCAGGTTAAGGCCGATGCCTGTACCTGTCGTGTTGGAGTTGTTCAACTCGTTATTGCTGGAGAAGCGCTCAAAGAGCACACTGCGTTTTTCCGGTGCGATACCGATACCTTCGTCTTGTACCGACAGGGTCACAAAGCCGGGCTTCGAATCAATCACCACGCGGATGTTCTTGCCTGCCGGCGTGAACTTGAACGCATTGCTCAGCAGGTTCCAAAGGATGGTATCCATACGTCCGCGATCTACCCAGACGGTAGAGTCGGTGGCCTTGTTTTCTATCGAGAAATGGATATGTTTGTCATAGGCCTCTTTCTGGAAGTTCGCGCAGGTCTCGTTAACAAGATCGCTCAGCAAGGTCTTGCGTACTTTCAGTTTCATCTTCTGGTTCTGTACCTTGCGGAACTCTAACAGTTGGTTCACCATACGCAGCATCCGTTGACTGTTACTCTGGACGATCTCCAACTGGCTGCGGACGCTCTGGCTGATGCGCTCCGTCTGCAGGATGTTCTCCACCGGCGCTACGATGAGGGTGAGCGGCGTGCGTAACTCATGACTGATATTCGTGAAGAAGCGTAACTTGATATCCGTCACCTGTTGCTCTACCTGTACTTTCTGGCGTAACTCATTGTACGAGTTGACGATATACGTGATCAGACTGATTAGGCCGATGATGGCGATGAAATAGAGCAGGAAAGCCCACCAGGTTAACCACCACGGGCGCTCCACGATGATGACTAAGGTCTTCTCGTTGTCCACATCGCTGCACTCACGGTTCGTTGAGCGGACATGGAAGATATACTTGCCGTAACGCAGGTTGTTGTATGTCACGCGGCGCACCTCTTTCGCATGAGTCCAGTCAGCATCGATGCCGTCCATCTTATAGGTATAAACGATCTTGTCGGCACCTACGTATTCCATCGCAGCATA
The DNA here is from genome assembly GCA_946186915.1 of uncultured Bacteroidales bacterium. Taxonomy (GTDB): domain Bacteria; phylum Bacteroidota; class Bacteroidia; order Bacteroidales; family Paludibacteraceae; genus Colicola. The sequence continues at coordinate 215,064 of CAMHOY010000001.1, read as the reverse complement.
TTCGATGGTGATATTGCTGCCGTTTTTGATGGTGATGGTATCTCCGGTTAACTCCTGGTCTTGCGCCTCGATGCGGGTGATGCGCAATGGAGGTACGGAGGTCGAGCGATGAATAAGAGAAGGTTCAAACTCACAGTAACCGTTCGAATAGCCGAAGAGCAACTTGCCGGTAGGCGTACGCAGGGCTTCCGCTTCCGTGAAATACGTGTTGCTCTCGCCGTCCAGCGCGTCGTAGTAATGGAGATCTCCGGTCTTGAGGTTCAACTGCGCAATATCGCTCTCCGAGCAGAACCATAGGTTCTCACCGTCACCCGTCATACTCAGGATGATATCGTGAAATGTCTCTACGCGTTGTATCTCCGCGCGCGGCTGTTTGGGGTCCATCACTAATAGACCGCCGCCGAACGAACCCAACCATAACTTGTCATGGCTGTAGTATATCGCGCGGATGTCGTAACTCGGGATGACCTGGCTCTCATGCGTCTCAAGATTGATGCGCAGGATACCGGTGGTCGTGCCGCACCATAGCGTGTTATCTACGATCTCGATGTCGCGCACTTTCATACCCGGACCCACTACGATGGGTTCTTCCCATGTTTTCTTGTTTTCGTTCCGGCGAATGATATTCACGCCGTCGCCGTACGTGGCGATATATAACGTCCCGTCACGTCCTTCTTCGATATCGTATATATCCGGATGACTCGTCGGAATCCGTTCTCCTCTAACCTCTAACCTCTCACCTTTAACCTTTATCAACCCGGATCCTTTCGTTCCGAAGAGCATGCCGTGAGCTGTCTCCAAAGCACAATAGACATTCGTCTCCGATTTGACGAGCATCAGTACTTCGCCGTTCTTCCGGCGCGCGAAAGCACGTACCTCGCCGTTGTCCCGCTCTGAATGACGAAGATCATGCAGCAGGTACGGGGTGGGGTCCATGTTCACGCAGTCCACGCCGCCGTCATAGGTAGAGATCCACATCTGACCGTCGCGGTCCACATATGCCGTGTGAATCATATTGGTCAGACCCTGGATAGGATAAACCAACTCATCTTTCTCAAAGTCGTAATAACTCCATCCGCCGCCTGTCGGATTAACCCACGTGCGGCCTTGCGCGTCTTCCAACGTGAAGAAATGTTCGCGTAAACGACCTGCATAACGGCTGTCCAACGGAGGAGTGAAACGCTTCCATTGACCGAAACGGTAACGCTGGATACCATAGGTGTCATCGGCTTGCCAGATCACGCCGTGCGAGTCCACTTTCGTCTTCTTGTCCCGCTCGCTCATCTTCTGCATCATCCCTTCCGGAATACTGTCAAACGGCTGCTCGGTCGTCACAAGACGCGTCGCGTCCAAGCGGTAGAAATGACCGTCGTACGTCGCCCACCATATCTGCTCCTGCTCATCTTCATAGATCAGATCTACGCGGTTATTCACGCGGGCTTCCACGTCGTGGTTCTTGGCCTTGAACACCTCAAACGTATAGCCGTCGAAGCGGTTCAGACCATCCCATGTACCGAACCACATGAAGCCCTGCTTGTCTTGCAGAATGGCCATCACGGTGTTCTGACTCAATCCGTCCTTGATCGAGTAGTGCTGAATGACATAGTGCTCATGTGCCGACAAAACGAAGGCATTGGTCAGCAGACAGAGAGCGAAAATTAAGCGTTTCATATTATATACTATTAAACGTGACGAAGTCACAATACACTTTATCAACGTGACGAAGTCACACTCAACCTTTCAAGGTACCGTCCGTAATTGGTTTTCATTTCTTTGCCCAACGCTGCCAACTGCTCCGTGCTGATCCACCCGTTGCGCCAGGCTATCTCTTCGATACAGCTCACGTAGAAACCCTGCCGGTTCTGAATCGTGGCGATGAAGTTACCGGCCTCCAACAGACTGTCGCAGTTGCCCGTGTCGAGCCATGCAAAACCGCGGCTGAACAGTTTGACTTTCAGACTACCTTCATTCAGGTAGAGTTTGTTCAGGTCGGTGATCTCATACTCGCCGCGTGCGCTCGGCTGAAGACCCGCTGCCTTCTCGCATACTGTCGAGTCGTAGAAATACAGACCCGGTACGGCATAATTGCTCTTCGGCTCTGCCGGCTTCTCTTCGAGGCTCTTGACCTTCAAAACGGTCTCCTTCCCTTCAGGAAGGGTCGGGGTAGACTCCCCCTTTTCAAATTCCACAACACCATAGGCGCGCGGATCCGCTACCTCGTAACCGAAGATTACGGCACCGCCTCGCTGCGCTGTCTCCACCGCCTCGCGAAGCATCGTCTTGAAATGCTGGCCGTAAAACATGTTGTCGCCTAAAATAAGACAACCCGGCTCGCCGTTCAGGAACTCGCGACCTAACACAAAAGCCTGCGCCAAGCCATTTGGCACTAACTGCACTTTATAACTCAACTGCATGCCGATACGGCTGCCGTCGCCTAACAACTCCTCGAACATCGGCAGGTCGCGCGGCGTACTGATGATCAGCACTTCGCGGATGCCCGCCAGCATAAGGGTTGACAACGGGTAATAGATCATCGGCTTGTCGTAAACCGGCATGATCTGTTTGCTGATAGCTTTACTCAATGGGTACAGACGTGTCGCGCTTCCCCCCGCTAAAATGATTCCTTTCATGAGACATAAAACTTTTGCGCTGCAAAAGTACAATTTTTTTTTGACATGTACAAATATTTGTGTAATTTTTTTTCTACATAGCAAACTGTTATGTGGATTTTTTGACATATCAACCTTGATGCATAATAAAGGGGAACCTCTTCAGGTTCCCCCTTATCGATTGAGTCGGTCAGACACTTCATCTGTCTTTTCTTACCGCCGCGCGTATTATTTCTTTAAGGAACGCGCACGCATATACACGCGTAGCATAAACTAACCGTAAGGTATTCCTCTAATTGGGGCCCCCGACGGGCGCTAACGGAGTGCACCCGGTGGGGAGAGCGGAGGCAATGATCGCCCTCACCAATTAGCGGAGTGGTTTGGTCCTTGCGATCCATTTGCCGAACGCGAACGCCAATGCTAGCAGCGCCAACGGCCACACTGCATCGCCCAGCGGGAACGGCTGACCTTGCGGATCGATATCATCATCCCCGTCGTCCAATCCTCTTCTTGCGCGATTTGGACCACTCGTTTTGCCTGCATCTGCCGGAGTATAAGTACCAACAGTCGTTCCTGTCAACACTGCGCCATCTACTGCCGCAGAAGGCAACTGCGAACCAGAACCCGCAATGATAGACGTAGATTGCATTTGTGCTTGCGGCTCTTGGGCGAGCGCCTGAGCACTGATGCTCAGAACGCTCATCAAACCCATTACGATCAATAAATATCTCAATGCTTTCATAATCTTTAACTCTTTCATTCGTTAAACATTCATTCGTTCATTCATTAAACATTGAGATCACTTGATCTCACGTACTTGTTTACCCGTCGCGTCGTACAACTTACCGCCGCGCAAGATATACATCTTGTCGCGATAGAGGAACTTAAACGGTCGTTCATTTTCTCCGTGAACATCATCGACTCCGGTAGTAACATCTTTCCCGTTCGGAGACTTAAGTACGACATTGAGCATGAATCGCGTTTTGTTCGTTACTGCATCTGTCTCAAATTCGTAAGGCTCAACCAACAGGTCAGTCTGTCTACTTAAATCCAAATCCGTTAACCATAAATGTTCAATCCATGAGTTATCCTCTTTGTCATTAACGGTAAATTCATAGGAACCCGCCATCGGTGCGATATAACCCACCGGAATGCCGGCCAATGCCGATTGTGTGTTCAGCGCATTTGCGAACAAATCATTCGCGCCGGATATAGTGAAGAGATTTACATTTGCGTGCGGCATCTTTGTCAGGTCATCGCCAATCTCATATTCATCAGAGAACGCATCACCGATTAAGAGATGTGTCGTATCACCATATTCCGTAGAATTCAGAGCAATCGATGTCGCAATCTCAGCAGGCATCTCTTCATTTCTGAATCGTTTCGGAGCAGCAGCGGCACGGTTGGCTGGTGTGAATGTTACCGTGCCGGTCTTTCCTACCTGTACGTAGAACGGCTTGAAGGCCGGGAAGGTGTAACTGTCTACTGTACGCTGGTCGTATGTATCACCTCCTGCATCATCTGGAACGGTTACATAGCGAACACTCTTGTTCTGCCATTCGTATTGTCCTTGTGCGTTAGTTCCCAGTGAACCTACGGTGATGCTGGTGCCCGTTACACTTGCACCACCAAGATTAGCCATATACGGGTTGCCTAATAGCCACCAACCTGCGTTAGTCACACTGGTAGCGGAATAAGCCGTCACGTCATATGTAGCGTTGCTGTTCTCGAATGTTGCCAATGTCGCAGCATCTGTTATATCCATCTTTATACGGTGAATTCCATATTTCTGACGAACCTTTGGTGTCGCTCCATTAATACTTACTTTCAATGGCACACCAAGCATTGTGTAACCCAATCCACGCTGCGTAGCTGACTGTACTGCGACAGAACCGCCACTGTCTTCACTTCCGCTTTCTACATCTACCCAAACAGCATCCACGGCTCCTTGCGCGGCACGTATCTTACTATCGAAGACGCGCAATAAGAAACTACCTCTCTTCGCTGCCGAACCATAGATATCGCTCGGGTAGAAGATATCCGTCGTCGCATTAATCGTCACAGGATAAGGCAATGCCAGACCGAAGTACTGGTCGTAGTTCGTCAGGTAGTCGAAGTATATCACATTACCTGTCGTACTTAATGTCGCACCAGAGCCGATATATACCTGCGGATAAACGTAGTTATATGATGTCACCGGCGTAGAGCCCGGAGTAGCTGTAATGGTTCCTGCACGTAGATACATATTACCGGCATTTAGACCCTTGCTTGCATCTACGATTAACTTACCGCCTCCATAAACAGAAACGCTCTTGAACTGATATGCTGTGGCGTCATCTGCTGTTAACAGACCTCCACTCAAGACAACCAAATCCATTTCCGGACATTGGATTGTCTTGGTAAATCCGCTCGCTGCAGAAGCAACGGTAGTTTCGGTATTAACCATCAGCGGCACATTCACTTCCTTACGTCCGACTTCCGTTCCACTGTTCTTGAAGATAAGATGCATCTGTTTGTATGCACTGGTCATCAGGTCACTAACGGCAATCTCATAAACACCAAGGTCTATCTTCAACGAACTCAGTTCTGCAGTGGAAGCCTTCGTGACATTATCAATCTTCACTTCCACCTCATAATCCGGATCGCCAAGATACATGAATCTAATTTTGTCACTCTGCCATTCCACAACTTGCAAATCTATCGGAGTGTATTCCGTCACAGGAAGTATGCGGAAGTCCTTGGCAGATGTGTTACTCCACATAATCTGATTGCTGTACACACAGAGGTAACGCGTAATCGGTGTTGTGTTATCACTGAGGGTACAATTAGGATCCGCACTGATATTGTATGTAGTGAAATCACTACTCTTTAAATACCATTCTTGCATACCGGTGGTACATGCGCTGGTTGTCCGCCATAGATAGGTCAAATCATTGCTTCTCGGCGCTTCGAGATAACCGTCATTGGTGCCCGTCTCCGTGTGTAAGCGAACGCCTCCACGATGTTTTGTCGGCTGATTGCGCGCTGCCGCCGAATAGATAGCCGTCTTCGGCGCAATAGCAGCAGTAGGATCAGCTATATTGTCTACCTGTATCGGATAAGCATCTTGTATAGCAGTGCCGGCACTCGTTGCCAAATCTGCCGGTAATGCATGCCAGTGACCACCAATGTTCGCGGCGACAACAAACTTCTGAGGCAATGCTCGCCCATGGAGGGTGAAGTCTACATGACCGATATCCTCACTGCCATTAAGTGCTGTCAGACGCAAGGTGTATGTGTCTTCACGGTCATATACACCTGCTTCTGGCGTATAACTGATGGCAAATGTCTGACCGGATGCGATAGCTGTTTTGACTGCATCGCTAAGACTGATGTAATCATTAGTGCCATCTACCACTGAATAATCGGATTGTCCTGCTAAGCCATAATAGCATAGGCGGAACAAACTGCTTCCCTTGGCTACAGGATCACCATTTTGCAAATAGGTAACGCCCAATTTGTTGGCGCTTCTAAAATTAGTACATGTAACCGTAATCAGGTTATTGGGATTATCTGTCGTATAGACGGGTACAGATGCATAAGACGTCAACCATACGCTCCCACTAACTGTTATCTCTACCGGCGGCTCACAAAATGCTCTTAAGTCACCATAGAGGTATGCGCTGACGGTAACATCGTAGTCCGGCATCGTGAAGGAGTTACTGGTCACTGTCACCTTCGTGCTGGGATCTTCGGTCTTATACACATTCCATCCCGCCCATGAATAAGGAGATGTCGGTGTGTTGTGTGTCAGAGTTACAGAATTACCAGGCGTAACAAGTGCACTGGCATTTTCCGCCACAGACGGGGAGGTTGCACTAATAGTTACATTAGAAACATTCGCAACAGTCAAAGTGCGCTGCTCTGTCCATTTCGCATAAAGCGTTGTGGCTTCTGTACGTTTCCATTTGCCTCCTACTACATAACCGGTGTAGTTAACTAACCCACCCGACGCCGTCATAACCTTATTCGTGCACTCCGGCTCTGCATAATATCCCTCAACGAGGTATCCGGTACGAGTGGCAGCCGTACTAATAGTCGCAGTCGTTCCGTTATACTTCACGGTTCCCGAACCATTCGCACTTCCCGAAGCATCACTATTATTTTTGTTCAACGTAAGAGAAATAGTATTAGCCGTCCAAATGGGATAGAATGTTTGAGCCGCATTGGTAGTATAACTTCCACTAAGGCTATGAGTCTGACTACCTCCGTTGGTCGTTGACCAACCTGTCTGCGTATATCCGGTGGCAGAGAATGTGGCACCCGGCAAAGTCAATGACTCTCCGCACATTTTTGTGTCATTAGCATGTGAACCGGAGATACTATTTCCGCCTGTTGGAGTCGTGCTACCGGCATTATAACTAACCGTATAGGTTGTCTTGCTTGTAATGCTGGCATTGAAGGTGGTTGTGCCACTTTGATTCTGCGCGAACTGGAACACGTAGTTATACTTACCGCCACCAATAGCCGTAGGACCGCTCACTTTGGAACATGATACGCCGGAAGCTCTTGCAACCGCATCTGCTGTTGGTGCAGCATAACAGCTCGCAGGTGTTACGGTTATTGTCAACTGACGTTCAGATGCAGTCGAACTACACGTTGCTACTTCTGACGGATCAAACGTGATATCACAGTTTGTCATCGTTCCCTTTGCCGGAGTTACGATATAATCACAACAACCGCCAATGAAGTCTATGGTTGTATGACTAAAAGCAAAACCCTGTCCACTGGATACCGAACCGTTACGAGAAATTATGACCGCGTAATACGCCGATGCGATTTTATTAAATTCAAATGTATAAACGGCAGTATTAAGACCATCTGAAGGATCATCATTTGGACCGACATTCATACCTTGTGTTCCGGAAGTTAATGTAACGGCACTCCACGTTGATCCGTTTGTGGAATATGCTAAATACATTCTTGCATTATCACATTCCGATGCTGAAGAACATTGTGTATATGTAAATGTGACTTTACATACATTAGCTAATGCCTTCTTGCTTTTCATATACCAACCATCATGACTGGCATTCGCTCCTGTACCAAAATTATTACCAATGGTTCTATGAGCATTTTTATTAAAACCGGCGCGGTCATTACCACCACCAATAGATAGATACCAATCATCATCTTCACAATCATCCGTGTAGCCTGATCCTATTTCGCTCCAAGGATAACTAACAAACGTAGCCACCGAACTCTCCGCACCCCATGCGTGCGTACTTATCCCTAACATCATCAGGAACAAGCAAATATATTTCATGTAGTTTTTCATAACTTTGTTGTTTAGCAAATTAAAAACTGTTTTCATATTTGTCATTCCTTTCTGTTATAGTTCCTTCGCCCAGATGGCGTAGTAGGTCGTTCCCGTGGCGTTCCAACTCGTCGTTCCGCCGCTAACTATACTATAGCCGGTTAGTAACGTTCCATCCGAATCAACATGAGCGTCATCTACCCATCCGATAAACTTATAGTGTTCGCCTTCGCATTCTGAAGCAGGTGTCGTATTACTCAAACTGGGCACCGTCTGGTTACAGCCGCTTACAGCATAACCGTCGCCGGTATAACCGCTTGTCTCATGCATTGCATCCTTGAAGTGATCCACTTTGGCCGTTGTGGTCAATGCTATCGTCACACCATATGCCGGCATCGTAAACTGATTGCTGGTCACTGTTATCTTTGTAGCAGGTGTCCCTGTTTTATACACATCCCATGCACCTACTGTATAACCGCTACAAATGTTAGTGGACAATGTTACCGTCGCCCCTTCGCAAGCACTCGTTGCATCCGCACTGAACGTACCTCCACCAACAGTGCCACCACCAGCCTTTGTGATGTCATACGACGTACAACAGTTGGTTAAATATTGTACATATGAACCTGCCTTCGATTTTACCGTTATTGATATATCATCCATACGAACATTGCTATTCCCGCTTGGGCCTGTGAAGGTCAAGGTAAATGTACTCCCGGATCCGCAAATAATATCTGCGGAGGTTGTTCCTGAAGTGCTTGTTTGTGTACCTCCACTATATCCTGTTCCACTTACTGATGAAGTAAGACTATTTCCATTTTGTTTATAAGTCAGAGTGAGCTCGGAAGCTCCGCAACGCGGAATGCCCGCTACCGTAAATGTTCCAGAGTATTTCGCAACCATGAGTTCTGGAGAGGAACCTCCGGCAAGGCTCTCGCTTTTTGTCTGAGTGGTTCCGCTACCATTGGTTTTTGAGTAAGTTACACTACCGCTATACAATGTGGTTCCTGTATGACTATTTGTATATGTACCACTTGGGTCAGAATCTCCTGAAAAACCACTAAAATTCTCCGCATAGATCGTTGTTCCGACATCTGGCCCTTCTTCGAAATCGGCCTCTGCAAATACGGCATAGTAGATAGTTCCATTGGCGCTTACATTATCCATCGTTGTGTTGTTCGTATGGATGGTTTTACCAGCCACATTGTCAATCTTACCTGACCATTCTGCATTTGTCCAACCCACAAAAGAAGTACTTGTCGCATCGCAGCTAGTTGGGGTAGCAGGGAAGGTTGGTTTTGTGCCACTGGCGACCAGAGTCGTTGCATGCGTTACACCATCATTCTTCCATACTACTTCCCACTTACCGGTTCCACTCAGCGCAACCGTTTTGCTCGTGGCACCGGTACTACTTATAGTTATAGTTGCTGCGTTGTAAGACGCACTCGGAGTCCATGTTACAGTTATTGTTGTGGTTGAAACCGTTCCTCCTGACTGTGTTAGGGAAGTCTTGTCGATAGAGAACAATGTCGGATTAGCACCTCCAACCGATAAATTAATATCAGCACTCAAATCAGATCCACTAACCGTAAAGGTTTCCTGATAGTTGGTTCCCATCTTCTTATCTCCAAACTCAATCAACGTCTTACTAACCGTTATCGTCGGTGTCGCCGCGCATTCATAATCAGTCATATAGTAAGTGGTGCCACTAGTTATTGTTATTGTGGCCGCCGACATTTGAGCATAACTACTTGCACCCGAAGGACGTGTAAAGGTTACAGAATTGGCGCTACCAGTCCAAGACAATTCAGAACTTGTAGCAGTACATGTACCTACATCTGATGTGATATCCGTTTGATAAGTAGATACCGTAAATGTAATGGCTGTTATCGCGCTAGAACAAGCGAAATTAAGCGTGTTGCTCGGATAAAATCGGATAGAGGTTGAATTGGCATATAAATTCGTGCCATTTCTCGTATAAGTTACAGTTACACCGCCTTTCGTGGCAGACACTTCATTCTTGCTGGTTCCAGACCAACTTCCAGACTGTCCCCAGTCGGTAGAATAGCCAAAGTTGAAAGTTACATTAGAACTTCCGCCTCCTTCTGTTTTTGTATAAACGGCATACAAATCCACATTGCTTGTTGGAGTGTAAGAACCGGTTAAAATCGTTCCTGGGCTGGTAGTATTATCATCTTCATCGCCCGCACTGGATGTACACCATCCTGCAAAACTCCATCCGTCACAACTCGGCGTCGCTGTTGGTAAAGTGGTCGATTGTCCTGCAGTAGTTTGCGTCCATGAAGATGTCGCACATGTTCCACTACCTACATGGTAAGTAATGGTGTATTTGGGCAATGCCGATGTTGTGAAGCTCGTTTGTGTTCCATAAGCTGTACCATTACCATTGGTAGCATAAGGACGTACGTAGTATGTCGTTTCTGCAGACAATCCGGTGAGATCTTTAGAGAAAGATGCACCCGTAGAAGTATATGTCGTTCCTACTTGATGTTTGGTCACCCCACTTCCACCGATTGCAGGATTAGAACTTGTTCCGATAACAAAACCGTAATCGGTTATACTACATCCCGCAGAACCCAGCGAACTGATTCCAGATGAACAACTCACCGTCGCCGTGGTCGAAGTAACCGAACTATTACTTGCAGCACTTACCGTTGGGTTAGAGGTACAGGATGCGGCTGCATCATCAACATAAATTTTAATTGCACCATCTGTTAGACGAGAATAAGAACCTGTGTACAATATAACACCATAATATTTCGAACTCGTTTCCTTAGCATTTAATTTAAAAGTATATGTCCCCACTGCCGATGCAATATTTGTACCTTGTGCAGACAAACCGGTTCCACTTGCTAATGTCGGTTTGCTCCAAGTAGCAGAACCGCTGGAGGCCGCAGTACTACTCGAAACAACATACGCATTGACGGTTGCACTACCCTTTTTTGCCGTATATGTAATTTCGATTTTTGTCACATTGGCAATAGCCGTTGATGTGTAATAATAATAGTATCCCGTTGTGGTCGTTGTTGCACTTCCATACTGAGCCTTAACAACAGGCAAATCAGCTGCTGTAGGCTTTGTATTTCCATGGCTAGTCGCATTTCCCGTTCCTAAGTAACCAGTTTGTCCAGATGCAAGCACCCAACCTATACCATCATAAGTGGTAGTACGACGTGTTCCATATCCGGAACCGGTACCCTCACATGTGGTCTTAAGAGTTTCTGCTCCCCACGCGTTTGTGGTAAAAATTGTGAGTAGTGGTATCATTAACCACAATACTCGTTGTAAAAATTTTGTTTTCATATCATTTTGATTTTTATATTATTTACTATTTATAGGGTACGCGTATACGCGTATAGATATTGAGTTTATCTATTGTTGCGTTGTGTTATCATTTTTTTGTATCATTGCTCTGACTGGCATCTGGAGCAAAATCTCCGTGGTATTCATTTGTAATCAAACATATTTGAAACGCTGTCAATTTGCCTATTAGTGCAGATAAGCCATCATTTGATGGGGAATCCAAATAGTTGAAGCAGTCATTTAATAAATGCTCTATTCCCTCTCTAACATTCTTATTAAAAGCAGACACATTACTCATTCCCCCTAATACGCCGGCCATATTTACAATGTCGATACGGGCGTCTTTCGGATCTTTACAGTTACGCATCAATCCTTCTAATGCAGTTCGGTATGTATCAAAAAATTGTTTCCTATATAGCCTTTGATATATTGCGTAAAAAATGATTGCATTTAATAGCGTAAAGCACATTGTGCCTAAGCCCCAAAAGAACGCACCAAAATTCCCCCAATCGGCATTGTCATCAGAGATCTTTGTGCCTACGGTTGGTATATATGCCGCCACTAACACAACTATCCCGATCACAAACATCACTCCGATCAGATAGAAAATCAAGTAACGTTCAAAATGCTGTTTCATAATATGTTTTGTTTTTCTGTCTCTACTTCCATCAACTGCAATTCCACGTGCGCATGCGCGGTGGATGTTTGCAATAGTTTGCGTCCGTTGTATACCTACTGTCTAATGTACTTCATATCTAAAAATGCCCCAGCAAATTGGGTGTCTAAAAGCTCATCAAAACGTTTTAACAAGTTCTCTAGTTCTTGATTCGGACAATAATTATATTTGGCATATTCCGTTATAAAATGAGGCGTGACATGTATGTAATCTGGCATTTTCACATCCTCATCTCTCCTCTCTGCTCCTCGGCATGCATGCAAGGTAATGCATGTCCTTTTTTCTTCTCCATCTATTGTACATGCTATGCAAGCTGTGGCAAGGTCGATTTCCTTAATTATTTTCATACGTTGAATAATTTTCCAATCGGTAATCTGATTCCCCTGGGGATCTATCTGGTTATGTATGCACTCCAGGATTGTTTCTAATACCTTATGGGAATCTTTTATCAATAAATATGTGCTATCATGCATAATGCTACTAATACTTTGTTGTTATTTTCTATGTTTATCACACATTAATATCGTCTACTATCTGCGACAGAATCTGCTACTGCAAGGACATCTATTACAACCTGCTTAGCAACATTTTCCACATCGCAAAGCCGTTCTTCCAACAAATCTGATGCGGACTTATAGTACCAATTGTATATTTTGTGCTTATAATGATCTTTCAAATACTTATGTACGGAATGAGCTTTATTGTAGTGCCGGGCGGTGCAAACCACATATTGGGCGCTGTTATCTTGTGCCCATTTCATATTTTTCACAAAACTGGTCACATCCCAGTGTGGGTCATCGACATAATCCCCGGCACTAAATATTGCAACTTTTTCATTATTTATCTCAATGATTGCGCGAAAATCAGAGATAGCAGGAGTGCTTGGATTATTAAAAGTTTCTATAATATGATGTAATACCTCTTCATATGTCAACACTTTTTGCTCTTCGTGCGTTTCGAATAGGCCATCACAATTGCTCCTACTCTTTAATAAATTGTACACAAGCCACGCGGTATGTGTCTTGCCCGAGTTCTGATTACCAAAAATCACAAAGATCTTTCCAACACCATCGTACGGGACATTACGTCGATTTTTTAGAACCTCTGACCATGGATCACGACTCTTCATTGTCATGCATTGCAAAAAACCTCCCATACGTTTCACTTTTTCTTGTTACTTTGTTTTACTTCTTGCTGCAATGGTACTTGGCGCACTTTTCCTGTCATGGAAAAAGATTTGCGTTTGCATTTCTCCATAGAATCGCGACTTTTTTGAGTAGTGCTTTCTGTTAATAATTCTTTTGCCATAATTATTGATGTTATATATTCGAATCCTTTTTATTGGCATTTATTGGCCTCCTGACATATTGGCGAATAAGTTCCATGACTGCGGTTACTATTGCAACAATGTTGAACGCGCAACTCCAGCACATGATATCGGTTGGTTTAACCACTATAAACACAAACGTACCTACACATAATATGGCTGCGCATGTGATTTCTATAATCCGTAAGCATCTGGCGGCAAAAAACAAGGCTTCTTTCGGAAGCAGCTTTTGATGGTCTTCAATAGGAAAGCGCACAAGTCGATCTTCAACAAATCTTCCATGATGAATATCCGTTGGATAATAATGCTGAATAAACACTTTGGTAATTCGTGATATAGGGTGCGTTAACTTTATTCTCAACTCTAAAAAATGGTCGCTTGAGGCAAATAGGTTTTTCTTAAACTGTTTCCCTTTTGTCTCAACTAAATATGAGTTGTCATTCAAATGTCCAACACCCCAGCCTATCACGGAAGACTGAGACAGGGGTTCTAATGTGATGGGGTTCATCTTTTTATCAGCATCTTTCCCGGTCTCTTGGAACTCGCATTCATACAAATCTACTTTCATATCAATGCATTCGGTCAGCCCAATATTTTGAACAAGAAATGTCAACCAATATTCCCTCTTCTGATTTGTTTCATATGCCGCTAGTGGATATATAGTGATTCGTGGGTGAATTAGCACGAAGGTTATTAGTATTCCTGCGATAGTCGTTATAAGACTCATGGTGATTGGCAGCGCAAGCCTTGATTTTTCGACGAAGCCATGGATAATTTCATAATAAGCAAAGATGTATTCAAAACCGCCATGCATTACAACCAGCATTCCAACCACACAAATCAAAAGCATACTGGCAAGAGTATGAAGAATAAACTCCGTACTCCTCAATCTATGCAATTGTGGCTGCTTGCGGTAGGAGCTTCCTAAAATAAACACTGAGATGAAAGCTGTTACAATCACAATGCTTGGTAATATGTATCGAATGATTATCACTATTAGTTCTGTTTATTTCTTCTTACATCTTCATTCCCTCATTCGTGCCGTCGGGTACAACAATGATATTGATATTAGATTTTAATCATTTTACTCTTTTAAAACTCTCCATCACTTCCCATGCAATCTGGCGGAGGGAAGTATAAACCGGCGCGGGCTTGAATTCTATCCGTGCGCCGTTGAGGTTGACGCGGAGCGACTCCGGCTGCTGGAAAGTCTGCTGTTCCGGGGTGCTGTTCGTGTCATAATGACAACCGCCTTCTTTCTCCGCTATATTCTCAATCACATTCCTGCGGGTCATCTTCTGTTTCGTATCATCCAGCACTTCATCGTTATACCAGTCATCAAAACTCTTCAGTTGCTGTTGCTTATAATGACCGAACTTGCACAAAGGTTGCAAACCAACCATAACAACATGTCCCGTTTGTTCCAACTTCTTGGACACCAAGCCCGCATACACAGCGCCATCAATGAGAGTAGAGTTCTGCAGCCCGTTGATTTCCCAGCAACATATACCGCCTTTGCAGTGATGAGCGCTATCTATAAACTGCATTTTGTCTTTCAATCCGAGTTGCCCGAGTAGAGAATGGCAGTTTTTCGTATCTTTGAGCAGCACACGCAAAGCCGTACTCATGGGGTACACATACTCCCAATTGCCGGCATCATATTGGTTGCAATAGTCTGCCAGCAATTTGAGTTGAGCCTTCAAACTTTGCTCTAACTCCGCCTGTGTCCTTTTGTTTTCTTCTGCCATATCTTTTCTCCTTCCGGATCACATTTTTTTTCCGCGACTTTGCCGAGTCATTCCCGAATCAATCTCGACTCATTATCGAACCATTCCCGAACCATCTTCGAGATCATCTTCCCTTCTACCCCTCTTAGCTTGTGTCTTTTTTATCTGGTTCTTTGTATAGCTTGTGTCTTTTTTATTCAGCTTGTATTGTACTTGTACCCTACTTGTTCCCTACTTGTTCCTTTTCGGACTAAGCTTGTGTCTTTTTTTACCCAAAACCTCTTTCAAAAAAGACACAACCCTCTGTTTCCATTCCCCTCATCCGTGTTGGGCACAACGATTATTTATTGTTTGTATTTTTATTCATTTAGCATTCATTTCCACGACCATCTCGCGATCATTACGAACGTCTCTGTAGGGTCTTTTTCCCTTTTGGACTTGTTCCTTTTTTGTTTAACTTGTTCCTTTTCGGACTAAGCTTGTGTCTTTTTTTCTCCAACCTTTCCTCAAAAAAGACACAACCCCTGTTTCTTTCGCACTCATCGTGTGGGCGTCACGATTATATTAGTTTCTTTCTTCTTATAATTTGTTACACTACCGAGAAGACTGATAATTCTATGTATCTTACCGTTTTTGCACAACCGCTGCCGCAATTCTTAAAAATAAAATGCCACAAAAATTACAAACAAAATGCCACAATTTTTGAAAATAGTTTGCATAATTCAAATATTTATAGTAATTTTGCTGCCGATTTTAACACTTTACACTCATGGAATACTTTAAACGCATTTCAGACGTACTCTTGCGTGAACGATTAGAGGCTTTGGGGGCCGTGCTTATTGAAGGACCTAAGTGGTGCGGCAAAACAACCACAGCGGAACAGCAAGTCAAATCCATCATCCGATTCCAAGATCCCGATGAAAGGGAACGCTATGATGGTATCGCAGCCAATCGCCCGTCGCTCTTTCTCAAAGGTGATACGCCACGACTCATAGATGAATGGCAGGATTATCCTGTGGTATGGGATGCCATCCGACTTGAAGTGGACAAAAGACAGACTCCTGGACAATTCATTTTGACCGGCTCAAATGTAGTCGACCAAAGTCAAATCCGACATTCCGGCACAGGGCGCATATCACGCATGAGGATGTTGCCAATGAGCCTTTGGGAGTCCCATGAAAGCAATGGTGAAGTTTCTCTTCGCGAACTCTTTAATAATCCCAACATGGATATTGAGGCTGTATCCCAACTCTCCATTGATGACTTAATCTACGCCGTTTGTAGAGGAGGATGGCCTGCCGCTGTCATTGCTCAAAACCATACGCATGCCTTATCTGTCGCGCGAGATTATGTCCAATCCGTTTGCGATTCCGATATAAGCCGCGTGGATAAAACACAACGCAATCCCAAACTTGCCCGACAAATCCTGCGTTCATATGCTCGTAATATCTCCACATTAGCCAAGGCAAGTGTAATCTTGCAAGATGTCATCGCTTCAGAGAATATTGATTGCTCCCGTCCAACGTTTGACGATTATGTTTCCGCCTTGGAGAAACTCTTTGTCATTCAAGACATGGACGCCTGGTGTCCGGCTATTCGAAGCAAAACAGCTATTCGCAGTGGAGCCAAACGCGCATTTTGCGATCCTTCTATTGCAGTGGCGCTACTCGGACTCACGCCGGAATCAATGCAAACGGAATTCAAAACACTCGGTTTTATCTTTGAGCAACTTTGTATCCGTGACCTTAAAGCATATACAAGCGGCTTGTATTCTGATGTGGCATATTACAACGACCGGTATGGTTTGGAGGCTGATGTCGTATTGCATCTTGACGATGGACGATATGCGCTCATCGAGTGCAAACTTGGTAGCCGCGAAATTGAAAATGGAGCAGCCCACTTGTTGGAGTTACAACGTCTCATTCGGGAACATAATCTCGTTGAGAAGCAAATGCCGATTCGGGAACCGGACTTGCTCATGGTACTTACCGGAGGGCAATATGGTTATCGCCGCAAAGATGGTGTGTATATTATCCCAATAGGAAGTTTAAAGGATTAAACTCCAGGTAAATTCGTATAAACACTACCTCTCAGACACGGTTCAAATCGTGTCTGATTCTTTATCAGTCATTATCTCAGTATGTCAATGTTCGCTTTCACGTTATTTTCCGTGCCCGTGAATAGCACTATCTTTCACCCTCATCCGTGTCGGGCACAACTATTGTTTATTTTTGGTGTTTTTCAGTTCTCTCTCATTCGCATCTCATTCGCATTACGCACGTCACTGTAGGGGCTCTTTCCCTTTTCTACTTGTTCCTTTTTCATCCCCAAAAGGGAACAACCCTCATTTTTTTCTCTTTCTTTATAGAGATCAAATCTTTTTTATGTTTTTGCTGCGATGCTATTTTTCTTATTTTTTTGAAAGCGAAGCGATTTTTTGTAAGGAATCTATCAGTGGCAATTTATTGGTACTGAAAATTTAATCGGTTAGCAGTCGTCTGGAAACTTGTTTACAAGTGAACTGATGAGCGATTTCATTTAGTTACGATGAGTAACTGATGATTCCGCATTTTTGTTTTCGTTTTTGATTACATTATAATTTTAGCATCGCAGTGTTTTATTTGTTTTTGTTTACCATCATTCACTCATTCACTCACTCATTCGCTCATTCACTCATTCACTCTTTCACTCATTCACTCATTCACTCTTTCATGATATATGCTTGAATGTAGTTTCTCACCGTGTTGCGGCTGCAATGCAGCTTCCGGGCTATTTCCCGTATGGGCGTGCCCTGTTCCAGTTCTTGCAGAATAAACGCTTCGTGCTGGTAGAGCGCGAGTGCTTTCTTGCAAGTCTTTCTGCCTTCCGGACGACCGAGATGCTTGCCTTCCGCTCTTTTCCTGGCTAACGCCTCTTTGGTTCGCTGACTGATGAGGTTACGCTCTATCTCTGCCGAGAGCCCGAAGGCAAAAGCCAGCACTTTCGATTGGATGTCATCGCCCAAACGATAGCCGTCTTTGATGGTCCATACGTGACAACCGCGACTCATACACTGACTGAGAATCTCCATGATCATATACAGGTTGCGCCCCAGCCGGCTTAACTCGCTGCAGATGATGATGTCCCCTTCCCCCGCTTGCTGTATCAACTCTCCAAGCCGGCGTTGGGTGTAAGTCCTGGTGCCGGAAACCGTCTCTTCAATCCATCCGTCAATAGTCAATCCTTCCTGTTGGCAAAACTGATTGATTTCAAACCGCTGGTTCTCAACTGTCTGTTTGTCGCTGCTCACGCGAATATAACCATACCTCCTCATACTTTTTTCCGCAAAGGTACTGCTTATTTCGCATATATCAATACCTCAAAGACCAAAAATCAACGCAACTCGTGTCCTCTTCACTGGTATAAATTAAACGGTCCTTTAATTTGAGCCAGGCAAATGTGTAAAAATTGACGGACAAGGTGTATTTTGTAGAATATTCGGCGAAAATCACTTTTTTGACGGAAATATATAAAATATATTTGTACATGTCGAAACTTTTGTGTAATTTTGCGCTCGAATGGGCTACTGTATATTTCGCGAGCGTATATATACGCGTGAAGAAGATGATTAAATTGGCAAGAGCGAAAGGATGGGAGATTGGCTCTAAATAAACGACCGTTTGTTTTGGGCATTATTTCCATAAATGCAAATTCCGCCGCCATTATTGCCAATCACTACACAAAAATGATCTTTGAAATACTGATTTGCTTATAAAAGGAGAAGAACTAAAATTTTTCTTGCGATTTACTTGCGTATGTCAGATTTTTTTTGTAATTTTGCACCATAATTGAAACGATTATGGCAGAGCAAAACGAAATCCAGTTATTTGACGGCAAGCAAGTCCGTTATGTATGGGATGAGGAGCAAGAAAAGTACTTCTTCTCGGTAGTGGATGTCATCCAAGTATTAACTGATAGCCCGCGTCCAAGAAAATACTGGAACGCGCTTAAGACCAAGCTGGCAGCGGAAGGAAGTGAGTTGTCCTCAAAAATGGGACAACTGAAATTACCCTCTTCTGATGGCAAGAGTTATCTTACTGATGTAGCTGATACAGAGCAGGTTTTTAGGTTGATACAATCGGTACCGAGCAAGAAGGCGGAACCGTTCAAGTTGTGGCTTGCGGCGCTGGGACAGGAGCGAATGAACCAGTTGCAAGACCCGGAGTTGAGCATAGAGCAGGCTATCAAAGATTACCGTCGCTTGGGTTATTCGGAAGATTGGATCAACCAGCGTATCAAGACCATTGAGATCCGCAAAGGTTTAACGGATGAGTGGCAACGCGGTGGAATGAAGGAGGAACACGATTATGCGATTCTGACGGATGTCATCTCGCGGGCGTGGAGCGGAATGACGACGCGTGAGTATAAGAAATATAAAGGTCTGCGCAAAGAGAGTCTTCGCGATAACATGACGAATGTGGAGTTGATGCTCAATGGCTTGGCGGAAGCTGCTGCAACGGAACTGAGTAAACGTGAGAATCCGAAAGGTTTTGCGGAGAATGCCAATGTTGCGCAACGCGGAGGAGATGTGGCGCATGTGGCGCGTGAGCGCTTAGAGCAGGAGTTAGGAGGCACGATTATCTCGGACCAACGAGCACTGAACTTCACCAACCCGCCGGAGGAGTTGCCGTTCAACGATGCGGATGAAGTGAAGGACTAAGATGAATAGTCCGTCTTCTACGGACAACCAAGTAATCCTTTTATAAGCAACAATGTCGAAAGATGTTGTTGCTTTTTGTATGCAAATCAGTATAAATGTAAAAGTGCACACGGAAGAGCGCAAGAGAAACAGAGGTTGTGTCTTTTTTGAGGAAAAGTTGGAGAAAAAAAAGACACAAGCTAAGAGGGAGAAGGGCGAAAAAAGACACAAGCTAGATGTGAGGGTTGTTCCCTTTGGGGGATGAAAAAGGAACAAGTAAAGCAAAAAGGGAACAAGCTTAGTCCGAAAAGGAACAAGTTGAATAAAAAAGGACAAGTAAAATTTCTGAACAGGTGATAACCTGCATAAAAGTAGGACATAATAAGGATATAATAAGGACAAAACCCGATTATCCAAAAATCGAAAGAGAAAAGGGCTAAGTAAAAAGAATATGGCAGTATCGACAACAAATAGAGATCCGCAAGAGGTGGTAGATGTGTTTAAATACAACATGGATATGTTGGAACACCTCTGCAAGGAGTTTGATAATGGTCGGATTGAATCCGCATTGTGGATGGCAGTCATCCTGCGCACGCTGTTGCATACACATGTTAAGCCCAATGGCGATTATTCCTCATACGGAATACTCGATCAATTGAAGGCAATAGACCCGAAATATAATGTAGATTTTTTAAGTACGGCTTTTCCGCGTCCGTCAGTAAGTGCTTTTATGCAAGGTTGGAGTATAGGCGATCATGTATGCGGAATAAACATATCGGCCTCAAGTGTATATACAGGGTTGTTAATAAACGTAGTTAACTGCAAAGAAGGAGGAGGTTATGTGGCTGATGTTAAGGCAAAAGTTGGCGAACAAAGCCATGTAAATAAGAACCTTCCTTTTTCTCAATGGTGGAACGAAATAGTATTTAGTGACGCTGTGGCAAACCTGCAAATGAGCCGTTGGAATGTGATACAAATGGTTGCGAATAAGGATGGAGGTGCACATTTTGATCCGGATGTTCCGGTTCAATATGATACTTTCCGTCATCCGGATTTGTTTGAGGTGAGATTTGGAGCGACCAAGGTTCCATTCTCCAAGAACCCAGTGTATGTGTCTGTTCGCCAGATCGCATGGGAAGTGATGGAGAGTTTGAAAAGAGTAAAATGATTAAAATCTAATATCAATATAATAGTTGTACCCGACACGAATTAGGGTAAAAACATGAGAGCAATATTTGTGATATCAGGATTTCAAAATGCAGGAAAAACGCACACAGCTTGGCTTGTGTATAATTTGTTAAAGGGCATGGGCGAGGAGAAGGAATTCCATTGCGGCAACAATCGTCGCTGGACATATGATGAAGTCATAGATAAAATCAATGAGTTTCTCCCAGATTTCAGAGCAGTCATAGAGGTTGAAGGACGAAAAATTGCTGTATTAAGCCAAGCAGATAAACTATTCGTATTCAAGAAAGAAATTCAATGGGCCATCAAAGATGCCAAAGTTGACTATGTTATATGCTGTGCGAGAAAACGAAATCGTAAAAATTCAGTAAAATGGGAATTAAGGACTAAATATGGTCTATACATAAGTAATTGGAAGGAAAAAACATATTATCAACCATCAAATAAAGACAAACGTATCAATGATGTGAAGAAAATATCAGAAGAAGTATATCAGGCGGTTATCAGGAAATTAAAGAAAGAAGTTACCTTGTCTCTTCCCGTGGTTGGCGATGATTTGGCAACAATGAATTCCCTTTGTCGCCAATTGTCAGACATTCCTGGGTGCGAAACGAACATGGATGACAAAACGCTAACATTTGATGTTACAGACGAGAAATTGCGCAATCGCATTTTTGCAATTATGCAGAAGTGCCCTCCTGTATATTATTCAGATAAATACAGAGAGTTTGAGGGACAAATAATTGAGCTCTTGAAATAGCAACAACCTACAGAGAAGAATCGGCAACTTCTTGTGAGAATAATTTATATGATAATTAATATTTATCATTAAACGTATAACTTTATGAACGCAGAAGAATTAAAAAATATTGTTGATGACATTATCCTACATCACAAGGAAGTTAAAATAACACCTCGTGAATTACTTGATGCGTTTAATGCATATAGACGCACTTCAGGTAATACTCGTATCGTAGACGAGTATTTACGAAGCCATAATTTACAAACGGTCCCTAACTACAATGATGTTTGGTGGTTGGATGAGAGTGTGATACTAAAAGAAATAGAAATTCGCCCTGTTGAAACAGAAAAGAAACACGCCAAAGAACTAACGCCTAACGAAAGAGTAAATCAAATTATTGCTAAGAGTGATTCGTTGAAGAAGAAGCTTGCTAAGATTCCGAAATTAAATGCCGATTTATCCTTTTTGGAAGTTATTGCAGACAAATTAAAAGGCGTTCCAGAGTTGTTGTTAAATGATGACATTACTGATAAAATTAAAAACATATTGAATTATCGTTTGGTTGCGATAGAGAGTGCTTTAAATATCATTAAAATATACATAAAACAAACTCCGACTAATAAATCACGTATTAGGGGGGCTCTCCGAGATATAAAAGAAAATATTAGTGCCATTCGTTTTACAATTAGAACCTTTAATAAATTAGGATATCTTAACGAGAATCTGGTCGCTATTGGGGCTAATGGTAGTGGAAAAACATCTTTAGCAGAAAATATCAAACGTTATGTGAAAACTAACTGTGTGGTAATCGGTGCACAGAAACTATTATTGGTTCCCAAACTCAATAGCGTATTAGACATTGAATATTCTAAGAAACAATTGCGCGATCAGCAGGCTAAAGACAAAGCATTAAAACAGCCTCTAATATACGACCAAGACGATAGTGAATTAAAGAACAGTATCGCTGATGATGTAGCAGATGAATTTTCTGCCGTAATTAACAACTTGCTTGCTACGCATAATGCACAAATACATAAATTTGCAAATGACTATGCCATAGACAATACAATTCCGAGAGAAAAGACAATACTTGAAACTGTATTTGACTTATGGCATAAAATTATGCCGCAAAGGGAGTTAACGTGCTCTGATGGTATAAACATAATGGTAAAAGCTGATGAAATGTCGGAGTACCCAGCATATCAATTAAGTGATGGGGAGAAGGTAACTTTATATTTAATAGCAGATGTCATGCAGACACCCGCCGATAGTTACATCATAGTAGATGAGCCGGAAACCTATTTGCACAAATCAATTGTAAATAAACTATGGGACATATTAGAAACTGAACGCAAGAAAGACCGATGCGTTTTCGTTTATCTCACACATAATGTAGAATTCGCCGTTAGTAGACATGCCAAGAAAATATGGATAAAGTCCTATAACACAAAAGAGGATTTAGGATGGGATATTCAGGAAATCCAGGACAACGCTATTCCTCCAGAGTTATTATTGGATATCCTTGGCAGTAGGAGACCTATTTTGTTTTGTGAAGGAGTAAAAGAGAAAGCCACCTATTCCGACGCACAAATATATGAGGTATTATACCCTCAGTTTACTATAAAGCCATTAGGCTCATGTAGAGATGTGATAAATTATACAAGGGCATTTAACTCCATTCCTAATAATATTTGTAAAGCATATGGAATAATTGATGCCGATTATAGAAGTCCCAAAGCAATCAATGAGTATTTAGCTGATGGCATTTATACGACTAATGTTAGTGAAATTGAAAATCTATTTTTATTGGAAGAGTTTCTGATGAGAATGGCTACATGGTTGCATACTCACGATTTACCAGAAGTCTGTTTTGACAATATTCAGAAAGCAATTAAAAAAGATTTTATAGATCATATGGACATTCAAATTTCCCAATATGTATCTGCCAAGATAGAACACTTCTTTAAAGAAGAGCATCCAAAAGAGGCTAAAACGACTAAAGATATAGCAACTCATTATTCTGATTTCTGTGCAAAAATACACATTGATGAATGGGTCGCAGAACGAGAAACGCAACTACTTTCCATTTCTGATAATTATGCAGAAATTATTAAAACATATAACAAAAAAGGGTTACACTGCCATGCCAATAATGTATTTAAAATTACTAATTTCACTATCCGAGCATTCGATTATCTGCGGGAAAGCGAGGAAGCGAGAGATATTCTAAGGGGAATATTACCCAGAGAGTTGTCTGAAATATCATAATCTACACAAAAGAAAAGTAACATATCTTTTAATGAGATATTCACAATAGTTTATATCATGGCAAGAACTATTAATATCGGAAAAATTCAAAATGCCGTTAAGGGAGCAAAAACTTTGCGTGATGCATTAGCTAAAGTTATTGCAGCCGGATATGCGCCTATAGAGGTTAATCTGTTCCGTGCTTTGTTGGCTTATTTTGACAATCAACCATATTGCGAGGTGAACGAAGTGCATCAGCATTATGTTGAATACTTCAACAAAGTTAAAAATAAGACACGTTGTGAAATCGCGGATTTATTAGTTATATCATTCTCTGAGTCTCGGTGTACAATGCGTGCTTCGTTTATACAGGCCAAAAGAGAAGTTGTACCACAAGTGAGAAATAAGTTTCGATTCCACTTGGCCGCTAATCAATATCAGTTACTATATAATTGTCCAATTATCGATCCGAAAGGAACAGGTCTTCCCGCGAATATACTACGCGATGCATGTAATGAAGCCATTAGTTCATACGGAGTATTTTATAGAGTTGGAAAGAATTACGAATTTGCATACGAAATAACAAAAATGCTCCAACCAAGCCAGCCAAAGAGGCAAACTGGTTCAATGACATGTTCTTTCTCTGCAATACAATCAATTGGAGGGCATGCATGTAGAATTCCACAGCAATCACTTCATTATTGTGGCACACCTTTTGGACGGTGTACTCCAGTATTGTTATCTTCTATAAATACTAACCATTTTGAAGATGCACTATCAAAAGGACTGATTGGGTCCCCAATCATAGGATCATTAGCTAAACAATTACTAAAATTTATTACAGACCTTCACTCAGGTGCTCCATCAAAACACGCTCATTTTTTTGCTAACTTTATTTCTAAATTTCAAGACTTTTGGAGAGAAGATGGCAATGAGATGCACTATATTCCAAATCGACGTGATGATGATAACAACAGACGAGAGGAAGGTGATAGCAATAATATCGAATGGATGATGCCACGGTATGTAATGCTTGTTAATGCTGATAGAGCAGAGTATCGCCAGCCTGAAGTATAAGAACAATCCAACGCGTATACGCGTACATTATAAGTAGTAAATAATATAAAATACTAAATACAATGAAAAAATTAAATGAATTACAATCCTACTTGACAAGGTTGAGGGGATTGATGTTAACACTAATCATCCTGTGCTCCATCGGCAGCGGAAATGTGTGGGGAGCAGATGAAACGCTGACCATCACCGGTGCCTCAAGTGGGCATAATGCTCCGTGGGGAACCTCATATGGTACTAACACGGGATCTTCCACTACCTCTGCTAGTCACACCATTAACCTTTCATGGACACGCGTGGGCAGAATGAATACGGGTATTCAGATAGAGAAAGGAACAACAAAAGAATTCCATTCTACCTCATATCCTGCCACAAACAACATTATCAAGTCCATTAAGATTACCATGAAGACCAACTCCTCCGTGCTCTATGGAAGTACAGATGGGAGTTCGTGGACTGAGATTACTTACACATCGGGCACGGCAAAGGATGTCAAGGCTTCTGGATATAAATATTTTAAAGTTACCGCAACAAAAGCTGCGTATTGTGTGTTGACAAGCATTGTCGTCACGTATACATCTGGCGGTTGTAGTAATGGCACCATTACCTATTCCAAAGGAAGCACAACATATACCGGGGGAAATACTATCACCGGTTCGCATGCTAACGACACCAAGGTGTGTAGTACCAACTTGACTCTGCCGGGTGAAACATTTTTTGCTACCGGTTACACCCAAGATGGTTGGGCAACATCCGATGGAGGCTCCAAGGTATATAACTTAGGCGCAACTGACTATTCTACGGAAGGTGATGCTACATTATATCCTCACTGGACTACCACTAACTATACTGTTCACTGGAAGGTGAATGGAAATGATTGGGAAGGCTCCACTCATGGCAGCCCATCAACGAGTGTCAGCTATGACACCCGACCGACAACATTGCCAACCGCTCCGTTAACTGGCGATTGTGACGGAAGCAAAATTTTTGTTGGATGGTCTGCAAGTACGATTGCAACAACCACGAACACCAAGCCTTCCGACTTGTTCTCCACGGCCGCTGATGCACCTATTGTGACTGAAGAGGTGACTTTCCATGCCGTTTTTGCAAATAAGTTCTCGCGTGTTACCAATACTAGTAATCTTGCCGATGGTGCGAGCATTGTTGTTTGCCATATTGCGAACAATAAGGTGATGCTGTCTAATGGCGAAACTATTTCAGAGGAGGCTGCTCCCTCAGAAGATGGAGATGGCAAAATATCTCCAACTGCAAAAATGATTTGGACACTTGAAACAAATAGCACAAACTGGAAACTAAAATCGGGGTCAAAATACCTCAAGGGAGATGCCAATCCGACAAGTAGTTCTAAAACAAAGACAATATCCATGAACACAAGCGGAAACCTAACATGGGAAATTGCAAGCAGTTCATATACTACTAATGCCTTCTACATCCGTAACTCATCAAGTGCAACTGCAGGCTTGGAGGAATATAATAGTGAATGGAAATTGTACTATGGTACAGCTGCCAACATTGCGTCACAGAATACATGGGCGATGAAGTTATATGTTTGTGCCTCTCCTGAGTATGCAACTTCTTGTGCTGACTGTGATAGTGATCCGACTATTGGAGTAGCATCATTAAAAGGTTCCTTTAATGCGAGCGGTGTCGGAGTTACATGTCCGACATCGGGAACTGATGTGGGTTCACATTGCTCATGGTCAGATTATGGATTTATTTGGAGTACAAGCAAAAGTGCAGTAGGTACATTAGTGCTCAATTCGGATGGAACGGCGCCTAGTGGCGTAACCAAAGTGCCTGTCGGTTCGTCTGGAAATGCAAACACCTTCGATGGTACGATTGCACCGTCGCCCTTCAATGCCGGAACTTATTACTACCGCGCGTACGGAAAAAACAACTACGCGAGTGGTTCGTATCAATATAGTTCATCTGTTTCCAGTTTTGTCGCACGGAGTGTGACATTTAACCTTAAGGGTCATGGTAGCAGTGCACCAACTACTCAGATTGTCAAAGATGGTGCTAAGGCTACTAATCCTGGAGATCCTTCTGCAGACGGTTGGCGTTTTGACGGGTGGTATGACAACGAGAGTTTCACCGGTTCTGCATGGAACTTCGGTAGTAACACCGTTACCAGCAACATCACTCTGTATGCCAAATGGACCCAAGTTTATACTGTGACGTATGTTTATGGAACAGGTGGCTCAGGCAGTTGCGCGAACGGTTCGTATGCAGCAGGTGAAACGGTAACGACATGTTCCTCTGCGACAAAGACGGCTTCTACACTAACCGGTTGGTTGCGCAGTGACAATAGCGCTACAATAACTCCGGGTAACACATTTACAATGCCTTCTACAAATGTGACTTTGACGGCTGTATGGGAGGATACTCCATATACATTAACTCAGACCGTTGGTGCAAACACGACGAAGGGTTACACGGCAAGTACAATTAAATCCGGTGACACACCGCTGGATTTGACCTATTCGATTAGTGCAGCCAATAAAGCTCTTCCAAAGACCGTGACGATTAGTGGAGGTAGAGCATCGTGGACTCTCGGAACGGATTATACTTGGACCTTGAGTAGTGACAAGCATTCGGCAACGCTGCACATCAATGCAACCATTATCTCCAGCAATATGACGGTAACTGTCACAGAGCAAACACGGTATACTATCACATGGAACGAACATGGTAGTTTGTCCTATTCGTATTTTGCTGCGGATGATAATTCGTTGGATTGGGGAGATATAGATGGTTGTGGCGAAAAAGAATTCTACGGATGGACTGCAGATGCAGGATTTGTATCCCACACCACAACACCACCGACGATGATAGCAAAAGGTAGTACTGTTAGCGCTAGTGCAACATACTATGCTATCTATGGTGATCGAATTGGCAGTGGTTCATATTCCAAAGTTACTACTGTAGCGGAAGGCGAGACTTATCTGATTGCTTGTCCCTCTCAAGGCAAGATATATGTGGGACAACATGGATCTGATGCTTATGGTGATGATGCGAATGTAACAATTTCAGCGGATGCAATTGCCGCAAAAGGAACAGCTCATGAAGTAAGGATAGAAGGATCTGCAACTAAATTTGCAATATATGATATTGATGCCAGCAAGTATATTTTTGGTCCGAGCACGAGTGATGCAGGGTGCTCATGGAGTGCTGGTCCGACAGCATCTGGCACCACGTATCATTGGTGGAATATTGGAACAGGAGACTATGTCGGAGAAATTCAAGGCAAGAATCAAACGGACAGGTATTTTTCTTATAATTACAATGGTTCCACGCACCGTTTTGCAGCATACAAGACACCAGGGTCTAACAATACAGGGAAAGTGTATTTCTACAAGTACTCTCCTGGATTTAACAATTTCTCGAAGACTTGTACGCTGTATGATATTACGATTACCACTCCGAGTGGCGGAACAGTAACGACTACTCCTGCTGCGGGAACGGGTGTTGCTGGCGAAGGACAGACGGTAACGGTCAACGTAACACCGAACAGTTGTAAGTATCTGTCGGCATTGAAATACAACGACGGAAGCGACCATGCCATTAGCATTGCATCAACACCTTATACCTTCACGATGCCGGCAAGCGATGTGACGGTAACGGCTAC
Organism: uncultured Bacteroidales bacterium; assembly: GCA_946186915.1. Classification (GTDB taxonomy): domain Bacteria; phylum Bacteroidota; class Bacteroidia; order Bacteroidales; family Paludibacteraceae; genus Colicola. Next base: position 186,530 of record CAMHOY010000001.1, on the reverse strand, counting down.
TTTTGCAGACAAGAGCGTTTCATCGATTGCAGCGAATACTGACACCCATCGTACATTGATGCAAGGCACAGCATTCGAAGGCGAGCAGATTCGCGTGACCTATAATAACGGCGAGACGGAAGATCTGGCATGGAACGCAAGCGGTTTGACCTTCAGCGGCTATAACATGTCCACGCTTGGCAACCAGACCGTCAGTGTGGCGTATGTAGGTTCTTGCGGAAGTGCCAACACCAGTTATTCCATCGAGATAACGGACGGTATTCCTGTGACGTTCTCGGATTGCGGAATTACGACAGTACGCAAATATGATCCGGGACAGACAGTGCCTGTGGAGAGTATCGACGGTGCGTATGGATGTTCCGGTTGGGTATTTGCAGGCTGGAGCGAAACCAGTGTTGCTGCTAACTCAACGTCCTATACTCCCGTTAGTAACTTCTCTGCAAGTACCGCAAAAACTTTATATGCCGTATACTCAAAAGAAGGAAGTACATGGCTTTCGGCATTTGATTTGAGCGAGATGCATTCGGGGGCGAAATATGTGATAGTTAAGAATTATAGTGCAGGAAACCAATTCGCATTAACTAATGCCGCTGATGGTTCTGCGCCGAACTATCTTGATGGAAGTCAATTGGCGACCGATTGTGAGGCTGTGAGGGAACCTGGAACTTACAATGATCGTTACAGACTAACAGTAACTCCGACTGCATCAATGATATGGGTCGTTAAGAGAAAAGGAGAACATTGGACTATTTACAGCCCAGATGCAGAAAAATATCTCAAAATAACATCTGACGGATATACACAACTTACAACAGCATGCGAAGATGAATTTGTGTTGACAGAAGGATATAACGATAGCGAAATTGATGCAGAATCGACCAATGCCAGTGGCAAGCATCTATCCTGGTATAATTCCTCTCCCAAGTATTGGAATGGATATGGAAGTGCAGCGAGCAAGGTTTATTGGCTAACTAATAATGAGCAGTTCAGTTCTACTCCTCCTTGTGCGCCGAGAAGTGTGGACTTCCATGGTAATGGCGGAACGGTTATTGCAAAGACCGGCACGCCGACAGGTGACGATTTAACTATCACAGAGGCCAGCCGTGACGCGGGTATTTACTTGCCGACAGCAGAAACGGATGCTGCATCCTGCGACGGAAAAGAATGGAACTTCGTTGGTTGGATTGACCACGAAGTAGATGTCACCCGTGTGCCTGTATTGACAACCGACATGTTGAATGACGGTTATGATGCATTGAACCCGAATCCTCATTACGACATTACTGCTGATGATGAGGAATATTGGGCAGTATATACCAATACAGGTGATCCGGAGACTAAATATGGTACTATTAGTTTCACTATGAGTGATTTTGCAAAGAGTTATAACGTGAGCGAGGAAACCCTTACCAAAACAGTAGGTGGTGTTGGTAGTTATGACTTTGCATATTATCAGGTCGGACATGCCTCTGAGTTAGGTATTCAAATTAATCACGATCCGGCCGGATACTTAAAGAATACCACCTCATTAGGTAAAATCAACAAAATCACTTTCAGTTCGTTTGGAGCAGGTACGATTAGTAACATTCAAGTATACGTGGGTAACACGGCTGATGCAATCAATACATTGCTGCCGAGTTCTTGCTTACAGACAGTAAGCGAAGTTTCTACATACTATCCGAATGGCAATTATCAATTCGTTAAGATTCAATATACTGCCTATACGGGTGTAGGTACCATTTCTATTGATTTCGGTCGAGGAACAGAAGTATGGGCAACGACACCTGAGTGTTCTGCACTTTCATTGTCCGGCACAGTGCGTGTGACCAGTACCAACGGCAAGAAAGTGAAGGCTGTTACTCCGATTACAGTTTCTGGCCATGGATTGGCGGCTAATGCGCCTGTTACGATTGCAGCCTATAACGTATCGGATGATACGCCAAACAGCCACTTCTCCTTTATTGGTTCTGCAAGTGCTGATGTTAATGGCGATGTATCAAGTACAAATATTGTAGTTGCATACCAACCGACGGAGACGTCTGATGGAATAGAGGAGGTTTATTTCAAAGCCAGCGCATCCAACGGAAGCGGTACCACCGAGTCGGGTAAACTGACCGGTTATGGCCGTCATTTGCCAGCAAAGTTTGTGATTGCCACAAAGATTGGCGGTAGTTGGTACGCATTGCCGAATAATATGAGTAGTTACGGCAATCCTAATTATATTAAGTTGTCTTCTGTCAACGAGTCAACCGGTGTGGCTACCATCTATTCTGACCAATATGACGGAGAGGCAGTCGGCAGCAAGAACTATTTAACTTGGACACTGAATAGTGTTGTGAATACCGACAACGTCAACTATGGTTATCCGCAACACGGTAACCGCATCAGATTCTATGATAGCAAGAACTCCAGATATCTGGAAGTGAAAGCAAGTGATGATGATATTAAGAACAGCGTTGCTTCGCCTACCACTTCAGACCATCCGTTGTGTGAGTTCTTGCCAACAACCAGCGACTTGATTGATTATACGTTGAAGAATGAAGGCCAAGACAAGTATCTTGGTGTGAACAGCACGGAATGGGGAATGTATGCGGGATCGACAACCGTACGTTTCTTGATTCCGAATCAGCAACCGGCTCCGACGATCACGTGGTACAATGACATGTTAGATGCAGACCACGCAACCAACAAGGCTGAGAACGGCGTAGTAACCTTGCCGACGGGAGCAGATCCTGTATCGTGTAACTCGACTTTGTTGCCGACCTTCTGCGGTTGGAAAGATGGTGCTATCGCAACGTATGTGACTTCGGAGCCGACATATGTTCAAGCCGGAGATGCGGCTACTACCGACAAGACGTATTACGCCGTATTCAAACATGCAACGCTTGACAGATGGTACACGGATTGTCCGACGATTTATACTATCACCTATACCGCTAATGGCGGAACGGGCGCAGACCACGTTGAGTATACAATGAATACGACAGCTGATGCTATTACAGTAGGCGCAGCAGGCTTCTCCAAAGAAGGTAGTACGTTTGTCGGTTGGACAAATCCTTCGGATGAGTCAGGCGCGATTATTACCCCAGGCGCAGGCAAGATTACCGGCTTGAGTGGAGACATCACGTTGAACGCTGTTTGGATTGGAACGACCAATGTAACAGGTACCGTTCGTCTGACAGCTTCGGCCGGAGAGAAAGTGGCAACCGGTGCAACAGAAATCACTATTAGCAGTACTGACTTTGCTTGTGCAACGGCATTACGTATCACATATTACGATGTAACGAATGACGTAACTTATGGTCGCACCGGATCGCCGACTTATACATCTAGTGAGTTCCGTCTCTGCAACGGTAGTTATGGCTCGGCAGATGGAAGCAACATCAGTTTGGCAGAAGTAAGCGGTGCTTACAACCAGACATTCTCTATCACATATGAACCGAATGGCGGTGCCAACACGTTAGACCACTACCAGTTGAAGATTGAAGTGCTGCTGAAGAATACGGTTATTGAGACTAAGACCCTTGAGTTGTACGGCCGTACATTGCCGGCAAGTTTTGCTATCGCCACAAAGATTGGCGGCGCATGGTATGCACTGCCGAATGACATGAGCGCTTCCGGTACTTATGATCCAATCTTAATTTCCGTGACAGAAGACGCGAGTGTTTTGAACTGGACGGCGCAAGGTCCTTCGAACACGGCGTACATCATGAGAGATTATACCGCTAATTATTCTAAGTTGCGCTTCGCGATAAATGCCGCAGAGGATGCCAACAAGTACTGCTTGTGGGCCGCCGATGGTGATGCCGCGGGTATTCGCAACTATTCAGCTACATCAACAGATGCTAACTATGGTTGGATTGTAGCAGAGACAAATGCCGACTTCAGCGGTTATACGATGGCTACATCGAATAACACACGTACCGGCTTAATGATAAGCAATAATAAGTGGGGAATGGCCAATAGCGGCTATTCAGAGATACACTTTATCCCGCTGACTACCGTAGAAACCATCGATATTATTGCGCGTGAGTGGAAGACGAACGGATTGGTATTCGCCATTGCGGCAGATAACAATGTATCGCTTACCAGCGGTCACACGAAGTATGGTGTTAATGCTGCTCCTACTACCAACGTAACATCTATCACTCGTCATTCGACCGGCGGTTATGGATTATACGAAGTAGGATTGGCAGACATCACCGGCGATTACGGTAAAGTGCTGTCGCTGAAGATGAAGATTGGTGGCGTGGACAAGATTGCCAATGTGACAATACCTATTATCGTAAGCGGAACAACCACGACGACCACTGCAGAAACTCCGTTTACCACTTTGGATGCAGCCACGAAGGATTACGATGTGGTCATTCTGGAAGGTGCGAAGTTGACGACCAATGCAACCGCCTCTCACGCAAGTAAATTCCATAACTTGTATGTCTATGCGGGCGGAACATTGATAAATGACAATGGTAGTACCAGCGTTAACTATCTGGAGATGCGCGGCGGTATCAAGGGTGTCGCCCATAAGGAAGATTTGGCACAAGGTGTTCCTCACTTAAGATTGAATAAACAGATCAGCAGTACCAATGGCGCCAATCTCGACATGTATGTGAATACCGCTCACTCGTATGCATTGAGTGTTCCATTCGAGGTATCTTTGAGCGGTGTTAACTATGCTAACTCGTTGAACACCTCCACAGGCGCGGCGATTAACGGAACGCTTGATTCGCAATTCCGTATTATGCGCTATGACGGAGAGACACGTTCGACAGGCGCTTCGGGTTGGACACCGATTACTTCTACCAGCTACACGCTGCAAGTAGGCCAAGGTTATGTACTGCAAGGCAAACGCCCGAAAGGACAGCCGTTCGCGGTAATCCGCTTCCCATTCACGGGCGTAAACAATTGGGCGGATTCCAATGGAGAAGGCAAAGCAAGTGGAAAGCCAGCCATCGACATCTACGCGCATGAAGGCGGAGCAAATACGCCTGATAACGACAAGGGATGGAACTTGATTGCGAACCCGTACATGGCTACTATCTCGTATTATGGAGATGAAGAAGAGGCATATGCAGCAGACTTTACGGTCGGCTGTTTGGAGAAGACCAACACGACTCCGTGGGATGGTAAATACTCCTACACAGAGACGACGGATGCATATGTCACCATGCCGAACGATTGGTACAGCGCCTTCCCGCAATACCGTGCGAATTCCGCACAGGCAGTATTCGAACCGTTCAAAAACTTCTTCATCCAGACAAGTGCGAATGGATCGGTATTGTTCGACCGCTCGAAGCGTGCATCGGCTCCGCGTCATTTGCTGGCACAGACAGAAAATGTGAGCCCGATTTATGCGGACATTAACCTCACGCACGGCGATGACTTTGCGCAAGCAGGTTTGAAGATTGATGCCAACGCAACGACCGGTTATAAGTTCGGCGAGGATCAGAACATCTTCGAGAACCGTGAGGCATTGACTTACCTGAAGGTATATACCGTTGCAGACGGACATTATCTGGTAGGTAACACGTTGACGCCGGCAGAGACGTCCGAGTTGATTCCGCTGGAGTTCTATGCTCCGAATGTGAACGGCGATTATGTCTTCAGTTTGGATGCAAACTCCGACATCGACCGTCTGGAATATGTAATCCTGTATGATGCCGAGCTTGGACTCAACACGAACCTGTTAACCAATGATTACACAGTAGAGTTGGAGCAGACAGGATTGATTGAGAACCGCTTCTCGATTGGCTTGAAAGTCAAAGAGAAAGATAACTCGGCAACAGGCATAGACGATGTAGGTGGCGATTCGGAACGCCCGTATAAGTTCATCTATCGTGATAAGATGTATATCTTGCGCGGCGGTAAGATCTACGATGCGACGGGTAAACAAGTACGTGAGATCAAGTGATCTCAATGTTTAAAGTTTAATGTTTAATGAATGAACGAATGAATGTTTAACGAATGAAAGAGTTAAAGATTATGAAAGCATTGAGATATTTATTGATCGTAATGGGTTTGATGAGCGTGCTGAGCATTAGTGCTCAGGCGCTCGCCCAAGAGCCGCAAGCACAAATGCAATCCACGTCAGTGATGCCAAGTGCCGGTTCTACTCTGCCTTCTGCAGCTGTACAGGGAACGTATGTAACAGGTGCGACTGTCGGAACGTATAGTCCCGCAAACGCGAGTGGTCCTAATCGCGCGAAGAGAGGTGATGATTGGGAGGACGATGATTGGGGTGATACGGGAGATCCGTATCCTACGCCTCTTGGCGATGCAATGATTCCACTGGCGCTGCTCGCATGCGTATACCTTATAATGCGTGTTGCGCGTAAGCGCTCACGCGTGTAGGGCCTGACGGCGTGTAGGCTACGCGTGTATATGCGCTCCTCGGAGATAGTAAATAAAAGGAAATAAAAGCCCTACGGGTGATAAAGAAAAATACATAAAAAACACTGCGACACAGAATAAGTCATTATTCAGGCCTACGCGGCCTCGAGCGTATTAGCTCATCACCGCGCGTATCCGAGCAAGCTCAATACGCGCCGTAATAGCCCAATCCGCACAGCGAAAGCTGTATAAATACTGAATTATTCCGTATCGCAGCAAAAACACAAAAAATATAGTTTTTATTTCTATAGTGTACGTGTATATATTTAAGGAACGCGCATGCGTGCAAAAAATGCAACGTCCAAATGGGCGTTGCATTTGCGTATCAAACTAATCCATTAATCAAGAACTCACGAAGCCCAAGATGGATAATCCCCTCGTCATTATTTCGCTTCACTAACGGCGTCATAGATATGATATATTTAGGATAATTATCCTTTATCCCACGTAGACTATTATATTCCCGCCGGATGGTATTTTCATCAGATAATATATAAGCAACTTGTATGTATGCCCGCTCTTTATTACTATCCGTGCAAACAAAATCCACCTCACCGGCTAATAATTGGCCTATTTGCACATCGTATCCCAAGTAGATAAGTTGCTGATAAACGATGTTCTCAATAACTTTTTCAATGTCCTGATCACGACGAGTGCCAGCCACTATATTTCTAATTCCATGATCTTCAAAATAGTACTTGGAATTGCTCTCTAAAATTTTCTTTCCCCGGATATCATAGCGTTTCACCTGTCTTAATACATAGCTATCCACGAGATATCTGAAATACCGAATAATCAGATCCGTAGTCGTTGATTCGCCTCTGGACTTAACAAAATTGCTGATGGAGGTAGCAGAAAAGATTTTTCCTGTATTATCTGCAGCGAACTGACACAGACGTTCCAAAAAAGGAACATTACGCACCTTATGCCGCAAAACAACATCCTTCAAAAGGACCGTATTGAAGACATCTTTCTGGTAATCCGATACTTCTCGACTATCTGTAATATCAAAATTAACCAAGCCAGGAAGTCCACCATCCTCAATGAATAAACGCAAAGCGTCTTCAGAGTCTGTCAAATTATGAAATGTTAAAAACTCATTATAAGTTAGTGATTGAATATACACACTATGATGTCTTCCTCCTAATCGATTAGCAAGATCACTACTGAACAGTTCGGCATTACTACCTGTTATGATAATCTCACAATCAGGCTCAACTCTATATGCTCTGACAGACTTCTCAAAGTCCTCAATCTCTTGTACTTCATCAATGAGTATAAAGTTCGTTCTGCCAGCTTGGCGGTGCGCATCAATATATTGATTTAATTCAGCATGATTGGTTATACTATCAAATGTTTTACTCTCTTTATCAATATAAATAACATTTGCCCCCTCACCCATCTTCCGTTGGGCTAAATCTTTTAATACAAAACTTTTTCCGACACGCCGTTGACCTGTCAGCACAATAATCGTCTGTTTCCCTAAATAGCGCTCAATCCGCTGAATGTATTCACTGCGAGAAATGATATTCATAGCAATAGTACTTTATCGTTTATAATCGACAAAATTGTAATTATTCGTAATTTTATCGTACAAAATCGCCGCAAAGGTACAACTTTTTTCCGAATTACGCAAATCTTTGTGTAAATTGTTTAAAAAAAATGACGTGTAGGCTTCGCGTGTATATGCGCGCGTTCCTTATATATAAAGAACATACACATTAAAAAATGTTTAGTGTTTAGGGAATGAGTGTTTAGAGGATAGAGAGGCAGGGAAGATGCCTTGCCTTTTCTTGTAAAAAAAAGCAAAAAATGTTCACAAAATTTGCGAATATCAAAAATTAGTTGTATCTTTGCAGCGAATTTACAAATCGTATGGAAATAGTTTTCCAAAAAGACTACTTAAGCGAGTTATACTACACCGGAAAAACAAACGATAAACAACATCGCTATCAACCGGATGTTATACGTAAATACGCAAAAGTAGTAGGCATCTTAGATGCAGTAAGCAGAATGGAAGATTTATTCCGTTTTAATTCCCTGCATTTTGAGGCGCTGGAAGATACGGGCTACTACTCCGTACGAATAGATTATCATTATCGCCTAATCTTTGAGTTGGAAGCGAAGGCAGGCGAAACGACGCTGACGATTTGTAAAATTGAAGATATTACCAACCATTACCAATAAGACCATGTCTACTTTAGGTTATTCGTTCTATGCCTTGCACCCGGGAGAGGTGCTGAAGGATGAGATGGAAGCACGTCACATCTCGCAACGTGAGTTTGCGCGTCAAGTCAATATGTCATATACCGTTTTAAACGAACTACTAAACGGCAAGCGTACGCTTACCCCGGCTACAGCACTGATGTTTGAAGCGGCATTGGGCATCCCAGCCGATACGCTGATGAACATACAAACAAGATACAATATGCAGACAGCTCGACAAGATAGTAAAATCTTGTCATGGCTATCGCGTATACCGCATATAGCAGCTATGCTTTAGTCAATAAAAAATTCATTTAACTTATATTTATCATGAAGAAAATTTTCTCTTTGTTGACGCTGGCGATGATCAGCGTGATGAGTTGGGCGGCAAGCATTACCGTTAATCCAACAACAGTTGATTTTGGGGAAGTGAGTATCAAAGGCCAGGCACTTCCTATGTATGGATCGCAGACAATCACCGTGACCTGGAGCGGTTTAACGACCGAAGGTACGTCGATGTGGGCAGAGATAACAGAAGGCGTGCTGGATGATGAGACAAATCCGAACGGTTTCTATGTAGGCGATCCGGATTATGTATATCTGGGCTACGGCGGTAGTATGCTCAAGAGCTGCGAGTTCCAGATCGGTTATGGCGTTAAAGCCGCCGGCACCTATAGCGGTAAGTTGCACCTCTATGCATACGACACCAATTGGGAAGAGGTGCATAAATACGTAGATATCACCATCACCGTGACCGACGAGGCTATTACTCCGCAGACGACTCCGTTCGAGCGTTTGAACAGTACCAGCGACCTGAAAGCCGGCGATACAGTGGTATTCGTTTGCGAGAGCGCAGGTGCAGTAAGCGGTCCGTTGAATGGCGCTTACCTGCCGGCAGTGACCGAAGGCGTGAAGATCGACAAAACGGCAGGTACTGCGGATGTGCCTGAAACGGCGCAGACTTTTGTGCTGGGTCAATATGGCGGCAACTGGCAGTTCACTGCTACCGGCACCACCAACAAACTGGCGCTGGATATCACCGGCAAGGGTGCTTTCACCTATGCGGCTGCTGTGCCAAATCAGATTCTGGTAGGTTGGGGAATTTCCATCACTAACGGCACAGCCTATGTGTCCAAACCCGATGAGACCTTCCCTGTTGAATTCAACACCGACCGTTTCAAACCGTACAAAACTCCGCAAGGCAGCACATACCAGTTATATAAGAAAGCCGGCGAAGCGCATGACATAGAGGCGAAACTGGAAGTAGAAGATGTGGTCTTCGGCGATGTAGAGTTAGGCGAGACAGCTGAGGTGACGGTGAACTACACGGCAGAGAATCTGACGGATGATATCATTTGGGAGATCACCGGCGCAGATGCGAACCTCTTCGAAGTAGCCGATCAAGGCGACCGCACCAGCGGTACAGTGACTGTGACCTATAAGGGTAACGGTACGAAGACCGGAAGCGTCAATGCACAGTTGGCTTACCTGACGCAGGATGCTAAATTGGATCCGATGGAGGGAGCCAAATCGATCGTTATCAACCTTATCCCGACGACGATTAAGTTGACTAAGTTAGAGTTTGTAGGTGCGCCGACGACCATCGATCAAGGTCAGACGATTGACCTCGCGCCATTCGTAGTCTATACGCCGGATAACGCAGCCGACAAGTCGTTGACCTGGAGCGTAGATCATACGTATCAGGGCGAAGTGGATCAGGAAGGCAAGTTGACGGCGAAACACGTGACGGGAACCGTAACGGTAACCGCTACATCGGTCCGCGTACCGAGCGTAAGCGCGAGTGTGACGCTGACGATTACCAAACCGACCATTACCGATTTCACTCTCTCGAAGAGCGAAGTGACGCTGAATATCGGCGGTCAAGAGACGCTGACCATCACTGCTTTCGTTCCGGAATACGCGAGTGCAAGTGCTACTTGGGCCAGCAATAATGCCTCGATTGCGAAAGTAAGCAGCAAGGGCGTTATCACCGCAATGGGACTGGGTGACACGGAGATCACTGCCACCATCGGTGAAGTAGTCAAGAGTTGTACGGTACATGTCATCGCCGTAGCGGTGAACAGCATCAGTCTGCCGGAAGAGGCTAACCTGACGCTGGGTTCGTCGCTGCAGTTGAATCCGACCGTTGATCCGGCACAGGCAGCCAGCGAATATACGATTTACTACCAATCGGACAACGAGGGCGTTGCCACAGTAGATGCCAGCGGCAAGGTGACCTCCGTAGCCGAAGGCGATGCCGTCATCACGGCTACCATCGCCGACAAGAGTGCGCAGATCACGATTCACGTAGTAGCTGCGGCTACCTTCGCGAAAGTATCAGACCCGAGCAGTTTAGCCGCCAAGGATACGATTATTCTGGCGCTGCAGAGCGTTCCGGTGATTGCCGGTGCGCGCGACAACAAGAAACTGACTGTTCTGTTGAATGACGTGACCGTTACTGAAAGCGAGGCATACGCTGATAACGCTTGCCGCATGGTATTGGGCACAGAGAACGGCAAAGAGGGCTTCACGCTGACGATTGTAGGCGCAAGCAAGCCGATTGCTGTAACGAGTACCGGTAATGATATCGTAGATGCGAATACTCAGAACTGCAAGATGTGGGAGTTTGTTGAGGACGGCAACAACGGCATATTCATCCGCAACCTCGGCAACAGCAATGCAATGTTCAAATATCACGCAGGCAATGCGGCCATCAAGCCGTACAAGTCCAACACAGCAGGTGCAGTATATGTCTATGTATATGTGCGTCCATACAAGAATCCGCAAGGCATAGAGGATGTGGAGAGCGAAACGAAGGCACAGAAGATTCTGCGCGACGGCCAAATCCTCATCATCCGCAACGATGCGGTTTATACCATAACGGGTATGAAGATTGAATGAGCTCGCTCGCGTATGTGAGCGTACGCGCGTTCCCTCTAATATTATGAGAGACAGGGTAGAAGCCCTGTCTCTTTGTATATGGCAAAGGATTAAAAAAGTTATGCAGATTTGGAGTTTAATTCCGAAATTACATAAAATTTTCATAGAAAAAATTTGGCGGTTTAAAATAAAAGTTGTATCTTTGCGGCGGATTTCAATCTTAATACTATGGCAACGAATACCATTTACATCCCTCGACGCATGGAGGCACTTCTAAAAGAGGCGGCGCAGTATTTCTCCGTGCTATCCGTTACAGGCCCGCGTCAGTCCGGCAAATCAACTATACTGAAACATCTCTTTCCAGAGTATAAGCAGTATAGTATGAAAGATCTGCACGTGCGTAGTTTTGCAGAGAATGATCCGGTTGCATTTCTCAATCAACACCCGGAGGGTATGTTTATTGATGAAGTGCAGAAGGTTCCAGCACTATTGGATTATATACAAGGCATCGTCGATAATCATCCGGAGCGTAAGTTCTTGCTGACAGGAAGTAGCAATTTGGAGTTACTGAAAGGGCTGACTGAGTCGTTGCCCGGTAGAGCAGGCGTATATGAGTTATTGCCGATGTCTCTGGATGAGATAAAGGACGGAGATAAAGATGCGAACCAACAAATGTATGATGGTTTATACCCCGCCGTTTGCGCGAACAAGAATATTGCACGCTTATTCTATCCGAGTTATGTAAAGACCTATTTGGAGAAAGATGTGCGCGATTTGCTAAAGATAAAAGACCAGATGCAATTCATGAAATTCATGAAACTATGTGCAGCCAGAATAGGTTCGTTATTCAATGCGACAGAGATAGGAGCGGAGATCGGTGTAGACGGTAAGACGATTAATCATTGGTTGTCCGTATTGCAAGCTTCCTATTTAGTAACATTGTTGCCGCCCTACTATGAGAATATCTCCAAGCGTATCGTCAAGACGCCCAAACTTTATTTCAATGATCCGGGATTAGCATGCTATTTATTAGATATCGAGTCTCCGCGACAGTTAGAGTTAGATAAGATGCGAGGAGCGATATTTGAGAACATGATCGTCATGGAGTGTATCAAACATCGCACGAATCAAGGCAAGGAGGGAAATGTGTTCTTCTATCGGGACAGCAATCAAAATGAGGTAGATATTCTCGTGAAAGAGGAGGGGCAACTATATGCCATAGAGGTTAAATCGGCTATGACCTATCAGCCAACATTTGAGAAGACATTGCGCAAATTGCCGGAATGGACAAGTACTCCGATAACTCGTAGAGCGGTAGTGTACACCGGGGATTTTGAGAATACCGCCGGAGAGATATGGCTACTTAACTACAAGCACATAGGGCAGATGTGGGACTGATGCGCGTGAGCGTACGCGCGTTCCTATAATTTAGCGCGTAAAAGCAAATGCAAATCTGTGCGAGTGGGTAGCCTACCCCCAGCCCCTCCCTGAAAGGAGGGGTTTTTCTGTATATACCAATCGCGCGCATAGATGGTTTCGGAGGCACGGAAATAGAGAGTCAACTGCGGGATAATCTGCCAGCGGAGACAAAGGTACGCGCGGCCGCCAAGACCATAGACCGCCGGAATAGAGTAGGCATAGAGCACATCGTATTCATAACAATAAATACGGTTATCCCATTCGCGGGCATCGAACCATTGGAGGCGAAGCCGAAAGCCTAACCCCCGCCCTTCCCTCAAGGGAAGGGAATATGAAACGTCTTGGAAGATGGAAATACCATAGGTTAGGGGATTAGTGTTTAGAGGATTAGGGGTTAGGTTGGCATCGATATTGGTGCGGAGAGACCAGCCGTTGTTGCGGTAATCAAACCAAGCGCGGGTGGAATAGGTAGCCTTTCCGCCTTTTTCTTTGGCACGAAGGCGGAAGGCGAGCCTACCTTCGTCTCCTCCCTGAAGGGAAGAGAAATTATTTCTCCACGCGTACTGCATCTCAAAGAGAGCGTCGTAGCCGAGGGAAGGGTACTGCGGAATACCATATTTGGGTCCGCTGAAATAAAAGACATCGCCGTATCCCCAGAAGCGCCAGTTCTTGAGGCGCGTGATCTCAAAACCCAGATACCCGCCGTTCTCATCACCCAGACGCGAGGTCTCGGAAAAAGCATAGCCGAGGGCATTGTCGAAATAGGGCGAGTAATAACGATATAAGGCGATTAACGAAATCCCTTGAGTTGGGTAAAATCGTGCTCCTGCCAGAGCGCCGATTCCCCATTGAGGCGAGTTTATAGCTTCGCCGTTTATTGGGTTTATGGCTTCGCCGTTTAGTGCTCCTTCGGAGCGTTTATAATTTTGAGCTGTCGCTATTTCTGCGAAGGCATCGAACCAGCCATGGTTGTAACGGGCTGAAGCACCCAGAACGGCTTGGTTATAGCCGCGGAAATAATGCTGGTTATACGCTGCATTACGATAGGGACGGATGCTGTCAGACCAGATATTCTCGATTGCCGTCAGTTGAACTTGTAAACGCTTGTGACGTACCGTGATGTTGGCACCGACGAGATGATGCCACGTGGAGTCATTCGCGCGTTGGAGCGAATAGAGGACACTGACATCGAGCCGCGTGAATTTATTCCACTCCCATCGAAGCGTAGCCCCTGCTCCATGAAGCCCTTCGCCATCCACAGAGGAGTAATAGCGCAGCCCTTCCGTAGTCTGTCCGACGGAAGTGACGTAGGACGATCTGCCGGAACGAAAGACAGGCGCGAGAACCAGTCCTTGCCCGAAAGAGGCCTGGAAATTGCCTGCAACGAGTGTATGGAGATGTCCGATATCGCGGAGTTGGAGGTAACCACCGTATTGCAGGCTGCGCGCATCGCCTCCTGCGGGTCTTCTTAACTGCGCTCCGAAGATCACACGGCGCTGATAATCAAAGCGATAGCGCGTCTGTATGTACATGGGATCCGTACCTTCGAAAGATTCTATATTACGGGCGTCGATACGCGTGATGAGTTCATGCTTGGCGTTGCGGAAAACATCTTTCGCTGAAGGGGTTAGTGGATTAGTGGTTAGAGGATTAGTGGATTTTTTGATTTGGACAAAGGGCAGGATGTCGCGGATCTCATAGTCCGCGAGGCTCTGAATCATACGAAGTTCGTAGAGCGATTCGAAAGGATGTTTATCGGCATAAAGCAGGATGTCATCGATCTGACGAGGCGAGAGAAAATGCAATTGCGAGAGTTCTTCTTCGGAGGTGTGGTTCAGGTCGATGGGCGATTCGTGGAGGACATACAGATCCGATTGCAGTTGTTCGTAATCGATCTCACCGAGTTCGGTCACGGCGTTATAGATGTCCAATACGACTTCGTCAAGGTTTGGCCTAACCCCAGCCCTTCCCTGAAAGGAAGGGAGAATGAATAATAAGACTAATATGATTCGTATTTGCCTTTTCACTCTGCAAAAGTAGTACTTTTTTTGTATATATCAAAATTATTTTGTATCTTTGCACCGAAATTATGAATAGAAAATCAAAAACGTCGCTGCGCTCCAAGAAAACGGAGAAGAAAACGATCGAAAACAATTTTAAACTAGAAAAAAAATAAAGAAAAATACTGCTCCATGTGATAACTTCGAATGTGGCCTACGCGGCCTTAGCGTAACAGCCTTTCAGCGCGCGTTTATAAGCGAGCTTGACACGCGCACTAATAGTCTATTCCGCCGCAACAATAGTTGCGTACATCCAAAGTTATCCCAATGACCAGCGAAAATATCAAAAATACCTTATGTTAACAGCTAACAACTAATGGCTAAAGACTAATGGAATGGATAAACGGCGAGTGATATATATTATCGAATGGGTCATTGCGATTGCGGCATGCGGGTGGCTGGTATGGAAACTCGCGACGTATGAGGACTATGCGGCGTTAGGCGAAAGCCTGCGAAACATGGGATGGCAACAATGGGTCGCTATCGGTTTATGCATCGCCCTGATGCCGGTGAATATGGCGATTGAGGCATGGCGGTGGATGACTTTAATGGGTGAGGGAATGAGTGAGTTAGAGAGTGAGAGAGTTAGAGAGTTAGAGAATGAAAGAGTGAAAGAGTTAAAGAATGAAAGAGTGAGTGAGTTAACGGATGAACGATTAACGTTTAGCGAAGCGCAGCGGCAGGTGTATTACAGCAAGTTGGCGGGACTGATCACACCCTGGCGGTTAGGCGAATACCCTGCAAGAGCGCTTTTAATGAGTGAGCCTAACCCTAACAATGTTCTACGGCCGTCCACCGGACGCCCGATCGAGCAGAGCTCTTCACCCTTAAAAGGAAGGGAATCTAAGATTTGGGCGAAAGTGCTGACTATGGGTGCGGTAGGAAGTGCAACGATGACCGGAGCAATACTGATTGCTGGCCTGCTGGCGATAGCGGTTCAGCCGTCTATTGTTGCGTATGTGGGCGGCAGTTATATGTACACGGTAGGCGGAGCAATGGTGCTGTTGACCGGCGTGTTCTTCCTGATGCCGAAAATATTCCGGCAGTGGGCCGATCTGTATTACGGATTATTGTTCTATAGTCTGTTCCAGAGCTTTATACGGCTGGTGTGCTGGTGCGTGCAATTGGCACTGGTGCTGTATGCGTTGGGAGCTATCAGTTATCAGCCTTCAGTTATCAGTTCGTTATTCATTTATTATTTGCTGGTGACGATCACTCCGAATGTGCCGGTAGTAGAAGCCGGCGTGCGCGGGGCATGGGCGATGATGGTGTTCGGAACAGCGAATGCGGCGCTGGCAGGAGTGCTGCTATGGGGCATAAATACCCTTCTTCCTTGCGTAGCAGGACTTTTTTTTAGCAAAAAACGACAAAAACTTGCATGAATGCAAATTTTTTTGTACTTTTGTGGCGAATTTCGGTATAGCGGTATATCGGAATAACGAAGATACTTAATAAAAACACAATATCATGAACATCAATTTTCAGATTCATTATCGTGCCGAGTTCGGGCAGAGTCTTTGCGTGATAGAGACGCAAGAGTCGATTTTGGGATGGACCAGAAAAGATCCGCTGGTGTTGACGTGCCAGGGAACGGATTTCTGGCAGGCTAATGTGCCAATCAGCGACTTTGCGGGTAGCATACAGTATAAGTATGCGATTCGCGTGGGAGAAGGACAATATATCTTTGAGGCCGGCGAACCGCGCACCCTGACGCTGAAGGCGAGCGACAAGCGGATAGTAGTCCGCGATGCATGGCAAGCCAGCACGTATGAAGACAGTTTCTATACCACTGCATTCGTAAAAGCACTGTTCCATCGTCTGAATCCGGCAAAGCCGAAAGCCGCGAAAGGCAATATTCGTTTCTCGATTGATCTGCCGCAGATCTTGCCGACGCAAGGCGTAGCAATCATCGGTAACTGCGATGCTTTAGGCAACTGGGATCCTGCCGGAAAATTGATCATGAGCGATGCGGAGTTTCCGCTCTGGCGCGCGGACATTGACGTGAAGGGTCAGGATATCGTAGAATACAAATACGTAGTATATGACCTGAAGAGCGGCGCTATCATCGATACGGAATGGGGCGAGAACCGTCAGATATGGGGCGTAGAAAAAGGACAGGTGATTTATCAGAACGACCGCTGTTTCCGTCGTACGCAACCCCGTTGGAAAGGAGCCGGAGTGGCAGTGCCAGTTTTCTCACTACGCAGTGACGAAGGATTCGGTATCGGTGAGTTCCAAGACCTGAAGAAACTTGCCGACTGGGCAGCATCCACAGGTCAGCGGATGATTCAAACGCTGCCGATCAATGATACCACGCTGCGCCATAATAACCTGGACAGTTATCCGTACAACGCAGTGAGCGTCTTCGCTTTGCACCCGATCTATATCAATATCGAGAAGATGGGTAAGTTGACGCCGGCGCAGAAGAAGAAATACGATGCGCAGAAGGCGGCTTTCGATGCATTGACTTTTGCCGATTACCAGAATGTATATGACGCGAAGATGGTGTTCTTTAAGGCATTGTACAAACAAGACAAAGATGCACTGTTCAGCAGCGAAGCATACAAGGCGTTTATAGAGAAAAACGACGCTTGGCTGGAGCCGTACGCAGCCTTCCTGGCAAAGCGCGACAAACAGCCGAAAGATTTCTATAAGTTCCTGCAGTTCCACGCCGACAAGCAGTTGTCGGAGGCTGTAGCATACGCTCACTCCATCGGCGTAGCGATGAAGGGCGATATACCTATCGGTATCAGTCCGGACTCGGTGGATGCAGCGGTTAATCCTGAGTTGTTTAACCTGGATGCCAGTGCCGGTGCACCGCCCGATGATTTCTCCATCAGCGGCCAGAACTGGGGCTTCCCGACTTATAACTGGGATAAGATGGCGGAGGATAACTTCGGCTGGTGGCAACGCCGGTTCCAAAAGATGCAGGATTATTTCGATGCGTACCGCATAGATCATATCCTGGGTTTCTTCCGCATATGGCAAATGCGCAAGAGCGATGTATGGGGATTGTGCGGACATTTCGTTCCGGCACTGCCGTACAGCTATGACGACCTCTGCGCACAAGGTATCTGTCTCGATTGGGACCGAATGACCAAGCCGTATATCCGCTCGAATTTCTTAGGCGATGTATTGGGATATGACACCGAATGGGCCAAGGAGCACGCGCTGAACACGCATGATGGCTATGTCTATTGGTTCAAACCGGAATTTGATACGCAAGTGAAGGTACAGGAGTGGGCGGACAGACTGTTAGGCGACGAGAAGCAACTGAAAGCTTCGGGGCTGAGTGCTGAGGCCGTGAAGAATATCTGCAACGGCTTGATCTACCTGCATTGCGAAGTGCTGATGGTAGAAGACCAGCGCCGTCCGGGATGGCTCCATCCGCGCATCTCGATCTATCAGAGCCACTCGTTCAATGAGTTGTACAGCGATCAGAAAGAGGTGCTGATGCGTATCTATAATGACTATTTCTTCCGTCGTCATACGCAGTTCTGGCGTGACTCGGCGATGCGTAAGTTACCGACACTGATCGGCGCAACGCACATGCTCTGCTGCGGCGAGGACCTGGGTATGGTTCCTGCCTGCGTGCCGGACGTGATGCATGAGTTGCAGATTCTGAGTCTGGAGATCCAGCGCATGCCGAAAGATCCGACGGTTAAGTTCGCTCACCCGGCTGACGCGCCGTATCAGAGCGTCTGCACTACCGGCACGCACGATATGAATCCGTTGCGCGCATGGTGGGAAGAAGACCGCGCGGTGACCCAGCGTTTCTATAACGAGCAGATGGGTTGGTGGGGCGATGCACCGAAAGAGATGACACCTGAGATTGCAGAATTCATCATTAACCAGCATATGTACAGTCCGGCAATGTGGGCCATCCTTCCGCTGCAAGACTGGCTGGCTATCGATGGCGATGTACGCATCAAAGACCAGTTCGCCGACCGTATCAACGTACCGGCTAACCCGCGGCATTTCTGGAATTACCGCATGCATCTGAAGTTGGAAGAACTGATGAAATGCAAGAAACTGAATGAGAAGATCAAAAAACTCACCTCGGTAAGATGAGAGTTAGAGGTTACAGGTTCGTGAGTTTATCACGGACCTGTTTCATTAGCCAGCGCGGCGTGCTGGTAGCACCACAGATGCCGACCTTCAGGTCGGCGGATGAATGAGTGAATGAGTGAATGAGTGAATGAGTGATTTCTTCGGGGGAAGAAATAAAGATTGTGTTGGGGTTGACCTCAACGCAATTTTTATATAGTACGCGCGCGTTAGAGGACTTGGCCCCTCCGACAAAGATCACCAGGTCGTTTGCCCGCGCGAAATCTTGCAGTTGTGCCACGCGATTCGCTACATTTCGGCAGATGGTATCATGTACCTCCGGTACAATTGCTGATTGCTGATTGCTGATTGCTGATTTGATTTCATCAACGAGGGCTTGGAAACCTTCGACGGATTTGGTGGTTTGCGAGAAGAGATAGATGGGGCGTGTGAAATCAATACGGTCGAGTTGGTCAATGGATTCAATGACGATGGCGGTGTTATTCGTTTGGCCTTGCAGTCCGATCACTTCCGCGTGCCCGGGTTGGCCGTAGATGATAATCTGCGGCGGAAGGGCCTCGTCGTTACGATGCTGCTCATAGCACGCGCGAATACGATCCTGAAGTTTTTTGACGACCGGGCATGTGGCATCGATGATCTCTATGCCGCGTTGCTGCGCAATCCAATAGGTAGAGGGTGGTTCGCCGTGTGCGCGAAGAAGTACGCGCGAATGCGCAGGGAGTGTGCGCAAGTCATCGTAATCGATGGTTTGCAATCCTAACAACTCCAACCGCTTCACTTCCTGTCCGTTATGTACGATGTCACCAAGACAACACAACGCACCTTTCTGCAGTTCGCTTTCCGCAGCCTGGATGGCACGTGTGACGCCGAAGCAAAAGCCGCTGTTTGTGTCAATGTCAATTGACATGGTTTAGAGTTTAGAGTTTAGAGTTTAGAGTTTAGAGTTGAAGAGGGCGATGACTTTTTCCATCTGTTCGTCGGGTGTGAGATTGCTGTTATCAACGACGATAGCATCTTCGGCTTGACGGAGTGGCGACTCTGCGCGATGGGTGTCGCGGTAATCGCGGTCGTTGACATCGGCCAGAACGGCTTGAAAATCAGGATGCTCCCCTTTGGTCACCAGTTCATCAAAACGCCGTTGTGCGCGCACTTCCGGCGAAGCGGTGAGAAAGAGTTTGAGTTCCGCATCCGGGAAGACCACCGTGCCGATATCTCGTCCGTCCATGACGATTCCTTTGGCTTTTCCCATGGCTTGTTGTTGTGCGACGAGGAATGCCCGCACTTCGCGTATCTGCGAGATCTGGCTGGCGCGGTTGCCCACTTCGAGGGTGCGAATGAACCGCTCTACGTCTTCTCCGTTGAGCGTAGCATGTTGTGCGCCGTCAACGAGCGTGAAACCTACTTGTACGGCAGGGAGCGTCGCAATGATGTCGGCGTCTGCGGTGATGGCATGACGAAGCATATAAAGCGCGATGGTGCGGTACATGGCACCGGTATCCACATACGTATAACCGGCATAGCGCGCGAGCGCTTTAGCGATGGTAGATTTGCCGCATGAGGAGTAGCCGTCAATGGCCACAATGATTTTTTTCTTATCCATAGGAACGATTATTTCATTTATTTGAGAAGCGCGTTAATATCGAGGGTTAGCCCCACCTGGTAGGAGAAATTCGATTTGGTCATCTGGCTGATGGCGAAATCGATATGCGCCTGTTTGATGCGGACACCGGCACCGAGGGCGAAACCGGCAAGCGACTTCTGGTCAATGAGGTTGAGTTCCGCACGACGGCGATGGTTATAACTGAACGCTATATAGAATCGTTCGCTTTTCGGTACTATTTCGATAGCGAAGATGGTATGACGGAACATCATATCGTACCATTTGATATCGTGTGGAACGATGTCGCCGGTAGTAGGACTCTTGTCGAGGCTGGTCCATTCGTAGTTGAGATACCATGTCTGCATGTTATGAATCTGCATGTGGAAACGCAGCGGTGCATGCTTGACGCGGTAGGTGAGTCCGAGTTGGAGGTTGAGCGGTAACATCTCATGATTCGAACCGCCTTCATCGGAATAGAAACCTTTGATTTGCCAACCGATATTCTGGAGCACGAGTCCCATCTGGAAGGTAGAGTCGCGCGTCTGGAAGTGCGCGCCGACATCCGCGCCGATAGCGAAGGAAGAGTAGGCCTCGTAGATGGAGTAAACGGGTTTGAGTGTCACTCCGACTTTGAAGAGCGGGCCGAGTTGGCGCGCGTACATGACATCAATGAGGATATCGCGCGCACCGAAAGTACCTCCGGTAATGTTACCGTTTTCGTCTGCATAGCGCATACGACCATAGTCGAGGTAATGGAGGCCGACCGCAAAATAATTGGGTTTGTCGGGTTCTCCGTCTCCTTCGTACGGTTTCTCGATGGGCGAGCGTCCGAAGTTATGTCCGTATAGCGCGGAGCCGAACATCGTTCCGGGCAGGTAATAGGAGAAGTTGAGTTGTAACTTCTGGTGCGAGTTGGCATGCAGTAGGGCAGGGTTGCACATGCCAAGCGCGATGTCTCCGTCGCTGAGAGAAGCGCTGGAACCGCCGAGCGCATTGATGCGCGAAGAGACGGGCAAAGCCATGAAGGAGAATACCGAACGACCGGCATTCGACACCTGAGCATAGCAAGATGAAAGTTGAAAGTTGAAAGTTGAAAGGAGGATTATAAGTCCTAACAACCCTTTTATATGTATTCTTTCACTTGACATTTTTTACAAGTCCGTACTTCGGCAAATTAAAATCCGGCTGCAAAGGTACGACTTTTTTTGCATATATGCAAATATAAAAAAAAGAAAAACGGCCTTGCGGTCGTTTTTCTTGTGGTTCGAACCGGGACACGCACAAAAAAACAACCCCAAATGGAGTCGTTTTTCTTGTGGTGCCAACGGGAATCTCGCTTGCATCATCTTCGTAATCGCGTCAAAACTGCGTTTTAACGGTAGTTACTCAGATGAGCTGCGCTCTCCCCACAGATTAAAATCTGCGGGGACCCCAATGAAAGGTGGTTCGAACCGGGACACGCACAAAAAAAACGACCCCAAATGGAGTCGTTTTTCTTGTGGTGCCAACGGGAATCGAACCAGTGACACAAGGATTTTCAGTCCTTTGCTCTACCAACTGAGCTATGGCACCTCGCGATGCGCAACCATCGAACGGTTGCCGGAGCGAAAAACTCTCGTTTTGAACGAAAGCGGATGCAAAAGTACTGCTTTTTTTTGAATTGACCAAATTTTTTTGTGTTTTTTTGTAAAAAATTTGTATTTTCGATATGTTTTTTGTAATTTTGCAGTTGAAAAAGAACGGTCATGACATTAAAAGTGATTGCATACGCCCGGAACGGGCACACGGATAAGTTTGGTATCCCGCGTCAGAGCAGGGAGGAAAGTCCTATTCTGACGAGGATTGTTTTTGAACCGGAATTTTCTATGCGCGAGGCGCTGCGGGGAATCGAAGGTTACTCGCATCTTTGGATATTGTGGGGATTTTCTTCGCGTTCGCATCCTTCGGACACGCGCCAAAACTCCGTTTTAACGGAAGGTCCTCAGGCGCTCCGCTCTCCCCAAAAATTAGAAATTTTCGGGGACCCCTGTACGATTAGTTGGAGTCCGACCGTGCGTCCGCCGCGGTTGGGAGGAAACAAGCGGATGGGGGTGTTTGCCACGCGAAGCCCATTTCGTCCGAATCCGATAGGCTTGAGCAGCGTGAGGCTTCTAAAAGCCTACCCCCGTCCCCTCCCTGAAGGGAAGGGGGTAAGGTGGGAATTACTGGTGTCAGGGGCGGATGTACTGGACGGGACGCCGATATACGATATTAAGCCGTATCTGAGTTTCAGCGACAGCCATCCGGATGCGAGGAATGGTTTTGCGGAAGAGACAAAAAACTACCATTTGGAAGTCGATTGGGGGATGTATTCTCCTGATTATCTCTCGAAAACGGACCGACAATGGACCGAGAATGGACCGAAAACGGACCGACAATGGGTGGATGAAGTGGAGTATATTTTGCGTCAAGACCCGAGGCCGGGTTATCAAGATGATCCGGAACGGGAGTACAAGATGGATTATGCGGGGTGGAGAGTGACGTTCAAAGTACGCGAAAATAAAGTGATAATACGAAAAATTGAACAAATTTTGTAAAAAAATGCTTGCACGCTTGCATATGTGCGAAAAAAATTGTACCTTTGCAGTCGATTAAGTTCTTAACTTAAAATTATTGAACCATGAAAAAGATTCTATTGAGTATTTTCTCCATACTTTTAGTGTTCGCAGGCGCGAGTGCGCTGCGTGCGGAGAACATAGGTGTTCCTGCGGAGAGTGAGGATGTGATGTTACAGGCGTTCTATTGGGATAGCTATAAGACCCAGACGAGTACCGATTCCAAGTACGGCCGTACCAAATGGGTCGATTTGCGTAAAGACTCTATTGCTATTTGCAATAATTTTGATTTGATATGGCTTCCGCCGAGTGCTTTTGGAGGCAACGGAGAAGATGCGAACGCCGGAGGCGTAGGTTATATTCCGAAGAACTTCACCAATCAGACCAGCGCTTGGGGGCAAGGATCCACGTTAGAGAAGTTTATTGCGACGATGCATCGTGGTGGTACGAAAGTGATTGCAGATATTGTGATTAATCACCATGGCAACAGCAATAGTTGGTGTACGTTTTATGCGGATAACTTCGGAGCATACGGTTCGTATCAGTTGACGAGTGCGCATATCTGCAAGAATGACGAGGTGAATAGCGATGGTAGTGCCGGCAGTTGCAAGGGCGCTGCGACGGGAGCGAATGATTCGGGTACCAATTTTGAAGGAGCGCGTGATTTGGATCATACGAATAGTTATGTACAGGAATGGTCGAAGGCGTATGTGAAATGGATGAAGAACGTGATGAAGTATGATGGTTTCCGATATGACATGACGCGTGGTTTCAAGGGTGCGTATCTCGGGCAATATAATGAGGCGTCCCAACCATATTTATCGGTGTCGGAATATTGGATGGACGATGTGGCGAACCAGGTGAGCCACCTGAAGGCAACGGGTTATAACACGATGGTATTTGATTTTGCGCAGCGGTCTAAAGTAAATAATGCGTTGAAATATCCGAACTATCGGTTGTTGACCAATCATACCAATTCATTCCGTTATCAAGGCTTGAGCCGTTATGCGGTGACATTTATTGATAACCACGACACGTTCGAGCGGAGCGATAACAAGGGCGCAGAGTTTATAGGTTACGGAGTTGATATTACGAACGCATCGAACAAGCGCAAGATTCTGCAGGCGAATGCATATATCTTATTGTTGCCGGGTATTCCGTGTGTATTCTACCCCCATTGGGTTGTTTGCAAAGACGAGATTAGTGCGCTGATAGCAGTGCGTAAAGCAGCCGGTATTCATTCGGAGTCGACGATGTCGGAATCGGCAGACCAGACGAGTAATACCTACGAGGCTACGATACAAGGTCACCGCGGCAGTGTGATTTTGCGCATGGGTGTGAATCGTTCTAAAGAAGTGCCAGAAGGATACGAATTGGCGATAGAGGGCGGTAGTGCCGCAGAATATACGGTGTTTATCGCGAAGAAATCGCAGGATGTGGAGAACGTAAGCGGAGCATTGAGGGGCGAGAAATTCGTCGAAGACGGAAAACTGCTGATCCGTCGCGGTGAGCACGTATATGATGTATTAGGAAGAATCATTAAATAAACAATACGATGAAAAAAGTAGTAGCATTTTTATGCGTAGCGCTGTGTGCGGCGATGTCGTATGCGGCTTGCGAAGATGGCCCTTATGGGTTACAAATTAACGGAAGTAAGGTAGTGGACGCTCCCAAGTACGGAGATGCGGATGCGCAAGGGCGTGTGCAGTACAAGGCGGGTTGCGTGGAGTTGAAGAACGGCGACAAGATCAAATTGATCAACCAGAGTTGTGGTGATACCTGGATGGTTGATATCGATCCGTATGGCGAGTACCAGAAGTTCACGGGCGGTAAGGAAGCCGGCCAGTTAACCTGTACGGCGGACGGTAACTATGACTTCTATATCAAGTTGAGTGCTACCGCCGGCGACTTGGTGTATATCGGTCCCGGAGAAGGATGTGGTGATGAGCCGGGATGTAAGGATGGTCCTTACGGATTGAAGATCAACGGCACGACGGTAGTGGATGCTCCGTTGTACGGCGATCCGGATTACGAGGGGCGTAAACAGTATATGGCTTCTTGCGTAGAGTTGGCGGCAGGTGATGTTATCCAATTGGTGAACCAGAGTTGCGATGCGACGTGGATGGTGGATTTGGATCAGTACGGATACTATGAGAACTTCACGGGAGGTAAAGCGGCTAACCAGTTGACTTGCAACGTAGCCGGCAAATACGATTTCTATATCAAGTTGAGTGCTACTGCGGGTGACTTAGTATATGTAGAGAGCAGTCAGACCTGCGGTGGTGATACTCCGACTCCTCAGCCGGGTTATACCACTTCCGCTCCGGCGCAATGTCCAGACGTGCTGTTGCAGGCGTTTTATTGGGATAGTTATATGGATAAGGGCTACGGTCGTACCAAATGGATTGATCATATAAACGCTAATAATGGTTCGAACGCAGAAGAGATAGGTAAATGGTTTGATCTGGTATGGTTGCCGCCTATGTCGAAAGCAACGGGTGGAACAGGTTATATCCCGTCCAACTATAGTGACTTGAATAGTGATTGGGGAACGAAGAAACGCTTAGTGCAGTTGATCGAGACACTACATAAGAATGGTGCGCGTGTGGTAGCTGATATTGTGATTAACCATGGCGCAGCATTGAGCGGATGGTGTGATTTTGCACAACTCAACTTCGGCTCTTATGGTACCTTCAAGCCGGACGCTTCGTGGATATGCAAGACGGATGAAATGAACTACAGCGATGAGGCAGGTGCCTGCAAAGGCAAGGCGACCGGTAATGCGGATGACGGTTACTATGGTGATGATGATAAAGATTATCGTTCCGCGCGTGACTGGGATCATACGCAGACTAAGGTGCAAGATATGTTCAAAGCTTATCTTAAATGGTTGCGTTGCGATATCAAGATCGATGGTTTCCGCTACGACTACTGTAAGGGTTTCCATAACAGCCATATCAACGATTATAACACGGCTGCTCAAGCTTATTTCTCAGTAATGGAGATGTGGGATGGTAATCCGTCCGTGCTTCAGTCGCACTTGAATGACGCAAAGTGGAACACCTTGACGTTCGATTTCGCGACGAAATACACCGCCTTCAATAACGGTATTGCCGCGGATAACTATTGCAGTTTAAAGGGTGCAGGTCTGCCGGGTGCAGGTAAGGCGCGTTATGCGGTGACGTTCCTTGACAGCCACGACTCATTCCAGCGCGACGGAAACGAGTTCTGCGGCGAAGGCAATTCGATGACGGTATGTAAGGATAAAATCCTGCAGTGCTATGCATACTTACTGTCGATGCCGGGTGTGCCGTTGGTATTCTGGCCGCACTGGGTAAGTTTCAAGGATCCGATCAAGGCTATGATTAATGCGCGTTATAAGACGGGTGTTCACAGCGAGAGTAGCGTTTCTGACGAATGCGGAAATGGTTACTACAAGGCTACGATCACCGGTACGAACGGTCAGATCCGTCTGTTGGTGGGTCCGAATTCGGGATACAACACCAAGCCGGACGGTTTCACACTGGCTTCGAAGGGTGTTAATTATGGTGTATATTTCAAGATGAATACGCCGCGCGGCGACAAGGATACGGAGCGTACAGACCGGACACAAGCCATTGAAACGGTAAATGCGGATGGTGAACACGTGAAGCTGAACGGCGACAAATATATCGAAAACGGCAAACTGTATATCCGTTGCGGAGAATATATATTCGATGCCATGGGTCGCCGCATCAAATAAGACTAATCAATACCATTAACAATTAAAATATACTATCATGAAAAAGATTTATGCATTGTTTGTAGCAATGATGATGTCAGTGAGTATGTTTGCTCAGTTCGGCATCCTGGTAAACGGAAAGATGTACTATGCGGGAACGAAGAATCCTTCTCCCCAAGATCCTTCTTTCGATGAGTATATGGTTCTTGGACTGAGTATGAAGTCCGGCGATTTTTGCCAACTCTGCGATGCAGGCAGTAACTATGCCACATGGGCAGTGAAACTGGATCCGGCATCGAACAAGGCCTTTACGCTTGGTGATAACAAGTATAACGTCAGTGCAGACGGTTGCTATGATTTCTACATCAAGATTCAACTGAATAACGACCAGTTGTACGTAGGTGCTGGCAATTGCGGCACTCCGACAGGTGTAGATATCACCGGTGGTCAAGGCGGTCAAGGTGGCGGCCAGGGGGGCGGCCAAGGCGGCGGTACCGGTGTTGAAGGCAATCCGCGCTTTTATTACAAGATGTACACCAAGTCCGATGATACATGGCATGAACCGTCCGAAGAGACGATCTTTGACCACGGAGTGGCAGAAGTGATTGACTACACCGGCGAGGCATATGTATTTGTCCTCTTCCAAGTAGACGGTCAAGGCGGTGTACAATACCGCACGGAGGAGTTTATGGATGCTACCCATCGTTCCGTTAAGTTGGTAAAAGAAGGTCCGAAAGATTGGCAGTTGCCTGCAGGCGTAACCAACCTGTATCTGTATGATGACGGGAACGACACCTATACGTTATCTGCAGATCCTATCCCCGGTAAGAAATTGGCAGACCCGCAACCGGTAAATCAAGGTATTGATGAGACCGCTGCTCCGACAAAAGCACGCAAAGTGATTATCGATGGACAGTTGCGTATCCTTCGCGGCGACAAAGTATTTGACGCAACGGGCCGTCAGATTGAATAAAATTTGAAAAGAAGCTATCATGCGGAAAATTCTTTCTGTTCTCTTCGTCATCCTCTTCGCATGGAGTGCGTCGGCTGGTAATTACGGAATTCTGGTAAACGGAAAGACGTATTTTCAAGCGGAATACAAAGGGAAAGACGGCATGACAGGTACTTACGACGAGTACCTGGCACATGTGAGTGTGAAGAGCGGCGATTATCTGCAGTTGTACGACGCAGAATACAAAGCCAAGTGGGTGGTGGATCTGGATAAGTATTCGGTATCCGGTTTTACGAAAGGAACAGATCGCTACACCGCGAGTGTGACGGGTTGCTATGATTTTTATATCAAGTTGAAATATGGCGAAGACCAATTGTATATCGGAGGCGGTTCGAATTGCGGCGAAGGAGAAGATGTAGAGAAGATTTATACCGGCGCGGTGCCTCATCAATGTGAGGCAGTGATGATGCAGGCGTTCTACAACGAGAGTTATGACCCGAAGTCGCCGGGCGTGGACACCTATGGCGATACCAAATGGACTACGCTGAAAGCGCAAGCCGGCGAGATCGGTGCCTACTTCGATTATGTATGGTTGCCGCCGAGTGCATACGGCGACGGAGCTGGTTATCACCCCAAGCAGTATAGCAATCAAAACTCGAACTGGGGAACGCGTGCAGAACTGGAGGCGCTGATAGCTGCGTTGCACAACGCAGGAAGCAAGGTGGTAGCAGATATCGTGATTAACCACTGTGCCAACAAGAGTTCATGGTGCGATTTCTATGATTTCGATTTTGGAGAGTACGGCCATTTTTATCCTGATGAGACCTACATATGCGCGAACGATGAGGTGAATACTTCCGATGAAGCCAAAGAGAAAGCGGGTGCTTGTTATGGCGCCGCTTCCGGAAGCAATGACGATGGAGATAACTGGTCAGGTGCGCGCGATTGGAGTCATGATAAGGTGTACGTGCAGCAGATGTTCATCGCATACCTGAAATGGATGCGCAATGTGATGAAATACGACGGATTCCGCTACGACAAGGGCGACGGATTCCACAACTGGCATCATTATAATTATAATAAACACGCCCGCCCTGAGATTGCATTCATGGAGTGCTACTCCGGAACGGATGAGATTCAGAATCGTATCAATGGTGCTAATGGAGACTTGATGGGCTTGGACTTTGACCTCAAATGGCATGTGTTCAATTCGATAGCCGGATGGGACTACAGCCGCGGTCGTGGCGATTGTATCATGAGTCGCGGTGACGGTCGTCATTCGGTGACGTTTATGGAGAGTCATGACTGGTTCCTGCGCCCGGATAACGAGAATGAGTTCGGCGGTCGTGGTAACTCGATGAAGCCGGAACTGAAGGCCCGCTTGATGCAATGTAACGCATTCTTGCTTTCGATGCCGGGTATTCCGTGTATTTTCTATCCGCATTGGAAGAAGTACAAGGCAGACCTGAAGCCGATGATCACCGCCCGCAAATGGGCAGGTGTACATAGCGAGAGCGAGGTGAAGGATGAGTATGCGACGGCGACCGGTTATCAAGCCACGATTGTGGGGCACAACGGCTGGTTGATCCTGTGTCTTGGAGACAAGGCGAACAAGCAAGGTTTCGGCCCGGATTATAAGTTGGCTGCCAGCAACTACAGCACGATGGAAGGTCATAACGAGAGTTTTGAGATGTGGGTAAACAGCTCCAAACCTATCCCGACGGATGTGGAGGAAGTGGAAGATGAAGGACAGAAAATAAAGAGTGAGAAGTTCATGCAGAATGGTCAACTCTTTATCCGACTGAACGGCCAAATATATGATATAACAGGAAGGAAAGTATTATGAGAAAAGCGATTGTATTGTTCGCGTTGGCATTCTGCGCCTTTGGTATGCGCGCGCAAGTAACGACCACGCCCTCAGTGATAGAGAAAGGATACACGGGACCGATCACCATTACATTTGATCCAACGAAAGGAAACGGAGGCATGGTGGGTGCTACCAAATGCTATGTCCATACCGGATTGATTACTTCTGCGTCCTCCAGCGATAAAGATTGGAAGAATACGATTGGTTCGTGGCGTGGTTCCAATCAGCCGCAATTAACGGCTACAGGTGATGGCAAATGGGAACTGGTGATCAGTAATATGTATACGTTCTACGGTGTATCAACGAGCACGGAGATCAAGAAATTGGCGTTTGTATTCCATGACGGCCCTGGTGGCTCGAAGGAAGGAAAGACTGCCGGCGGCGGTGATATCTTTGTGGTTCTCGGCGAAGAGAGCGAAGGTGATTTATGGGACGCGGTAGAAGGAGTGACCGCTGTGAATAAGACACGTCCATCCGGTATTAGTAACGGTATTTATTACGGAGAAGACGGTACGTCCGTCACCCTCTGTACCTATGCCGGCAGTAGAACGGAGTCGGCGAAGCGCGTGTTCTTATTGGGCGATATGACCAATTGGAAACTAAGGTCGGATTATCAGTTGTATAAGGACGGCAGCTATTTCTGGATCACGCTGACGGGGCTGACGCCGGGTAAGGAATACCGATTCCAATATGCGGTAGAGCGCTCGGATGGTGTGAAGAAACAGATTTGCGATGTCTATTCAGAGAAAGTCATTCACCCAGATGATAAATGGGAACCTAAATCGGCGGACCCGACTCTTATCAGTTATCCGACTTCGGGAGCAGATGGCGGTTTCGTAACGGTTATTCAACCGGGCAAATCGCAGTTTAATTGGTCGGATGCTACGCTCAATTTCCAACGTCCGAACAAGAACAACCTGATTATCTATGAGTTGTGGGTGGGCGATTATACATCCGGAGGAACCTACAAAGCGTTGATGAAGCGTTTGGATTACATCCAGAATCTGGGTGTGAATGCGATTGAGTTGATGCCGATTACGGAGTTTGACGGAAACATGAGTTGGGGTTATAACCCTGCGCTGTATTTCGCGCCGGATAAAGCATATGGCAAGGCGGATGACCTGAAGACCTTCATCGACGAGTGCCACCAGCGCGGGATGGCGGTCATTCTGGATATGGTACTCAACCACACAACGGGGCAGAACCCGATGGCGAAACTCTATCCGTGGACAAGCAGTAGTGAGTCTGCTACGGATTTGCGTTTCAACCCGTGGTTTAATTTGGCATCTGAAGTAAAGCATTCGGATAATAATTACGGCGAGGATTGGAACCATGATTTCGGTCCGGCGCATGAGATGTTTACCCGCATGTTCCAATATTGGTTGAAAGAGTACAAAGTGGACGGTTTCCGTTTGGACTTGAGTCATGGTCTATGCGGACGCAATACATATAACGCAGTCGATAACCTGAAGGATTATTATACCAATGGCGTACAGGCTGCCAGCCCAGGAGCTTATCTGATCTTGGAGCATTGGGGAACTAATATGTACTCCGATCGGCCGAAATTAATTAATGCCGGTATGTTATGTTGGGCAAACGTCACCAATGCCTATTGTCAGACGACAATGGGTTGGCTCAAGGACGGAGACGGTTTCAGCGATGCCAACGCAGACGGGTATGTCACCTATTGCGAGTCTCATGACGAGGAGCGCATGCAATACAAAGCAAAGAAATGGGGCGCGTATAATATCAAAGAAGAGGCGGTTCGTTTGGCACGAGTGCCGGAGAACGTGGCTTTCAACGTGCTGCTCAACGGTTCGCATATGGTATGGCAATTTGAGGAATTGGGTTATGACTTCTCCATCAATAGCGATGTCTCCCATCCGAATGCGAATAATAGCGATTATCGATGCTCGAAAAAACCGCGGCCGGAGAGCTATAATTATTTCACGAAAGCAGAGCGCGTAGAGGCGTTCACCAAGTGCGCCCAGGTAATAACTCTGCGTACCCAATTGTTGCCGAACGTATTCAGCGGTGATCCTGCGTTTGCAAGTGTGAACTCAGGTCTTCAAAAACGAGTTGTGCAATGGGGAAATGACGTGTATGCGGTAGCTAACTTCGATACGATATCCGTGCAGACGGTGACGATGCCTTCCGGCACATGGTATGACTATCTGAATGGCGGAACACCTGCGGCATCTTCGTATTCCTTACAGCCCGGAGAACTGAAAGTATTCACCAGTGCGCAGATAGCTCCGCCGGCATTTGCGGATATCCAGAAGCGCGATCATACGCCAGTAGAGAACGTGACGGACGGACAAGAAATCAAAGCGCAGAAAGTGCTGCGCGACGGACAAGTACTCATTATTCGTGGAGATAAGATATATACCATCACAGGTCAATGTATATCGCGATAGCAGGAAATATCGGAGCAGGAAAAACGACGCTGACGAAAATGTTAGCGAAGTATTACGGTTGGGAGCCGCGCTTTGAGAGCGTGAGTTTCAACCCGTATCTGGAGGATTACTACGGAGATATCGAGCGGTGGGCATTCTGCTTGGAGACCTATTTTCTGAAGGAGCGTTTCAAAGATATGATGGCGGTTCAGAAAGCGAGTCACACCATTGTGCAGGATCGCAGTATCTTCGAGGGCGTGTATGTCTTCGTGCGCAATAACTATGAACGCGGCGACTTGAGCGAACGCGATTTTACGACATTCATGGAGTTGTTCGACTTGATGAAATCGCAGATGAAGATGCCGGATATGATGATTTATCTGCGTAAGTCTGTCCCGGCACTTATTGCGCAGATACAAAAGCGCGGTCGTGATTACGAGCAGACCATGCAGATCGATTATCTGAAGGACTTGAATGAGAAGTATGAAGATTTCATCTTCAATAAATACGAGGGACGTGTGCTGGTGATCGACTCAGACGGCATGGATTTTGAGAACAACCCTGCGGATTTCCGCACAGTCGTGAATAAAGTAGATGCCGAATTGTTCGGATTATTCAGTGAAAATAACTGGTCGAGTGGCTCGACACCCGCTTAGCCATTCGGATTAAAATAATAATTTATTATGCATATAGCAGTAGCAGGTAACATCGGGTGCGGTAAGACCACCCTGACAAACATGTTAGCCAAACATTATGGCTGGGAACCTCGTTTCGAGAGCGTGGAGTACAATCCTTATCTATCGGATTTCTATGCCGATATGGCGCGGTGGTCGTTTAATCTTCAGGTCTATTTCCTTAACAAGCGTTTCAAGGACGTAGTGGAGATAGGAAAGGAGGATAAATATATTATCCAGGATCGTACCATTTACGAGGATGCACGTATCTTTGCCCCGAACTTACATGAACAGGGATTTATGTCCGATCGCGATTTTGAGAATTACCGTGATCTGTTCGACCTGATGATGTCGCTGGTTAAGATGCCGGATCTGCTGATTTACGTACGTGCGTCTTTACCCACTCTGGTTGCTCAAATCCAGAAACGTGGTCGTGGTTACGAGCAATCGATAAAACTGGACTACCTGCAGGGTCTGAACGACAAATACGAGAACTGGATCAAGGACTACAAGGGCAAGTTGTTGATTATAGAAGGCGATAAGATCAAGTTTGGAGAGAATCCGGAAGACTTCCGCTGGGTAACCGATCATATCGATGCCGAATTGTTCGGTCTCTTCCCATTCGAAACGACGGAACAAACGGGTAAGGAGATTTAAAGCAAGACGATCTCCACTCTTCGGTTCATTTGCCGGTTATCTTCAGAGGTATTAGGCACAATAGGGTCGCGCTCTCCGCGGCCCTCTATTTCTATCCGCTCGGGACGTATACCACGGTTAACCATCTCCTGTTTAACCTCTTTGCACCGACCTTCCGAGAGCAGTTGATTGGAGCGATCAGAACCGATATTATCTGTATGGCCGACAATCCGGATTCGCTGTGTGGGACGGATGGAGAGGAATCGGTAAAGTTCGTTAAGCGCTTGCTCGGACGAGTTTAAGATACGTGTTTTTCCCGTAGCGAAATAGATATTATGCAGCACGAAGGACTTGATCTCCTTGGGATTCATCACCACACCGGCAAAAACAGCAGGGTCACTGATGGTATCATGGAACGGGAAATAATCGACTGCAGTAGCATCAATCGTATAGAACGGAACACGATCGTCCAGGAGCGCGGCGATGGTGGAATGCAACGAATCCGACGTCGTCTGCATGACCTTACGTCCGGAAGGATTGCGCACGATGATATTGGCCACTACCGGTCTTTCGGTGAGACTATCCGTAACGGTAAAGGTAAGACGTGTCTCCGGGTAAAGGTATAACTTGACAGTGTCTTCATCTTCTTTATGGCGGAAGAAGACCGTGTCGGCAGTAAAGAACCCTGTTTTAGCTGCTGTCGCCCAGTATTGTCCTTCTTGTAACGCTTTGGATACGCGTGAACGCTTCGTATCTGTCGCTTTGCTGATTTTCGGTTTTCTGTTCGGGCGTGCGTTGACATCCTGCGCTGTGACAAATGTAGCCGGCAGCGGTTCGTTTGTTTTTAAGTTATAGGTATAGATGTACAACAGCGGTTTTCCGTCTTTGATACGTTTCTTTTTGGCTGCTTTGGCTTTCGCCGCTCTTTTTTTCTCCGCTTTGCGCTTAGCCGCTTCGCGTTTGCGCATCTGTATCTCTTTTGCTCTTGCGCGCTTTTGCGCGGGCGTAGCCGCATACGCGCACGTGTCTCCTATAAATAAGGAGAAAAGGATAAGCAATATAGTTGTGATGCGTCTCATTGTTTTCTCAAATAAAGCAGGAGGACAGTCGTTGGGACTATCCTCCTGCAGTGGTCCCACTTGGGCTTGAACCAAGGACCCCCTGATTATGAGTCAGGTGCTACTAACCAACTGAGCTATGGGACCCCGCGCAAACATTAATAAGCGCGATTGTTATCTACCCAGACGAGCGTTGTTGTACAATACCAATCCCTCGTCTTTTGTGATGTTCATTTCTTGCTGCGTCAACTCAGGGATGGTCAGTGAGATTCCCGGGGTTAACTTATTCGGGTTGCCGATCTTATCCTTGTTTGCGATATAGATGTATACCCAGCAATACGTGTTGTTATAATATTTTCGAGCCAGTCTGGAGAGTGTGGTCGAAGGCTCAGTAACTATCTGCTCACTCTCGCGTTGCTTGTACTGGTTCACTTTCTCTTTGCGAGCGCTTTCCGCCAGCGGAACAGTGTTCTTCGGCGTTACAGTCTCCGGCTCTTCTTCGCGCAAAGCACGCTGCTCATCGAGGTTCGCTTTCATGCGCTCGAAGGTATCTTTGTCAACGAGGCGGATAGCAGCACGGCGGTTCGGACCATAAGCGGCTTGACTGCGGCGGCCGATGAGTTTACCCAGGCCTTGTGCATGCATACGTTCCGAGTCGATACCATGCTCGGCTTGCAGCTCGTCTATTACGTTGTCCGCACGCTTGTCTCCCAAAGCGAAGTTGAGCTTGTTCGAACCCGTATTGTCGCAGTAACCGGTAACAACAGCATAGAGCGTCGAGTCTTCCTCCAAGCGGTCAGCCACTTGTTGGATAGTGATGAGCGCTTTGTCATCCAGATTAGACTTGTTGTTTTCAAAGTAAACATAATAAACCGTCTCTTGCTCTTTCTCGGCACGCTCGAAGGTCTCGCGAACGATAATCGAGTCATGGCGGATAATAACCGTATCGTGGCAGGGCTGAATTTCCTGTTTCTTCTCCCATGTCTCGACGCTGGAGATGTTGCGTACGTGCGTTCTCTTCACTCCTCCGAGTTTGAATCGCATAAAGAGCGTTACGTCCACCATACCATCGTTGTTCTTCGAAGCCATAGCGTGTGAGCCCGAATAGCCACGTCCGTCAATATAGTCGTTTACGTAGTAGTCGTACGTTGCGCGGAAACCGAGAGCCAGCGTGCGGTTGAGGTTGAATTCAACACTCAGTCCGGCCTGAAGGAACAATTGTCCGTTGTACTTATCCATACTCATCGGTGTCTGTCCGGCTGTATGTCCACGACCATGTGCGTCATCATCCGGATAATAGGTAGTACTCATGTACCACGCATAACCTCCGCCTACAATAGCGTTTGCGGAGAAGATTTTTTTCTTAGCGCGCGGGAAGAAAAGATTAACGAAGTCCATGGATACATATAATCCGGCACGATGCATGTATCCGCGGAGCAAGATGTCTGCGTTGTCAAAACCGGGCAGGCCGGTAACACCGTAGCGGTCAAACGTGTAATTCAGCCCCAGACCCCAAACCGGCGTGAATGCATACTCAATATCCAAACCGGCATTCGGGAAGAAGACAGCATGTTTCATCTCCGAATTGAAATCGCCATCGAAATAGTTAAAACCGAAATGCGGCGTCAGCGACCAATGCGCAAATTCTTGCGCAATCTCTTCGTTCTCCTCAACCTTGTACGGATGAGCACCTTTGATTTCGTCTGATTTTGCCTCCTGCGCCATCATGCCGAGGGAGAAACAAAACAGTGATGCGATAAGTAAACCTTTCTTCATGTTATGTTAGAAAAGGGTGATTATTCAAAATTCACAATTCAGGGCGCAAAGGTACGACTTTTTTTTGACATAACCAAATATTTTTTGAAAAAAATATATTTTTTGCCGGAAGTATTGCGTATATGAGATTTTTTTTGTACATTTGCAGTCGATTTTTAACGCAATTAATTAATCACGTAATATTATGGATATTTTAAGTCAAATGGTTGCGCGTGCGAAGGCAAATCCGCAGCGCATTGTATTGCCGGAAGGCGATGAACCGCGTACGTTAGAGGCTGCTAATATCTTGTTGCGAGACAAGATCGCGCAGCTTATTTTAATTGGTGACCCTGAGAAGATCAAAGGTATGGCTGCCGAGAAAGGCTATGAGCATATCTGCGAGGCTAAGATCGTAGATCCGATTCACGATCCGAAGATGCCGGAGTATGCCCAACTGTTGTTTGAGTTGCGTAAGGCAAAAGGTATGACGGAGGAAGAGGCAGCGAAGAAAGCCCAAGATCCGTTGTATCTGGGTTGTTTGATGATCAAGGCAGGTGATGCTGACGGCGAGTTGGCAGGTGCCCGCGGTACGACGGCAGACACGATTCGTCCGGCATTCCAAATCCTGAAGACCAAACCGGGTTGCTCGATTGTCAGCGGTGCATTTTTGATGTTCACGCCGGCTAAGCATCTGGGCGAGAACGGTTTCCTGCTGTTTGCTGACTGCGCGGTTAATCCGAATCCGGATGCAAAGCAGTTGGCAGAAATCGCTATCTCGACGGCAGAGACCGCGCGCGCTATCGCAGGCATCGAGCCGAGAGTGGCTATGCTGAGTTTCTCGACCAAGGGAAGTGCGAAACACGAGCTCGTGGATAAAGTACAAGAGGCGACGAAGATTGCCAAAGAGATGGCTCCGGAGTTGGCTCTGGATGGCGAGCTGCAGGCAGATGCAGCGCTGGTAGAGAGTGTGGCAAAGACCAAGGCTCCGGGTAGCAATGTGGCTGGTAAGGCAAATGTGCTCGTATTCCCGGATTTGCAGGCAGGTAACATTGGTTACAAGCTGGTAGAGCGTTTCAGCGGAGCAGATGCTGTTGGCCCGATTCTCCAGGGTATTGCTGCTCCGGTGAATGACTTGAGCCGCGGCTGCAAAGTGCAGGATATCGTACAAATGGTAGTAATCACTGCCAATCAAGCAATTAAGTAAACAACCTTTAAAACATAATACACATGAAGGTTCGTGCTAGTCGAGTGTATGCTCGCTTACGCAACTCGATGAAGCCGAAACTCCAAAATTTAAATTCATTTAAATTATGAAAATCTTGGTTTTAAACTGCGGTAGCAGTAGTATCAAGTACAAGCTCTTTGAGATGGAGAGCAAAAAAGTAATGGCGCAAGGCGGAATTGAGAAAATCGGCTTGCCGGATTCTTTCCTGTTGGTAAAACTGCCGAATGGAGAGAAAGTGAAATTTGAAAAATCCATACCGGAGCATACGGTAGGTATTGAACTGATTCTGGAGAAATTGGTGGATCCGGAGATCGGTTGCATCAAAGACCTCAAAGAGATTAATGCAGTAGGTCATCGTGTTGTCCATGGCGGTGAGAAATTCAATAAATCCGTGCTCATTACACCGGAAGTGAAGGCGCAAATCGTGGAATGCATTGACCTGGCTCCGCTGCACAACCCCGCGAATCTGAAGGGTATTGATGCCATCGAGAAGATTCTGCCGGGCGTACCTCAAGTGGCTGTTTTTGACACGGCTTTCCACCAGACGATGCCGGACTACGCGTACATGTACGCGCTTCCATATGAGTTATATGAGAAATACGCGATTCGTCGTTACGGTTTCCACGGCACGAGCCATCGCTACGTGAGCGCACGTGTGTGTGAGTTCTTAGGTGTGGACCCGAGGGGCAAGAAGATCGTTACCGCACATATCGGTGGTGGCGGAAGTTGCACGGCCGTAATGGATGGTAAGAGCGTAGATACGAGTATGGGTCTGACGCCGGTTGAGGGACTGGTTATGGGTACCCGTGCCGGTGATTTGGATCTGGGAGCAGCTACGTTCATTATGGATAAGGAGCACCTGAGTACGGCCGAGTTCAATAACCTTGTGAATAAGAAATCGGGACTGTTAGGCATTTCCGGTGTTTCGAGCGACTGCCGCGACATAGAGGCGGCTATCAATGAGGGCAACAAGCGTGCGGACTTGGCGCGTAAGATGTTCATCTACCGCCTGAAGAAATACATCGGCGCTTATGCTGCTGCGATGAACGGCATTGATATTCTTGTATTTACGGCAGGTATCGGTGAGAACGATCCGTATATTCGCGCAGAGGTGATGAAAGGATTGAGTTTCCTCGGTATCGAGTTGGACGAAGAGGCTAACAAGTGCCGCGGAGAGGAGCGTATTATTTCCAAGAAAGGCTCTAAGGTGACCGTATGCCTCATCCCGACTGATGAAGAATTGATGATTGCAAGTGATACAGCTGCGCTGGTATGAGTAAAGCAATCATTTATCAACTCTTTCCGCGCCTGTTTGCGAACTATAATGAGACGCGCAAACATAACGGCACGAAAGAGGAGAACGGCTGCGGACGATTT
The DNA here is from genome assembly GCA_946186915.1 of uncultured Bacteroidales bacterium. Taxonomy (GTDB): domain Bacteria; phylum Bacteroidota; class Bacteroidia; order Bacteroidales; family Paludibacteraceae; genus Colicola. Next base: position 147,653 of record CAMHOY010000001.1, on the reverse strand, counting down.
GTCGATATCAACGAGCGAGCGCTCAAGGCCATAGCGGATCTGGGCGCCACGCACGTTTGGTACACCGGCGTTATTCGTCACGCTACAGCGGAGTATAACAATCCGGCGATTACCAAAGGTAAGGCTGGTTCTCCATATGCTATCACGGATTATTACGATGTAGATCCGGATTTGGCGAAGAACGAATCCAAACGGATGGCGGAGTTTGAAGACCTCGTCAAGCGTACGCATGAGGCCGGGTTAGGTGTCATTATTGACTTCGTGCCTAATCATGTGAGCCGTGAGTACAAGAGTGTGTGCAAGCCTGCGTCTGTCAAAGATTTGGGCGAAGGAGACCATCCCGAGTGGGCTTTCTCTCCGCTGAATGATTTTTATTATCTTCCCGGTCAGCGGTTCACGATGGACAAGGATTTGCTGGGGTATGAAGAGTATCCCGCGAAGGTAACCGGTAATGACTGTTTTACCAGTCATCCATCGGAGAACGACTGGTATGAGACGGTGAAGTTGAACTACGGTGTCTTTTACCAGGGAGGGATGGAGAAGCAATTTGATCCTATCCCTTCGCTATGGCCCAAGATGTTGAATATCTTGCTTTTCTGGGCAAGCAAAGGCATTGACGGCGTGCGGGTGGATATGGCCGAGATGGTTCCGGTGGAGTTCTTCATGTGGGCTATTGCGCAGGTGAAGAAGAAATACAAGAAATTTCTCTTTATCGGCGAATGCTACGACCCGTATAGATATGATTCCTATCTGTCGGCGGGTTTCGATTACTTGTACGACAAGGTAGGTATGTACGAGTACCTGCGCGGTGTGACAAGCAGGGGTTGGGCTGCGGACGGTATTACGCACCAATGGATGCAACATGGCGATGCACGCATCAACCACATGCTCTATTTCCTTGAAAATCATGACGAGCAACGTCTGGCCAGCGGCTTTTTCTGCGGAGACGGTCGTTGTGCTGAACCGGCGATGGTCGTTGCGGCTACGTTGAACCAATGTCCGCTGATGATCTATTCCGGACAGGAGTTAGGCGAACGCGGCATGGATATGGAAGGTTTCAGCGGTATGGATGGTCGTACGACGATCTTTGACTACTGGGGCGTGAAGAGCTTGCAGGCGTGGGCGAATAAAGGAAAGTTCGATGGCGCAAAATTATCACCGGAACAAAAAGATTTACGTGCTTTCTACCAGCGCTTGCTGACTGTTGCGCGGGACGACAAGGCGATTCAAAAAGGTCAGATGTATGACGTTACCTATGCGCAAGGCGTGGGCTTTGACCGCCAGCAACATTTTGCTTTTTTGCGTCATGCAAAAGGTGAAACACTGTTGGTGGTAGTTAATTTCCATGATCGCGAGCAGCATGTCAACGTGCGTATACCCGATGATGCTTTCGTGTATTTAGGTCTGGACGGCAAGGCTAACGCTATGGGTACGGATCTGCTGCGTGGCGGGAAGTATGAAGTGAACTTTGTGCCGGATGGCGAGACGGAGATTGTATTGCCGGCCTGGACGGGAGTGATACTGCGTATCAAATAATGGAACTCTTTAAAGACATAATGCGTTTGGTAAGGTGGAGCAATCTGCTCTTCCTTGCCGCGCTGGTATGGCTAATGGAGAAATGGGTGGCGGTGCCGGTTCTGGATCGTTTCGCTTTTGGTGAACAATTGCCTTGGTATGTGTTGCTGTTACTCACGTTAGCCATCGTCTTGATAGCAGCCGGAGGATATGTGATCAACGATTATTTTGATGTAAAGATCGACCGTATCAATCGTCCGGATGAGCTTATCGTGACGCGCACTGTCAGCAAACCTGCTGCGATGCAGTTGAGTGTAGCCTTGAGTAGTGCTGGCGCGCTGTGCGGAGTGGCGTCAGCCGTGTTGTTGCGCAGTTGGACTATCGGTTCTGTCTTTATACTTGTTCCCGGATTACTATGGTTCTATTCGTCCAGTTACAAACGCCTCTTTATGGTAGGTAACCTGACAATAGCCCTCTTGGCGGCGATGACTCCGATGATGGTAGCGATGGCGAATGTAGCGCAACTGCAACTGCTGTACGCGACTATTTTGCCTTATACTACTCTGGTACATGATCTGTATGCATGGCTCGGCGGTTTTGCCCTTTTTGCTTTCCTGCTGACCTGGGTTCGCGAGATAGTGAAGGACATGCAGGACCAGATGGGAGACCGGGAATTGGAGTGTCACTCGATGCCTGTAGTGTGGGGGGAATTATGGTCGAAGATCTTCGTGACCGCACTCCTCGTTTTTACATTGGCTGTCATTGGTCACCTGTGGTATCATGTGTTGCCTTTCCCGACAGGATGGAGTAGTCTCAGTACGCGTTATATCCTTTTCGGCATTGCTATCCCGATACTGGGATCGCTCGGACTCCTATGGTCCGCCAAGATTCCGAGTGATTACAAGACATGCCAGCAACTGGTTAAATTCACGATGTTGTTGGGTATGTTGTATAGTATCTGTGTCGTGCGGATGTTATAGGTCTTTGACCTAAAAATTAGAAAAAGAATGGCATATGCTTGCGTATGTCATTTTTTTTTTGTACCTTTGCAGCCGCAAAGGTTATGTAATTATGAGAATGAAACAAATTACCCTTATTGGGCTGGCGTTATTCGCTATGACAGCGATGCGTGCGCAGCAATTGCCCGACCCGCATTTTGAGAACTGGTCGGAGAAGTTCAAAGGTGATGCGCAGTTGAAAGACTGGCATGGCTCGAATGTGAGCCAAGTAGGTTCTAAATTCACGTTTATGTACCAGAAGCAAGGTCGCACGGGCTATTGTGCTTATGTGACGGATCGCTCTGTCGGTATTCCGAAACTGCACCTCGGCGCCATAGGCCCGGGTTATATGTCGCTTGGTTATCCCTGGCAATATTTGAAAGGCCTGAACCTGAATAGCGCAACGGCCGGAACGGAAGGCGGTATCGAATGGAAATACCGTCCGGATACGATGGTAGTCTGGGTGAAACGTACGGGCGCCAACACCGAGAAAGAGGATTTTCATCTGCTCTTTTATTCCTGGATAGGAACAGCCAGAAGTGCCTCTTATAAGAATAAAGCAGGTGGTTGTACGGCTACCGAGCGCGTCAATGAAGAGAGCGATATCCGTACGGCTACAGACGGCAATGAATGCGGAACGGATCATCCTGTAAAACAAGTGGCGGAGGGTTGGTATCGCGCTCGTGCCAAGTACAACGAGTGGACGCAAATCAAAGTGCCTGTTTTATACAAGAGCAGCGGACGTCCGACGATGTGCAACGTCATCTTCTCCGCAGGTAATTATCCCGCTTTCCGCGCAAACGATGGTTTGTATGACGGTAATGCCTTGTATGTGGATGATGTAGAACTGATTTATTCGTCGCGCATTGACAAGCTGCTCATCAACGGTAAGGAGTGGAAAGAATTCAATCCCGACACCGAGAAGGAGCAGACGTATAAACTCGTAGCCGGTGAGGGCGTGAAGATCGAGGGCTTGCGCGGTATAGGTACGCTGACCAATATTAAAGGAGAGAAAGCGCGTTTCAACGGTCGCAAACTGGATACGCAGGAGATGAGTGTCGTGCCCGGCGAGATTGGCGGCAAGCCATGGGTTATCACCGTGAAGGCGGAGGATGGCTCGTCAACGCATGTTTATAAAATCAAAGTAGTGAAGGGGTAAGCAACCGGTGTCGTTGGATTTCTCGATATTAGAATGGATATTGCTTGGCGCGTTGGCGTTGTTCTTTATCCTGCAGGTTTATTGGTACAGCCGTTACTTGGCTGCGCCGGCGCGGAGGATACGGAAGGACAAGAAGTGCGCACTGTCAAATGACAAATTGCAGCAAGACGAATTCCCCGGAGTCTCGGTGATTATCTCCGCGCACAACGAGAGCTATAATCTTTCACAATACCTTCAAGCATTACTTACACAGGATTACCCTACGTTCGAAGTAATTGTCGTGGATGACGGGTCGGAGGACAACACGCGCGAGGTGGTAGAATACTATCTGACGCAGGATCCGCGTCTGCATATGACTTTTGTTCCTTTGGGTGCGCGCGTTGGTTCTACGAAGAAACTGGCATTAACCTTGGGCGCCAAGGCTGCGCAATATGAATGGCTGTTATTGACGGATGCCGATTGCCGGCCGGAGTCGAATCATTGGATTCGTACCATGATGGCACAGGCAACGAAAGACATCGTCTTGGGTTTCAGCCCGTATTTTTACGATAAAGGTTTTGTCAATCGTCTGGTACGTTTTGATACCTTATTCAATGGTCTGCATTATCTGGGAGCCGCCTTGTGCGGTCACCCGTATATGGGCGTTGGGCGTAATTTGGCATACCGCAAGTCACTCTTCTTTGAGTCGGGCGGTTTTACCCATCTGATGACCAACCGTGCAGGCGATGACGATCTCTTTGTCAACCATGTGGCAACGAAGACCAATACAACCGTGGCGTTGAACCGCGAGAGTTATATGTGGTCGTTGGCCAAGACTTCGTTGCGCGAGTGGTTGTTGCAGAAACGCCGTCACCTGTCTGTCTCCCCGGCGTACCGGACTATTACGAAAAGCAGGTTGTTGTTCGAGCCTTTGACACGCGGACTTTTCTACGCAACGGTCATTCTGATTCTTGTCTTCGGCCGTTGGGATGAATGGACGGATATCACGGCGATGATTCCTGTAATGGCTGCGATAGGGTTGTTCCTCGTACGCTGGATACTGCAAACGGCCGTTCTGAATACTTCGGCACGCAGGATGGGGCTGCATCGTTTCACCATGTGGTCCGTGCTGGGGTTTGACATCCTGTTACCGCTGGTGAATGCATGGATGCTGGTGGTTCCTAAACGTAAAACAAATAAATGGTAAGATATTATGGCAGAACAAAAATTAAACATCAACATCGCTCCGGATAAAGCACAGGGAGTGTTTGCTAACTTGGCGCTGATTGCACATACTCCTACGGAGTTTGTACTGGATTTCGCGCAACTGATGCCGGGCATCCCTCAGGCGAATGTTGTTTCGCGTGTAGTAGTAACGCCTGATCAGGCAAAGAAGATTCTGGGCGCGCTCCAGAACAATATCGCGCAGTATGAGAAAAAATTCGGTACGATTCAACCCGTAGGCGGTCCCGTACCCGGCAGCACTTTGCCCTTGTCCTTCACCGGCGGTGAAGCCTGAAAACGAAATTAATAACCAATAACATAAACTATCATGAAAACTTTCCCTGCTTCGCAGTTGATCATCAATGCTGATGGTTCTGCGTTTCATTTGCATCTCAAACCTGAGTTTTTGGCGGACAAAGTTATCCTTGTGGGTGACCAGGACCGCGTTAATATGGTAGCTTCCTTCTTTGACGAAGGTTCTATCGAGTGTGATGTACAGAGTCGTGAGTTTCATACCATCACCGGTAAGTACCACGGCAAACGTATCTCGTGTATCTCCACCGGTATCGGTACAGACAACTGCGATATCGTGATGAATGAGATCGATGCTTTGGCCAATATCGATTTTGCAACCCGTACCGAGAAAGCGACCAAGCGTAGCTTGGATATCGTGCGTGTCGGTACATGCGGCGGTATGCAAGAGGATATCCCTCTGGGTACTTTCCTCGTTAGCCAGAAATCCATCGGTTTTGACGGTGTGCTTGCTTTCTATCACGACCGCGATAAGATTGTTGACCTCGGTTTCGAGAAAGCATTCGTGGACTTTGTAGGTTATCCGAAGAAAGCTGCTGTGCCTTACGTAGTGGCTGCTAATCCCGAACTCGTGGACCGTATTGCACGCGATGATATGATGCGTGGATGTACGATCGCTTCGAACGGTTTTTATGGTCCGCAAGGTCGCGTACTGCGTGTTGATTTGGCAGTGCCCGATATCAATGAGAAGATTACGGCTTTCCGTTACGAGGGACAGCGTATTACCAATTATGAGATGGAGGGTTCCTGCATCGCTGGTTTGGCATTGCATATGGGCCACCGCGCTATGACGGTTTGCTGCGTGATTGCGCAACGTAAGATTGAGGCGGCGAATACCGACTACAAACCCCGTATCAAAGAACTCGTAAAGACAGTTTTGGAGAGAATATAAAATTCCAATTTCAAATGTCCAATTTCAAGTCTCAAATACTGCTGCTTTTGGCTGTGTCGCTTTGTGCGTGCCAGCCAAAGCAGCACTCGACCTTCCAATATAACGTGGATAAGTTTTATGACCTGGAGATACTCCGTTATGATGTGCCGGAGTTTGAAGCCCTGACGCTGCAGCAGAAACAGTTGGTGTATTGCCTGAGTGAGGCGGCATTATATGGCCGTGATATCCTGTTTGACCAGAACGGGCGGTATAATCTGCGTATTCGTCGCGCTTGCGAAGCACTCTATTTGAATTACCCGTATGATACGGATAACGAGGAGTTCGATGCCTTCGAGCGCTATCTCAAACGCGTCTGGTTCTCCAACGGCATTCACCATCATTATTCTGAGGACAAGTTCCTGCCGGAGTTCAGCCAAAACTGGTTTGTAACGGCATGCTCAGATGCCGGCGTGCAATATGATGAAGCCATCCTTCCGGTTATGTTTGATCCGGCGGTGATGCCGAAACGTATGACGCAGCAGGACGGAGTGGATCTGATAGCCGGTTCGGCGGGAAACTATTACGGTGAGGGTGTGACGCAGGCGGACGCGGAGAAATGGTATGCCGCGCATAAGGACAATAGTCCCGAACCGCTTTGGATTGGTCTTAATTCCAAACTGGTTAAGAACGAGCAAGGCGAAATAGAGGAACAGGTGTACAAGGTCGGCGGCCTTTATGGCGCAGCATTGGAGAAGATTGTTTATTGGCTTAAAGAGGCGCTCAAATACGCGGAGAATGATGCCCAGAAACTCGCCATCGAAAAGATGATTGAGTTTAACGAGACGGGTGACCTGAAGGCGTTCAACGAGTATTGTATTGCGTGGGTACGCGATTTGGATAGCCGCGTGGATTACGTGAACGGCTTTACGGAGACTTATTCCGATCCGTTGGGTATCACCGGTACATGGGAGTCCATGGTGAATTTCAAGGACCTTGCCGCCACCAAGCGTACGCAGTTGATTTCTGACAACGCACAGTGGTTTGAAGAGCACTCCACTACAGACCCCAAATACAAGAAAGAAGAGGTCAAAGGCGTGACCGCGAAGGTCATCACGGCTGCCCTCCTTGCCGGCGACTGTTACCCGGCTACGCCGATTGGTATCAACCTGCCGAACGCTAACTGGATTCGCAAGGAGTATGGTTCCAAGTCCGTTACGATTGATAACCTGATGCATGCCTACAATGAGGCGGCGAAAGGCAACGGTTTCAACGAAGAGTTCATGATTGACGACGAGATACGCGCGATTTACGACAAATACGGTGCTCTCTGCGGCGATCTGCATACCGACTTGCATGAGTGTGTCGGTCATGGTTCAGGTAAACTGCTGCCGGGTGTGACCAAGGATGCGCTCAAAGAGCACGCTTCGACTATTGAGGAAGCCCGCGCAGATCTTTTCGGCCTGTATTTCTTGGGCGATCCGAAATTGGTGGAATTAGGCTTACTGCCGAACGAAGAAGCGTATAAAGCCGGTTATTATCAGCAACTCATGAATGGTCTGATGACCCAACTCGTACGTATAGAGCCGGGCAAAGATATAGAGGAAGCGCACATGCGCGATCGTCAGTTGATTGCTAAATGGGTGTATGACCATGCGGACGGTGAACTGGCTATCATCGAGCGTGACGGGAAGCACTATTTGCAGATCAATGACTACGAAGGAGTCCGCCGTCTCTTCGGAGAACTGCTTGCGGAGATACAGCGTATTACTTCCGAAGGAGATTATGCGGCTGCAAAAAATATGGTAGAGACCTATGCCGTCAAGGTAGGTCCTGCCCTGCACCAGGAAATACTCGAGCGTTTCTCCAAACTTCATATTGCACCCTACAAGGGTTTTGTGAACCCTGTTTACACCGCTGTGCGCAACGGGGCCGGCGAAATCACGGATGTCAAGATAGACTTCACGGAAAGCTATATAGACCAACATCTCCGTTATTCCCGTGACTATAGTCCGCTACCGGATGTCAATTGATAAATCTCAAATATCAAATCACAAATCGAAATTGGCAGCCGTCAAGCTGCCAATTTCTAAATCTATCGCAAATCGCTTGCTTCTCCTGCAGGCGATTCACGGCGATAGTCTTATGCGGGTCTCTCCGGATATGCCGGATGATGTGATCGTTCTCCACGATGCCTTGCAAAAGATTCGCGATGTGTATGGAGTACCAGGCTCCCTCCCTTCAGGGAGGGCTGGGGTAGGCTTGACTCTTCATCTCAAGAACTGCGGCACGGCCCTCCGGTTCTTGCAGGTACATTTGGAAAAATGCTATCCCGATGCGCCGGTTGAGTTAACGGGTGAACCGCGACTGATGGAGCGTGCCGGCAAACCCACTACACAAACCACGTCCGCACGCATTCTTCACGGCGAGGATATTCCCGTCGCCCCCGACGAATCGCCCTACATCACAATGTCCCGTAGGATAAAAGAGCTGTATGAGACAACCTCCCTTCCTTCCAGGGAAGGGTCGGGGTTAGGCATCGAATCGGATTGGAGTGCTGCGGCCTTCTGGTATGAGTATGTGGCTATCCATGGAGGAGAGTTATTGCTGGAAGGTCTGAAGCGAGATAGTCTTCAGGGCGATAAGATGGTTGCGCAGATATATAATCGCTATTTCGGAGTGATCACTTCCTACTTCCCGGAAGGAGTGAAGATATCCAAATCGTCAGTCCCTGTCAGAGACCAAGTGGTAGCGATTGATTTTGAGAACATTCCGGATCTGTACCCGGCGATAGCATTGACCTGCGAACGATTAAAGCTGACCTTTCAGGCTACGGGAACTTCCCGGCTGCGGTTCAAGGAATCCAATCGTTTGCGGTCAGTCCGTATGCATGAGGTAAATAATGACCACCGAATGGCGATGGCGCTTATGGCAAGCGGAGCCTACCCCCTTCCCCTCCCTAAAGGGAAGGGAGAAGAGATGCAACGAATCATCGCCAAGAGCTATCCTCAATTCATAGAGAATTTCAATCAAATCACTACTGAATCCCGACGGTCAGCCGACGGTCAGCCGACGGTCAAAGCTGACGTGAGAACTCTGTTGGTCTCCCATATCACCCCGAGAAGAGGCATCAACGATGATAATTTGGGCAAGAAACATGCTCTCTCCAAACTCATCCATGCCGCCTCCACTGAATATGTCTGGCTCCATGACGATGATATTGAATGGCCTTTCGCAGCCCAAAAGGCTAACTTAACCTTCCCGGTAGGGAAAGAGAATTTAGACCTTGTTATTTTACCCTTGCGCATGGAAAGCTCTTTCCCAGGTGGGGAGGATGGAAGTGGCCCCTCCTTGTTGGGGAAACTTCAGATTGCTGAGTACGCGGCGATTCAGGAACTGACCATGCAGAGTGCCAAAAAGGAGCAAGCATGTATGTGTTCCGGCGCGAACCTCATAGTGAAGCGTGAAGTATGGTTGGCATGCGAACCCGACCTGCATCCCGAGATACCGAGCGGGGATGATATGTTTCTTCTTGAAGCGGCAAAACGCCGCGGATATAAAATCGGCGTGATCGATGAACCCGACTATACCGCGGTAGTGCGTCCGGTTACTTCCTGGCGGGCATTCTTACACCAACGCATGCGCTGGGCGGGCAAGGCACCCAAATATACAGACAAAGATATAATCCGCTATGGTGCGTTCGTTGCTGCGGCGAATATACTGCAGATTCTTTGTCCGCTGATAATTCTGATTAAGTTTCCAATCGAGTATTCGCTTATCAAAAAAAGAGAACCACGCACTCCGTGGTACGTGGCTCTGTTATTGGAAATTTTGTATCCTTTCTATCTTCTTATTTCTCTTCTTGGCGGACTCTTCTCACGCCGCGCATGGTAGCATAAGCTACTGCCAGAAGGATCATCAGTCCCCAAGCCACATCTCCAACGGGATCGAGGAAAGGATCAAACGGGTCTTTATCTACTTTCCGTGGGCCGATTGATTTTGGAGCTTCGGTGACGACATTGGCTAACTCATTCGCACGACTTGCTCCAGGGGCTGCAAGTGCCATGGAAGAAGAGATGGCCAGCATATTTCCTCCATAACTAATTCCGGAATAGGATATTCCTTTATTAGTTCCGGAGGTCGTTGCAATTGCTCCTTGTCCGGCGCTGCCTGTTCCGCTACCTACTACATGGGCGGTGGCGCTACTCGTCTGATGGAGACGGTACGACGTGCTACCCATCGTAGCTTGCGGATGAGTCGTTGCTTCCGGTGTTACCGCTGCGCTATGGTTCGTAAGCGACCAAGGCGCAGAACTCAGCGTCTTAAATGAAGGAGTAGGCGTGTTAGTTCCGAAGGATTGATGAGCGGAACTAACAGCTGTCACTCCGGGATTGACAGGAACCTTTGTCTTTCCGGAAGAAAAGGTGTACATGACCAGTGCTATCCATAATCCACCGACCACGATGCTGATTGCGATTGCGAGATATTTATGTTTCTGCATAATACGTAATGGCTTTGTTTTCATGGTTTGTTAAACAATTCCGTGGATTATTGAAGCACAGCCTGTTTGCCGGTTATGTCATATATCCTATTGCCTCGCTGGATATATACATGACCGTTGATGAGGAGTTTACGCGGACCGTCGGACGAACCGATGTTCTCAATATCCGTAGCGATCTGCGGAGTTTTCTTACGTTCTACGCGAACGGAGAGGATGAAACGAGTAGTGTTATTCTCACGACCTGTAGAGAATTCATATGGTTCATTCATCAGGTCATACCATTGATTGGTTGTCTTATCGAACAATTTCACTTCCTTGACCTCATTCTCGCGATCAAACTTATCGTTGTATGCGATAGTATAAGAGCCGGAATATGCTGAGAAGAAGTTCAAAGGAACACCCGTCTCTGCACTGGCATCAGGCAGGGCATTAAATGCCATTTCGCCTTCATTATTACGACTTGCCAAAACAGGTTTTGTTGTAATTTGTGCATATTGGTAATAGTCGCCACGCATCTTAACGAGGTCGCTCATCATATCGTACTCGTCAGTGAAGTCATTGGAGATAAGCAGCGTCGTCTCATCTTTCTCGTCTTTGGAGTTGATAAGATCAACGGCGCACCATACAGGATGCGTATCTTCTACTTCTTCATACTCAGCACGTTTGCGCCTTACAATCGAACTGCGACCGGTTACTTGGCCTTGATCCAGAAGAATTCCTTGTTCTGCAGCAGGATTAGTACCTCCTATTTGTACGAAGTAGCAGGTGAACGGAGTCATCGAGTAGTCTGCAAGAGTTACTTGGCGGTACTCGGACCATCCGTTGTTAACAGGCTCCACAATATAACGCAAGTCATTAACGGGATCATTGAATTTATAGTGTCCATCCCAAGGATCAACGCTATGGTCTTCTACAATCTCACCTCTTAATACCGGATTTTCAATGTCGGATGAGTAAGGCAAGAAATAAGGGTTACCAATCAAGTTCCATCCTCTATGGTTAGCGCGCACTTGTGTGTAATCCTTGTCACATCCATAGCCATAAACGCCTGCGATTGTCTTATTGGTTTTATCATCAGCGATTACCGCATTAGCCATCGGGAAGCGAAGCTCTTTCTTGATAATATTGTCTCCAGGAAGGGCAACGATATAGCCGATACCTTTTTTCAACACAGAACTTGCTCCTACCATTTCCCAGCATCCTCCGGCTTGCGTAGCTGCACGTTTTTCTCCGTTGTACCATTTCAACAGATAATCGGTTCCTAACACAGCGGGATCGCCGGTGGAGAAGGTAATATCGCTTACATTACAATCGTAAGGCAAGGTGAAGTAGTGCCAGTTCGTCGGATCAATGCGCACATCCAGATAAACAGCATTTGTCTTGTTGATATCCAATCCTCCTTGAATGTCCGCCATAGCGACTGCATCCTCTTGACGACGGAAAGCAAGCGAGTTAACCGTATAGTTGTAACCTGCACCGCTTGGAACAACCAATTTACCGCCCGGATAAATCTTGAGATCACGAACTTCGTCAATATCATTAGTCGTGCCATCTGCAGCTTTTGTTAATTTTCCATCACTCAAGACTACAACGTCACAAGCGCGGCAAATAGTTGCGTCTTTGTAATGCGTGTGGAATATTTCGTCAGTGGTATTCTTATTTCCCGTAATCATAATAGGCACTTTGACGTCTTTACGGATAACCAAGTTGTCGCTACCGTCCCTAAGTTCGATGCGTACCATTGTACACGCTTTGTCGTACAAAGCTGCAACAGGAATCTCGTATGTGCCATCGAACGGGTTACTCTTGAGGTCATCAAAAGTAGTAGCACCGCCTACGGGATCAAAATCAATATAGTAGTCATTGTAGTTATAACCACCTACTACAGCGAATCCCGTACACGAATTTGACATGGCTGCATATGGGTAAACTGTGGTAGATCCGGGGATTTGTACACCTTTCCACTCCGCTTCATAATTCTCCGGTGTGCCATCCTCATCGGAATCATAGGAGTATGCACTCAAAGTAACAAAGTCGGTTGTGTTAAGTGCGACAGCTGCGTGGCCGGACTTAACAAATTTACGGCGGATAAGCAGGCAACGGTTGGTAGACAACGCGTAGCCGGATGTTTCTGTATTGTCTGAATTGGCTTGGTATCCCTGTGTTGTGTACCATCCACCCGGTTGGTCCATAAATCCATTATGATTATATCCGCTTGAGAAGTACTGGAAACTAGCACCTGAACGAGTCATACCACCAGCTTTGGTTCCGGCACCGATTAAGTCAATCGGGTCTCCATCAGGATTCAATAACATGATAGCATCATCTCCGTTGAATTGGAGTTCCGGAGAAGAAATACGGATGTAAGTGCTGAATTTAGAGTTTTCTTCATCGTCGCGTGCACAGGATATGATTTCATCATCCTCACTAGCAGCTGTATAAGTAATAAGGATTAACTCCTCATTGGACTCAAGTTCTAATTCATCCGCAGTTAAGTTCCCTCCAGATTTTTTGACGATTTCGGAGAATTTTTTGTATTTAAAATTCCATTTGTCTGCGTCTTCTCCTGTGGGACGAGTAGTGCCCTTACCGGCTTGCGCAAGACCTAGTTGGTAGTCGGAAAGGTTAACAGTACTTAAAGTACCATTAAATATTGCCAATAGTTTCACATTTGCAGCGGCTTCGAAATACTTGCTAAAGAAGATGTCGTCAGCGACGTTGGCATGAGGGTCACCATGAGTTTCTTCCGTAAAGGTGGTCAGCGTTAGGTCTGCATCACCATTGAAACTAACAACCACAGCATCTGTTTTCCACTCTGCGATATCAAGACTAATCTCCTCTGTCGTGAAGGAACCTACTATAGAAGCGCATGTGCCACCTGCAAGCACTCTATAATAATAGGTAGTATTACTCGTCAAAGTAGATATTGTATAAGGTGATGTACAAGAAGTGTAGTCAGTGCCTACTTGAGAAGTACAAGCATCGTCGGAGTAGATGCGGATAGTAGCAGTAGCCGCCTCGCAAGTCCAAGGAATAGTAGCCGTCGTCGGTGTTACGGCCACAACTCCCAATATAGGAGAATCCTCACATGCCGTTGTGGTAAACGAACCATGATATGCAGGGAAGCAAGAATACGGATCGCTTCCTTGCGAACGGATTGTGAATTCGTAACTTGTTTCACTTGTCAAACCTGTAATTGTAGCAGTGGTGCCAACTACACTAACAACACCTCCGGTACATGCTACCGTATATCCCGTTGCATCCGGTACGGCCGTCCAAGTAATAGTCGCTCTGTTTGATTTAGGAGTAACGACAGGAGACGTAGGTGCAGGAAGACATGTTCCGCATACGGTGGAATAGTCAGAATATGTGGTTCCTCCACCATCTTTCTTGTACAAATAAATAGCTTCTTGTCCGCCACTCTTGTAGAATCTAAAGTATCCGCTTGGATTGTAATGGAATACAGGCCCTGCAGGTACTATTATTTCAATATCATCGGCACTCTGAAATTCTATGGTTAGTGGGTAATCATCAGCCGTTGAGGCATTTGCCGAACAATCCAGACCATTACTATTTGCAGTTCGGTAATTATATTTTCCGTCTTTCGTTTGTAACAGATACGTGTTCGTACTACCTATTTTTGAGATAGTAACGTTATATGTGTCACCCCAGGTTCCATCCACTACTGTACCACTTAAGTTTGTACCAGGGTTTACGCTCACGTATTGTTCTCCTATACCGCCAGTGCCTGTACCTCCAATTCGACCATCAGCAAATGTAGTTGCATCATATGCAATCAGATAATCTCCAGCCCAGTTGGCAGCACCCGGATCTGAATCTACTAATAGATAGTTTCCTGTTCCTGAACCAGAACTTGTTGCAGCGAATACTGCGTAGTACTCAACATTATCATCGATGTATACACTCGACATGTCGCTAACTGTTTTGTACATTGGTGTTGGCGCGACATCTACCGGATCAATGACAGCTGAGGTTGTCCAGCCGATAAACGTTTTACCTCCACAAACAGACGCACCATTCGGATTAGTTGGTAATTGCGAGATTTGACCACCTTGTAGAACTTGCGTAGTAGGAGTGCCTGTGGTATATTCTTCGTCGTTTACTAACCAAGTTACTTTGTTGTAAATAGTTAACGTATAGGATGCAGTTACTTCATTTTGGCATGCGGCGCCGGTGCTTTTATATGCTAAAGTGGCTGTAATAGTAACAGGAGATCCGCTACCGGTAGCTTGTACTAAAGTCACCTCTCCGGTGGAAGGATCAACAGTCGCTTTGGAGGTGTTGTCACTGCTATATGAGATGGTAGCGCCAAGCGTATTGTCCGGCGAAGAAGCTGCGATAGTGAATTTGCCACTACCTAATACTTTCTCAACAGAAGATGTACCTCCAAACGTGAGAGTAGGTGTTGTGCAGACTAAAGCACATGTACCGGATAGTGTAACCGTCTTGTTAAAACTGCCGCTTGTGATATTTAGCGTTGCGGAGTGACTGCCTTCTAATGTCGGACTATAGGTTACTGTGATATTATTGGAACCTGTAATTTCGCCACTGCCATTTATTGGAAGAGAGGTTGGCGAAACAGAGAACATACCCGCGTTAGCTCCGCTGATACTTAATGATGCGTCGGCAGTCAGTTCTGTACCCGTAACAGTAACAGTTAAATTGGTATTGGTGCTGATATTCTTAGTCCCAAAATCCAAACTTGTCGGGGTTACTTGTAAACCCGTACAGGAAGGTGTACTATGGTAATATGTAGTTCCTGCTGAATATGTGACAGTTATGGACTTGAATTGGGTCGTGGCAGAGGGCTCGTATGTGGCCTCTCCTGCTGTAATAGTGAAGTCTCTAGAAGGATTCGAGGAAACTGCAGTCACCTCTCCTCCTGTTACACTAATGGATACTGTACCTCCGCTATACATTCTCCAAGTATTGTCCGAGGTGTAATATTTACCATTATTACCCCCTCCGATGGCGGTCAAAGTGACGATGCCGAGTGTGACGGATGTGTAAGCAGTACCATTAATCCAGTCTTCTTCCCCTGCGATTGCTTCGAAATTGAAAGCTTGTTCAAGTCCTGAACCACCTCCTTCTGTGCGCTTATAAACAGCATAAAGAGATCTGTTGGAAGTCGGGTGATATATAGAACCAGCGGCATAAAGTGTTGGCTTGACAGTTGTTTCTGTTCCTACGCTTGTTTCTGCCCAACCTGCGAGCGTCCAGTCTACGCAACTATGCGTGGCAGTAGGCAACTCCACACCCGCTCCTGCGCTTGCCTCTGTGAGGGAAGGAGTGGTACAAATACCAGACCCCTTTTCGAAAGTTACGGTGTATTTAGGAATAGCAGAGAAAGTTACGCCAATTTCTGAACTAGCATTGGTGTTTTGCGCATATGTTACTGTCCAAGTACCATTACCATTATCCACGCGGCTTGAACTATTAGGAGCAGAAACAGCGCTGGCATAATAGCCGGCGTCAGGGGTCATGGTAATGTTAACAGTAACATCGCCGTCGCAAGACGCTTGTTCTCCATTTTTGTCCAGTGTGAACGAGCCATGAGTGGTAGTCGTTGTTAAATTTGCATTGGTAATGTTGACGTGTTTATCGCATCCCGCGCCTTCGTTATATGTAATAGTGACTGTGCGAATAAGATATTTTTTTGAATAAGTGTCACAGTTGATTTTAATTTTTGCAACATTTGTTGCCGAAAAACTTATCTCTGTCTCGTCTACGGATTTAGCATCAACTTGACTGGCGTTGGATGCAGAAGCCCGAGACTGAGTATATGTTCCAGACGCTCCAGCTATTGCATCTCCATTTGACTTAAGACCATATATGCCTATGACACCAGGATCCGCCGTTGTACTGTTCATCATACCTTTTACCTGAATGTAAAGTGTAGTAGCCGTCCCAGGTATTGTCGGTTCGATAACGATGTTATCGTTCGCACCATCAAAACAGAAACGAGTAGTAGAAAACGCTACACCTCCGTGATTGGTAACGTTCGTAGGCATAGTGGTGCCATTTGTGAAATTGTATGTTCCCAAAGTCTCACTACCTGCTCCCCATACAGACAGAGTGAGGGTGGCAATAAGGAATAAGGTTAAAAAACGTTTGAGAGTTGTCATGGTTGTTTGTTATTAGTGTTTGTGGAGTATAGCGGACTCGAACCGCTCACCTCGACACTGCCAGTGTCGCGCTCTAGCCAGATGAGCTAATACCCCTTTTACGTGCGTGTACATGTGTACATATGCGCACAAATAGTTCCGGCTGCAAAGGTACAACAATTTTTTGAATCCTGCAAATGAAATGTTGCATAACATACAAAAATTGAAAGAAAAACGCCCAAAAGAATAAGAAAAAAATGTTATAATTTTAAAAAGTGTACTCGATATAACTCTGATATAACTCTGACTTAACCCTGATTTAACCCTGACTTAACCCGATTATTTTGTACCGGTAGCCTATAATAAAAAAAGAACGCGCGTATATGTGTACGCGCGCTCTCAAAAGAATTATTCGTGTCCTATGATTATACCACTCCGCTAAAGCCCATGAAAGCCATCGCCAGCAGGCCGGCGGTGAGGAGGGCAATAGGCGTACCTTTCATCGCTTCGGGCACTTTCGCCAAAGCGAGTTGCTCGCGAATACCTGCGAAGAGGATGAGTGCGAGACCAAAGCCCAGTGCGGTTGCGAAAGCGAACAGTGTGCCGGTTAACATGCCGTGCTCAGCGCCCATCGGCAACTTCTCTGTGCCGTTAGCTACGAGGATAGCTACACCGAGGATACAACAGTTGGTGGTGATCAGCGGAAGGAATACACCCAGCGCCTGATAGAGTGCCGGACTGACCTTCTTCAGCATAATCTCGATCATCTGCACGAGAGCAGCGATGATGAGGATGAAGAGAATGGTCTGCAAGAACTCCAAACCCCATTTAACCAGCAACATTTGTAACAAATATGTTACAACCGTAGCGAGCGTGAGCACGAAGATAACCGCTGCACTCATACCCATTGCGGTGTCGATTTTCTTACTTACTCCCAGGAACGGACAGATACCCAGGAACTGGCTCAATACGATATTATTAACAAATATCGCAGAGATGAAAATTAAAAAGTAAACCATAATTATTTCTTCTGTAATTTGTTAATAATGACCATCAAATATGCCAGTGCGATGAACGCGCCCGGAGCGAGGACGAATACCAGTGCGCCGTAGTTGTCCGGGAAGAGTTGGAACCCGAAGCATGCACCCGTTCCGAGTAACTCGCGGATAGCGCCGAGCAGGGTGAGCGCCAAGGTAAATCCAAGACCCATACCGAGTCCGTCAAGCGCGCTGAGACCTACGCTGTTCTTTGCTGCGAAAGCTTCCGCGCGTCCGAGAACGATACAGTTCACTACGATCAGCGGGATGAACAGACCCAGCACGTCATAGATAGCCGGAAGGTAAGCTTGCATCACCAGTTGTACCATCGTCACGAAAGTGGCGATGACCACGATAAATGCCGGGATACGTACCTTGTCCGGAATGAGGTTCTTGAGCAGCGAGATCACGGTATTCGAGCAGACGAGCACGAACATCGTCGCCAGTCCCATGGACATACCGTTGATAGCGCTGGTCGTCGTAGCCAGCGTCGGACACATACCGAGAACGAGCACGAAAGTCGGGTTCTCTTTCAGAAGTCCGTTGGTGAATGTTTTGAAAGCGTTACTCATGATCTACCTCCCTTTCCATTATTTGTTCCATTTCTTTAGCGTCTTGCAGTTGCTCTGCATCCAAAGCGGCACGGGGATCTTCGTTATCCTCCACACGCTCGCCGTGAATATGCACTACTTCCTGCTCGTTATTCAGTTGGCTGGCACCGGTGTGCGCCTCTACGTCGCCGCCTTTGAACTCCGCGTAAGCCTGATTGATGGCCTTTAGGAAAGCGCGCGAGGAGATCGTAGCGGCTGTGATAGCATCTACATCACCACCGTCTTTGCTTACCGCGAACTTGCCATCCGCCTTGCGGCCGATGATGTTCTGACCCGGTTTGTCGGCGTTCTTGAACCAGTGTATGATGTGCGAACCCAAGCCCGGAGTCTCCTGATGCTCGAGGATCTCATAACCGAGGATATTTCCCTCCGCATCGAAACCAACCATCACACGGATCGGACCGCCGAAACCATCCACGCTGGTCTCAATAGCAGTACCGTCTTCATGTCCGGCGAGAACAGCCAGTCTCGCAGCCTCCTGTTTTGCTTTTTTCTGTGCTTCGATATTCTCCAGCGTCAAGAGATAGACGCCGGCCAGTGCGCCCGCTGCCACCATCGAGATGATAACGAGGCTCAGCACCATGTTTTTGAATGAACTCTGTAGTTTTTCCATAGCTGTACCTCCTTATTTCTTTTTCTCGCCGAAACGCATCGGACGAATCTTGTTCAACAAAGGAACGCAGGCGTTCATGATCAGGATGGCGAATGACATTCCTTCAGGATAAGCACCCCAAGTACGGATGACCATCATGATGAAGCCGATACCGATACCGAAGATGATTTTTCCCCAAGCGGACATCGGAGATGTCACGTAGTCGGTAGCCATGAAGAATGCACCGAGCATCAAACCACCGCTCAGCAGTTGGTATGCGACATACTGACTGCTCTCCATGCCGGCCGGTGTGCCAATCCATGCGAAGAGTGCCACTGTAGTGATGATCGAAACAGGAATATGCCATGTGATGACGCGTGTGCAGATGAGGAACAGGCCGCCGAGGATCAGTGCCAATGCACATACCTCGCCGAGCGAACCGCCCATAGCACCCAAGAAAGCGTCACGCAGTGCCGGCAGGTTGTCCATCACGCTCAGGTCACCGGTCTTCACCATGTGCTTGAGGTAATAGAGCGGGGTAGCGCCCGTCTCTGCATCCAGATAACTCGTCTCAAAGCCTTTCGCCAACGGCCAAGTGGTCATCTGCGCGGGGAAGGAGATAAGCAGGAAGACACGACCTACCAATGCGGGGTTGAAGGGGTTTTGTCCCAGACCGCCGAAGGTCATCTTGCCGACGCCGATAGCTACTACAGCGCCAATAATCACAATCCACCAGTCGAGACTCGACGGCAGGTTGAAAGCGAGAAGCAGACCAGTCAAGACGGCCGAGAGGTCGCCGATAGTCTGACGTTGCTCTTTGAGCACATAACGACTGATGATCCATTCAGTCAGCACGCACGCAGCAATACTGATAGCTGCAGTAATCAGTGCTCCCCATCCGAACTCGATCACGGAAACCACGTACGCGGGAAGAAGCGCGAGAATGACAAGAAGCATGTTCCTGCGAACGCTGTCACCGCCATGCACGTGAGGAGCCGGAGATGTAATGAAAGAATTCATATCTGTAATTTGTAATTTGTGATTTATGATTTATTTTTTCTCTGCGGCAGCTTTCTCTGCAGCGGCTGCAGCAGCACGCTCGCGCAGGATACTTCCTACTTTCGCTTTACCCGGACGGATGCCGTCGAGCAGACGACGATGGGCGGGACAGGTATAGACGCAACAACCGCAGTCGATACAATCCATGATGTCGTGCTTCTCGCACTCCTCCCACATCTCGAGTTGGCTCAGACGTTGGAGCAGGTACGGCTCGAGACCCATCGGACAAGCCTGAACGCACTTACCGCAACGGATGCAGTTCTCTTCCTCCGCACGTACACTCTCTTTCTCGTCGAGGAAGAGCAGTCCGCTCAGACGTTTGTTAGCCGGCATGCCTTCGGTGTGATCCATCGCGCGACCCATCATAGGACCGCCGCCGATGATCTTGCCTGTGTGAGCGGGAACGCCACCTGCCAACGCAATCACTTCGTCGATCGGCGTACCGAAACGAACAGAGTAGTTACCGGGTTTGGCAACATGCTTGCCTGTAACGGTCATCACACGGCTGATGAGCGGTTTGTTCTTTTGTACCGCCTCATAAACGGCGAAGATCGTCGCTACGTTATCTACGACAGCGCCTACTTCGATAGGCAGTGCGCCACTCGGAACCTGACGACCGATACAAGCGTCGATGAGTTGTTTCTCACCGCCTTGCGGATAACGCAGTTTGAGCGGCAACACCTCGATGCCTAACTTGCTCTGCGCTAACGAACGCATATGCTCGATTGCATCTTTCTTGTTGTTCTCAATACCGATAATCGCGCGCTCAACACCCAGCGCTTTCTTCAAGATCTCGATACCGATGATGATCTCTTCTCCGTGCTCCAGCATCAACTGATGGTCGCAAGTCAGGTACGGCTCGCACTCTACGCCGTTGACAATCAGCACTTCCGCTTTCTTGCCCGGAGGCGGCAACAGTTTCACGTGTGTCGGGAAGCACGCGCCACCCAGACCTACGATGCCTGCCGCTGCAATCTTGTCAATAATCGCTTTCGGCTCCAACGTACACTGACGAACCAAATCCGGCTTGCGGTCAATCTCCGGCAGCCACTCGTCGCCTTCCACATCGATGAAGATACACTGCATCGGAGCGCCCCAAGCATCGGTAGCCTGGTCAATCTTCGTTACCGTTCCGCTTACCGGCGAACAAATGTTCGCACTCACGAATCCGCCGGCTTTGGCCAGCAGTTCGCCTACTTTCACTTTTGCTCCAACTTCTACGACAGCCTGCGCCGGCGCACCGATGTGCTGTACCAGCGGAATGATGGCCTGCTTGGGTAGCGGGCACTCCGTAATCGGCTGATGAGCAGAGAATTGTTTGTTGTCCTGCGGATGAACTCCGCCTATCTTAAATGTTCTCATAAGTCTTTTAGCTTTCAGAATTCAGTAATCAGCATTCAGCTTTTTTGAGCCATAGAAATGGAGAGAGGGAACGTAGCTCTTGGCGTAGCCAGCGCCTTAATCTTGGCAGCGATAGCAGGGTCAAAACCTTTCTTGTCGCCGTCGGCCGGAACCGGTGCTGCGGCTTCTTCGCCCTCCGAAGGCGTCAGGATACGCTTCACGTCTTCCATCGTCGGCTCGCCTCCAACGGGGCAGGCCAATCCGTCAATACCGCCTGCCTTAACACATGCTTCCGCGAAGTTACGGCAACCGGCAAATCCACATCCTCCGCAGTTGGCTCCCGGCAGCACGGCTACCACCAGGTCAATGCGGGGATCTTCTTCCACTTTGAAGATCAGGCTGACAACATACAGCAGCACGGCGGCTACCAATCCTGTCACACCTAATACTCCCATTGAAATCAAAATTAGATTCATGTTGTTTGTTATTTAAGTTGTTAGTGTTTGCTATATCTTTCTTGCAGTAAAAGTGAACTGAGTCTGCAGACGATGCTTGAACACACTCAGACCGATGTAGTACAACGCGATCGCGCAGAGGGACAGCGTCCCTACCACCGCCTCCGGCCAGTCGGTCGTGAAATCCAGCACCGCAATCACCGCCATCATTACGATAAAAGGCAGGATGTAAGCCAGCAACACCGCTTTCCATGCCAGCCGCTCGCGAACTTCTACCTCCACTTGGTCGCCCGGCTGCAACTTCTCCAACATCACTACATCCATCTCTTTCTGCTGACTCTCGGCCGACATACACATCGATTTCGCCTTGCATGCCGAGCATGCACTCGTCTGAATAATCTCCACGTGCGCCATCTCGCCGTGCACGCTCAGAACCACTCCCGTATGTCGAATTAACTCATCCATAAGCATAAAAAGCGTGCAAAGATACGAAGAAATTTTCATATACGCAAGTACGCGCGCGTTTTTTTACAAAAAAGTGTCAAAGATAAGGCTTTTTTTCAAAAAAATATGCTTTAGCCTTTCACCTTTCAACTTTTCTTCGTACCTTTGCATGCTAATTTTGATGTATTATGCCCAGACATTCATCCAAAACAAGAGATATTTCGTTCGAGCAGCCGGAGGAAAGAGCCATCCGTGTGGACAAACTCAGCGGTTGGCAGGCTGTTCGTGCTTTCTTTGATGACCGCCGCGTGCGAATGGTGTTCGGAGTGCTGCTTCTTATGTTCTCCATCTTCGCGTTGCTCGCGTATGCCAGTTTTCTTTTTACGGGCGCGTATGACCAGGATATCCTGACGCTGAACCATGCGGAGCGCGTAGCCAATCGCGAAACGGTCCGTAACATGTTAGGGCTGCCGGGTGCCGACTTGGCGCATTTCCTGATTAACGGCAGTTTCGGTTTTGTGAGCTTGCTCCTGGTGTTGATGATTGGGGTGTACGGTCTGCGTGTTATGCATGTTTTCCGGGACATTCCGGCGATAAAAATCTTCTGCTGTACGGCTTTCCTTGTTCTGTGGGGTGCCGTCACGTTGGGTTTTGCCCAGCAGATGGTGCATCTGGGTGTTTTCCTCTGGGGAGGGCAGTTCGGTACATGGGCGGCGCGTTGGCTGACGAGTTATGTGCAGATCACCGGCACCGTGCTCATCCTCTTCTTCTCGATGGTCATCTTCCTTATTGTCAGCGACCCGCGTTTCATCGACCGCTGCAAAGCGTTCGGTGCATGGTGCGCAGGGCTGTTTAAGCGGAGACCTCATGTTGTAGAAGAACCGGACACTCCGACAGAAGAGGTAACCCTCGATCTGCCGGTAGAACCCGAACCCGAATCCGTGGAACCGTCCGACGAAGTGACCTTCACGATTGATCCGATTCAGGAAGAAGAACCCGAAGCGGTCGGAGAACCTCTTCCGGAACTCGACGATGAGAACGAACCGCTCGGTGATGCGCCGCTACCGGTGGAAGAGCCTGAACCCTCCGAACCCTCGGAGCCGTCCGGCGAACTGGAGATCAACGAGGTCATCGAGGACAAACTATACGACAAGGACCCGGACAAAATCCTCGAGAAACTGGGTCCGTACGATCCGCGCAAGGACCTGGAGTTCTTCAAGTTCCCTTCGCTCAATCTCCTCAAGGTCTATGACAACGAGGCAGCGCCGGTGATCAACGAGGAAGAGCAACGTGCCAACGGCGCGCGTATCGTCACCACCCTGCGTAATTACGGCATCGAGATCGATTCCATCAAAGCGACCGTCGGTCCTACCGTCACCCTCTATGAAATAGTGCCGAAAGCCGGTATTCGCGTAGCGAAGATCCAGGCGCTCGAGAATGATATCATGATGAGCCTTTCGGCGACAGGTATCCGTATCATCGCCCCGATGCCGGGTAAAGGAACAATCGGAATCGAGGTGCCGAACGAAAAACCGCAAGTGGTGTCTATGCACTCCGTCATCGCGTCCAAACGCTTCCAGGAGGAGTCGAAGATGAAACTGCCGGTAGCTTACGGACGTACGATTACCAACGAGGTCTTTATGTTCGACCTTGCCAAGACGCCTCACTTGCTTGTTGCAGGTGCTACCGGAACAGGTAAGTCGGTTGCCATCAACGCTATCATCACTTCGTTGCTTTATAAGAAACATCCGGCGGAGCTCAAACTCGTCATGGTGGATCCGAAGATGGTGGAGTTTGCACCCTATAAACCGCTCTTGAAACATTACCTTGCAGCGATGCCGGACACCGATCCGGAACAGATCGTCATCACCGAGTGCGACCGCGTCATCAATACCCTCAACTCCCTCGTCATCGAGATGGAGAACCGGTACAAACTGCTCATGGATGCCGGTGTGCGCAACCTCGAGGATTATAACGACAAGTTCGTTCGTCGCCGCCTCAATCCGAACAAACTCGTGGCGGACAGCCTGCATCACCAGTATCTGCCTTATATCGTCATCATCATTGATGAGTATGGCGATTTCATTATGCAGGCAGGCAAGCAGGTGGAGACGCCTATCGCGCGTATCACCCAGAAAGCACGTGCTGTCGGCATGCACATGATCCTGGCTACCCAGCGTCCGTCCGTGAACATCGTCACGGGTGTCATCAAGGCGAACATCCCGACACGTATCGCCCTGCGTACGCAGTCGGTTATCGACTCACGCACGGTCCTCGACGCCAAGGGAGCCGAGCAACTCATCGGACGTGGCGACTCGCTCTATGCCGGCAACGCATCCATCACCCGTGTACAATGTGCGTTCGTTGACACACCGGAGGTGGACGAAATCGTCAAGCATATATCCAAACAGCAGCGCTATACCGAGCCTTACCAGTTGCCTGAATATGTAGGAGAGGGTGGTGACAGCGATGCAGTCGCTCCGGGAAGCGTGGATATGAAACGTCTCGACCCGATGTTCGCTGACGTGGCACGTTACGTAGTAACGAAGCAGGAAGGATCGACCTCGCGTCTGCAACGTGCCTTCGAGATAGGATACAACCGTGCCGGCAAACTGTCCGACCAACTCGAGGCGGCAGGTATTGTCGGACCGAACAAAGGACCCAAGGGACGCGACGTACTCATCACGGACCTTGACCAACTCGATAAATTGTTGGAAGAGCTGGGCGTCAAATAACCAAAACACGGCAACGACACGGACTCGACACGGACTCGACACGGAATCGAGTCAGGGTTAAATGCTGGGTAAATGCTATGTAAGTGCTTATTAGAATGTGTACACTATTAACCATACTAACCATCCTGAGTTCGTTTTTATCGAACCTGGAAACGAAGACCTTGCAGTCGGACTTCACCGTCACGGTGGCCGAAGAGGTGAACGCGCCGATGAACTATCCCGGCAGCATCACCATGAGCGGCAACTGCTTCCGGCTGACGATGTTCGGCCTTGATGCGGCATACGACGGCAAGACGATGTACATGTATTCCGGCGACACCGATGAGTTGACGCTCTCCAACCCTTCCGAACAGGAACTGACCGAGACGAATCCTCTCCTTTACGCCAAGGCACTGGTACCTGTGTGCAACGTCACCGAACGTACTACCTCCGACGGCGCGCAGACCATCGTCACACTCACGCCTAAAGACCAGAGCATCGGTATCAACCGCTTCGTGCTCCGCGTGCGGAACAGTGACCTCATGCCGCTTTCCGTGGAGGTCAAAGAGGGTAAAAAGACCTCTACTCTCAAAATGAAAGAACCCAAATTTATAAATACCAAAGGCGAATACGTGATCAAGGCGGAGTCCGGCACGTATATCAACGACATGCGCCTCTAATCAATGAGTAAACTATCAAAAATATGAATAAAGTCAAATGCTTAATTATAGGTTCCGGTCCTGCGGGCTATACAGCGGCTATCTATGCGAGCCGTGCGAACTTGCAACCGGTACTTATTGAAGGTCCGCAACTCGGCGGACAACTGACTACCACCACCGAGGTGGAGAATTTCCCCGGTTATCCGGATGGTGTGGAACCCTTCACGATGATGGATGACATGCGTCGTCAGGCGGAGCGTTTCGGCACGACCTTTGTTTCGGGTATTGTGACGAAAGTAGATTTCTCCGTCAGCCCGAAGAAAGTGATTGTGGAAGATGAGCAGGAATACGAAGCGGACGCAGTCATCATCGCTACCGGCGCGAGTGCGAAGTATCTGGGAATCGAGTCCGAGCGCACCTACAAAGGTCGCGGCGTGAGTGCCTGTGCTACCTGCGACGGTTTCTTCTATCGTAAGAAGACAGTTGCAGTCGTTGGCGGTGGAGACACGGCGTGCGAGGAAGCCAACTACCTCGCCGGACTATGCGAGAAAGTATATATGATCGTGCGCAAACCTTATCTCCGCGCCTCGGAGATCATGCAGCAACGCGTACTCAACAACCCCAAGATCGAAGTGCTCTTCGAGCATAACACGATCCAACTGACGGGTGAAGGCAAGGTGCAGGGCGCCGATCTCGTTTACCGCAAAGGGGAACCGGACGAGGAACTGCGTCATATCGATATCGATGGTTTCTTCCTCGCTATCGGACATCACCCGAACACCGAACTCTTCAAGGACTATCTGCACCGCGACGCAGAGGGCTATATCCTCGTGGAAGGTGACAGTCCCCGGACCAATATTCCCGGTGTCTTCGCTGCAGGAGACTGCGCCGATCCCCATTACAGACAGGCGGTAGTAGCGGCAGGTAGCGGTGCCAAAGCGGCCATCGAGGCGGACAAATACATCAAAAGTCTATAAACAACAAAATCAATATTAATTCTAACAAACAATCTAATCTATGTGGTTAAAAGATTCATCTATCGGCCGTAAATTCGTTATGGCTTTGAGTGGAGCAGCATTGGTGTTTTTCCTGCTGTTTCACGGTTGCATGAACCTTGCGCTGGTGTTCAGCGAAGAGGCGTACAACGCTATTTGCCGTTTCCTCGGTGCTAACTGGTACGCAGTAATCGGTTCGCTCGGTATTGCGTTCCTCGTACTGGTACATTTCTGCTATGGTCTGTATCTGACTATCCAGAACCGGGCAGCGCGCGGGAACGACCGTTATGAGGTTCGTGGAAAGAAAGAGGGAGTGACCTGGGAGTCGGAGAACATGCTCGTTCTCGGATTTACCATCCTTGGTTTCCTCTGCCTGCACCTCTACAACTTCTGGTACAAGATGCAGTTTGCTGAACTCACCGGCATCGAGACCGGCGCTTTCGATCCTCAGAACGGCGCTGCGTATGTCAAAGCGCTCTTTACCGAGCCTGTTTGGGGCCAGGTTTATTGCGTGCTCTATCTCCTTTGGCTCGTAGTACTCTGGCTGCACCTCAACCATGGTGTCGGCTCGGCTATGACATCCATGGGACTCAACAACCTCAAATGGCAAAAACGTGTCGAGGTAATCAGCACGGTTGTGGCTACGTTGGTCGTACTGCCATTCACTATCGTTGTATTGTATTACTTTGGCATGGGCATAGGTATGCTCTGCGCCGCTTAATGATTTACGACTATGGCAAAGAAAGAAGAGATATTAGATGCTGCGAAGAAAGTAGCAGCAAAAGCAGCGAAGAAGGCACAAGAAGTGGCCGAAGTAGCTGCGGAGAAAGCTCAAGAGGTAGCAGAAGAGTTGCAAGCCCGCGCAGAGAAAGTGGCACAGCGTGCTGAAGTGAAAGAGGCTGTGGCTGCAGCTACTGCTGCGGCTCAGAAAGCCGGCAAAGCAGCTAAAGCTGCGGCAGAGGTAATGGCTACTCCTTCCGAGAAAAACACCAAAGTGATCACGCCCGAGATGGCGAAGATCCCGGCAGGTCCGCTGGAGCTCAAATGGACCAACTACAAGAACCATCAGAAACTGGTGAACCCCGCTAACAAACGCCGTCTGGACATCATCGTCATCGGTACGGGTCTTGCCGGCGCATCCGCTGCGGCTTCCCTCGCAGAGATGGGCTTCAATGTGCTCAACTTCTGTATCCAGGACTCGCCCCGTCGTGCGCACTCGATTGCTGCACAAGGTGGTATCAACGCAGCGAAGAACTACCAGAACGACGGTGACTCCGTTTATCGTCTCTACTATGATACAATCAAAGGTGGTGACTACCGTGCCCGCGAGGCGAACGTCTATCGTCTGGCGGAAGTTTCCAATAATATCATCGACCAGTGTGTGGCACAAGGCGTTCCTTTCGCACGCGAATACGGAGGTCTGCTCGACAACCGTTCGTTCGGTGGCGCACAGGTAAGCCGTACGTTCTACGCCAAGGGTCAGACAGGCCAGCAGTTGTTGCTGGGTGCGTATAGCGCTTTGAGCCGTCAGATCGGTAAAGGCAAAGTGAAGATGTACACCCGCTACGAGATGCTGGACATCGTCCTCATCCCGGATGAGAACGGCGAGAAGCGTGCGCGTGGTATCATCGCCCGTAACCTCGTTACCGGCCGTATCGAGCGCTTCTTCGCTCACGCAGTTGTAGTAGGTTCGGGTGGTTACGGAAACACCTTCTTTCTCTCCACCAACGCGATGGCTTCCAATGGTTCGGCTGCTATGCAGATGTATCGCCACGGCGCATACTTCGCTAACCCTTGCTACGCACAGATCCACCCGACCTGTATCCCGAAGCATGGTGACTTCCAATCCAAACTGACCCTTATGTCGGAGTCGCTCCGTAACGACGGTCGTATCTGGGTGCCGAAGAAACTGGAGGATGCAAAGCGTCTGCAAGCCGGTGAAATCAAAGGACGTGACATTCCTGAGGAAGACCGCGATTACTACTTGGAGCGCCGCTATCCGGCCTTCGGTAACCTCGTTCCGCGTGACGTTGCTTCCCGTGCTGCTAAAGAGCGTTGCGACAAAGGTTACGGTGTGAACAACACCGGCCTCGCTGTGTTCCTCGACTTCAGCGAGGCAATCCAGCGTTTGGGCAAAGATGTCGTAGCACAGAAATACGGCAACCTCTTCCAGATGTACGAGAAGATTGTGGACGAGAACCCGTACGAGAACCCGATGATGATCTTCCCGGCTATCCACTATACGATGGGTGGTATCTGGGTGGACTACGAACTGCAGACATCCGTCAAAGGTCTGTTCTGTATCGGCGAGGCGAACTTCTCCGACCACGGTGCTAACCGTCTCGGTGCTTCGGCTTTGATGCAAGGTCTGGCGGACGGCTATTTCGTACTGCCTTATACCATCCAGAACTACCTCGCAGACCAGATCGGCGTACCGCGTATGAGTACCGACCTGCCGGAGTTTGCTGAGGCGGAGAAAGCCGTACAGGACAAGATCGACCGCCTCATGGCTATCCAGGGCAAGCGTTCTGTCGATTCGATCCATAAAGAGCTCGGTCTTATCATGTGGGACTTCGTCGGCATGGGACGTACTGCAGAAGGCTTGAAAGAAGGTATCAAGAAAATCGATGCCATCAAGAAAGAGTTCTGGACCAACGTCTATATCCCGGGTGAGGCTAATTCGCTCAACAACGAGCTCGAGAAAGCGCTCCGTCTGGCAGACTTCATCGAGATCGGCCGTCTGATGGCCGTCGATGCTCTCCATCGTGAGGAGTCCTGTGGTGGTCACTTCCGCGAGGAATACCAGACACCCGAAGGCGAGGCACTCCGTCAGGACGACAAGTTCTCCTATGTCGGCTGCTGGAAATACATGGGTGAGGACCAAGAACCGCAACTCATCAAGGAGCCGCTGGATTACGAGTTTACCGAGAGAAAGACGCGTAATTACAAGAATTAATCTCTAAACATTAAACTTTAAACATTCAACTTTAGAATATGGATCAATATATTGATATTAAGGTTCGTGTTTGGAGACAAGCAGGACCTAAAGCACAAGGTCATTTCGAGACCTATGAGCTGAAACATGTATTCCAAGGCGCATCGTTCCTGGAGATGATCGACATCCTCAACGAGCAACTCGTTGCGGAGCACAAAGACCCTGTTACCTATGATCACGACTGCCGTGAGGGTATCTGCGGTATGTGCTCGATGTACGTCAACGGTCACCCGCACGGACCTGACTCCGCGATCACCACTTGCCAGCTCCACATGCGTAAATTCAAAGATGGCGAGACCATTACCGTAGAGCCGTGGCGTAGCCGTGCGTTCCCGGTAATCAAAGACCTCATGGTCGATCGTGGCGCGTATGACAAGATCATGCAAGCCGGCGGTTTCGTCTCCGTCAACACCGGCGGTGTACCCGATGCCAACGCCATTCCTATTCCGAAGCCTATCGCTGACGAGGCAATGGATGCTGCGTCCTGTATCGGTTGCGGTGCTTGTGCTGCGGCTTGTAAGAACGGTTCGGCGATGTTGTTCGTGGCGGCTAAGGTTAGCCAACTCGCACTCCTGCCGCAAGGTAAGATAGAGGCGGCTGCTCGTGCCAAAGCCATGGTAGCTAAGATGGACGAACTCGGTTTCGGTAACTGTACCAACACCGGCGCTTGTGCCGCTGAGTGCCCGAAATCCGTTAGCCTCGCGAACATCGCACGCCTCAACCGCGAGTTCCTGGCGGCTAAGTTCAAAGACTAACAGTGTTTTGCCTCGTAAGGCAATTTTACAGCTCGAGGGCGGCTGATACCCGCCCTCGATGCACTAAAAATACTTAAAATTTTTGCTTATGAAAAAGTTTTTCCTATTCTTACTCTTAGTGCCGGCAATGCTGATGACAGTAACCGTTCATGCACAAACGGAAATCACCTGTGCCGAGGCGCGGGAGTACGCCTTAAGTGTGTCAGCCAATAATGTGTTATATAACGATGGAGCTACCTACGTCATGCAAGGCTACGTGACCGCTATTCAAACGGCATGGAGTTCCTCATGGAAGAATGTATCTTTCTGGATTGCAGATACCGAAAACGGTGGAAAGGTGATTCAGGCTTACCGCTGCGTCGCGAACACCCAGGACGAGGCGCCTAACGTAGGCTCATTGGTGCGTGTAACCGGCCAACTGACAAGGTATAATTCCACGCCCGAAGTGGCTGCGGGCTGCACATGTGAGATACTTTCCAATACCGAACCGCCGACGAACCTCGGCGAAAAGACCATTGAGGAGTTTATTAACCTGGCGAACACTAAAGATACGTGTATTTTAAGGGGTGTCGTAACCGAGATTGTTAGTTCGCAGTACGGCAATTTCCATATGGACGATAACACGGCGAGTGTCTATGTCTATGGCTTGTCCAGAGACGCAGCCGGTAACTCGTTAACCTTCAGTTCGTTGGGTATCGAGGTGGGAGACACGGTGAAGTTGTCGGGTATCTATCAGTTGTACGGCTCCACGCACGAGGTCACCAGCGCTCGCTATATTAGTCATGCCAAACCTGTAGAACCGCAGGAAGAGGAGTATAATATAGACTTCGCTACTTCGTTTGCAACCGGATGGGACGCTTGGATAGGCAAGACGGTTACCTTCACAAACGATTTCGTTTATTGCGATACATGGAATAACACGATTGCTCCCTCCCGTATCCGCAACGCCGAAGAGTACGGCGAAGAGGGTAGTGATGCATACAATGCCGCCTTGGCGAAACAGGCCATCGACAGCTGCCACCTTCTCGGTTATACGATTCCGTGGCAAACCTACCGAACCGGAACACTGGTACGTGGGCTCAAAGCCTATATTCCCGCCGCTAACCAACTGCAGGCAGTGAACGTTCCTGAACTCATCAATAATAACTTACCTACGGAGCGGCCGGACCTGGGCGAACCAGAGTTGGTCATCGTAGGCGCGAATATCGAGAACTTCTTCGTGACGAATGTAGGTTCCGACTCACACGGCGCGCAGAGCGAAGAGCAGTTGGTAACGCAGAAAGCGAAAATCAAAGCCGCACTGTCGAACATGAACGCCGACATCTATGCGTTATGTGAGGTGGAGCAGGGGACAGCCGCCGTGCAAGCGCTGGTTGACTTGCTCAACGAGGCGACCGGAACGACCGATTTCGCTTATGTCAATACCGGTTCGAGTGCCTACCAGAACAGCGCGATGGTGTGCTTTATCTACAACAAGACCAAAGTACAGACTTACGGCACGTACTGGTATCCCTATACTGCGTATAGTATGAAGTGGCGCGAGGCAATCCAATGCTTCACGCACATTGCTACCGGAGAGCGGTTTAATATCTCCA
Organism: uncultured Bacteroidales bacterium; assembly: GCA_946186915.1. Classification (GTDB taxonomy): domain Bacteria; phylum Bacteroidota; class Bacteroidia; order Bacteroidales; family Paludibacteraceae; genus Colicola. The sequence continues at coordinate 115,720 of CAMHOY010000001.1, read as the reverse complement.
TGAATCATTTCTATGCGAAAATATCCAAGACGGACGAAGATCGCGAAGATAACATGACCAAACTTATCACCAAACTGCCGTCTGCAACCTATACAGACCCGGATGTACTCGTGCTGGGTGACCTTAATGCCTACACTGGAGAGACGGCGGTAACCCTGTTGAGTGAGGGGCAAGGTTACGTTGATCTGCTTATGCGCGACGACCCGGATGGCTATAGCCATTTGTATGGCTGCACTGCCGGATTCCTCGACCACGCCTACTGTTCGCCTTCTATGGCGTCGCAGGTGACGAAAGCTGTCTCGTATCATATCAATGCGGACACGCCCTCCTCGCTCTATAGTTATGCCAAAGGCAATGAGTCGATGTATCGCTACTCAGACCACGATCCTATCCTTGTAGGTCTGAAGTGGAGCAAGAATCCTTCGACAGATGTGGAAAACGTGACGGACAGAACCAAGGCGCATAAACAAATACGCCACGGACAATTGATCATCATCCGTGGCGCACAAGCCTTTACCGTTACCGGTCAGCGTCTGTAATCCTATTCGATCCGTGTGCCGAAGATACTATATGTCCGGCCGTCACGGGTTATAACCACTTGTCCTGAACGCAGTACTTTGAGTGCTGCGTTCTTTTGTGTCGCATTCTCAATATCTGTCGGTGTGGATGGATAGGTCAGTTTGATACCATAGATATTGATACCGCTCTTCTTTGAATAGAGGTATAGATTAGTAGCCTCGCCGGTATAAGCATATGTTATCTTGGTAATAGCGGTTCCATCACCCGCGGAGAACTCTTGTACATTCGCACCGAAGGAGCCCGTAGCGATATTCAGGAAGCGTTCTTCATTGGATTTACCGCTCATCAAATAGATTTCCACGGTGCAATTACCCGTAACGGCAAACCATAGATGACGTGCGTCTGCTGCACCCGAACCATTTAATTTGAGACGATGAGTGAAGTTATAACCATCCATACTTTTCTCATTCTCATCTACCGTTACTTCCGAGCCACTCTTGGCTACTATATACAGCTCCCGCACTTCAGTAGTGGTGGCAATAGTTCCTAAGCCGTTGAAGTCATCGTCGGATATATTCCATGTCAGGTCGCTGGTCACTGGGTCGGGGTCCGGTTGTGGGTCTGGGTCGGGTGTGGGGGGAACTTCGCCGCCGTCGTCAATCGTCTTGACCACAACGACGCCCAGACGCACATTGCCGCTGCCTTCGCGCTCGATGCTATAGGTGCCGGCAGGAAGCTGTTCACTCTCGATACGTTTGTACGAGTCGGAACCTCCCTGTACGCTGAGTTCGTATTTGGATGTCCCGTTCACGAGGTTGATCTGTCGGTCGCCTCCACCGGATGAAACAGCCAAGGCATAGAAGATACCTTTCTTTCCGGCAGGGATGGTGAACTCGCCGAACTTCGCGTTATCGCCTGTGCGGCGGGTTACTGAGTAACTCTTACCGTCAATGGTAATGCTACCTGCCATCTGGCTGCCGGAAGCAATCATGTTGGCGAAGAACGATTCATCGTTGGTCAATCCATTGGCTGTAGCGTCTGCTGCATTGAAGAACCAGAAATGGAGGTCTCCTTCCGTAGCGGGTGTGTCGCCGCTCTGCTCTTTCCATGCCGCGTAAAGTGTAGCGTCCGAGGGAGTAATCCAACTGTTCGTACTGCTGCCGTTGGCATCGTAGTATTGTTTGCCTGCGCCGTTCGGCTCGGAGAAATAACCCAGGAAATCATAGCCCTCGCGACTCGGGATGGTGATGTTCGGCATCGCCTCGTCGAAGATGGCGGAGATTGAACCGGAGCCTCCCGTGCCGCCCGCAGCATCCAGTGTGATGGTATAACTGAGCGGACTCCAAACGGCGTAGAGCGTCAGGTCTTCCGTCAGCGTCACGCTCTGTCCTGCAGCGTATTTCGTACCCGAACCCTTGCCGTTCGTGTTCCATTCTTGGAAGGTATAACCCGTCGGAGCGGTGAAGGCGTTAGCAAGCACCGTCACGCTCTGACCGCTTTCTGCGCTCTGACTATCCATCGTGCCCGTTCCGCCGTTCTCGTCATAAGAGAGGGTGTAAGTCGGTGTCGGCGGAGTAGGAGGTTCGTCACCGCCGGAATAAACCACGTTGATAGCGTAGAAATTGATTCCACTATTGGCGCTACCCATGTAGATGGTCGTTGCGCTGCCGGTATAGCTGTAACTCTGCTTTGCAGCTGTCGTAGCGGCAGTAAACGTTGTCAGCAGAGTTCCTCCGTATGAACCGCTATATATATTGAGCGTGCGCTCGGAGGTTGCGTTGGCGCTGATTAGATAGACCTGTATCGTACACGGCCCCGTGACGGCAAAACTCAGACTGCGCGCTGCGGCCGATCCCGTACCGCCGGTCTTGAGCACGTGGGTGAAGTTATGACCATCGATGGTCTTGGCACCTGTGGCAACTGTGACGGCTTTGTCAGAAGAAGCGGCTATCGTCAGACCCTTGACGGTCGTCGTGGAGGTGATAGTGCCTAATCCGTTGAAATCGCTGGTAGAGAAATCCCATGTCAGGTCGCTGGTTACAGGGTCTGGGTCGGGGTCCGGATCCGGTTGCGGGTCTGGGTCGGGAGTAGGCGTATCGCCGCCGTCGCAGGACGAGCCGACTTCTCCTTTGGTGTTGACGGTCAGGGTGGCACCTGCTCCGCACGAACTGTTGGTGACCATCGTCTTGGCGTCCGCAGCGCTCAACTTGTCATAACTGTATGTCGGCGCATTCACCGTGCCGCTGTTCGACGGCAGTTTGCCGCTGCAGTTCACGAACTTGCAGGCATTCGTGCCGCCGTATGACTTGAAGATGTTTTTGGCGCTGTTCGCTTTACCGGCAAACGTACATCCCTCGAAATAGCATTTTGCATTCTCCGGACCTACGTAGTAGTTCGCTACCGAACTGTTCCAGTAGCAGTTCAGAAAATGTAACTCGCAGTTGCGGCAACGTACCATACGTTCCTTGCATCCTTCGTCCCACCAGCAGTAAGCCCAGGTGAAGTTATACGTGCCGTCCGAAGGCTTGTCGGAGGACGAAGAACCGAGTAGGTTGGTGAAACGGTGGTCATCCGCACCGCCCGAACCGCCTGCCTTTGGCGCTTTCAGGTAGCGGAAACGGCACCAACTGACCGTCACGTTGTCCGTAGAGTTCTTGTTGTCGAAGTTTCCGTCACAACCGTCCTGAAAATCGCAGTGGTCCACCCATGCATTGGTTACATTTTCAAAACACAACAAGTCGTTGCCATCGCAGTCGTAGGCTCCGGGTCCGATGAAGGTGATGTTACGGATAATCAGATTGCTGAATCTTTTTACATACAATATACCTGAATTGGTAGCATCCTGCTCGGTGCTGGTCAGCTTGACGCCCGGTAATGCCATCAGAGTGACGTTCGATCCGTCTTGAACGGACAGCATGGAGGTAAAGGTCAGATCCTGCGTGATGATGATCACTTTGTTCTTACCTTTGTTCAGTGCGGATTTCAGTTCGCTCACGCTCTTTACCAGTGTGGGTGTAGCACTACCGCCACCGGTGGCATTCTTGCCGTTTCCCCAAGCAGAGGAGGCGCAGTAGTTGGCAGCTGTGACCGATGTGACGCAGCATAATAACGCCGCGAATAAGAAGAATGTAATGTGTTTCATTGTGTTGATTACTAATCAAAAGCACACAAAAGTACAAAAAAAAATGTTATGCAACAAATTTTTGAAGCATAACACACTATTTTCGTCAATTATTCCACTAATCCCCTTTCATCTTTCACTTTTCACCTTTCAATTTCCCCAGCGCCTTCTCCTCTTTGGCGGTCATCTGCGCTTTCGTCTCCGGGGTCTTGTCGCCTTGCCCCGTCAGGTGCAGCACGCCGTGGATGAGGATGCGTAGCAGCTCGTCTTCGAAGCGGCATCCCACCATCTCGGCATTGCTCCGGACAGTGTCGAGTGAGATGAAGATATCGCCGTTGAGTGTCTGCGCGGTGGAGTAGTCGAAGGTGATGACATCCGTGTAGTAGTCATGTCCCAGAAACTCGCGGTTCACAACCAACTCCCGCTCGTCGGAGCAGAAGATATAGTTGATGTTCCCTACGGCGAAGCCGTACTCAGCCGCTACTGCACGAATCCACTTGCCTATTTTCCGCTCATCGAGCTCCGGCATCGCTATGTCTTCTGTATGAAATGTAATCATGTATATATACTCTTTATGTGCAATTTATAAGCACTCAACCCTGAAAATCTCGTACTTACGACGTACTTATGACGCACTTATCTCGTACTTATCACGCACTAATTTTTGCTTTTTATTTCATTGGTATTATATATTGTATATATAATACTGGAGTGTTGCTTTTTATCCAAAGAAAACGGGCGCGATAGCGAAGGCGGCAATGGCACCGGCGAGGTCGGCAAGTAAGCAGCACACTACGGCGTGCCCTGTATCTTTGATATTTACGCTGCCGAAATAGACAGCCAGCACGTAGAAAGTGGTATCTGTAGTGCCTTGAAGAATACAGCAAAGGCGTCCTACCAGACTGTCTGCCCCATAGGTTGTCATCGCCTCTAACATCAGTCCGCGCGCTCCGCTGCCGCTGAGCGGTTTCATCAAGGCTGTCGGTACAGCGCCCGCCAAGTCCGGATTGATACCGCAGGCAGCGAAGCACCAGGAGATGCCTTGCTCTAGTAATCCCATTGCACCGCTCGCGCGGAACATACCTACGGCCACAAGAATGGCGATGAGATAAGGGATAATGCCGATGGCCGTTTGAAAACCACCTTTGGCACCGTCAATGAACGTATCGTACACGTTGACTTTCTTCCAAGTTGCCTGCAGAATAAACCAGCAGATAACACCGAGTAACAGAATGGCCGCGATGGCCGCAGAAACGACAGCTAAAGTTTCATGCGAGAGGAGCGTTGAACCCCAGACAAGCAGTCCTACAAGCGCCGTCAAACCGATCAGCGTACCCAATACAACAGGATCTTTCATCTTAATTCTTTGTGCGATACAAACGCAGAGAAGTCCCACTAATGTCGCTACGTATGTGGCGATGAGTATTGGGAGAAAGACATCCGCAGGGTTAGCAGCGCCTAACTGTGCGCGGTACGCCATAATAGTTGTCGGGATAAGCGTTAGACCACTTGCACCCAATACAACGAACATCACCATCGCATTGGATGCCTTCGATTTGTTGCTGTTTAGTTCCTGCAATTCCCCCATCGCCTTCAACCCCATCGGCGTAGCGGCATTGTCAAGTCCCAACATGTTCGCTGCAAAATTCATCAGCATTGTACCATAGACGGGATGACCCTTTGGTATCTCCGGAAATATACGACTGAAGAACGGATTGATGGCTTTTCCCAAAGTATTCACCGTACCGGCTTTCTCACCGATATTCATGATACCCATCCATAATGAGAGTACACCCGTCAAACCTAATGAGAGTTCAAAACCTGTTTTTGCACTGTCGAAAGTAGAGTTTAGAATCGCAGAGAAGATATCTACGTTTCCGTAACAGATAGCTTGCACCAATCCCATCAGAATGGCAAGCAAAATGAGCGAAATCCAAATATAATTCAAAATCATGCGACAAAATTACATTTTTTTTTGGATATGTGCAAAAAAAATAGTATTTTTGCGCCATAAATGGCAAAAAAAGACAGCACACATCGTTTTTGGGCGTACGTCCGGCATGTTTTCAGTGCATGGAATACAACAGGAGAAGGCATTCATTCTCCGTACCTGTTTGAGTTGGTGCGGTTCGTGCTACGCGACAAAAATGCCTACTATTGTTTCGCTGATATAGAGCGTCAGCGAGAGTCACTGTTGGCTTGTGAAGATGTATTAGACGTAATGGATTTCGGATCGGCTGGTTCTCCGGAAGGCAAGCTGGTTAAGCGTCGTGTATGCGATATCGCCAAAACACATCTGGAGCGACCGGTTATTGGGCAGTTGCTCTTCCGCTTAGTCAATTTTATCGGACAACATGAGAAGCGACCTCTGGAGATACTTGAGTTAGGTACGTCTTTGGGCGTGACAACAGCATACATGGCGAGTGCAGACAGCCGTAACAAGGTAGTCACTCTCGAAGGTAGTGAGGAGGTGCTGAATGTAGCGCAAGGTGTATGGCGTGCACTGCGACTGGAAAATATTGAATGGCAACAGGGAAATATTGATGATACCTTATCTAAACGTGCGCGCGAAGGACTGGATGTCGTATATGTGGATGCAAACCATACTTTTGAGGCTACGATGCGGTATGTCGATTTTTTGCTACCGCGGATGAATGGGAAAGGAGTGATGGTAATCGACGATATTCATCATTCCGAACAGATGGAACAGGCGTGGAATGCTCTCAAAGATAACGTGCGCGTGACAACCAGCATGGACCTTTACCACGTAGGACTCTTGTTTGTTGATCCGCATTATCTGAAGCGGCATTATAGAATAAAGGTATAGAGTATGTTCCAAACGCAGAAGTGTAAAAACTAAAGATTTTATTAACATGGCAATTTATACAAAAACAGGAGACAAAGGCGAGACATCACTGGCGAATGGTGAGCGTATCTCGAAAGCTGATGCGCGTATAGAGGCGTACGGCACCGTAGATGAACTCAACAGTTGGATAGGCTTGCTACGGGCAGGACTGAAGTCGTCTGTCGTCAGTTTTCAACAATCAGACGAACAACTGGCGTGGATACAGAACAAGTTGTTTAACTTAGGGGCGGCGTTGAGTTTGGCTCCCGGAGAGTGGGTCAACGAGACGGATGTACAACAGGTGGAGACATGGATAGACGCTCTACAAGCAGAAGTCCCGAAGCAGCGTGCGTTCATCCTTCCTGCCGGTTCGGAATGTATAGCGAGATGTCATGTCTGCCGCACCATCTGTCGTCGCGCAGAGCGCCGAATGATTGTATTAGGGTGCCCCGATGAAGTGATGAAAATAATGAACAGAATCAGTGACTATTTGTTCGTCCTGGCGCGCTATATCGGGTACAAGAACGGTGAGGCAGAAGAAACCTGGCACAAAGAATAAAATGTGGAAAAATTGACGGAAAAAGGCCTAATTGTGTAAAAAATACCAAAAAATGTAAAATATTACAAGAAATATTTGCATGAATCGATCTTTTTTACTACTTTTGCACGCTATTTTGAAAAACTATACCCGCGGAGGGTCGAATTGTTATTGAAAATAAACTATGTATTGGACGCTTGAATTGGCTTCGAAATTAGAGGATGCTCCATGGCCAGCAACGAAAGAAGAATTGCTTGATTATGCCAATCGTATTGGCGCTCCTGCGGAGGTAATTGAGAATTTGCACGAGCTGGAGGACGAGGATGATGAACAGTATGAGAGCATCTTGGATATATGGCCGGATTATCCTACACAGGATGAGGATTTCTTCTTCGATGAGGAAGAGTATTAGCCTTCTGCTTGCGCTTATGGCTGTCGTGACTGCGAGTGCGCAGTTCGATCCGCAGATGGGACAATATATGTTTATGCCGACTGCCTATAATCCCGCAGCGGTGGGAGAGGGCGATTTGATGAGAGTGGTTGGAATGCACCGCATGCAGTATGTGGACATAACCAACGCGCCGATGAGCACTTGGTTCACTTTCTGCTCGCCATTTGTAATAGGCAAGACGCGTCACGGCGCGGGGGTGCGATTCCTGAACGACCGCTACGGATTGTTCACCAATCAATCACTGTATGCTCAGTACGCGTATCGTCAGAGGTTGGGAAACGGGTATTTGAGCATCGGAATCGATTTGGGATTCGTGAACGTAGGGTTCAAAGGGGATTCCATTAATCTCAGCAAGATGGGGGACGATTACCACGAAGCGACGGATGAGTCGGTGCCGACCGGCAGCAAATCGGGAATGACATTTGACATGGGTTTCGGATTATATTACAGCACTCCGACATGGTGGGTGGGTGCGAGTTATAGTCATTTGACCCGTCCAACAGTCACTTGGGATGAGTACACATCGGTGACTTTGATTGGAACGATGTATATCACGGGTGGATACCATTTCCGGCTGAAGGACCATCGGGATTGGATGTTGACGCCGAGCATGATGGTGATGAGCGATTTTGTCAGTTGGGATATCAACCTTACGCTGATGTGCGACTATAAAGACCGTTATCGCTGGGGACTCGGATATCGCATTGCCGGAAGTGTGAATATATTGCTAGGCATAGATATTATTAACGGTTTGCAGTTGGGATATACATGTGAGTTGCCGACTAACAAATTGCTATTGGAAAGCTACGGAAGTCATGAACTATATCTGGCCTATGGATTTGATATCCTGAAGCCGAAAAGAACGAATAAATATAAATCAATTCGATACTTGTAAGTATGAAAGTAACTAAGATTTTGCCATTGATCGTATTTGCGATTGCATTGGCGAGTTGCAACAAGCCGGCCGGCGAATTAGTCGGAGTAGGCAAAAGTACCAACTTTAAGGAGGCAAATCCTTACGGAATGTTGTTCATTAAGAAGGGTTCCTTCATGATGGGAGCTAACACACAGTCTGCGGTGTTTGAGCAACCGGACAACGTGGTAATGGTGACAGTGGACGCGTTCTGGATGGACGAGACCGAAATTACCAACAGCGAGTACCATCAGTTTGTGAACTGGGTGCGTGACTCAATCGCTTTGACCAACTTGATTGCGGCCGGCATGACTGACTATGCTATCCAGCCGAAAGACGAGGATTTTGATGAAACCAATTTCCGTATCGATTGGCGTAAAAAAGTGCCATGGAACAGCAAGGAGGAGGATGTGGTTGATGCATTGTCCTCAATGTATTACTCAGATGGCAAGTTCAATACGAACAATCTGCACTATCGCTACAATTGGGTGAATATGGACGAGGCGCTTCCGCAGCGTAACAAATTTGACGTTGCTACCAGCACCTATCCCCCGGGAGCAACGGCACGCGTTGATACTTTCTGGGTTAACGCCAATAATGAGATCAAGGATTCTACAATTATCCGTCCGTTGCGCGAACCGAAAGACCTGTTGACTGAAAAGATTATAAGTATCTATCCGGATACTTTGGTTTGGGCGCGTGACTTCCAGTTCTCGTATAACGATCCGTTGCTGCATATGTATTTCAAGCACCCGGGCTACGCAGAGTATCCTGTAGTAGGTGTAACATGGGAGCAGGCACACGCTTTCTGTAACTGGCGCTCGAAACTCTTTAATATGTATTCTACCACCGAGGCCAACGCATATCGTCTGCCGACGGAGGCTCAATGGGAGTATGCTGCGCGCGGAGGACGTAAATTGGCGATGTATCCGTGGGGAAGCAACTATGCTCGCGATGGCAAGGGCTGTTTCTTCGCCAACTTTAAGCCGTACCGTGGTGCGTACAACGATGATACCGGTACTACGACGATGAAGGTAGCTCAGTTCCGCCCGAATGATTTCGGTTTGTTCGACATGGCGGGTAACGTATCGGAATGGACGAACTCGGCTTACCAGAGTGCTGCTAATACGCATATCCATGACTTGAATCCGGACTATAGTTATATGGCTCGTAAAGCAGATCCGGATATCTTGAAACGTAAGGTCGTTAAGGGAGGTAGCTGGAAAGATATCAGTTATTTCATGCAGTGCGGCGTTCGTACCTATGAGTACCAGTATGAGAGCCGTCCGTACATCGGCTTCCGCTGTGTTCGCGCATACATAGGTGAATAATATAGAAATAACATACAATTAAACATATAAGTTATAACAAACTATGGCTACAGAAAAAGCTACAAACCAAGGTTTTGGTGCAAGATTCTTCCACTGGTATGAGTCCTATCAGGGTAAGAATGTGGTTAACATCGTTTACTCAGCAGGTGCGTCGGTCGTTATTATCGGTGCGTTGTTTAAGATTTTGCACTGGCCGGGAGCTAGTCAAGTGCTGATGGTCGGAATGTTCACGGAGGCATTCCTGTTCCTTATCGGTACGTTAGAGCACCCGCATCCTGAGTTCCACTGGGAGAATGTCTTCCCGCAGTTATTGGAGTTCGGTACAAAACCGGAATTGCTTGAGGAGAAGTCTCATCAGGCCCGTCCTACGTTGTTAGGCGCTGGTGTTGCCGGTGAACCAACTGCAGCAGTAACAGGTATGAGTGCAGGCGTCCCGACAGCAGCACCTACTTCGGCTAAAGTCCCGTCGTTAAAGGATGAGGATGTACAGGCATTGAAGGATGGTATTGCTGATTTGGCAAAGACTGCTTCACAGTTGAGTGAGTTGAATAAAGTGGCTGCTTCAGGCGTGAAACTGAATGACCGCTTGGTGGCTGCAGAGGCTGCTACAATGGAGTACACTTCGAAGATAACCGCAGTGGGCTTCTCAACCGACTCGTTGGCTAAGGCAACTGATGGTTTGTCTGGTTCGTATGCACAAATCGGCGAGGACATCAAGGCGGTAGCAGAAGAAACCAAAGCTTACAAACAAGGAGTAGAATTAGTAGGTAAGAATATCGCTTCGTTGAACTCGGTTTATGAGCTCCAACTGCAAGCTGTTAACGCACAGATGGAGGCGCAAAAGAGCGCGGCCGCATCGGCAAAAGAGGCAGCAGAAGCTCAGTTGGCGTTTGCTAATGGTACGAAGCAGTTGCAGAAGCATGTAGCTGACCTGAATGCTATTTATGGTAACATGCTCAATGCTCTCGCATAAGTTTAACTTTTAAACACTTCAGCAATGGGTGGAGCAAAAAACTGTCCGGAAACCCCGAGACAAAAAATGATTGGTATGATGTACTTGGTGCTCACCGCCATGCTGGCGTTGAACGTAAGTACGGATATCCTCAATGGTTTTACATTGGTGGACAATAGTCTGCATTCCTCTATCGCTGCATCGGATAAACGTAATGCGAAACTCTATCAGGATTTCCAAGCTGCTAATGCTGATAACCCTGAGAAGACGCAAGAGTGGTTCGATAAAGCTAAAGAGGTACAACTGCGTGCTGACTCGTTGTTCAACTATATTCAAGACTTCAAGGAGCACATCGCCATCTTGGCCGATAGCAAGAAGAAAGTAGAGGAGTTGAAAGCGCAAGGCATCGATCCGACGATGCATATCGAAGGTAATTCGAACTTGGACGTAACAGCTCAGTATGCCATTGTACAAGGTAACGGAGCAATACTGAAAGAGATGGTTGCTTACTATCGTGATTATGCCGCTCAGTTGGCGGATCAGGATGCGGAACTGCGTAACTCTATTCTTCAGAATCTCGCTACCGAGCGTGGATATAATGCGCACGAGAAGGACTCCTGCGACTGGGAAGTGGCAATTTTCGAAGGAATGCCTGTAGGCGCTTCTATCACCATCCTAACGAAGATGCAGAACGATGTGCGCTCAACGGAGAGCCAGGTGATTCAGTACCTTATGGATCGCACGGACGCGGGTGACCTGCGCGTGAATAAATTGAACGCGTACGTGATACCGAATTCGAACTATGTGATTCGTGGTGGCAAATATTCAGCTCAAATTATTTTGGCAGCTATTGACTCAACGCAGCGTCCCGAATATTATATTGAGGGACAGCGTATCAATGACCAAGGTATTTATGAGGTAGCAGCTTCTGGTATAGGATTGAAAAAGTATTCTGGTTGGATTGCTTACCAGAATCCTTCAACAGGCGAAATGGAAAATTTACCGTTCTCGAGTGAGTATAGTGTAGGTGAGCCTGCTGTGACGATCTCAAACACTGACCTCAATATCATGTATCGCGGATATGATAACAAGTTCTCAATCTCTGTTCCGGGTGTATCGAACGATAAGGTGAAAATATCCGTGAGTGGTGCTGCTGTTCGCCAGCAAGGAGGTTTATGGATCATTAAACCGGGTGACGGTGCAAAGAGTGTGACAATTTCCGTTAGTGCAGAACTGGATGGCCGTATGCAACCGATGGGAAGTAAAGAATACCGCGTAAAGGCATTGCCAAAACCGGGAGCTTACTTCAAGTCCGGCGAAAAAGAGTACTCTGATGGAAATATCTCCCGTGGCGCGCTGTTGAACAATTCTGCTACTGTAATCGCTTCATACGGACCTGACGGATTGTTAGACTTACCGTACCGCATAACGAGTTTCAAGGTGAATATCAACGGTATTTTGACGGAATCCCGCGGCAATAAATTTACTCGCGACCAGTTGGATCGTCTCGGTAAATTGAAGATGGGAGCCATCGTTGTCATCACCGATATCCGTGCGCAAGGTCCCGATGGTAAGGAGACTCGTCTGTCGCCTATTCCTCTATCATTGAATTAATACCAAACAAATATGATAAAGAAACTAAGTATTATCGCATGCATGTTGCTGGGTCTTGTAACGGCTCAGGCACAGCATAATGTTGTCTCGTTCTTCGACGAGGTAGGTAGTGCGCGTATCCAGACGGCAGAGTTTTCTCAAGCGCATGACACCATCGTAATGGTAGATCACCGTATCGATGATGTAATCTGGGCACGTTACGTATATCGAATCATTGATATGCGATACAAACAGAACTATCAACTCTATTTCCCTACGAAATCGGATGATGCGGACTACCGTAACCTCTTCAAAGTAATTACAGACGCTGTAGTAGATGGTCTTCCTATCTTTGAAAAGAATATGGAGACCATTAAACCGGATCTGCACCAAGCCCCTATCTCGCGTAATGTGATTCCTACGATGTTCATGGCGGATGATCCTCTGGCCGACTATTCAGACGATCCTTCGCACTTTGATATCGCATCTTCAGATGCTATGTTGGTACACTACGATAGTATAGCTGATGAGTTGTCGTTCCACTTCTATCCGTTTGAGCAGTTGGTGAAGAATCAGCTGAAGTATTTGATTCAGGAAGTGGTGTTCTTCGACAAGCACACCTCGCGTTTGCATACGAAGATTATGGCGATTGCTCCGCTGCAGGCAGATAAGATATCAACGCGTGACGACTCGAATATTATGGCTTCCCTTCGTGAGTCCATTATGTTCTGGATCGCATTCGATGAACTTCGCCCGTATTTGGCAATGCAGTATGCGATCCCTAACCGCAACGAGGTAAAGCGTGTGACTTTTGACGAGTTTTTTCAAAAACGTCTTTTCACGTCATACATCGTAGGTGAGGGCAATATGTACAATCGCTGGATACCGGATTATGCGGGTACAGCTGATCAGGTGAAAAAAGAGCAGGAGCGTATAGCTACCGAATTGCTCAATTTCGAACAAGACCTCTGGGAATATTAAATGCGGAAACATCGTTTTCGGAATTCCTATTTAACTTCCGCCGTCAGCGTATCGCTGGTGTTATGCCTTATTGGCTTGGAATGTGTGCTCCTGCTTTCTGCAGGAGCGCTTGTTACGCGCATGCGCGAGAACATCACTCTTACGGCTGTCCTGACGCAAGATGCAGATAGCGCGCAATGTGCCCGTCTGGAAAAGGTGTTGGACGCTAGCGATCGTTGTAGCAGCTACCGCTATGTGTCGAGTAAAGAAGCACTGCAGGAACACATCACTTCTTTAGGAGAGGATCCCAGCGCTTTTTTGGGCTACAACCCTCTTTCGGCAAGTTATGAAATTCATCCTACGGAGGCATATAGTGCTCCGGATAGCCTAACGGTCTTGGCAGAACAACTGAAATCACTGCCGTATGTCTCGGAAGTAATCTATCCGCGCGATCTGGCTGATTTGATGAGCAGTAACATCCATGACTTCTCGCTAATCCTTTTAGGGGTGGCTTTGGCGTTGCTGTTAGTGTCAATGGTACTCATTGTTAATACAATCCGTCTACAGATTTATGCGAAGCGGTTCCTTATCAATACGATGACATTGGTAGGTGCTACTTCATGGGTGACCCGTCGCCCGTTTGTACTGCGCAATATGCTGATGGGTTTCTGCTCAGGTATTGCTGCTCTTGCCGTACTGAGCGGGGTGGCGTATTTTGTGGAGAACCGTTTGGGGGTCTTACTCTTTCCGTTAACGTGGCAAAATATCACTTTTGTCTCGGCTGTCGTGCTGATAAGTGGATTGTTGATTACGCTATTTGCGTCTCTGATTGCAACCGGACGCTACATACGTATGGACAATAACTCACTATACGAGATTTGATAGGTAAAACTACTAATAGACAATTTGTATATGAAACATACATTGCCCAAACTCAACCTTTTCCTCATCGCGGTGTCGTTCGTGATTATCGTGATTGGTTTTTGCTTGATGATCGGCGCTCCTTCTGGAGAGGAGTATTATAATCCGGATATTTTCTCTGTCCGCCGTATTACGGTGGGACCGATGATTGCTTTATTCGGTTTTGTGAGTATGATTTTTGCCATCTTATTCCGTCGCAAAAAATGAGTTGGTTACAAGCACTTATATTGGGCGTAGTGCAGGGACTTACGGAGTTCCTGCCCGTTTCTTCTTCCGGTCATCTCGAGATAGGGCATGTGTTGTTAGGAACGTCCGGTGAAGAGAATCTGACCTTTGCCATCATCGTGCATGCCGCTACGGTGCTTTCAACGTTGGTTGTGCTCTGGCGTGAGGTGGCCCAATTGTTCCGTGGAACATTCACAACCTTGCAATGGAACGCGGAAAAAGACTATGTAACTAAGATTCTGGTATCGATGATACCGGTTTTTATCGTCGGCGTGTTCTTCAAAGATACCGTAGAGTCATTCTTTGGTAACGGATTGCTTTTGGTAGGTATCTGTTTGCTTATAACGGCTGTATTGTTGGCGTTGAGCGAATGGCTCCAGAAGAAGCGTCAAGAGGCTGGTCACGAAGTGGGATATAGAGACGCCATTATCATCGGCATAGCACAAGCATGTGCGGTATTACCCGGATTGAGTCGTTCCGGCTCAACTATTGCTACGGGCTTGCTCTGCGGAGTGAAGAAAGAGAGTGTAGCGCAGTTCTCCTTCTTGATGGTACTCATTCCTATTTTAGGTGAGGCTTTTTTAGATCTAATGAAACTGTTGCGAGGTGAAATCGTCAGCGATTTAGGTCTCTTGCCTGCCTTGGTGGGATTCGTTGCTGCTTTCATTACCGGTTGTTTTGCATGCCGGTTCATGATAGAAATTGTTCGCCGTCAGCGCTTGGTGTGGTTCGCTATTTACTGCGCTATCGTAGGCTCGATAGCTATCATCACCACTGTTTGCTGATATGTGGAATTTTGAGGAAGGCGAAATATTGGCGTTCGATAAACCGCTGCATTGGACGTCATTCGATTTGGTGGCAAAGGTGCGATGGAACTTATGCCATAAGTTAGGGCGAAAAAAACTGAAAGTAGGTCATACAGGCACGTTAGATCCATTGGCGACTGGGGTTGTCATCATCTGCACGGGGAAGAAAACTAAACTGATTGAGCAGTTGCAGTATGACGTGAAAGAATATATTGCCACGCTGCAATTAGGTGCTACTACACCGAGTTATGATTTGGAAAAGGAGATTGATGCTACCTATCCGACGGAACACATAACCCGCGAGTTGGTCGATCAAACGATTCCGCAGTTCTTAGGAGAACAATGGCAAGTACCGCCGATATTCTCGGCCGTGCAGATTAACGGGAAGCGTGCGTACGAGTTTGCCCGCAAAGGTGAAGAGGTAGAGTTGAAACCTAAGTTGTTGGTGATTGATGAGATAGAGGTGCTGTCTTTTGACACATCAACGATGCAACTGACGATACGCGTTGTATGCTCGAAGGGTACGTATATCCGTGCATTAGCACGCGACATTGGTGAAAGGTTACACTCCGGCGCATACTTGACAGCCTTACGCCGCACACGTGTAGGGAGTACCCGAGTAGAAGATTGCTATACCATAGATGGTTTTTTAGAACAACTGAAAGCTGATAATTGAGAAGCTAAAGGCTAAAAAAAGAATATGTACAAGACCAATGATATGAAACTCAGCCAGTTTAAGTTTAAACTGCCTGAAGAATTGATTGCCCAGTATCCGTCTTCTTATCGCGATGAGGCACGTTTGATGGTACTGCATCGGAAATCTGGAGAGATTGAGCATAAGAAAGTTTCGGACTTAGTGGAGTATTTCGAAGAAGGAGACCTTTTCGTGCTGAACGACAGTAAGGTCTTTCCGGCACGTCTGTATGCACACAAGGAGAAGACAAATGCGTTGATTGAGGTATTCCTGTTACGCGAGTTGAATCATAAGTCTCGTTACTGGGATGTATTGGTAGATCCGGCGCGCAAGATTCGTATTGGTAATAAACTGACCTTCGATGACGATCCTTCTATCGTAGCTGAGGTGATTGATAATACAACAAGCCGCGGCCGTACCTTCCGCTTCCTCACGGACTATGACAATGAAGAGTTTGTACCGCGTCTGTATGCATTAGGTAGTGCGCCGCTGCCGAAGTACATCCGTCGTCCGATGGATGCAGCTACGCAGGCGGCATATGATGAAATCTTCCATGACCAGCCTGTGGACGAAATGGACACCGAGCGTTACCAGACTATCTTTGCAGATAAGATAGGAGCGGTGGCGGCACCGGCAGCCGGACTGCATTTCTCCAAGCAGTTACTCAAACGGATGGAGATTCGTGGAATAGAGACGACGTTCATGACCAGCCATGTGTCGCTGGGTATCTTCAAAGATATTGATGTAGAGGATTTGACGAAGAATAAGATGGAGTCCGAGCAGATCATCTTGCCGGAGACAATGACAGATGCGGTGAATAAGGCGCGCGAAGAGATGCACCGCGTATGTGCAGTAGGCACAGAGGTGATGCGCGCAATGGAGCATGTGTCCGGAACGAACGGCGCACTCAAAGCCTACGACGGCTGGACGAATAAGTTTATCTACCCGCCTTACCGCTTCATGGTAGCGAACAGTTTCTTTGTGAACTTCTACATGCCGCAGTCGAGCCAGTTGCTGATGGTGGCTGCCTTCGGTGGTTTCGAAGAGACCATGCATGCCTACGAAGAGGCCATCAAAGAAGGGTACCGTTTCGGAGATTACGGAGATGCCATGTTAATCGTCGATTGATGCAGGTACGAATAGATCCATCTTGGCAGCGCGTGTTACAGACGGAGTTTGACAAACCTTATTTCGAACTCCTCACGGATTATGTGCGCCAACAGTATAAGACCCGTCGGTGTTTTCCTCCGGCAGGTCTTATTTTTAATGCCTTCGATTCCTGTCCGTTTGATAAGGTGCGAGTGGTCATCATCGGTCAGGACCCGTACCATGAGGAAGGTCAGGCGATGGGCTTGAGCTTTTCTGTGCCGGACGGCGTGCAGATTCCGCCTTCGCTTGTGAATATATACAAGGAGATTCACCGCGATCTGGGAACACCGATTCCTGCTACCGGGGACTTGCGCCGATGGGCGCAGCAGGGCGTGCTGCTGTTAAACGCCACGCTGACGGTAGAAGCGCATAAGGCGGGCAGCCATCAGGGAAAAGGATGGGAAGAATTGACGGATGCGGCTATCGCCGCGCTCAATCGCGAACGCGAGCACATCGTCTATATGCTCTGGGGATCTTATGCCCAGCGAAAAGGCCAATTCATCGACCGATGCAAGAACCTCGTCCTTCAGACCTCACACCCCTCACCACTCTCCGTCTATCGCGGCTTCGACGGATGCGGACATTTCTCCGCCGCCAATAAATACTTGGAAAATCACGGCTTAGCGCCTATTCAATGGTAATATGAAAAAACTACTGCTTATTGATGCGTATGCGATGATCTTTCGCGCGTACTATGCCTTTATTCGCGCGCCGCGCATGAACAGTAAAGGAGAGAATACCTCGGCGATCTTTGGTTTCGCCATTACGCTGGATGACTTGTTGAAGAAAGTCAATCCGACGCATATCGGTGTGGCATTCGACCCGAAAGGTGGAACCTTCCGTCATGAGGCATACGAGCAATACAAGGCACAACGCGAAGAGACTCCCGAGGATATTCGTAAGGCTGTGCCGGTGATAAAGCGACTATTAGAGGCTATGAATATACCCGCTTTTGAGGTGCCTGGTTTTGAGGCGGACGATGTCATCGGTACACTCGCCAAGCAAGGAGAAGAGGCTGGATTTGAAGTTTATATGGCGACACCGGATAAAGACTACGGTCAGCTCGTTTCCGAGCACATTTTCATGTATCGTCCGCGTCATACCGGCGGCTTTGAGGTGATGGGACCAAAAGAGGTGTGCGAGAAATACGGGCTGCAAGACAAGACGCAAGTAATAGATTTGCTGGGTTTGATGGGCGATGCAAGTGATAATATACCGGGCTGCAAGGGAGTAGGAGAGAAGACAGCCGTTTCATTACTACAGCAATTCGGCTCGATTGAAAACATGCTCGCCCATACAGACGAAATCAAAGGGGCGCTGCGTACCAAAGTGGAATCCCAAATCGAGGATATCCAATTCTCCAAATTCCTCGCTACCATCCGCACAGATGTACCCATTACTTTGAATGAAGAGCAGCTGGCTAAGAAAGAGCCGGACATGGAAGCTCTTGCGAATCTGTACCGCGAACTCGAATTCAATACCCTGCTCAAGAAACTTCCTCAGAGTAATCCGAGCACCCCAAGTACACCGATTAGTCAGAGTTCTCCGAAAAAGTCCAAACCTGCCGATCCGAATCAATTGGATTTGTTCGGAGACTTCGACGAATCAACGACAACTCCGGCTACTCAGAAAAAACCGGAGTATGACACGATAGAGAATCGCCTGTGTCAGTACCTCCTTAATCCCGAGGTGGCATTCAATCCCGAGATTGCCCCGAACTGGACGGCGCTAAAGGCAGATCCGGATCTATGGAATTTGTACAATGATGTAGAGTATCCCTTAGTGCCGGTATTGCGTGAGATGGAAGCTGCCGGCGTGCGCTTTGATGTCAATAAACTGCATGAGGCGGAACAACAACTGACGGCAGAACTGCATGAACTTGAACAGCGCATTTACGAACTGGCAGGCGAGACGTTCAATATAAACAGTCCGCGGCAGGTTGGAGAACTCCTTTTCGACAAACTCAAGTTAGACTCCAAAGCAAAAAAGTCCCGCACAGGGCAGTATTCGACTTCCGAAGAAGTGCTGGTTGCTTTGAAGGAAAAGCACCCCGTGGTCGGTGCAATTCTTGACTATAGAGCATTGAGCAAGCTTATCTCTACTTATATATCAGCACTTCCCGGATATATTGCGGCGGACGGGAAAATTCATACTACGTACAACCAGACAGTGACGGCCACCGGACGTCTGAGTAGCAGCAATCCAAACTTGCAGAATCTACCTATCCGCTCCGAACGCGGTAAATTGATTCGTGAAGCCGTCATTCCTGATGAGGGATGTCTGTTCCTCAGCGCCGACTATAGTCAGATTGAATTACGTCTTCTCGCGCACATGAGTAAGGACGAACATTTGTTGCATGCTTTCCGTTCAGGACAGGATATCCATGCGGCGACGGCGGCTCGTATCTTCAAGAAACCCATTGAAGAGATAACTAAAGACCAACGGCGTAAAGCCAAGACCGCCAATTTCGGTATCATTTACGGAATCTCGGCATTCGGCTTGGCGCAACAACTGGATTGCCCGCGTGCCGAAGCGCGACAACTGATTGATGATTATTTTGCGGCCTTCCCTGGCGTGATTCGTTATATAGAGCAGCAAAAAGAGATAGCGCGGCAGCGCGGATTTGCTGAGACGCTCTTCGGCAGAAAACGCTATCTGCCTGATATTCTTTCGAATAACGCTACGGTGCGCTCTTTTGCCGAGCGTAATGCCGTCAATGCGCCGATTCAGGGCACAGCAGCCGATATCATCAAAATAGCCATGGTTGCTATCCATCGCCGTTTGAAAGAAGAAGGACTGAAGGCGCAAATGATCATGCAAGTCCACGACGAACTCAACTTCAACGTCCCTGCCGCTGAAATCGACCGTGTACGCGAGATAGTTGTTTCCGAAATGCAGAATGCAGTACATCTGTCAATCCCCTTGATAGCCGATTGCGGAGTAGGAAAGAACTGGCTCGAAGCACACTAAATAATCAACTCTCAACGATCATGCTTCTCTCAACTTTCAACTTTCAACTCTCAACCATAATACTCGTCATCCGCGTATTATGTATTGGCAACAGTTTCTCTTGGGATGCTGTAGAACAGGAGTTGGTGCCGTTATGCGATGCCAAGGGGGTACAAGTGGAGGTGCATAACCTTTATTATGGAGGCTGTTCGTTGCAGCAACATGCGGAATTTCTTGCGAAAGATACTGCGGCTTATTCGCACCGCGTATGCACGAATACAGAAGGTCGAGTGGAGAAGGATACCATTAGTCTAAAGCAGGCCTTGCGGGACGGAAAGTACGACTTTATCTCCTTGCAGCAGGCGAGCCATGACAGTGGTGTTCGCAGCAGCTACGAACCCTGGCTAACCACCCTTATCGACACCGTGCGAGCATACCAACCGGAAGCCAAACTATGCTGGATGCAGACTTGGGCGTATAGTAAGGACGCCAAGCACCCCGCCTATCCGCGTTATCAGTCGGATCAACAAGTGATGTGGGATAGTATTCAGGCTTGTATCAAATCACAAATCACAAATCACAAATTACAAATTATTCCGTGTGGAAGCGCTATTCAGAATGCGCGACACACGAAATTAGGTGATACCTTATGCCGCGACGGCTACCATCTGAACTATGCCTATGGTCGTTATACGGCGGCGTGTGTATGGTATGAAGTGCTGACCGGAAAAGATGTTCGGAAGAATCGCTATAAGAACCCGCAAATGACGTGTCAACAGCGTCTGCAAACTCAAAAATCGGCACATAAAGCGGTGCAAGAATTCAAAAAGTGACGATTTTTGAAAAAAAAATGCAGAATTATTTGCACATGTCAAAAAAAAGCAGTACTTTTGCACCCGCTTTTGAAAAGAAGACCACTGGTGCGGTAGTTCAGTTGGTTAGAATACCGGCCTGTCACGCCGTAGGTCGCGAGTTCGAGTCTCGTCCGCACCGCCAAGGGCGCAAGCCCTCTTCTTTTTAAAGCAATGGTCCATTAGCTCAACTGAATAGAGTACCACACTACGGATGTGGGGGTTGCAGGTTTGAATCCTGCATGGATCACGAAAAGGAGCCGCAATCGCGACTCCTTTTTTCGTATGCATTTCACGTTTTTATCCTTTAAATTCGGGATCGGTGAGGTCTCCGTTCAGATAACTGTCGTATGCTGTCATATCAATCAATCCATGCCCGCTGAGATTGAAGAGAATGACTTTTTCTTCTCCTGTCTCGATGCATTTCTTTGCTTCGCGGATTGTAGCAGCGATGGCATGACAACTTTCCGGTGCAGGAATGATACTCTCTGTTTGGGCGAAGAGCAGTCCTGCCGCGAAAGATTCCGTCTGTGGAATATCTACGGCACGCATGTATCCGTCTTTTAGTAGTTGGCTGACGATTGTACCGGCTCCATGATAACGCAGGCCGCCTGCGTGGATATTTGCCGGTTTGAACTCGTGTCCAAGCGTATACATCGGCAGTAAGGGTGTATAACCGGCTTCGTCACCGAAGTCATATTCAAACTTGCCGTGCGTCAGTTTTGGACAGCTGGATGGCTCGGCTGCAATAAAGTCGATTTTCTTTCCTTCTTTCAGTGTATGACGCATGAAAGGGAACGCGAGTCCGCCGAAGTTACTGCCGCCACCGAAACAGGCGATGATGGTATCGGGATACTCACCGGCTTTCTCCATTTGTTTCTCAGCCTCGAGACCAATGACTGTCTGGTGCAACGAGACGTGACTCATAACAGAACCGAGTGTGTATTTGCAGTTCGGGGTGGTAGTTGCCAGTTCAACAGCCTCTGAGATAGCTGTGCCCAGAGAACCGGGATGCAATGGATCACGGGTGATGATGTCTTTGCCTGCGCGAGTGGACATAGAAGGCGAACCTTCCACGGTCGCACCAAAGGTGCGCATGATGGAACTGCGGTAAGGCTTTTGCTGCATGGAGATCTTCACTTGATACACGGCGCACTCGAGTCCGAAAGCCTTGGCGGCATAACTCAGTGCGGCTCCCCATTGTCCGGCACCCGTCTCGGTGGTGACGTTGGTCGTTCCTTCCTGTTTGCAATAGTAACATTGCGGAAGAGCGGAATTGATCTTATGCGATCCGAGGGGATTGACGCTCTCGTTCTTGAAATAGATATGCGCCGGTGTGCCCAGTGCTTTTTCTAGTGCGTATGCACGAACGAGCGGCGTTGAACGGTAGTATTTATATCGCTCCAGTACTTCTTCGGGAATATCTATCCAGGCATGCTCTTGGTCTAACTCTTGTTTTGCGCACTCCGCCGCGAAAATATGTGCGAGATCTTCCGCTGTCAGCGGCTCTTTTGTTGCGGGGTTCAATAATGGAAGCGGTTTGTTAATCATATCCGCTTGGATATTATACCATTGGCGAGGCAGTTCGCTCTCGTCCAATAAAAACCTTTTTTGTTTGCTCATAGTAGAAAAAATGTAAATGATGTACCTTTTATGCGTAAACGACCGCAAAGGTACAACAAAAAATGGAAATATGCAAGAGTAGAATGATTTTTATGTAATTAAAATGTTCTAAAAGTCGAGTTGCCTCCGTGTTGCCTCCGTGTTTACTCTGTGTTTATACCGTTTTACCCCTATGTTACTCCTTTCTGCGAAATTCCGCCAGAACGATAGCGGTAGCGATAGAGACGTTGAGACTTTCGGAAGTCTCAGCGTCTTTTGGGTATGAAGGGATGCGTATCGGATGCGTGACGGCTTTTCGGATCAAAGGACTTATCCCATTGCCCTCGTTCCCCATGATGATAATGCCTTTTTGGGAAAGTGGGGTATCATACATGTCTTTGCCTTCAAGGAGCGTGCCGTAGATATTGCATTGCTGCCCGGCCAACCACTCGGGAAGATCAAGATAATAGAGATGCCCCCGCGCTAATGCACCCATCGTAGCTTGCACCACTTTGGGATTATAGCAGTCAGCAGTATCCCGCGAGCAGACAATCGTATGTACGCCGAACCAGTCGCAAGTGCGGATGATAGTACCTAAGTTTCCCGGATCCTGAATGCCGTCCAGCGCCAAAATAAGTTGGCCCTCTCCCCCTGCATCCGGGATCTCCCGGACGGGCTCCTCTCTCTTTCTGAATACACCGATAACACCCTGCGGCGTTTTCAGTCCGGACATCTGCTCGATTTCTATATGCGTGGCGTTTTCTCCCGCTTGATAATAGTGAACGAGTTCAAAACCCTTCCGTAATTCCTCTACGCATTTTTCGCCTTCGGCAACAAAGAGTCCTGTTTCGTCACGGTGTTTTTTTTGTTGCAAACTTTTAACAAGTTTGATTTGCGCTTTGCTGATTCTTTCCATAGATACACTCAAAAACGCCACAAAAGTACAAAAATATTTTGATATATCAAAATTTTTTGCTAATTTTGCACGCTCATTATGTTAGGCGCATTACGTACATATAGGAATTTAAGAATACCGGAACCGGTAATCAGGGCAAAAACACCCCGATCGGTGGTATTTTTTCTATGTTCTTTATTCCTTGTCCTTTGTTCGTGCAACACTACGAAATTTGTTCCGCAAGACAAATATCTGCTTAACAAAGTGCGCGTTAAATGTGTGGACGACAAGAATGTCTCTACCGCCACTTTGGGCAATTACGTGCGCCAAAAACAGAATACCGAGATCTTCGGTTTCTGGAAGCTCCAGCTGCATGTATATAATACAGCTCCTCTGGATACGACGACCAAAGCACGCGCTCGAGCAGCGCGCAATGCAAAGAAAATGGGTGAGGCACCGATTATCTATGACGAGGAAATGACAGAGGTGAGCATGCAACAGATTCGTCAGCAGATGAATAACATGGGTTATTTTCAAGCGGAAGTAGATACGCAGTTGCGATTCAAGAAACGCAAAGTGGAAGTGACGTACTTGGTGACGGCGCATCAACCGTATTATGTGCGCCAATATGAGGTGGATATTCCCATTCCGGAGATATGCACAATTGCGCGGGATGAGCGGTGTAAGGTGCATCCCGGAGAACAATTCTCTACATCCACCTTGGATGCAGAACGCGAGCGTATCACCAGCGCACTGCGCAATCAAGGGTATTACTATTTCGAGAAATCACTGCTGGAATTCACAGCCGACAGTTCATTAAATTCGCATCAGGTGGATATCCGCCTGCATTTGGCACCGTATGTGTCGCAGTTGGATTCCACGGAGGTCAAACGCTTTAGGACCCGCTATTCGATACGTGACGTGAACTACGCACAGGATTTTCCGTTCTTGCGTAAGGGCGCTTTACGTCGAGCAAGTCGTATTCGTGCTGGAGAGCAGTACGCGGAATGGCGTGTCGAACGTACGTATGCGCGGATGAATGCTTTGCCTCCGGTGAAGTATGTTGATATTGCCTTCACGCCGGTGGGAGATACACTTTTGGATTGCAATATCACGGTGTCCCGAAGTCGTCTAAACTCCGTAACAGCGGAGGTGGAAGGCACGTACAGTGCCGGCGATTGGGGTGTCGCTGCCGGTTTGCGGTATAGCAATAAGAATATCTTCCATGGTGCGGAAGTGCTGACAGTCGGAGCGCGCGCTTCGTATGAATGGCGCGCCAACGGAGGACGGGCTATCGAAGCAAGAGCAGACGCAGGTCTGATTTTCCCATCGAACGTGAAGGTAGAGGTGGCGTATAACTATCAGCAACGTCCGGACGAATACACGCGAACGATCGCGAACGCGTCTCTCTCTTATAGAATACCGCGCACACCAGGCAGCCGATGGACGCACGAGTTCAACCTTGTGGATATCAACTATATTTACGTGCCTTGGATGTCGGAAGAGTTCAAACGGCAGTTCATAGACCGTTCCTCAGTCTTGAAAGCCAGTTACGAGGACCATTTTATTGTCGATTGGAGTTATACCTGTTCGTACTCTACTTTCAATCCGCGTTTTCCGAATCGTTCCTATCTGCAATTCGCCCTCCGTGCCGAGACGGCAGGTAACTTCCTGTATGCCCTCAGCGAGTTATTCCATTTCCCGAAGAACGAGGGCGGCTCATATATGATGGGGAAAATTCCATTTGCGCAGTACGCGAAAGGAGATTTTAATTTCACTTATCATGGAATTATCACACCCAAGCATCATCTGGTGACGCATATCGGTTTTGGTGCGGCGGTTCCTTATTTGAATGCGAAAGTGATTCCGTTTGAGAAACGTTATTTCGGCGGTGGCGCGAGTGGTGTGCGCGGTTGGCAGGCACGAACATTGGGACCTGGTACCTTCCGCGGCGCGGGAAACACGATGTCGTACGATCTGCAAGTGGGAGACATACACTTGGAGATGAACCTTGAATATCGCTTTAAGGTGCTACGGTTCA
This sequence comes from uncultured Bacteroidales bacterium, assembly GCA_946186915.1. Taxonomy (GTDB): domain Bacteria; phylum Bacteroidota; class Bacteroidia; order Bacteroidales; family Paludibacteraceae; genus Colicola. Next base: position 90,364 of record CAMHOY010000001.1, on the reverse strand, counting down.
TGGAGTTGGCAGCCTTTACAGATGCCGGAAATATATGGACTATTTATAACTATGATTCGCAGCCGGGCGGTGCGTTCACATCAGAGTTCTATAAACAAATTGCGTGGAGCTATGGTGTGGGACTTCGTTTTGATTTGTCAGTGATGGTCTTTCGTATCGACTTCGGCGTGAAGTTGTATGACCCAAGCCGCATAGACTTGGGGTCGCAGTGGCGTACAGCTTTCAACGGGTTGTGCTGGAAGGATGACATGACATTCCATTTTGCTATCGGATATCCGTTCTGATATGTTGAAACTACAAATGATACAAGGGCTTGTAGAAGCCGGATGCGACGAGGCAGGGCGCGGACCGTTAGCAGGAAGTGTGTTTGCGGCGGCTGTCATATTGAATCCACAGCGTGCAGCGCAAGTGCCGGAGTTTGAATGGCTCAACGACTCGAAGCAACTGACGGATAAACAACGCTATGCACTCCGACCTGTTATAGAGCGTGAAGCAGTGGCTTGGGCGGTGGTGGAAGTCAGTCCGCAGGAGATAGACGAACGGAATATATTGCAATGTTCCATATTGGGCATGCAGCGTGCGCTGGACCGATTAACCGTACGCCCGCAGCATATTCTTGTGGACGGCAATAAATGGAAGCCCTATGTGCCGGAAGGTGAACTACTGGAGATCCCGGCGGATACGGTGGTGCATGGCGATGCGACATACATGTCTATCGCGGCAGCGAGTGTGCTGGCGAAAACCTATCGCGATGATTATATGCTGCGCCTGCATGACGAATTCCCGCAGTATGGCTGGGCAAATAACAAAGGTTACCCAACAGCCGAACATTATGCGGCAATAAAGAAATACGGTGTAACACCCTATCATAGATTAACGTTTAATTTAAAATTGTAACAGTATGTTTTTTAATCGCAAAACGATTGTGGTAGAAGGACAGGAACGTCCTCGCCGCAAAGTTGGCTGCCTTGGCGGCTGCCTGATTTTCTTCGCGGTGTATTTCATCTGCAGCGCCATCCTTGGATGGATTATGGGAGATCTTTTCTCTTCTTCCGAAGTGAAACTGCAAGACAAGACGATTTACCGTCTGGAGATGAAAGGTACACTTGTAGAGCAAGCAAAAGAATCCAGTCCGTTCGCCGGATTGATGAAGTCGATGCCGTCCGTACCTTTCGTTGGAAATCAAAATGTCGAGACTGTAGGCCTGGACGAAATACTGAGTAATATTCGTTTGGCTAAAAACGACGAAAAGATTCTCGGTATATGGCTCGACGGTGCTGAGTTATCGGCTGCGCCGGCGAGTGCAAAAGCCATCCGTGATGCCCTGCTCGACTTCAAGCAGAGCGGTAAATGGGTAGTAGCGTCTGCCAAAAGCTATGGCCAAACCAATTACTATATCGCTTCTGTTGCGGACCGTATCTGTTTGGACCCGACAGGTGCTGTGTCATGGCATGGCCTGGCGGCGCAGAAGATGTACTACACGCGTGCTATGGAGAAAATTGGTGTAGAGATGCAAATTCTGAAAGTCGGTACTTTCAAGTCTGCTGTTGAACCGTTCTTCCGTACCAGTATGTCGGACGCGGACCGTATGCAGACTATGCAGTACTTGGATGGAATTTGGGGTGAATATAAGAAATCCGTAGGCGAGGCACGTCACTTGAGCGAAGAACAACTCAATGCACTCGCCGACCGTTTCATGGACTTGCAACCGGCAGAAGACCAGTTGACGGCAGGCCTGGTAGATACGATTGTATATACTCAGGATATCGACTCGTTGCTGCGTATTTATGCAGGAACGAAGGACTATCATCTTCTTTCTACCACCAAGATGGCGAGTGTGAAACGTCCGGCGTCGAAGGCTAAGGATAAAGTGGCGGTACTCTATCTGGAAGGTGAGATTACTGATGATTCCGGAGAAGGAATAGTAGGTAAAGAAGTCGTTAAGACGATCAAGAAGATCCGTAAAGAAGATGATGTCAAAGCGCTCGTACTGCGCGTGAATAGTCCTGGTGGTTCTGCGGACGCCAGCGAGCAAATATGGCATGCAGTCCAGAATATCAAAGCCGACAGCATCCCCGTTGTTGTTTCGATGGGTGACTACGCCGCTTCGGGTGGTTACTATATCTCTTGCGGCGCGGATTATATCTTCGCCGAGCCGACGACATTGACCGGATCTATCGGTATTTTCGGTACGGTGCCTAACGTGTCGAAGATACGTAATAAAGTGGGTCTTGACGTGGACGGTGTGGCAACGAACCGTTATTCGGATTTGGAAATGAATATGATCTATAAAGGCATGAATAGCGAAGAACACGCTCTCATGCAAAAGATGGTAGAGCGTGGTTATGACTTGTTCACAAGCCGTTGTGCGCAAGGCCGTCACGTAGAGCAAGACTACATCAAGTCCATCGGCGAAGGTCGTGTATGGCTTGGAGAGAAAGGTAAGGAGATAGGTATCGTAGATGAGATCGGAAACATCGATGATGCTATCGCCAAAGCGGTCGAACTGGCAGGACTGGAGAACTATAAGCTGGTTTATTATCCGGAGAAAGAAGACCCGTATCAGGAATTACTCAAGATGCTTGATAACTCTACGGAAGAGGAACGCCTCATCATGAAGGTGCGTGAATTCTGCTCCAAGCCGCGCATCATGGCACTTATGCCGGAAATCAAGATTCAATAAATCTGCATGCTGAAAGCTCTTTCTATACCGCTCAGTTGGCTTTACGCCTTAGGCGTATCTATCCGCCATATGCTGTTTGACCAGCATCTGTTACCCTCGTTTACCGTTCGTGTTCCGACGATATGCGTGGGTAACTTGGCGGTGGGTGGTACGGGCAAGACGCCAATGGTGGAGTATCTGTTGCAATTATTGTTGGATAGCGGGTACCATCCGGCTGTTCTCTCGCGTGGCTACAAACGTAAGACACGTGGTTTTCAGTTAGCAGATCGTCAGGCTACCGTAGAGTCTATCGGAGATGAAGCGATGCAGTTGCATCGTAAGTTCCCGGATGTGCCCATTGCCGTGTGTGAGAACCGCGTGCACGGTATCAGACAGTTGCAACGCCAACTGACGCAACTGGATGTCGTAGTGTTGGATGACGCGATGCAACATCGTGCACTGCGCTGCGGCTTTACCATCCTTCTTACGCCTTACGACCACCTTTATATAGATGATCATATGTTGCCCTGGGGAACATTGCGTGACTTACCGCACCGTGCGTTGGCGGCCGATGCCATAGTAGTCACCAAGTGTCCGGATGACATCCGACCGATAGACATGCGCGTAGTGGATAACCGCTTGCATTTGCCTACCTTCCAACAACTGCATTTTGCGGGGATCAGTTACGCATCGATGGAGCAGGAAGGAACACCGCTTGTGCTTTGCGGGATAGCCCATCCGGAATATATGATGGCCTACGTGCAAAAGCACTATCCGAAAGCGGAACTGATGGCTTTTCCGGATCATCACCGCTATTCGCCCAAAGATATAGAGGCGGTCATGCAGCGTGCTGAGGATTTTGATTTTGTCCTCACTACGGAGAAAGATATTCAGCGCCTGCGTACGACAACCCTCGTGGACCGTTTGCATGCACAAAACAAGCGACTCATTGCGCTGCCTATCCGTGTGCGTTTCTGTACTCCGAAAGAAAGTTTTGACAGACAAATACTCACCTATGTTCGCGAAAACCGCTAATATATTGCATCGTTTTGTGCCTCCTTACCGTGCGAAGATGGGATTGAATATCTTCTTCAATCTCCTCTCGACGATTTTGTCGCTCTTCTCATTTGCGGCAATTATTCCGGTGCTGCGCATCCTCTTCGGCTTGAATACCCTTGAGGTGACGCGTATACCGCTGAAGGAAGTACACGGGCTGCAGGATACCATCGCGGCATTGCGCACCGACATGTACTGTGTACTAAACGAGCAGATAGTGCTCCATGGCGCGGGGTATGTCTTGTTGCTGTTGGGACTTTTTCTCATCGTCATAACGGGACTCAAAGTGTTCACGGCGTGGCTTGCCAACTATTTCATGGTGCCTATCCGAACAGGTGTGTTACGCGACCTCAGACAACAACTGTACGACAAAGTGCTCTCGCTGCCCATGGGCTATTTCACCCAAGCACGACGCGGTGATATCATCTCGCGTATGACGAATGACGTGAATGAAGTGGAAACATCCATTATGTCGGCCCTTGATATCTTGTTTAAGGACCCCATCATGATTCTCGTCTATCTCATTACGCTTTTTGTTATCTCGTGGCAACTCACGCTTTTCGTGTTGCTACTCATGCCTGTTGCTGTCTTTCTGATTGGACGTATCGGACGCAGCCTCAAGCGTGCATCCAAGCGAGGTCAGGAACAGAATGCCGAGATACTCTCTTCTATTGACGAGACCCTGTTGGGATTGCGGGTGGTCAAAGGATTCAATGCACAAGACAAACTGCGTAGGCGCTTTGAGACGCTCATCAATGCCACACGCGCTACCTTCAATCGTATCAACCGCCGCTATTATATGGCACATCCTCTGTCGGAATTCCTTGGCACGGTCTTGATAGCCGTCATCTTGTGGTTCGGTGGGCTACTCATTCTCTCTGACCATGCGACGATTGATGCTGCGACATTCATTTACTACCTCGTCATCTTCTATTCCATCATCAATCCTTCGAAGGATCTCAGCAAGGCGGCGTATGGAATTCGCCGTGGTATGGCTTCATTGGAGCGTATCGATACCGTCCTCAATACCGAGTCGAATATTACCGAACCGGCTAATCCCAAACCGGTACATTTTGAACGGCAGATAGTGTTCGACCATGTCTCCTTCGCCTATCAACCGAATTGCGAAGTATTAACGGATATCTGTCTTACGCTGCCAAAAGGAAAAACGGTTGCCTTGGTGGGGCAGTCCGGTAGCGGAAAGACAACCCTCACGGACCTCTTACCGCGGTTCTATGATCCGACGGAAGGTTGCATCTCAATGGATGATACAGACATCCGCAAGCATACGACGCATGACTTGCGTGAACTCATGGGTATCGTTTGTCAGGAACCCATCCTCTTCAATGATACCGTGCTGAATAATATCACTTTCGGTGTCGATACTTCCGTGCCGGCGCCGCAGGGTCTTACATGGCGTGAGGCAGCCGAACAAGCAGCGCGTATCGCCAACGCTCATGAGTTCATTGCAGCTATGCCGGACGGCTATGACACCCTTATCGGCGACCGCGGCTCGCGTCTCTCCGGTGGACAGCGACAACGACTGTCTATCGCACGGGCCGTCCTCAAGAACCCGCCTATACTCATCCTTGATGAGGCTACTTCAGCGCTGGATAGCGAGTCGGAACGATTGGTACAGGAAGCTTTGGAACACCTGATGCGTGATCGGACGACACTCGTCGTAGCGCATCGTCTGTCCACAATCCGTCATGCGGACCTCATCTGTGTTATGCATGAAGGACGCATCGTGGAACGCGGCACCCACGACGAACTCTATGCCCTCGGCGGTTACTACACTAAACTTGTGGACATGCAACAATAAATGACAGATTTCAATTCACAAATCACAAATGCAAAACCAAGGGTTTTGCTGGGTATGTCCGGTGGCATTGACTCTACCGTCAGTGCCATGCTCCTTCTTGAGCAGGGCTATGATGTAGTGGGGGTCACATTCCGCACTTTTGATAGCATCAAAGAGTCTTGCCTTGCCAAAGAGAAAGGGTGCTGCTCCATCGATTCCATCATGGAGGCCAAGCATAATGCGGAGCGGATGGGCTTTGAACATCATATAGTGGACTTCCGGGATACTTTCCGTCGTTGTGTCATACAGAATTTTATTGATGAGTATATGGCGGGCAGGACACCCAATCCCTGCGTGCTGTGTAATAGTCATATCAAATGGGGGGAACTGATGCGTGTAGCCGATGAGTTTCATTGTGATTATATCGCTACCGGTCATTATGCCCGCATCGCCGAGCGGAACGGACATATGTTCCTGCGCACGGCTGCCGATACGCATAAAGATCAGACCTATTTTCTCTGGATGCTGACGGAGGAACAACTGCGACGAACAATTTTTCCATTGGGTGACCTCACCAAAGATCAGGTGCGGGAAATAGCCCGGCAGCATGGCTACGAGAAGTTGGCTGTCAAGCGAGAGAGTCAGGAGATTTGTTTCATCCCAAATGATGATTACCGTGCTTTCTTGCGCGCGAACGTGCCTGACTATAAGGAACGTGTGCGCGCGGGCGAGTATGTGGATAAAGACGGTAAGGTGCTAGGCCTGCACGAAGGATACGTCAATTATACCATCGGTCAACGCAAGGGACTTGGTATAGCGCTCGGCCATCCGGCATATATCACTTCTATCGATGCCGCAACCAATCGCATTACCCTCGGCACCAATGACGATATGTATGCAACAGAACTGTGCTTTCATCCGTTATCGTCATGGCGCGAAGAGGTACTGACGTCTTCGCCGGTCTATGCGAAAATCCGTTATCGTACCAAAGCGATACAACTAAAAACCCCTCCTTTTAGGGAGGGGAATGGGGTAGGCCGCCTTCTTTTCAGCGAGCCCGTCTGGGGTGTCACTCCCGGCCAGTCAGTCGTTCTTTACCAGGACGACCTTGTGGTGGGAGGTGGTATTATAAGCAATCGCTGATTACTTTCCGAAATAGCGTTTGTACAATCCTTCGAACCCTTTTCCGTGACGCGCTTCGTCGCGTGCCATCTCATGTACGGTGTCATGAATCGGGTCGAGGTTCAACTCTTTCGCACGCTTAGCGATATTCAACTTGTCTTCACATGCGCCGGACTCCGCTAACATGCGTTTCTCGAGGTTTGTCTTGGTGTCCCATACAATCTCTCCGAGCAGTTCAGCGAAACGGGAAGCATGGTCAGCCTCTTCATAAGCGTAGCGGCGGAAAGCTTCAGCTACCTCAGGATAACCTTCGCGGTCAGCCTGACGAGCCATCGCCAGATATTGGCCTACTTCGGTACATTCACCGATGAAGTGCGCACGAAGACCTTCTGCGATGATCGGGTCCTTCTCGTCTTTTGCTACTCCCAAAATGTGCTCGCAAGCGAAAGAGAGTTTGTCGTCGGATGCTACTTTCCATTCAACGATTTGCTTACATTGCGGACAACGCTCAGGTGCCTCTGTGCCCTCGTGAACATAACCACAGATCGGGCAGATAAATTTCTTTACCATAAGATAAATAGTTAAAAGGTTAATAAAAAGGGTTATTATAAATTACAAATTTCAAATTACAAATCACCAATAAGCGTCCCCGACGCTGTATAAGTTTTTCCGTTTCGAAGAATAATCATCTTTCCGTCCCGCAAAATCTTTTGTGTCTTATTCTCTAAACTCTCATCTTTATACTCTAAACTCTCAGACGTGGGCTGAATACCTTCGCCCCATTGCTTATAGAGCCAGTTAATACGCCAGTTATAGCGGTCGATGAAATCATTCCGTCGGTCGGTCATATTGCTGTTATTGCGGAAGTTAGAGGTGCCCTCCCATACTTGCGCGTCGCGCTTGGCGGCCTCGGTCAGCTGGTTCGCAAAATCAATCGCCTGCTGCTTGATCGTGTCTTTGTACTGATGGTAGTAGATCCACCATTGTTCCTTGACCGCTTTTTGGAAAACAGGCCATGTGGCGAGTTGTCCTATCCAGTATTGCGGCCAAGTCGGACCATCGTATATCCATCGCTCGGCATGGCGGTCGTAGGCATTGCCGAAATCCCATACAGGACCGAACTTCCATTTGTCCACTGTACCCAGGCTGTCGCGGTCTTTATAGAGCTTGCAACTGCCGTGATAACTCTCGCAATCCTCCATGATCTCCTGCACGAGGTAGAACTTAGCCGCCTCTTCGATATCGAGGATCTGCTCCAGTGTGGCGGAACTGTTGCCGTATATAGCGTTGTTGAGCGCCTCAATCTGATGAACGATATAGTCGCGCTGCACGCTGGAGAGCACTTCCGGCACATCCAACGATACCATGACGTGCTGACCGTTATTTTCGTTGAACTCGATATTGTTCTCCGACCAGTAGTTGTCTATCTCTACCATCCATCCGCCGGTGATGCTATCCGCATTCGTACATAGGTCTTCCTGTTCCTGGATGTTCACGCGGTTCTTATCGACACGCACATGTTCGGTCAGGAAATAGAGTCCCTGGTAGTTGCCGTTCAGTACCAACTCTACCGGCACGATCCCAGGCGTCCATCGAAGACCCAACGCCTTGCTGATCATGAATCCTACGGGGTTCTTCAGATAGCCCAACCCGTCGTCGGCGCCGGCTATCAGCACCCAGTGCTTGTTCTTCGGCATGCCTAACACTTTCTGCTTGGCGTCGAACTTGATCTTGTAAGGCTTCTTGTCGAATCCGGACCAGGTCCAGTTACCGCGTCCTTTCAACTGCGCTGTGAGCGGAGCGCTGCTCGAACCCAACGCTGCATAATTCGTACTCAGCGGGTCGATATATACCGTGCCGGGTACGTAGTTCTCTTTGTCCGTGATTGCCTGACCGCTATTCGTCGTCATATAGACGATCGGCAGTGTTCCGGACGGATTAACCGCCTGCATCCCTACGCTCAGCAGGCAAACCCAAAGGAATACTATATACTTTTTCATACTAACCATTAACCTTTCATTTGAATAATGTCTTCCGCTCGTCTCAGTGCAAAATGGATGTTCGCGCATATATTATGCGGGTCCATTTGTTGCTCTATACCGCCGATCAGTAACTGCTTGTGTACGTGGTCGTTCACGCCGGACAGGATGATGGTGATACCTTCGTTGTGCGAACGCTGAATGAGCATGCTCAGGTTATGCATTGCTGTTGAATCAACGAACGGCACCTTGCGCATGCGGATGATGCGAACCGGATATTTCTCGCCAGACACATGGGTCATCACTTCGTCGAAGCGGTTCGCGATGCCGAAGAAATACGGGCCGTCAATCTCATAGACCTCTACGCCTTCCGGGATGGTCAGGTGTTCCAAATTAAGATTGCTCTCCGTGTCTTCATTCGGGTCGATCTCGTCATGCAAGGTTCGGATATGTGTCTGCTCGTTGGTGCGCATCAGGAACAGCACCATCGCCAGAACAAGACCTACCTCGATGGCTACCGTTAAGTCGAAGATAACAGTCAGGAAGAAGGTGATCAGCAGTACCCATAAGTCGCGGTTCGGGTGTTTGATGAGTCCGACAATCGTCTTCCATCCGCTCATTGAGTAAGCTACCATAATCAGTACGGCCGCCAGGCATGACATTGGAATCATACCTACCAATTGACCTAAAAACAGCAGTACGAGCAGCAGTACAATCGCATGTACGACACCTGCTATCGGCGTACGGCCGCCATTGTTGATGTTCGTCATCGTGCGTGCGATGGCGCCTGTAGCAGGAATACCGCCGAAGAACGGTACTACTACATTCGCGATACCTTGTGCTATCAATTCTGTATTCGAATTATGACGGTCGCCTATCACGCCGTCCGCCACCATCGCACTCAGCAGACTCTCGATAGCCCCTAACATCGCGATGGTGAAGGCTGCCGGGAAGAGTTCGCGGATCATTCCGAAATACGACTGGCCTTCAGCAAGTTCCAAAGAGGGGAGGTGTGGCGCAGGAATACCATGTGGCAAGGCGTATAAATCTCCGATTGTCTGTACACCCGCAGCACCCCAGGATTCAGGCGCATAGCGCTTCAATAACCATACTGCGAGGGTTGCGAAGATGATTGCGGCAAGACTGCCGGGAACACGTTTCGTGATTTTCGGCATGAAGATACATATCAGTAGCGAGAATAGACCGATACCTAACGCCCAGCCGTTCACGTGAAAATGCTGCGCGTAGAAAATCCATTTATCCACGAAGTTTGCCGGCACATTGCTCAGACCCAAGCCGAAGAAGTCATTCATCTGTGTACTGAAAATAGTCAATGCGATACCTGCAGTGAAACCCACGATGACGGGGTACGGGACGAATTTTATCACCGATCCCAAACGCGCCAAACCCATGATTATCAGCAAAATACCTGCCATCACGGTGGCTATCATCAGACCTGCCAGCCCGAATTGCTGGATGATGCCGTAGATGATTACTATGAACGCGCCCGTAGGACCTCCAATCTGCACTTTGCTGCCGCCGAAAACGGATATCAACAGACCGGCAATGATGGCCGTCACCAAGCCCTCCGTAGGACCCACTCCGGAAGATATTCCGAAGGCGATCGCTAACGGAATAGCAACGATACCTACAATGATTCCGGCTAATGTGTCCTGACCGAATTGTGCACGCGTATAACCGCGCAATGTGGCTACTATCTTCGGCGCAAAAACTTCCCTGATGTTGTATTTCTCCTTCATATCCGGTGCAAAGATAATATAAAAAAATGATATACACAAGGGTGTGCGCGTTTTTTTGGTAATTTGTGTGTACTTACGTGCGGGAATGTGTATTTTCTGACGCATTTTAAGAAAAAAATAAAAATAATTCATGAAAAATTTGTGTATTTCAAAAAAAAGCAGTACCTTTGCGCGATTTTTCGTGTAGTTATGCGAGGAATCCACGGATTTGAACGAAAATATAAAATATATACTACAATGTCAAAGATTTGTCAAATTACAGGCAAGAAAGCCATGGTCGGCTGCAATGTCTCACACTCGAAGCGCCATACAAAGCGCAGTTTCGATGTGAACCTCTTCCGCCGCAAGTTCTACTGGGTAGAACAAGATGTATGGATCGAGCTGAACGTGAGTGCAGCAGGTCTGAGAACTATTAACAAGATCGGTCTCGACAACGCGCTGAAACAAGCTGCGGAGAAGGGCTATCTCTAAAACGAAAGGAGCTAAACAATGGCAAAGAAAACAAAAGAAGCACGCGTTCAAGTTATCCTTGAGTGCACTGAGCAAAAAGCCAGCGGTGTTCCCGGAATGTCTCGTTACATCACCACCAAGAACCGCAAGAACACTCCGGATCGTTTGGAACTCATGAAGTACAATCCCTACTTGAAGAAATACACGCTTCATAAGGAGATTAAGTAATTAACCCTAATTAGAAAGGCTTAGAACTATGGCAAAGAAAGCGGTCGCAACACTGCAAACCGGTAACTCCGGACGCGCGCACTCTAAGTGCATCAAGATGGTTAAGTCGCCTAAAACGGGTGCTTACATCTTCCAAGAAGAGATCGTTCTGAACGAAAAGGTGAACGAGTTCTTTAAGTAACAAACCTAACAATTAGCGCACTACATCTTTCGTGGTGCGCTAATTGTTTTCGCTAAACACTAAACGCTAAACACTAATACCTGTCCGCCATGCTGGGCATCATCATCAATCCGAAATCGGGAAAGAATTACTTCCGCGCACAACGCATCTACTTGTGGCAATTGCTGCGTAAACGGCATGAGCCTTTTGCCTACCGTGTTACCAAATATGCGGGGCATGCAATCGAGTTGGCGCGCGAATTGGTAGAAAAAGGATATGACGAAATTCTCATCCTCGGAGGAGACGGCACGCTCTCCGAAGCCGTTAACGGCATCATGAGATCCGTTCTTACGCCGGAACAGAAGGCGAAAGTACAAGTGGGACTCATGCCCCGCGGCACGGGAAATGATTGGGCTCGGTATTGGAACCTGACCAAGAATCACAAGGAATCGCTTCGCCGCTTCTTTGAGGGCAAAGGACATCCTATCGACATTGGTTGTCTCACCTATTGGCGTAATAACATCGAGCACCACCGCTATTTCATCAACTCCGTCGGATTCGGAGTGGATCCGCTGACCTGCAAGAAAGCCGAGACGCTCAAGTACTATATTGGTTCCCACCACGTCAATTATGTGTTCGGACTGATTGGAGCGGTCATTCAGCATAAGGCCCAGCACATGGTCTTGACAGTGGACGGCAAGGAAACCGTCAATGACCTGCTCTTCACCATGAATGTCGGCAATGGACCTTTCTCCGGCGGAGGAATCCGTCAGAACCCGGAAGCAGATCCTACAGACGGTATCTTCCACGCGATGTTTATCAAGAAACCGACGTTCGGACAAGTCATCAAAGCACTGCCGAATCTTTTCAACGGACGACTTACCGAACTGCCCTTCGTCTATCCTGTCGTAGGAAGCGAGATAGAGATATCCTATCGCAAGCATATCCTCTTCGAGGCGGATGGTATTCTGGAGAACATCATCGGTCCGTGCAAGGTGACGTGCCTGCATAATGCATTGCAGTTCCGGTGCTAATCCGTTCATTCGTTCATCCGTTCATTCGTTCATTCGTTCATTCGTTCATCCGTTAATTCGTTCACTTATGCTTAAGCAGCAAGGCAGTAATCGCATCTATACCCGTGAGACGGACGCGAACGGTCGTACGTTCATTCGTGTGCAGGGTACGAACCGCGATGAGAATCGCGCGTTCATCTACATGGCGCGCCATTTTCATGACTTGGGACTACCGGTGCCCGAACTCTATTCGGTGAGCGAAGACGGGATGAGTTATACGCAGGAGGATTTGGGAGATACGATTCTTTTCGATCATTTGGATGACTATACCTTATTGGAACGCACGATACGCGCGCTCGCACACATACAAGTCGAGGGCGCGGTGGATTTCGACTGGTCTGTGTGCTTCCCTGTACCCGCGTTCGACGAACGCACTATCCGGTGGGACCTCAATTACTTCAAATACTGCTTCCTCAAAGGTACGAAGATAGAGTTCTCCGAACCCCGACTCGAGGACGACTTCGACCGCCTCGTCCAACGTCTAATGTCTAACAGCGATAGCGGTCTAACATCCAACACTTTCCTCTACCGCGATTTCCAGAGCCGCAATGTGATGATCAAAGACGGGCAACCGTACTTCATTGATTTCCAGGGCGGTCGCCGCGGACCCACCCAGTATGACGTGGCGTCCTTCCTCTGGCAGGCAAAAGCGAACTTCCCGCCCGAACTCCGCAACAAACTGATTGATGTGTATCTGGATGAGTTATCAACCTTCATGAACAGCGAAGCGATAAACGTCGAAGACTATAAACGTATTTGGCGTGCTGCTTTGCCTCATTTCGTGCTCTTCCGAACGCTGCAAGTCCTCGGCGCCTACGGGTATAGAGGCTATTTTGAACGCAAACCCCATTTCCTGGAGTCCATCCCCAATGCGCTGCGCAACTTAAATGAGTTATTCGCCACAAATAACGACCTTGCTACATGCTATCCCTGCATAAATGAGTTGGCACATGCCTTATTAAACAACCACGTTAATCTTTCTCCCTCCCTTGTGGGGAGGGACGGGGAGAGGTTTCTGACAGTTACGATTTACTCTTTCTCGTTTAAACGCGGCATTCCGGCGGATGAATCCGGTAATGGAGGCGGGTATGTCTTCGACTGCCGTTCTACGCATAATCCCGGCAAGTATGACGAGTACAAACAATTGACCGGCTTGGACCAACCGGTGATTGATTTCCTGGAGAAAGACGGCGAGATCTTGACGTTCCTGGAGAGCGTATATCGTCTGGTCGATCATCATGTGGAGCGGTTTATAGAACGCGATTTCAGTCATCTACAGGTCGCTTTCGGTTGTACCGGCGGTCAGCACCGTTCCGTCTATTGTGCCGAGCATCTGGCCAAGCACCTGAAAGAGAAATATAACGTCACCATCCACCTCATCCATCGCGAACGCGGAATATCCCGTAAATGGTAAATGGTAAATGATCAAATGGTACATGGTTTGATTTTTGCAGCGGGCTTGGGTACGAGGCTCAAACCTCTCACGGACACGATGCCCAAAGCGCTGGTTCCTCTGGCCGGCAAACCTCTGCTGCAGTGGCAGGTGGAAAAACTGCGCGACGCCGGCATCACGGACATCATCGTCAATGTGCATCATTTCCCCGATCAGATCATTGATGCTGTCCGTGCCAATAACGGCTGGGGATGTAATATCACCATCTCGGATGAACGAGATTGCCTCTTAGACACCGGCGGGGGCCTCAAAAAAGCCCTTCCCCTAATCTCTAATCCCCTAACCCCTAATCCTGTATTGGCCTGCAACGTGGACATCCTCTCCAATATCGACCTCCACGCGCTTATTGCCGAATATGAACGAACGGGCGTGAGTCAACTGGTTGTCTCGGAACGTCAGACGCAGCGGTATCTGCTTTTTGATGAAGAGGGACTATTACGCGGCTGGACGAATATCGCTACCGGCGAAGTGCGTCCTACCAATCTTCAGTCTTCAATCTCCAATTTCCAAAAACTCGCCTTCTCCGGCATGCAGATCCTCAGTCCGGAAGTGCTGGCGTGCTTGGAACAGATGCCCGACAACAAATTCTCCCTCATCGACTTCTATTTGAGTATTCTTCCCTCATGCACTCCTTCACTCACTCACTCATCATTAAAAGCGTACGTCCCGGACGCTTACAAGATGATGGATGTCGGAAAAATAGATGAGATAAAAAAAGCAGAGCAATTTGCGGCTCTGCTTGTGTCCCCCGAGAGGCTCGAACTCTCGACCCACTGATTAAGAGTCAGTTGCTCTACCAACTGAGCTAGGGAGACGATTTTTCCAAAAGCGGGTGCAAAGGTACTGCTTTTTTTTGAATTGACCAAATATTTTGGTATTTTTTTTAAAAAATATGTAATTTTTTGCATAAGTCATTTTTTTTGTGTACCTTTGCAGCCTGTTATGTCGGTAGTCATTGAGCATATCAACAAGTCTTTCGGATTGCAGCAGGTGTTGCGCGGTGTGACGCTGTCTATTCCGGAGGGACAGGTCCTCGGGCTTCTGGGGCCTAACGGCGCCGGCAAGTCCACGCTGATGAAGATACTCATCGGTCTCTGGCGTGCCGACAGCGGCAGTGTCTCCGTACCGGAACGTATCGGTTACTTGCCGGAGAACAACCCCCTCTACGAGGAGATGTACGTCGCCGAGTACCTCGAGTTCATGGCGGGTCTAACAACAAAGAACTCCTTCCCTTTAGGGAGGGATGGGGTAGGCTCCCTCATCGACCGCGTAGGTCTGACACCCGAACGCCATAAACATATCCGCGAACTGAGCAAGGGTTACCGCCAGCGCGTAGGTCTCGCCCAAGCGCTCCTCGGCAATCCCCAACTGCTCATCCTCGATGAACCCACCACCGGCCTCGATCCCAACCAACTCGTTGAAATTAGGAGTTTGATAAAAAACCTCGCCCATGGCGAGCCCCTAAACCCTAATTCCCTAAACCCTAAACCCTTGACAATCATCCTCTCCACCCACATCATGCAGGAGGTGAGTGCCATGTGCGACCGCGTCGTCATACTCGACCACGGACAGATCAAAGCCGACCAACCGATAGATGCAATAAACGACCTCGAGGAGTTATTTCATCGTG
Organism: uncultured Bacteroidales bacterium; assembly: GCA_946186915.1. Taxonomy (GTDB): domain Bacteria; phylum Bacteroidota; class Bacteroidia; order Bacteroidales; family Paludibacteraceae; genus Colicola. Next base: position 74,990 of record CAMHOY010000001.1, on the reverse strand, counting down.
TAACAGTGTAGCGCTTCGCTTGGTTTAGAGATGCTACGCAGCGTTTAGCGCTTCGCTTGGTTTAAACGTTCCGAAGGAACACTACACGTCCGCAAGGACATTAAACAGTTAAACTTATTGTATGGCAGAATTCGATATCAGAAATCAGATGAACGAAAAGGAGCAGGACAATGCGCTCCGCCCGTTGTGCTTTGCCGACTTTGCCGGACAGAGCAAGGTGACCTCCAACCTCAAGATCTTCGTGGAGGCCGCCAAACTGCGTGGCGAGAGCCTGGACCATGTACTGCTTTTCGGCCCTCCGGGACTGGGTAAGACGACCCTCAGTAATATCATCGCGAATGAACTCGGAGTGGGCTTTAAGGTCACTTCCGGTCCGGTACTGGATAAACCCGGAGACCTCGCGGGACTGCTCACGTCACTCGAACCCAATGACGTGCTCTTCATCGATGAGATTCATCGTCTGAGTCCTATCGTCGAGGAGTACCTCTATTCGGCGATGGAGGACTACCGCATCGACATCATGATCGACAAAGGACCTTCGGCGCGCACCATCCAGATAGACCTGAATCACTTCACCCTCATCGGTGCTACCACGCGCAGCGGTTTGTTGACAAGTCCGCTCCGCGCGCGTTTCGGTATCAACTGCCACCTCGAGTACTACGATGCAGATATTCTTGCCGGTATCGTGAAGCGCAGCGCGCGGCTTTTGGGCGTGGAGATCAATGAGAAAGCAGCCGGTGAGATTGCACGCCGTTCGCGCGGTACGCCGCGTATCGCCAATGCACTCCTGCGCCGTGTGCGTGACTTCGCGCAGGTCAAGGGCGATGGCACCATCGACCTCGAGATAGCGCAGTATGCTTTGGAGGCGCTCAATATTGATACCTTCGGCCTCGATCAGATCGACAACAAACTGCTCACGACCATCATCGACAAGTTCCGCGGAGGACCTGTCGGACTCAATACCATCGCTACTGCCATGGGCGAAGACGCAGGTACCATCGAAGATGTCTATGAACCCTATCTTATCAAGGAAGGCTTCATCAAACGCACTCCCCGCGGACGAGAAGCGACCGAACTCGCCTACAAGCACCTCGGCAAGACACCTCTCAGCCCCGACGGCCAGCAGAGCATCTTCTGAGGAAAAGAATAACTATTCTGTTAAAAATGACATGCGTGTTTGCGTATGTCATTTTTTTGTAGTAATTTTGCAGTCAGAATGTTGAAGAGAGGACTTATATTATTCTTGGCATCGACGCTGTTTTTCTCCTGTGCACCGAAGGCGCTGCGGGAAGCGGAAGAGGTGGTGGCGCAGGCGGATAGTATGCGCGCGGCGGGACAGGTGTACGCGGACAGCGTACGTCTGGCGCGGAGTTACACCACGCTCCGCGCATGGCGTTCTGTGCACGCTGATGAATATGCACACGCTTGTTACCATTACGGCCGTTTGCTCCGCGAGAAGGATAATCCGGTAGAGGCGATGCAATGTTTCATCGAGGCTTCGCATGCTCGTACGCGCGATTACCATATTCTCGGGCGCGTGTATAGTAATATGGGCGACATCGCACATCTGGCGGGGGAGTTTCCGTTGGCATATGACATGTTTAGATATGCTGCAAAGTCTTTTCTTCAAAGTAGAGATACGTTGACTTACTATTATGCTATAAATAGTTCTGCGCTTGAACTAGCAGAGCAAAGTAAAATAGAGGAGACGTTAGTTTCACTTAATACCATAGACACATCGGACGCAAGATTATCTTCTTTTGTCAATTTTTCAAAGGCTATCTTGTATCGGAATATTGAGCGGTACGACTCGGCCATATTATTCGCGGATGCTGCATTAAAAGAACTGAATGAAGAGTCTGGAGTAATGTTGGTAAAGGCTCAGGCTTTTTATGGTCTTGATATGAAAGATTCTGCACTGACTTATGCTAAGCGGGTATTGTCAAATCAGTCAGTCACTTATCAAAATACATTTAATGCGCTTTATATAATATCTAATATAGATTCTACATTAAAGAAAGAGGAGATACGAGTTTTATCTACTAAAAGAGAAGATATTCGTTATTATGAATATGAACCTGATAAAGATAAATCAACCATAGCCGTTCAGTTGTTAGAACAAGACTTGGCTCGCAAACCGAACCTCGCATGGCTATATGCCATCTGCGCCACGCTTGCTATCGTCGGGCTCGTCGTGTTTATATATGTTTACAGGAAACGCCGGCAACATACATTGCTTGCGCAGCAAATAGAGGACCTGACTATTCAAAACAAAGAGGCAGCGGTGCAACATGAGAAGATTATAAATGATGTAGAAAAGCACAAAAGGAATATAATAGCAGAAATTGAACAGAATTGCCATTTGATTACACGAGCTGAATCCTTCCCCAAAAATATACATTGGAAGAGTTATAACAAGATGTGCGCAGTAATAGATAAACGATTCTACTTGCTTGCATCCAAATTGCGCACCAAATATAAGTTGAATGAAACAGAGACACGATTGTGTATGTTAACCTTGTTGGATTGTAAGTATGAACTAATAGCAGACCTATTATATCGGTCAAATTCTAGTATTGGCACTCTTAAAATACGTGTAGCAAAAAAGATCGGAACAACAGCCAAGAATTTGCGGATGTATCTAATTGAAAATGAGTGTGTTAACTAATGTCATGCCATATTAAATTGTCTATTATCAAAAATGCGTATCTCTCTGTAAATCAGCGATTTAACGGTTTTTATTTGTCTATCTAAAAAAGTTGGATAATCCCAATAATTGTAGTACTTTTGCGGCGTCATTCATCTGATGCCGCATTTTTTATATGTTTAACCCTAATAAATAAAAGACAATGAAAACAAGAATCTTTGCCATGGCATTGGCAGTATTCTTTTTAATGCCATGCACACTTCGCGCAGAAGAAGTAGTTATCCAACTGATGGAAGTGATTGCCATGAGCCCGTTTCCGGGAGAGGACCCATTAGACGGTCCTGACCATATGGGAGATACCCCTCCTTGCCAGACTTGTTTCCACGCTACCATTGACGGACATCTCTTGCGCGTGTTTAAGCAAAATGTGAGTATTCCGTCTGCGCAAGTGTCTGTTGTTAGCGCATCCAACGGAGGCTTGGTATTAAATCAACTAATGACCGACTCTATGGAAGAGACCATTTCCAGCAACGGTGTGTACGTACTACACATTGAAACAGACGGCGGCGCACTCGTAGGTCAATTTATAGTACAATAATTTAAGATATTATGATATCTCAAAATATCATAGAACCTGACACTATAAGCTTAATAACCACTTATAGATGCACAGCGGCTTGTAAGGATTGTTGTTTTCAATGTAGTCCTCATCAAAAAGAAAGGTTGACATTGGAGCAGATGCAATATTTTATTAGCAAGGCTACTACTATTTATTCAAGTATTAGGCTTGTTGCAATAACAGGAGGTGAATGTTTTACGCTTGGAGAAGATCTGTATAGTCTTATTTCTTTCATACGCAAAAAAGGATTACTTTCCCGTATAGTTACGAATGGTTCATGGGCAACCGATTTAACTAAAAGTCGTAAAATCATACATAGACTCCAATCAGCCGGATTGACAGAAATCAATTTCAGCACCGGAGATTCTCATCAACAATATGTACCGGTTCAAAATGTGATAAATGGTGTAATTGCAGCACAAGAATGTAAGATAGTGACCGTAGTAAATGTAGAAACAAACGAAAACTTTACATTTACAGCAGAAAAGTTACGGAAAAATCCGCAATTAACTCCGTATATTAATACTCCATATTTACAAATCATAGCCGGCGAGTGGATTCAGTTTTCAGACAAATCAACTCAAAATGCAGATTCATCTAAATTAAATTGTTCTACCCGGTGTAAACAATTGTTCAAAGTGATGACTCTAAATCCCCAAAATGACCTAATTTGTTGCTGTGGACTATCGACTCGTAAACACCCGTTCCTATCTTTAGGTACTATTTTAAATAGGGATATTAAAAAGTTATGGGAAAGTCAATATGATGATTTCGTGAAATTATGGTTGTATGCCGAAGGTCCTAAAAAAATCTTGGAATTTGCCCAAAAGATAGATCCCTCAATTAAAATTGATACCTCAAAAATGCATATGTGCGCCTTATGTTTACAAATATTATCAAATCCGCATATATTGCAAATTATCCGCGAGAATTATGTTAAAATAGCTCCTCGGGTGATGTTGGAATATACTATACAATCACATACTAAAAATAAAATTAAACAAAATTATGAAAAAAGGAATCTCTAATCAAATCAATCAGTCCTCACAGCATGCCAATGGGGGACGTCGCAATGTTGTTAATTCAGCCAGTAATGAATTGAATAAGTATGAATCCGGAGATAGTGCAGCCATATCCAATGGTAGTGAATCGGAACTTAAATTCGAATCAGCGGTGATACCATTATCTGATGTAGATCAACAAAAATTACTGCTGTCGGCCTCCTTGGTTATTGATATTTTCTCAAATCCAAGTATTGCTCGAGAGTTTGCAGAAAATCCTTCTGCATATATGGAGAAAAGAGATCTTTCATATGAAGGTGATTTGGATGATGGAATAATTCAAATGGCGTTAGCATTTGCTGATGATGGAATTCGGCAGGCTATACTGAATCATGATATTAAAGAGTTCATAACACGATGTCATGCGCAAGGTTTACTGGCAGTACCTATCAGTATGGATTGTGCCGATAGTAAAGAAATTACCCAATTGTTAAAGCGTATCGGCCTAACAAAAGGAGGGGAGAATTTTCAAAATGAAGGCATAATAGTAGAAGTGATTCTTGCCGTTTTTGCCGTTGCTGTGCTAAACACTGCAGCGGTAGTAAATGTTATTGCTAATGTTAACGTAGGGATTAATATTAATGTGCTAGCGAATACCGATACTGTGACTAGCGGGTCTAAATCTCCGACGGGAATATCCGATCTCGTTCTATCTCCTATAACACTATGGGCAATTATGAATGAAGATATTGAGTCATCATATATTGTTCTAAATGAGATTGCGAATGATTACTACACGCAAATAGACACGTATTTGGCAAATCATTCTACGGAATATGCTACGAACGAGGAATATAAAAATCGATTACAGGTATTGATAAAAGCTAATTTAATTAAATATTTAATGCAATGATAGAATATTATTCTGTTTCTCCCTGGACAAATAGATTGATAGTTTCGACGATTCTTGGAATTGTCATAATCATCGGTGCTATAGTGTTCTTGTGCTATTTATATACAAATCACAGTAAATCACTTTTTTTTGCGATTTCTTGTATCATCTCAATTTGCCTTTTGGTGATAACTCTATTGGTTACGTTGTTACTAATGCCTAGAGGAGTTAGTAAAAATGAAAAAGGAATAACGGTACATTTATTAGCAAAGAATATCCATATTCCCGCTGATGAAATTGTAAGCGTAGAAGCATACCCGATGGACGAAAAAACAATTCGAGTGTTTGGTTCTGGAGGAGTGTTCGGATACATAGGCGTGTTCAGTAATGATAAGGTGGGAGAGTTTGTCTGCTATGCTACTGACTGGAGTAACTCGTATATTATAAGACGCAGGAATAAACGACCTATAGTTATAACAATAGGAAATCCCCGTATATTGAAGAATATATGATGCCCAAATACTGTTGTACATATGTGGTCGTATTAAAAGACAACGGCAAGGTAGTTGCGCAAACAGATAAATACTTTCGAAAAAATCCCGCATAAATTTGCATATATCAAAAATTCATATTAATTTTGCAGGCGCTTTCGGATGAGGAAAGCGACGTCGGTTCTCTTAGACGATAAACAGGAGGACATATTGAATAGCGCATAGCGCGACAACAGGCATATTCCTTTAGAGACAGGTCAGCAAACTTTAGTAACGAGAAGAAATATGTCCCTGTAATCCGTGTTCGGCACGGGTCACTGGGACATCGTTACAGAAAAATATGCTGACCTGTTTCTTGTTCCAGTGGCCCGTGCTTTTATGTCCTCCGCATTCTGATTATTCTATGAAAAAAATCATCATCAATCATTTCCATATACATGGAGATTATATAGCATTTGTCGGAAATGAGCGCTCGCAGGGTTCGCTCAATGATGCTGCTGTGCAGCCTAATGATGAGCCTGCGGCTCCTGATGGCGAGGTTGCTGCGAAGGATATATTACCTATCCCGCCGGAAGGCAATTACACCGCTGTACGCAAATATATCGAGGAACGGGTGCGGTTCGATGAAGAGTTTCGGGCATTCGTGGCAGAGAAGTCGCGTGTAGCACTGTGCAAGCGGCTGTCGGATGAGTTCGGATGGACGGTGGACAATTATGCGCTTGGCAGGAACATCAATCGGAACAGGAGATAAAGATATTCGAAATGTCGTAACGCCGACCTTCTGGTTGGCGTTTTTTTTATGTATTGGGGACTGATAAAAGGTATTTGGAGTCAAAATGGTCAAAAGTGGTCATATTTGGAGACAAAGTGACCTTTTATGGAGTCGTGAATAGCAGTACCTTTGCAGCAGCTTTTAAAGAAAGCGCATAAGAAAAAAGAACCAAAAAAGAATTACAAAAGAAAGTCCTGTCCTGTCCAAATAATAGGGACATACCCTTCTAGGCGGAAGCCGCTCTTCCCGTTCCGTCGGGAAGACGCTCCGGGGCAGGGACAGGACTGAAAAACTTATGATTTATGGACTCCGACTTTAACACCTTTTGGAAAGCGTACGCTCCGGACGAGACGCGTTTTCCGCACCGCAGGGCTGCCACCTATCGCTTATGGTGCCAGCGTAGCGAGATGGCACAGCAGGCCATGCTGACGCAGGTCACGGCGCAACCGCCGCCGAAAAGCAAGAACCCCTATTTCTATGTACTGGATTTCCCCGAACCGGAACCGGTCTTCTTGCGAGGCAACGAGAAGGGCGACCTGGTACAAGTGAGATACAACGGTCTGTACAAGATTTGTACACGAGAGACCGCGCAACAATTTCATTTACAAATCGTCAAAACATGGTAGGTGTTGCATAGGCATTGCCCAGCAGATTACCACGAGATGATCCCGTGTTGCCCCCGACAACACATTTGTAAAACACTAAAATTCAAAGAGTTATGAAAAAGAAAAAAGACAAGGAAGAAGCGCATTGGCAAAAGGCCCATTGTCAGGCCGTTCAATGCGGTATTACCTTGACAAAAAGGAAGAACAGCAAGGGAGACTACGTGTGTTACCTGAGTAAAAAATCGAGAAATCTTTTATCATGCCTATGAGACAAGAAGAAAAGATTGAACTATCGTTATTGCTCAAACGGTTGCAGAACAAGCAGAATTATCGCAATCCGGAGTTCGCATTTGAGGTACTGTTGTACGGGTGGTGCAAGCAGCGCCGTCATAGCACGAACTGGTTGAGTGATGTGAAGCGTCGAGGATGGCTGAGTCTGCCGATGGCGCGTGATTTCGCATCGTATTGCGGGTATATGATCGTATAAAACACTTTCAAAGGTGCTTTGCGAGCACGATAATTTGGGCAGTTCGCAAAAAAGCAGTACCTTTGTCGTCGTCTTTCGGAAAGACAGGATAATGAACCTGCGGAGCGTCTGTCGCCCTATCCTCAGTTCCAAGGGTTCAGAAAGGGATATTCCGAAAGACAGCGCGCTTAATTAAACCTAACTGAGCTATGAGCAAAAAACAAATTTTAAAAGTAGTCATTTCGGTGCTGATAGCCGCACTGACGGCACTGGCAACCGGTATGGGATTGTCCTCCTGTACGGCAAGCCGCGTGGTGACGACCACTGCCAGTTACGTGCAGCACGGCGACACGACCACCACCATCATGACCAAGACCACGGAGACATACCGTGGCGAGAAACAACTGTAATTAACCCTTTAAAACCTTAACGAATTATGGCAGTAATGAAAGTAGGCGCTGCGGGTATCGAGACGATCTCGGGCGCCATGAAACGACCGAAAAAACAGAACGGACACAACCACGGTAACTACCTGGTAGCTGTTCACCGCACGGCGGCATCAGAGAACCCGAATTGTCAACGAGTGTACTCGTTTGATGCGGACCGCTACAAACGCTCTACAGACCCGTCGGCGAAGGAGTTGCTCGCACGAGCACGCTTCAATGCGGTAAGCAAGGCAGTGGCACTGCGTCGTAAAGACCTCATGCAGATCAACCAGGACAACGCCGCGTTCCTCGCGCAACGCGACACCGCCGGTGGCAAAAAGACCCTCACAGCGTACCTGTGGAAAGTCTGCGGAGACGAGTACGATGCTGAGCACGGAGCGTAAGCGAGCAAAGCTCGCGTGTAGCACAAGCGGGGTCCGCATTTGCGGGCTCCGTTCTGTGTATAGAGGGTAAATCAAAAACGCGTACCCTTGCCCGCTTAGGGCATATGACCCACGCGGTCTAAGCGTAGTCTTCCAAGTGCGCGCTCGTGAGCGAGCTCCCAGCGCACCCTTACAAGCCTCCACTTGTCTGTGCGCTTCTGATAAGCGCCAAGACGGGTACTTACAAAAATGCGTCGTTGCACGACTTACAAAAAATCGTTTCGCTACGCTTCACTTTCAAAAATACAATTACTATCGGTCGGATGTAAATTATACTACTGCCCGCATGGATTTTTTGACATTTTTTGTGAGCGAAGCGTATTTTTGTAAGGCGGTAGGACGGCTATCAAGCCGGACAAGAGGAAGATTATTAAGGCGCGTATCATGCTCGCATGAATACGCGAATTAAGAAGATTACGCTCAGGCCGCGTAGGCCGAACCGCCGCGTTTTTGATTTAATACTATTTTTTATATGTTTTTGCGCGGTAGCGTGTTTTATATGTTTTTTTCTCCAAAAAGATTTGCATACCTCAAAAAAAAGCAGTACTTTTGCACGGATTCTGCCAAAATGGCAGTTTATGCGTGTGTGGCACGCTATTTGACATTTGAAAAGTGTAAAATATTGTATTATGAGTAAGAAAGAACATAAAGTAAAAGATGAAATGAGCCGCCCGCAGAGCGAGCTCAATGGTGAAGCTTCGCTTAATGATGCAAATGGTGAAAATGGTGACGCTTCGCTTAATGGTGCAAATGATGCCAATGAAGCGTCTAAGGAACCGACCATAGAGGAGCAGTTGGCACAAGCGCAGGAGCGTATCGCGGAGTTGGAGGACAAGAACCTGCGCATGATGGCAGAGTTCGACAACTACCGTCGCCGTACGAACAAAGAGAAGTTGGAACTGATGGCAACTGCCGGTGAGCGTATCTTCAAGGACATGCTCCCGCTTGTGGATGACTTTGAGCGCGCCCTGGCATCGATCAATGGTGCCAATGGTGATAATGGTGACGCGTTGCTGAATGGTGTACAGCTGATCTATCAGAAATTCGTGGCGTTCCTTGCTGCGAACGACGTGCATGCCATCGAGACCGAGGGCGCGGACTTCAATACCGACGAACACGAGGCTGTGACGACCTTCGCTGCCGGTGAGGACAAGAAAGGCAAAGTGATCGACTGCACGCAGAAAGGTTACAAACTCGGCGAGAAAGTCATCCGCTTCGCCAAAGTAGTAGTCGGCGAATAAACATTAAACCTTACACATTACACAACTATGGCAGAGAAACGTGATTATTATGAAGTGCTGGAGGTAGCGAAGACCGCTACCGCCGACGAGATAAAGAAAGCCTACCGTAAGAAGGCTATTCAGTACCACCCTGACAAGAACCCCGGTGACAAGGAAGCCGAGGAGAAATTCAAGGAGGCGGCTGAGGCCTACGAGGTGCTGTCTGACCCGCAGAAACGTGCACGCTACGACCAGTACGGCTTCGCCGGCATGGGTGGCGCAGGCGGCTTCAGTGGCGGCGGCATGTCCATGGAGGATATCTTCAGTCATTTCGGCGATATCTTCCAAGGTGCAGGCTTCGACATCGGCGACATCGGCGAGATGTTCATGGGTGGCGGCGGTCGCAGCCGTGGTCCGCGTGTTCGGCGCGGCAGTGACATGCGTGTGAAAGTGCGTCTGACACTCGAAGAGATAGCGTCCGGTTGCGAGAAGAAGATCAAAGTGCGCAAACTCGTACAATGCAAGGACTGTCACGGCACGGGCAGCGCGGACGGCAACTCAGAAACCTGTCCGACCTGTAAGGGTTCCGGTCGCGTCATCCGTCAGCAACGCGGGATCTTCGGCATGATGCAGGTTCAGAGCGAATGTGAGACCTGCGGCGGCGAAGGACGTGTGATCAAGAACAAATGTCCGAAATGCGGTGGTCAGGGAGTGCTCCGCGATGAAGAGATCATCACCATCACTATCCCTGCAGGTGTGGCAGGCGGCATGCAACTGACTGTGCCCGGAAAAGGTAATGCTGCGCCGCGCGGCGGTGTCAACGGAGACCTGCTCGTACTCATCGAAGAGGAAGAACATAAGGATTTCGTTCGTCAGGAGAGCGACTTGGTTTATAACCTCCTCCTCGATATGCCGACAGCGGTGCTCGGCGGCCAGGTACAGATCCCGACGCTCACCGGTGACGTGAAGATAACCATCACCCCGGGAACGCAACCCGGCAAGGTGCTGCGTATGAGAGGCAAGGGTCTTCCGCGTATCGACCAATACGGCCGCAACTACGGAGTAGGTGACCTGCTGATCAACGTAGGCGTCTATATCCCCGAAAAACTGAATAAGGACGAGCGGGCACTGATAGAGAAGCTGCAAAACAGCCCGAATATCGCTCCGGGCGCAGCCGACAAGAAGAACTTTTTCCAACATCTGTTCGGGATATAAAGAATGAACGGATGAACGGATGAACGGATGAACGGATGAACGGCGAAAGACGCATATGGCCATGGCTCCTGGTATGGGGACTGCTGGATTTGCTGTGCGCCTTGTTCTGCGAGATACACGCCGACGAAGCCTATTATCGTCTGTACGGTCAGTTCCTCAGTTGGGGCTATTTTGACCACCCGCCGATGGTGGGTCTGATGACAGCACTGTCCGGCGCACTCGTACCGACAACAAGCTTGATACTCAAGAACCTGAGTGTCAGGCTTGTGACCGTTTTAATGCATGTAGCGACCGTTTTTACGATCTGGAAGACCGTACAAAAGCGTTTAGCGTTTAGCGTTCTTTGCCCGAGGGCACGATCTGAAGGTATGGAGCGTTTAGCGGGATTTCTGCTTGTTGCGGCCTCGCTGCCGATGTTCTGCGCCTACGGTTTTCTGACGACGCCGGACGCACCGTTGCTCTTCTTTGCGGCGTTGTTCTACTACGCGTTGCGTCGCCACATGGAAACCCCTAACCCCCTAACCCCTAACACCCTTCTCTTGGGTATTAGTATGGCGGGGATGCTGTACAGCAAGTACATGGCGGTGTTAGTGATCGGTCTGGCGGTGCTGGCTAATCCGCGGCTGTTGCGGGACGGCAAAGCATGGGCGGCGGCAGGCATTGCGGCCTTGCTGATGATCCCTCATCTATGGTGGCAATATACGCACGACTTCCCGTCCTTCACCTATCATCTCGTCTCGCGCGCCGAGGCGTACAAGCCGCTCTATACATGGGAGTTCCTGCCGAACCAATGGGCGGTGTTCAATCCGCTGGTGTGGGGTTTGATGGTATGGCTCAGTATCCGTGCTTTCCGTTCGGAGGATGTCTTCCGCCGCACGTTGGCATGGACCGTTCTCGGCTTTCAGGTCTTCTTCCTAATCACATCCTTCCGCGGACATGTAGAACCCCATTGGACGGTGGTGACGAGTATTCCGGCGATAATCCTGCTGACGGAAGAGCCTACCTCAAACTCCTCCCTGAAGGGAAGAGCTTTTATCCGGTGGTCATTAGGAGTCTTTGCCGGACTGCTGCTGATAGCCCGCATCGTGCTGATGCTGAATATCCTGCCGCCGCAGACCGGTCTGGCCGGCAAACAGGAGCAATGCGAAGCGATCCATGCGGAGGCGAAGGGTCTGCCGGTGGTGTTCGACGGTTCGTTCCAATTACCGTCCCTCTATCGCTTCTTCTATGACGACCAAGCGGTGCTGGTGCGCACCCAATACGACCGTTATACCCAATACGATCTCTTGCATCTCGAGCGCGAGATGATCGGCAAACCGGCCTGTGTGCGCCGCTTCGGGCAAGTATATATAACCGACCAACTGAGCGAGGAGGACCTGCATGAATAGCGCATGGTGGACTATACTGCTGCGATTTGTTCGTTTCGGCATTGTCGGCGCGAGCGGGTTGATCATCGACTTCGGCATCACGTGGCTCTGCAAGGAGAAACTGAAATGGAACAAGTACCTCAGCAATTCTCTGGGCTTTGTGACCGCCGCCACGAATAACTATACATGGAACCGCCTCTGGACCTTTGAGAGTCAGAGCGGCGAGATCGTCCGCGAATATACGACCTTCGTGCTCATCGCCCTTGTCGGCCTGGGATTGAACAACCTCATCATCTGGTTGCTGCACGAGAAACTGCATCTGCATTTCTACCTCAGCAAACTCATCGCCATCGGGTGCGTCATGGTTTGGAATTTCAGTATGAATTATGTGTTTACCTTCCGCATGTAAATATAGCCTGTTGGCGTTGGTGCTGACGGCACTGCCTGTCCGCGCGGCCGAGAACTTCGGTTGCGACACCGTGCGCAGCGAGTGGTTCCGAGAGTGGTACCAGTGGGGCGAGCTGAAGCATTATCTGGATAACCACTGCGACTTCACCACCTACATGACTGAGACGACAGGAGAGTGGGGCACTGCCGAACCGTTCATGTTCTCCATCAACGGCAACTCCTATCGATGGAACAAATATTACCTGGACGGTTTCCGCGTGGACAGTCGTGTGATGGCGGGCGATGCGTTCTATACTCCGGATATGTTCTCCCACTCGATGCGCATCGACTATAACCGCGGGACGGTGGAGTGGGAAGTAGACAGCGTGCGCGCATCCCATGTGCGTGTGTCGGGGCAGGGCGGCAACGTAGGCGGTTACAGCCTCTTGGCGAAATGGCTGCAGGAGTTGCAGGAAGGTAACTCCGCCATCAAGCGCCGCAAGGACGACCGGCCGCTGAACATGCGCAAGCACATCGTCGGCGCAGGGAGCGTGGACGTGGTGTACGGTCTTCCCGTGAAGGGCCAACGGTACACGCAGCATATCTTCGGCACCTACGGCCGCCGACGTCTGCCGGCTTATGACTTCGACGGCATCAGCGGCATGTACGACGCCGACTATTACCAAGTGCAGATGGACGGACAACTGCCCGTTGCACCGACCGCCGCTTTCGATGCACTCTATTATATCTTCCGCGCCGCCTATCGCGCCGACGGGCAGAGCGAGTTCGGTTATAACGCCAATGAGATAGCGCATCAACTGCGCCACTCGTTCTCGCTGTACGGCAAGAAAGATTTCGGTGCGCGGGGAGCACTCACGACGGGTCTGACCTACGGTCTGCAACGCGACACGCATCATCAGTTGGAGTTCGAGCGCAACTTCATCGACATCGAAGGAGAGGCGCTCTCTCCGTGGTACCCGGACGGGCGGCATCATGAACTGAACTGGGCGGTAAACTATAAATATCAGATACAACCATGGCTGCACCTGCACGTGGACGGCTATAACTCGTTGCTGGTGTTCCGTCCGGCGCAGCAGCACTGGTCGAACCGCGTCTATCTGCAGGGATACAATATGCCGGACCCGGTGGCTCTGTATGACTACCGATGGTCGTCGGAGGGATTCTGCGCCGGCATGTTAGAGAACGCCGTGCGCCTCGAGGCCGCTCATCAGGTACTGCCGTGGTTGGGTCTGAGCGGCGAGGTGGCGGCTACGTTCGACGGAATACTCGTGGGCGGCAAATCGCTCTTCACACCGAACTGGGAAGCGAAAATAGCGTTTCATATCGAACCTACGAAATGGTTCCGCATGGACCTCATTGCCGCTAACTACCGCGTACCGTACACCTACGACCAGATACAGTTTCTGAGCAATAACTACCTGAGCGGCGAGGTTTATTATGCCGGTACGAACACCCTGCTCACTACCACAGGAGGCAAGTACCACCGTCTGGCGCAAGGGCTCTGGCAGCCGCAGTACGTGGCGGTGGATATCCCGATCGTGTTCACCATCAAAGGGCGGCATGAGATAAGCATCTTGTCCTCGTTCAAGAAATACTATAACACCTGGTCCGTGCGTCTGGCGCCGGAGAGTGCGGACAGTTTTGAGCCTATCCCGGCGGAGCAGGACGGATGGCAACACCTGACGTACGACATCTATCGGATGAAACCGCAGGAGCGCTATTACGAAGTCTGTCCGGCGGCACCGACAGGTACAGGCGTGTTCAATTCACCGGTCTTCCTCTCCAATGTCATCAAATATACCTACAACGGCAAGAAAGTGTTTGTGTCCTTCAGCTGGCAGAGTTACATGGAGTCCGGCATCTCGGCTATCGGAAACGGTATTCAGACCGAAGACGTACAAGTGTTGGATGAGTCGCTGGCGAGTCCGAACGCATCGCTCGTGGACGGCAATATGCAGGAGTCGGATGCTTCGATCCGCTCTCTTGCCCGTTTGCATCAGGACCGCGCCTTCATCGCCCGCCTGCAGTTGGGCGTGAACATCACAGAGAATTGGCAATTGAGTCTGAGCGGCAAGTTCCGCGATGGTATACCTTTTTCGAGCCATCACACGTATTTGTACACGGACGGCGCCGGTCATTCGCAAGCGATCACCTGGCCCGGCTATTCGCGCGGCATCAATGTGCGCGACGGAAACTTCGGTCAGCGCACCGACTCGTTCTTTAACTTCGACCTGCGGCTCAAATACCGCAGCGCCATCAAAGGAGTGCCCTTTGAAGTGCAAGCCGTGTGCTATAATGTCTGGGATTTCGCTACCGAGTTGAATGAATACTGTATGGCGTACGACGCTGCCACGGGGAAGGGGACGGTAGAAAGCCGCTATCCCTTGAGTCTCTGTACGCCGCGCGGTCTATTGCTCACGTGCAGTGTCGGTCTGCCGCGTTGAGTCGGGCAGCAGAAGAACAAAGATTAATCCCGCAGACCAAAGTGCCACGCTGCAGTATTTAGAGAACACGCACTCCGTAAGCATGTTACATGCGAACAATGCGGTAAAAAGGATGGCGATATGTTTCTGCTCCGTAGGCGCGCACAACGGGATAGAAACCCATGCAAGCAGAAAAAGCATCAATCCGAAAACGCCCAATTCCCTCAACTCCTGCAAGTATTGGTTGTGGCAATGGCCACCCACACCGTCCAGACCGCCACCTAATCCCGTCCATACATAATCCGACGGTTGCTGCAAGGCTTTTTCCCAGATAAGTATTCTTTCTTCAGAATGAATATCCATGGTGCGAAAACGCGGATGGATCGATATCAGCGCACCGCTTAGCAAGACGGTCGCTGCAACAATACTCGCAGTATAGTACCATTTCAGGCGCCGCGAAAGAAAAATGATCAGTGCAATCAGGGCAATGACCACTAAACTGATCAGCGCCTGCCTCGAACCGGACAGTAGGATGCTACCGACCAACAGGACGGTCACTGTTCCCCACAACCACCGCCGTTCAGAGAACCACAACTTGGTGGCTATTATAATGCCGAAGATCTGTATGCTGCTAAGGAATAAACGGTACTTGACATGCGACAGGTTCGTCTGGTAAAAATGCAACCATTCAAAGGAACTATAGTCCCAATTTGCCACCCAGTGAGTATTGTCGATGATCTCGCGGTGGTGCAGTAAGACGGTTAATAATGCCGGATAAAAGAATGCGGCGCAGACACATCCGAGCACGAGTACTTTTCCTGCCTGCCGCCAATCGTACCGGCCATTCACTCCCCAAATACCTACAGGAATCAATACTCCGAAAGAGATATATCGCTCCATCTGCCATGCCCAGGCAGTCGTGTCTGCGGCCCATAAACCGGATAGCAGTTTCCAACAGTACCATAAGCCGAACAAGATGAACGGAATGGCCGTTTTGTTTTCTTTCCATGCTTTAGGGCGTTGTAACCACCGGCCCTCAAACACCCATGCCACGAACCATAGAACGCAGGCATACCGCAGAAAAATCTGAGGGAAGGGAAGGAGTGCAACGACAGCGAGAAAAAGGTAGTAGTTGATGTTACCCGCGATGTCCGTGTATCGTTTCATAGTAGATCTGCATCATGTTGCGCGCGATATGCTCTGCGCGGAATTTCTCCGTTTGCTCGAGTGCCGTGAGGATGCGCGTTCTCGTGTCTTCGCTATCCTCCATCGTATCTCGGATGGCCTGCCCGATGGCTTGTTCGTCGGTAGGGAAAACATATAACGCCCCTTTGCCGGCTATTTCTTCAAAGCATGTGCCCGAACTGGTGACAATCGGCGTCTGGCACCGTGCCGCTTCGAGAATAGGAATACCGAACCCTTCAAACAAGGACGGATACACAAAGACGGCCGCTTGATGATAAATGACCGGCAAGTCTTCCGTACGGACATCTTCCATCAGACGCAAAGTAACCTCGTACTGTTTGGCCGTCTCATAGAGCAGGCGGGTCTGTGACGGATTGCCTTTTCCGACGATCACTAAAGGCAGGTCTATGTGCGCACTTCCCACGGCGCGAATAAGCCGAACATAGTTTTTTCGTTTTTCCAACGCACCTACGGATAATATATAGGCTTCCGGTAATTGGTACTGTGCTGTAACCGCGTGTATCTGCTGCGGTTCTATTGGCTGCCAAAAGACATCGTTGCAACCTTGATACACCACGCTGATGCGACTCTCTTCTACACCGAAAAACTCCATGAAATCTTTTTTCGTCTGTTCGGAGATGGCAATAATACGGTCTGCGCGCTCGCAAGCGGATTGGTTCCGCCGCATAAACGACGCGCGATAGGTAGCGCTGTATAACTCCGGATAGCGCATGAAGATAGCATCATGCATCGTCACGATCGTCTTACATCCTAATTGCTCAATGCCTTCCGGCAACTCCTGACTAAGACCGTGATAGATATCGACATGTTTGTCACGCAGTGCGGAAGGGATGCCATAACGACGCCAAACAGACGGCGCCAATGACCACCATCCCTGCGGAGTTACTTTCTCGAACGGTGCCTCACTTAACCATGGATACGTATGCGCATCCTTGGGTGTACACAGGACATAGTGGTTGTTACCGTAATAGCGGCTCAACTGAGCAAGTAGCGTTCGGCTGTAGTTACCTAAACCGCGATAATTCAAAAACGCGCGCTTGGCATCGTAGGCGATACATATGTCTCCGTGGTTCAGCATGTCTCCGTATGCGTGTATAAGTGGTACATCTTTTTTAGAAAGTCATCATAGGCGTATTGTGCATAGAAATCTTCCTGCGCCTGTTGACCGAGGCGGTGCGTCAATGCCGGGTCTGTGAGTAGGGAACGAAGGGCGTCTGCGAGCGCTTGCGGATCATTAGGCGGACACAATAAACCGTTTTGCCCGTGACGAATAATCTCCGGCTGCGAACCCGAAGAAGAGGTGATGATCGCCAGTCCCATAGACATGTCTTCTATGAGGGAGAGCGAACCCGCTTCGCGTGCCAGGGAAGGGGAGAGACCGATATGACACGTACGCATCATAGAACGTATATCCTCACAGAAACCGATATAGTTGATCTTGTCGCGTGCAGACGAAGAGGATAGCAATCGATTCCAGAGTGCTTTATCATGTTCTGCAATCTTTCCCGCAAAAGTCATTCGAAATGGCAAATCACTCACTTTACTTAATGCCTGCATGAGCGGTTCTATTCCTTTCTCGCGGCAAATACGTCCGTGGAAAAGCAGGTGAGGAGTGGTGAAGGTCGGTTTCGGTTCTCGGACCTCTTCCTTACTTACCGGAATAGAGTTATAGAGGACTTGTACGTCCTTAAAACAACCGTCTTCTTTGAGCGAACGAAGGTAAGTCTCGCGCACCAATTGGCTGACGCATATCAGGACATCTATCTGGCGATAGATCCATCTCCATAATGCTCCGCGCTTAGCTGGGCGTGCCAAGTGTTGCGTGGCGATGAGTCGGAAAGGATGCTCCGCATGGCGCCTTGCCCAAGCCGCAAGAAAATAGATATGCCGACTGTTGATATGCAGGATATCCGTTTGATGCGCGTCTAACAGTTGGGCCAATTTTCGTCCGGCAAAAGGACAGAAACGCCATACTTTACCGGCGTAGGGGAAGATCGTAGCCTCACCTATCTGGGCGAAACGCGCGATCATATCCGGGTCACTGTGAGTGGGAAACAGGAAGAAAGGCTGCGCGTCATAGCGTGCTTTCATGTGGCGCGCCAGGTCGAAGACATATTGCTCTCCGCCGCCCCAGGTGGGGGATGCTATGTAATAGGCGATAGTCATTGGTACTGCTCCTTCCAGGTTTGCCATTTTTGTAGGTCCTGCGCTTTGTTTTTGATATGTCGGATGGCATATCGGTCGTCTTTAGGCAGATAAGTATAGGCTTTGTAGCCTTGTATCTTCTCATGTATCGGTCGATACCATTGGATACGTTGTGGAATATTCCGGTACAAACGACCTTGGTAGTCTGGCCATGCGACATGACTTTCCTCTACTTCATTCGCATCGTTGACAAACACATTGATGCGAGGAAGTTTGATCATTTCAACAGCGACATTGGCGCATAAGATGGTCCTGAGGTGCTCCATCAAAAAAGCTGACGGACATTCGTCTGCGTCCAATTGGAAAATCCAATCGCCGTGACAGAGGGTATTTAAATGGTTCTTGAGTTGCGCAAAATCATGGTCGAAAGCAAACGTTGCACGGGTAGATATGACGGATCTGTACGCTTGGATTACCTCTCGCATCTCTTTCGTTGCCTTTCGGCTGTCCGTTTGCACAATAATCTCATCGCCAAGGCGGCAATAAGGTGCCAGAAAATCCAACAACCGACGGAGTTGGTCTGCTTCATCACATGCCGAGATAGCAAAAGAAATCGTATTCTTAGTCTCTTTCTGCTCTGCTGCATCAACGAAAACACGCCGTTTGATATGCAGTACTTGTGCTATACTATTGAGAAACGATTCAATCATACCGATAATTCGCTTTCTTTCCGTTGTGCCAAAACCGATCTCGGTAATAATGAATCCAATATCGGCATTGCGTAGGATCCATATGCCGTGCCTGCGCATACTCGTCTGCGAACTCATCAAAAAAACTACTCCGGGCGCAGAGACGGCGGATACTTCGACACCCTTCTTTCATACTTACTCGCCCAAAAACCATCCGGTTGGTATCCACTACCTCAAAGCGGTACTTGCCGTCCTCAATATCCCAGAGAATATTACCCGGTGAGAAATCAAGATGCAAAATTCCTTCTTCGTGCATATGTGCGGTGAAGCGGGCAAGCGGACGGATAGTCGCATCTAGTGCCGGCGTGTACGCGTATGTAAACTCTCGGTGAAGGTGTTTCAGTGTGGACATCTTTGTGACGAGGTAGGAAAAACCGAGTCCTCCGCCGCTATATTCCTCTATGTATGCTATCGGTTCCGGCGTGCCGACCTGATGCGCGATGAGGTATAAACCGTTCAGATAGGCACGTTTGGCCTTGCTGTCACGCAGATAGTGGTAGATATACTTATTCAAAAACCTCGGCACATGAAAACGTTTCACGCAAACTTTGGTGTCATCCGGCGCAGTAAACGAGCGTATTTGGTTGCGCTCATCATAAATCACTTCGCCTTGTTGGGCAAAGATTGCAGGAAGGGGCTCTATCCATCCGCGCAAAGATTCATATGTCGGATTAATAACTATCACCTATTACTTTATCCACAATTTCCTCCGGCGTGATATCCATACAGCGGTAGTCGCCGAACTTACATTTTCTCTTTCCGTATATGGAGCAGGGCCGGCATGGCATATCGCGTTGGATACAATCGCTCTCCTCTTGCCCGTTTCCCATAAACCCGGCTTTCGGGTGTGTGGCTCCCCAGATAGAAATGACGCGTGTCCCGACCAGTGATGCCAGATGCATGTTCGCGCTGTCCATCGTCACCATCACACGCAACCCACGCATCAGTTCCATTTCTTCGCGCAACGAATATTTTCCGGCAACGGAACGAACGTTTTTATATTTTGTGGCCCATGCCTCCATAATAGCCTCTTCCTTTTCACCTCTTCCGAAAAGAACGATTTGCTCGCCTTGCCTGCTCAATAACTCCACCACGCGTTCCATGCGTTCCAGCGGATAAATCTTACCCTGATGCGCCGCAAAAGGGGCAATTCCAATCCCTTTCCCTGTCGTTTTGTGGGGCATCTGTAGAGCGGATGCAGACAATCCTAGACTTTGTATCACATCACAGTACCGTAACGTGGTGTTTTTCAATGCTTTATGACGGATATGATGAGTGAGTAAAAATCGTGAAAAACGGTCTTTGTGAATCGTTCTTGTTTTTGCTCCGCGCAGTCGCATCATGATACGTATATAAAGCGATCTCCATACACCGTGCATGTCTGCCACCAGGTCGTATTTTCCTAAGCCTGCGACTATCTCTCGCAACGATTGTTTCTTTAAATCAACACCAAAGAAATATACATTGGACGGCATGTCCGCAAATAAATCTGCCATACGTTGCTGTGAGAGCATCGTAATCTGTATATCAGGATGTTGTATAGCGACCGCACGAACTAAAGGCACTAACAGTGCCACATCGCCCAGCGCGGAAAATCGTATGATCAGTAGCCGTTTCAATGTGTAATGTGCTAACTCTTTTTCCCGTACAAAACGGGGTTCAGCGTAGGATCGTTATACATCTTCATTTGCCGATATACTTTCATAACACGCGTACCGGAGGAATAGTCTTCCAATAACTGGCTGATAGAGGTGGTCAAATCTTCCAGTTGTTCCTTAAGTACCGCCAGTTTGGCCATACATTTCTCATGTTGCTCAGCGCTGACATCGGTGCGTTCGGCTTGCTCTTGCATGTGCCATATCTTCACGTGTAAGATACTCAACCGGTCAATGGCCCACGCCGGACTCTCTGTGTTGATATGCGCATCGGTCTTCGGCTGTACATCATGGTAAAGCGTCAGAAAATAACTGTCAATCCGCTCAACCAGATCCGTGCGGTCCTGGTTGCTCTTGTCAATCCGCCGTTTGATAGCCAACGCTTCTTTCGGCTCGATTTGCGGGGCACGAATGATATCCTCCAGATGCCATTGAACCGTATCAATCCAGTTCTTGAGATACAGATCATATTCAATCGTACCTTCCGTGTATGGATTAGGCATAGGCGAATCTACATCATCCGTTCGATGGTAATCTTTCACTGCTTGCGCAAAAATCCGATTGCTGTTTTCTACAAAATTCATATTTACCATGATGTTATTTCGTTTTAATCAATATCTATAGTATTCCAGGCAGTCGGAAAGATATCAGGTCGCATGTGATGCTTAAACCAAGTATCCGGGGCAATAGTGATGGCCTCTTCTTGTTGACCTAACCATGCTCCCCACCAGGAAAAACTGCTGTTGGCGATGATATGATGGCGGCAAAGACTCATCAACTGCATGTCTATATATGCCTTCTCGCCTGTATGCCCGCAGACGAAGATGGTACCTTCTGGAAAAATCTCTTGCGCTTTTCCCCATTCCGGCTCATCCGAGAAAACATAAAAAACCGGATGTTCCACCTGAGCCTGTATTGTTTTCACAGCGCTACGGTAGTAGGAGACCGAGCATACGTTATAATCCTCGACGCGGCGTTTCTTGAGGTAGTCTCCGCGGCGGATATGTACGCTCACACTGTTGCTGTTTTGTATTTGCTTTGCCCATTGTTCGTCTTCAGGAGACAAGGGCAAACAAAATTGAAAATCCTGACGCACTTGTTCCTTTACTTCGGCAAAATATTTCTCGCTTTGCCAATAACCCTGCAAGTAACAATTGTCCGCATGAAGCAATTCGGGACACCAGCCTTGTGCAGGGTCAGGCTCGATGACGAGTTGTCCCGTTGTGCGCTTTTTCCATCCGAGAGCACGCCGAATCTCCGAAAATAGATCTTTTCCAATATCCACCATTTGGTTGCGCTCTGCGATAGTGGCATGTTCGGGATGGATAGCAAAAATACGCTCTAACTCATAGCCGTTATGGGACGGACGGTACCGATAGATTGATGCGTCTATCTTCGTATCCGGTCGATGATGTTTCAGTGCTAAATAGAAGGCGTACTGAAACATCTGGTTGCCTAACCCCGCTCGTATTTGCACAATGTTCATTTTACCAACTTTTAATTATGCCTCTTTTACTGATAGTGATCATTCCTCCCAAACGGGTTCCATATAGTGTGCCGAAATCACCTCCCAAGGCAATGCCGAAATCCAGACCCCATGCTTTTTGGATGGTCTTGTGTACTTCTAATAGAACGGCTGTGTTATGGTTGTTAAGGCGAACGTGGTATGTACCATAGTTGTCTGAATACGTACACAGTAGGCGGTAGCGGTAACCGTAAATATCTCCTTTTATACCGGCATGATAGGCCCAAACACGACTATTGGTCGGACTGAGTAAAGGCGAGCATATCGACCTGCCAAAATATGTCCAGCCTTGTTTGTACACACCATTCGAGTAGTAGAAATCGTCTCCGCCGAAAACCATGCCGTCCCTGTCGTGCCACGGACCGGATTGATCCGTCATCTGGATACATTCAAAGGTGAAACCGGAAATAAACGGCCATACGTCTTGAGCCGCATGAATGCCCCATCTGCCATCTTTGGAGTTGCGGCGGCCGCCAATGAAATGCACGGCACCATCCTCTTGGAAATCCTGCCAATAAAGATCAATATGCCACTTTTCCCCTTTTGCTGTTAGACAGAGCAACTGGCTAACCATGTGATTGCCTTGTGTGTTCAGTTGTTCGATGGTGGTAGCCCCTCCTTGCTTTCCGCTAAATACACGAACAAAACTGTTCCAGTCGTTTCCTAAGTCCAATACACCGTTCTCATATCCTCCCCATTGGGCTGCGTGGTGTAACTCGTATGTCAGATTGACAGGCCACTTGCCTCCAATCCTGCCGCCGATGAATTTATGATGCAAGAGGGTGTTGGCGATATATGGATTGTTATCCTTCAGCCATCCGTGTGTTACACCTCCTCGCACTTCTACATAGCCGTATAAACCGGGGAAGGCCGTATAATGGTCTATACCGATAGTGATGCGTGGAATAGGATGTGTGTTATTGGAGAAAAGCAAATCGCCGGCAGTGAGTTCTGCATCCCCCAACGTCGAATATATCGGCTTGATGCCTACCGTGATGTCAAACACATATAAGCGCGCGTGTGCGTATAATAAGGAGAAGAATCCCGTTCCGTGTACTTCTGAAGGAGACCCGGCTATACGCCCGCTTAACACGGCTGCACCGTCCCAATCGTACCAACGGCTTGGACGAGTGGCAGGTTTGATGATTCCTAAATGAATGTTCCCGCTATACGGCATGGTCGAAATCTCACCATTCCTGTTACCATGTATCCAAGTGGGAGAACCCGCAGGAGAGGATACTACTGCGCTCACGCCGCCGGCGTAGAATAACGAGTCACGGCATGTGTCAGGTTGCGCCATCGGTAACGGCCACCAATCCCATGCGCATACGCTGGTTGCGCAAAAAAGAAGCAACACTATGTGGAATAATCTATTTCTCAATGCGGTATAGGGTATTATGGAGAGTGCCCTTTTCATCCTCTCCAAGGCCGAAATAAACGATATTGTCAATACAGAAAGCAATCATGTTCTCGCTTCTTCCGCATGGCATAGTTCCGCAGTGTTCCCATTGTTCGGTATCGACGCAATAACGCAAGATCTCACTAAACACTTCTCCGCCCGTGTACTCTCCCGCAAAATATCTTCCGCCAAACAGATAGATATAATCCGTAGTGGCACAACTGGCGCACAACTCTCGCCCTTTGCCGGGGCAGGAAGTGCGAGCGATCCATTGATCTTTGGGAATATCTACTTCATACCATTGTTTTGTGTTCTCCCATGTCAGTCCTGTACCAAAGAAAAAACGTCCGGAGAAAGGTGCTCCGGTCGCCCCGAAACATGCGCCCGGACGTTTGCCGGTATCAGGGATGTCGTACCATTGATTCTTCTCTATATCATAATAGATGATATCTTTGCTTTGGGACCATCCGGTACTGTAAAGGACATACATGCGGCCATCTGAAATGCACGGAACACCGCTGACGGTATTAGGGAAGGGACTGTCTTTTAGTCTCGTCCATTGGTCATCAGCAGGTGTGTAACGCCATAGATCGCGTAAGTAACAACTATCCACATACACTTTCTCCCCAGAGAATCCTAATCCGAGATAGAGAGCCCCTTCGTAGGCAGCTATTACGGCTTTCACACGCGCTTTCCCGGGGCACGGACTCAACTGTTTCCATGTGTCTGTGCTCGGATCATACTGCCATAGATCATTCAGATAGGTGCCTTTGGCATCGCGTCCGGAAAAGACATATCCTTTCCCGTCTAAAGCGCAGGAAGCCGCGCTGGCACGAGGAGAAGGCATGACAGCACACGATTTGATTTGCAAATTCACTGTAGGAGTATTGTCCGTACAGGAACTCAAAACAAAGGCCGTTAAAACAGCGATATATAGTATGGCTTTATTCATGCTCCGCCTGTTGATGTTACTCCACTCGGGTCTTTTTCTTTAATTCGAAGTCGCGTCCTAAATAGTTCTGACGCACTACAGGATTCGCCGCCAACTCTTCCGGCGTGCCATGGAAGAGAATACGACCTTCGAACAGCAGGTACGCGCGGTCGGTAATCATCAGCGTCTCATCGACATTATGGTCCGTGATAAGAATGCCGATATTCTTGTCTTTCAGCCGCCAAACGACATCCTGTATCTCTTGCACGGCAATCGGATCGACACCCGCAAAAGGCTCGTCCAACATCACAAACTTCGGCTCTATAGCCAGACACCGCGCGATCTCCGTACGGCGGCGTTCGCCTCCGCTCAGGTGGTCTCCTAAGTTATGACGCACGTGTTCCAGATTAAATTCCCTGATCAGACTCTCTAATTTCTCCGCTTGATATTCCTTGCTGAAATTGGTCATCTCCAGCACCGCGCGGATATTATCCTCCACGCTCATCTTCCGGAATACACTCGCCTCCTGAGGTAGATAACCGATACCCATCTTCGCCCGTTTGTACATCGGCATGGACGTCAGTTCCTGATCGTTCAGGAAGATCTTTCCTTGGTTCGCCGCAATAAGTCCCGTGGTCATGTAGAAAGTGGTGGTCTTTCCTGCTCCGTTCGGACCCAGCAGGCCGACAATCTCGCCCTGCTCAAGTTCGATGGACACATTATCCACCACGGTGCGCTTACCGTATTTCTTTACCAGATGTTCTGTTCTTAACTTATCCATTATCGTAATACCGTAATACCGTAATACCGGAAACCCGAATTAATCGATCTCCACCATCACCGGGCAATGATCCGAGTGAACGGCATCGGTTAAGATCTTTCCGTCTTTGAGTTTGCTGCGCAGACTCTCGCTGACCCATAGATAGTCAATGCGCCAGCCTACGTTGCGTGCACGGGCGCCGGCACGCCAACTCCACCAGCTATACCGCTCGGCACTCTGGTCGAACACGCGGAACGAATCGACCAATCCGCTCGCTTCCCATCGGTCCATCCATTCGCGCTCTTCAGGCAGGAAACCCGATACACCAATCTGACGCTCGGGATGATTGATGTCAATGGGCTTATGGCAGATGTTATAATCTCCGCAGATCACGATGTTCGGTCGCTCTTTGCGCAACTCGTTCACCCATACAAGGAAATCCTCCAAAAACTCCATCTTGAAATCCTGACGCACGTCGCCTGTCGTGCCGCTGGGGATATAGGCATCCACGATCGTCAGGTCGCCGAAATCCACACGCAGCACGCGACCTTCACGGTCGTATTTGGGATTACCCATACCTGCGACCACTTTGTCCGGCTCTTTCTTCGTGAAGACGCACACACCCGAATAGCCTTTCTTCTCTGCGGAGTGGATATAGCTGTGGTATCCGAGTTCCTGCATCGCCAGTACATCAATCTGTTCGGGCT
This sequence comes from uncultured Bacteroidales bacterium, assembly GCA_946186915.1. Lineage (GTDB taxonomy): Bacteria > Bacteroidota > Bacteroidia > Bacteroidales > Paludibacteraceae > Colicola. Next base: position 48,919 of record CAMHOY010000001.1, on the reverse strand, counting down.
GCGCTTTGCTCTCCTGGATGCAGAAAACATCCGGGTTCTCCGCCGCTAACCAATCCAACAAACCTTTGCTGATGGCGGAACGGATGCCGTTGAGATTATAACTGATGATTTTCATAATTGACGTCCGTTGAGGTCGTATTCATTACCTCCGCGAAGAATAATCACTTTGCCGTCACGCAGTATTTTCTGTGCGGTCTTGCCGTCCTCGATATCTTCGATGCCCTGCGTACCGCCGCGATAGGTGAATGTCACTTTGCCAGTTAGCGCAGTATACTTGATATTGGTGACCTCATGATCCTCCAAAGCCTTCCATTCCGAAGCGCCTTTAGGAAAAGCATCCGTTGCAGCTCCTTTCGAACTATAGTTGGGTTTGGCTTCCAGAATATCCACACCCATGTTGTCCGGATCGTTATTCACCTTGTTGTACTTCCAATTGGATTGGTTGTACGTAATCTTTGTGATGAGCAAGCCTGCTCCCGGGAGAAACGCGTCCCAGCCTGCTTTCTTCCGTGTCTCGAGCGTATAGAACACCCTCGGTATCGGATTCCAACCAACGGATGGCAAGGTGTTGTTTTCCGTGATGATAAGCGACTCACCGGTACCATTGTTGATGTTCTGAAGCGTCACTTGCTCTGGATCGGTCAATAGACGCGGAGTGAGCCAACCCATGTAAAAACGCTCGTAAGCCGAGTAAGCGGGTGGGGTGTTGCCGTCGTTGTTGTAAGGACCGTAATCCATGATGGACCAATCGCAGAGAGTGTGCAGACCCAAGGACTCATCGTTGGTCTCGTAGAAATCCGGCAATCCCAATACGTGACTGAACTCATGGCAGAAAGTGCCGATTCCGTCATAAACCTTGCTGATGTTGTTCAATTCACATCCGCAAGCATAACGGCCGAGGGTCTTCCCGTCAACTTTGACTTTTAAACTCGACATATCCCATTGATGCGGCCAGACAGTGTTCACTCCACCGCCGTCTGCTTCACCATAACCGGCGTATATTACATACACAAAGTCCACGTAGCCGTCTTTGTCGTTGTCATACTGCGAGAAATCTACACCGGCTGCGTCCGCTAACAGACATGCCTCTCTGATCATCTCACGCGGGTTCTTGTCGTGTGAGGTGATGTTGCCTTGGGCATCTTTAACAGGCTCGCCGTAATAGATGTAGTCCTGGCTGATCGTCACAGGGCCGATTACATCGAAAGTAGGGTTGTACTGCCCGTAACTCTGGTCGCAGAAATACTGGCGTGCACTTCCTTGACTCGTGATGTTGTATGTAACCGTCTCACTGCCCGACTTGCGCTTGTACGTGTACTTGCGCGTGAAATGCAGTCCGGTAAGCATGGAGTCTATCGTATCTACGGGCGTCTTAAACGCCTTGTCTTTGAAATTCACCAAGATTACCAGGCCATGCGGTGCCAGGTTAGGCTGACCACCGGCCTTGATGGCATCCGTCGCTTGCGGCGCACGACGTGCCTTCTCTTTCGACGCCATGCGGAATTGTTTCTGTGCTGCACTCATCGGCTGGAGGGTCAGCTCGTCCAACCATTCACCGGCCTCATCGGTCATGTAACTGAAATGTTCGTCACCATGCATGTACACTGTTTTCTCCGTACCGTCAGCGGCGATCTGAACAATCGGACCACGGTACGCGGGTTTAGCCATCACCATCTCGGCGAGGACCAAACAACTCATCAGACTAATAAACTTTTTCATAAAACTTAATTTATGCAACTACTTTTTTTATTCCATGTTTCTCTAACCATCTTTTCTCGCAGCGACCGCGGTCCTCTGCGTTATGCGCTTTGCGCCAATGACCTACCACTTGACCTTTGCGGTTCAATTTGGCATATTTGAGCCAGCCTTTCTTGTTCTCGAGAATCTGCCAGCCGTCCTCGGTCATCGTCCAATGGAAATGCTCATCGCCGCGCAGATAGGTGCGTAACTTGTATCCGTTCGGCTGTTCTCTCTCAATGATACCGCGGTAAGCCGGTACATTATGTCGTTGCGGAGCGGATTCTGCCTCTTGGGCCTGCGCTCCCATCACCATTGTAGCCATCAGGGCTACCATCATAAGAATCTTTTTCATATGTTTTTAACTGTTTGCTTGTTTCACTTTTTTGAACAGGTCGCTGGCAAAGACGAAATCATTGAGCGCCTCGTTCTCACTCGACATGATCTCATGGCGGCTGCCTTGCCATTCCTTCTTGCCGCCCTTGAGGAAGATGATGTTGTCGCCAATCTCCATGATGGAGTTCATGTCGTGGCTATTGACGATAGTACAGATGTTATACTCGCGCGTGATATCCTGTATCAACGCATCAATCACAAGACTTGTCTTCGGATCCAGACCCGAGTTCGGCTCGTCGCAGAACAGGTACTTCGGTTCCAGAACAATCGCGCGGGCAATCGCCACACGTTTCTGCTGACCTCCGGAGATCTCGCTCGGCATCAGATGCCACACATGTTCCGGCATCTCTACACGCCGCAGGCAGAACGCTGCACGTTCTTCCATCTCCTCACGAGTCTGGCGGCTGAACATCTCCATCGGAAAGAGCACATTCTCCATCACCGTCATCGAGTCGAAGAGTGCCGAGCCCTGAAAGAGCATGCCTACCTCGCGGTGCAACTCGCGGATCTCCCGCTCTTTCATCTTCGCCAGGTCGCGCCCGTCATAGAGAATCTGTCCGCTGTCTATGGTATGAAGACCGATCAGGCTCTTCATGAAAACGGTTTTGCCGCTTCCGGACTGACCAATGATCATGTTCACTTCCCCGTCACGCAACGTCGCAGAAACATGGTCCAACACCACGTTCCCATCAAAACTCTTTACTATATCTTTAGCTTCGATCATTATTCTTCTTCTTTGTGAGCATATGCGAACATTTTACAACAACAATTTACTTAGTACAAGGTCCAGGAACAAAATCATAATGTTCGAGTTCACAACAGCATTGGTGCTCGCGCGGCCTACTTCCAACGCACCCCCGCGCGCGTAATAGCCGTAGTAACTCGCCATGCTTGTGATCACGAACGCGAACACCAGACTCTTGATGATTCCGTACCATACATAGTATGGATTGAACGCGTACTGCACGCCGATGAGGTAGTCATGTACGGTGATGATATCCGTGAACGCACCTACCGCCCAGCCGCCTACTAAGCCTACAGCAGTAGATATGATCACCAGCATAGGCATCATGGTTACAAACGCCATAATCTTCGGCAATATCAGGTAGTTGGCGCTGTTCACACCCATAATCTCCATCGCGTCAATCTGTTCCGTAATACGCATCGTACCTATCTCCGACGCAATATTCGATCCTACTTTGCCCGCTAATATCAGACAGAGAATAGTGCTCGAGAACTCCAGCAACAAAGTCTCGCGAGTCAGCAAACCTACCGTGTAGGTAGGAAGCAACGGGTTCTCGGTATTCGTCTTAGCCTGAATGGTCAATATGGCGCCGATGAAAATGGAGATAATCAGCACAATCGGCAAACTCTGCAAACCCTGCTTCTCCAACTCACGGCTGTACTGCCGCCAAAACATTCGCTGACGGTCCGGCAAACGAAGTACCTTGCCCATCAGTAACGTATATTCTCCTATGTGTCGTAGTATCTGCATAAACTGTCCTTTTATCCGTAAGATATACAAAAACCGTGCAAAATTACAACAAAAAATCCAAATATGCAAGATTTTTTTCAAAATAATCGTTTTTCCTTTTTACGGCTTAAAATCCTGTCTGTTTTCGCAAAAACGCCAGTATTATATACATAGTATATAATACCAAAGATGTTAATAGTACAAATTAGTGCGTGATAAGTGCGTGATAAGTGCGTCGTAAGTACGTCGTAAGTACGTGATAATTAGGGACGGAAGAGGGACGGAAGAGGGGCGGAAGGTACTTAGCCCTCCGGCTGTTGGCTCTATGGTCATACATAAAAACAGCCCGCATTTTGCTGCGAGCTGTTTTTTTATGACTTCCTTCCTTTTATGGAAGGACTGGGGGTAGGTTTGTTACAACTCTTGACCCGTAATGGTGTAAATCTTCTCTCCGCGGAGGATGAAGATCTGACCGTTCTGAATGAACTTAACGGCTTTAACATCATCCGTCGTGTAGTCGATAGCCATCGGCTTGTCTTGGCTGAGTTGCAGTTTGATGAAACCACCGTCACCGTTGTTGCCGTTGCTCTCGATTGCTACAAAGTTGTTGCCTTCGGTGCTCAGACCAATCTCAATAGCTTCGTTTTTCTTTGCCGTCTTTGTGACAGAAGATGCTACTCCGTTCACTGTGATAGTAACTGGACGCTCTGCGCCGGTACCCGAGGTGAGAATTACCTTGCCGGCTGCCGGCAGTGCCAAATAGATACGGTCTCTTCCTTCGGATATACGACGGGTGCCGGCTTCCTCAACATCCTTCGAGAACTTAACACCCTTATCTGCGTCAAACCCGTAAACGGAGAAGATGTAACTCGGAACCTCGCTGAACACAACCTCTTCCTCGCTAAATTCCATCGGAGTAATAGGAATGAACTCAAGCGTATATGTAGCTTTCTTGTCGTCAATGCCGGTTACAACCAGTTGGCCTTCCTCGATAGCGGCTGTCGGCTCGCCGTCCGGATTCCAGAATTTAACACCTGCGAATGTAGGCTCTGCCTCGCCTGCCAGATACGGAACCTGGATGTTACCGTCCTTGATGAAACCATGAACGCCGTTGCTGAATGAAACCTCAAGCAGGTCTTTCTTGGCTGCTGCCTCTACGATATGAATCACATAGGTCAATTTCGTCTCGCCATCTTCTGCTGTAACTACCACTTTGAGGTCATCGCCTTCGGCAAGTTTCTCAGTGTGAGCACTATCGTCATTCGGCTCTAAAACGAGTTTGTCTGTACCCGGATTAGCGCTTCCGTGAGGCTTGGTGATCGTGTATTCAAATACAGCCGGATCAAAGGCCGGATCAAGGGTGAAACCTTCTACTGCAAGGCTCTTCAGAGTAGCATCATGACTGGCTTCGGATCTGCGAGCCACGCGAAGCGTGAAGTCACGTGTGGTAACACCGTCTTCCGCTGTAACAGTAATCACTTTCTCGATAGGATCCGCGCCTACTTCAGGAATAGGAGCGTTGAACGGACTGGTCTCGTTGGCGGTAGCCTTCGGATGCTCCAATACGAAGAATACAGGGGCTTCGGTGATACCACCAATCTCCATCGGAACTTCAATAGAGAAAACATCTCCTTCGCGTACGAAATCATGGAACTCGTCCGGACCTGTCTGTGCATAAACGCGAGCCATGTTGGCATTATTGCTTGCTTCGCAAGAACGAGTGACGGAAATGAAATCTACAAAGCCGTTCCAGTTGTTGTCTGCTGTACGGCAGATATAAAGTGTGGAGAGATCATTCAATGCTGCCGGAAGATAAATGATGTTGTCTCCTTCTGCACCAAATGATTCGCTGTCATAGAGCAGAGTCTCGCCTGCCTTGTCAGCGTAGATGGCAAGTGTGCCTTGTTCTGCTGCGGTGGTGGTATGTACATTCAGCTCATCGCCTGCCAGGAATGTGCCCGAAGCCAAGGTGATACCGAAATATTGGCCCTTGCCACTAAATTTACTGTCATTGGCTGTGTTCTTGTCGGCCGTACCGCCGATAACACCTTCTACCGTCGCAGTCTTGCCGCCGGTATGGGTGGCCTTGATCAACTCACCGCATAATTTGCCGGCAATAGTAAGAGTATGCTCCTTGAGTGCCGGAGATACATTATATTCATTCTCAGCCCAAGCAGTATAGGTAACTTCTCCTTCCGCCTCCGGCGTGAAAGTAAACTCAGCCTTTTCGCTCAAAGTGGTGCCGTATTTGTCGGTCCACCAGATCTTGTCGGCTTTCTTGTCGGTCTTGGCCTTCAGCGTAACAGGAATACCAACAAAACCCTCTGTCGGACCGGTCACAGTGACTTCCGATACAGGATCGGTTGAAGGAGTTACACTCTCGCGGAAAACCGTAATAGTGCCAAATTTAGAATCGCTGTTGTAGCGGTTGACAGTAAAATTGTTTTGACCTGCAATTCCATCCTCTGCCTTTACGATGTACGAAAACTTGGCAGCTTCGCCACCAGGAACCTCTCCAAAAACATCAATGCTGTTGTTCAATTTTACACCGGTTGTTTTCTTGCTTGATGCGTGGGAGGCAACGATTACTTCAATCGAATCTCCTTCCTCAAAAGTACCTTCAGATAGGGTGCACTTAACGGCGGTAGAAGAACTAAATTTGTAGAATGTTTGGTCTGCAATAGTAACTTCATTGCTGCCTCCTGAATCGAAAATTTTAGAAAGAACAGCAATTCCACCGTTCACAGCGTTTTCTTGATCTTTCACGTTCGTTCCGGTGTTAACCGTGAACGGGCCGAAGATCGCTGTCTGCGCCATCAGCGTAAAACTTGCTAACATCGCAGCTGCAATTGTGAAAATTTTCTTCATAATAAATGAATTTTGGGTTAGTAAAAAAAGTGTTATGGTATAGTTATTGCACTATGTTTCTTGTAAAAATATCAGTTAAAACATCGCAAAGATACAACTTTTCGCGCATATACGCAATACAATTAAGGAATAAAATTAGATTTTGCACACATTTCGTCAAAAAATACACGCAGATTGCATTTTTCGCCTCAAAAATTTGCGTATTTGACAAAAAAGCCGTAACTTTGCACGCTTTTCCACTCGTGGAAATATAAATAGAACATTAAATCGAAAAAACGCAAATAATTAACGAAAAAACAATAAATTTAACCCAACAAAATGAAAAAAATCGTATCTTTATTCGCTGTATGTATCATCGCGATGATGGCATATGCAGTTCCCGCTAAACGCGGATGGCAAACCCGTACGCAAGCCGACGGTACCACAATCGAGGTACAGCAAATGGGTGATGAGTTTTATCACTACATGATCAACCGTGAAGGACAGCAAGTTCGTGAAATCAATGGAATGTACGAAATAGTAGGCGAGGCTCCTACGCCCGCGGTAGCGAAAGCTCGACGCGCTAAGGGTGTAGCACGCCGCCAACGCAAAGATGTCGGCACACAACCGAACCTGGCGCCGAAGGGTGTGGTGATCTTGGCGAACTTCAAAGACAGTCAGATGAAATCCGGTCATACCAAGGCTACTTTTGATGAGCTCTGTAACTCGCTCAATTGTACTGTTAATAGCGGTTATCCCTCCGCTGGTCAGTATTTCGCGGATCAATCCAACGGAACCTATCGTCCGCAGTTTGATGTCTTCGGACCGGTGGACCTCAGCCGTAATGTATCGTACTATGGCACGGACAAACCCGGAGAAGATGAAGGTGATGACCAACATGCTACCGATGCAGTGGTTGAAGCCTGCATCTTGGCGAACCAACAATTCACCATCAACTGGGCGGACTACGACTCCAATAACGATGGGAAAGTAGATTTCGTATACGTCATTTATGCCGGTAAAGGACAAGCGGACGGTGGAACAGCTACCACCATTTGGCCGCACAACTGGGATGTGACTTCGGCAATCAGTAATGGCTATTGTACCTATACCAATGCGCAGCGCACACTGGGCGGTAAGAAGATTGACAACTATGCTATGTCATCGGAGTTGTCCGGTAACGCGCTCGGCGGTATCGGAACCCTCTGTCATGAGTTCGGACATGTAATGGGTCTGCCGGATTTGTATGATACCTCCTATGGCAGCGTATATGAAGGAAACAAAACACCGAACGATTGGAATATCATGGATGGCGGTTCCTACAATGCCGATGGTCACTGCCCGCCGAATTACGATCCGTGGGAGAAAGACTTCTTCGGATGGCATACACCGATTAACCTGGGTAGCGAGGGACAGAACCTCACGCTTTACGCCAACGGAACGGAGAACTATCAGGCGTACCAAATTAACGCTTCCGGCAAATATGTCGATCCGACTACTTCTGGTCTGCGCTATTATATTGAGAACCGCCAGGCACAAGGATGGGATGCTCCGCTTACCGGTCATGGCTTGTTGATCTGGAAAGTGAACTTCAATGCTACTGCATGGACAAATAATGCGCCGAATAATTCAAGTACTAGTGGAGCTCCGCTCTATACCATTGTTTCCGCTAGTGGAACCAAGATCGGTTGGGACGGCGAGACGGACAATTGCCCGAAGAACCCCTTCCCGGGAACAGGCAAGCAGACTTCCTGGTCGGGTGTTTCCGGCAAGCCGCTCTTGAACATCAAGGAGAGCAACCAGATTGTGACCCTTACCTATATCGAGGAACCCGTACCGGTAGTGGATCCGTTTGAGCTGACATGGAAAGCCGACGGCGCAGAGTTCGCCAAGACCACTTCTACGGGCAAGATTGTTCTGCCGGAGAGTGAACCGACAGCTTGCGAGGGCAAAGTATTCGTAGGATGGACCGCTACTGAGAATTACCGCAGCGATGATGCACCGACCTTCGTACAAGCCGGGGCAGCCATCACAGAACCCACTACCTTCTATGCTGTTTTCGCAACCCAAGACGGAGAAGGCGGCGAAGCTGCTTTTGATGGCAGTACAGGCGGTACATTTAAGATCTACGCTCAAGTGGGGGATACGAAATATTATGCCACTTCTACGGTCAGCAACAATAAACTTCAGAGTACAACAACCGAATCCGAAGCTGCTGACTTTGTGCTGACTCCTGCGAACGACGGCGGATTCTCTATCGCAACCGATGGCAAGTATCTGTCGAACGGTTCGAAAACCAACGTAAGTCTGTCCACTACAGCTCAGCAATGGAATATTGAGGATGGTACAGAAGGTACTTGGCGTGTGAACTCTACTGCCAATACCGGTCGTGCACTCGCTTTCCGTGCCGGTGAGTATAATGTGTTCGGTGCTTATGCAACGAGCAATATCAATGGTACCGAGTACTTCGATTTGGAGATCGGTGGCGAAGGAGGTGCTTCGTACAGCAACTACAGCACTTCCTGCGGTGGAGAAACAGCTATCGGAGATGTAGAGGCTGCAAAACCCGCAGCATTTAAGACGATTCGTGACGGCAGAATCGTAATTGTCCGTGGTGACGAAGAATTCAACATTACCGGCGAAAGAATCCGATAAATGAAAAGAATAGCAACAATACTGCTAATCAGCTTAAGCACTCTCAGTTCTGCATTCTGCAGGGCTGAGAGTGTTGCTATTACGCACGATTTTAACGATATGGCGTCCAAAAGTGAACTAACTTTCCCTAATCGCCCCGGTAGTTACGCGGTCGGAGAAACAGAATTAGTCACTTATACCGGTTCTGATGGCGGAACATTTAATTTGGATGGCTCCTCGCGATTTATAATAAGCCTTCCAAATCAGAATAGTGCGATGCAAACATCACCGGCTATAGAGAATCTGGTGAAAGTCCAATTGACTCATGCGTATAGTTCTGAGCCTCCTACGTGGATAAAAGTATATGTATCAGAAGATAATAGTAGTTGGACTGACGTATCTTCCTCTGCAGTTTATGGAACGTCAGATATCGATGTGACTTTGCCAGCGAAGGGGAATTATTATATCAAGGTGGAAAATACAAAAGGTTCCAAGCGCGTAGATTTCCGATCTTGGGTATATTACTACGAGCCCTGCCATTGCCTGCGGGTAGTCGTTAATTAGTATGAAGGTAGAAAATGATATATTGGTCCCTGAATTGGCGCGACTGTTAGCCGAAGAGAAGGAAGTGCGGTTCACTCCTTCCGGCGATAGTATGCGACCGTTCATCGAGGGAAACAGAGACAGCGTCATCCTGACGGCGCTTAATCGTCCTCCGCGCCGCGGGGATATACTCCTGGTACATGCTACGCAGCCGGGAGGACAACCTGCTTATGTGCTACATCGGCTCGTGAGAATAGAACACGACGAACAAGGCGAACTCCTTGTTTTACAAGGAGATGGTAACTTGCAAGGGGAAGAAACATGCCGTACAACGGATGTTATAGGAAGAGTGCGCCGCATAGAAAACCCGAAAGGACGCGCTAAACTGCTTACACGAGGATGGATATGGCATGCATTATTGCCTTTCCGGGGCTTTTTGTTAAAAATTTATAGACATACGATGATATGACAACAATCGAAGGTTTTCGCCTGCGTAAGTTAGGCAATGAGTATATTTTAGTAGGTGAATCCATGGCGCTCATCAATTTCAATAAGATGATCACCCTCAACGAGACCGCCGCATTTCTCTGGAAAGCCGCGGAAGAGTGCACCGCTTCTCATGGCGGCTTTGACACGGCTGATTTATGCAAGGCTTTATGCGCAGAATATGAAGTTGCGCCGGAACAAGCTATGACGGATGTCGAAGCAACGATAGCTTCCTGGCGGGACGCCGGAGTGATTCAGGATTAATCTATTCCTCGGAGCCTTCTTCCTCCGTATCTGCTATCTCCTGGAAAATACTACGCCTCGTGAGAAGCATCATCTGGCAGATGATGGCAGGCAGAATGACTACAAAATTCGGATAGACAGTGGCAAACTGCTTATCCGCTATCTGGAAAATATAATACACAAAGAGAACGTAATAAAGGCCGGCAATACATGCCGTGATGATGGCAAGAATAATACGCCATTTGTCATCGAAAAAGCACAGGAAGCAAAGACTTGAACCGACTATCATTGCAATCACGCAATAATACAAACCCTTGACCGACATCGTTGCTGTAACGGTGTCGGCATTTGTTTCTAAATCCGTCTGAGTAACGATGATCTCTGTCTGCGTCATAGAAAAACTGCGAACGTATCGAACACCTTTGTCTTCTAAAAATCGGCATGCCGGATGAAACAGCATAAAGACCGATGCAAGGATTGCAACGACCATGTATATCCACCTGCGATACATCGCTCTATTTCCGTCTCTTCTACTCATTTATTTTATAATTTCGCCGCAAAAGTACTGCTTTTTTTTGAATTGTGCAATACAGGCGTGTATTTTATATGTTGTAAAATATAAAAAGTGCCGTATTTTAATATTCGACTATATGAACTTAAGAAAAAAACGCAATTATTTGCCCGATTCAAATAAAAATATTAATTTTGCGCACTTTTTTCGCGGTGGAAATGCGGAATATGCACACAATTGCTTAATAAACGTATATTTTGACAACTCCACTTAGCAAAAATGGGTATTAAATGAAATTTAGGTATGAAAAAGATGAATATTAGTCATAATTCCAAGCATTTTCTTAATGTTTTATTGCTTATCCTTATGCTTGTTGGTATGAATACCAACGTGTGGGGAAATGATTGTAAAGTTATTGTAGGAGTTGGCGTGGGAAAAGGAAAGGCGAAAGTAGAACTATGGAAACATCCTATCACAGGTCATTCAAAAGAAGCGGAAACAGGGTACGTGAAAAATGGAGAAGGAACTACAGAGGCAACAAAAGATATATTCAGATCTACTAATGCCTACGCAAAATACTATGCAGATGCTGCCACCGGTTATACCTTCTCCGGTTGGCATAATAATGATGCAAGTTGCTCGAATACGGCTTCTGGTACATCATCTCCTTGGTCAACAGATGAAATAGCTGCAAAACATAATCCAACCTTTAAGTATTATGCTAAATTCACTCCGAACTCTTATACGATTACTTTAGACAATCAATCGGCAACATCAGCAGGAACAACGAGTATCAGTGTGACATTTGATGCTAATACGAACCTAACTTCTGCTATCTCAATTCCGACCAAAACAGGTAAAGTGTTTGATGGATACTATACAGCAACAAACGGCAACGGAACAAAGATTATTGATGGAAACGGAAACGTATTGGCAAATGCAGGCACATACACGGATGCAAGTACAAACTGGGTGTATGCAAATCATATTACCCTTTATGCAAATTGGGTAAACAAATTAACACCGAATGTGACGAGTGGCAAAACAACATTGAGCGTTGATGAGCAATCCGAGGACGCATTTACCTTTGTTAATACCTATGGAATAAGTTGGGAAATTATCAATACAAACATAAGCAACTCAATAAACAATGGTGATGGACAAGTTATTGAGTATAATGCAAGTGAGAATAAAATCATCGCTCACAATGCAGGTTCTGCAACTATCCGTTTTACGCAAGCTGAAACCTCATCAATCAATGCAGGTGTTTTTGAGTTTAACTTTACTGTCAACAAACGCACTCCTGCATTTACATGGGACGGGGATGTAGAGACGAATTATACATTTAATTATTTCTATAATACCACCAAGACAAATATCTTCTTTACCACAGGAGAAGTGCCATATACCGTTGTTTCTGATAATGAGTTTTCCGCAAAAGTAGATGAAGATAATACGTTGCGTGTGTATAATGTGGCAGAAGATGCACATATTACAGTGTCGCAACCGGAGAATTATAAATGGAACGCGCACGAGAAGACATATACTATTCATCCCTATAATAATGCAAATATCCATGTGCCGTTTACTTTGTCAAGCGGTAACCATGCCGGATTTGAGCCTGCAGGTGCTTTCTCGTATGCAGTATGGAATGGTAATGGGTATCGTTTTGGAGATGATAATCCCACAGATGCCGAAGACGGCTATGCTATTATCCGCTTTGAAGGAGTGCCGGATAAATTGTATTTCGATAAATCGCTGGAGACGTATGTAATGCTGCCTTTCGAGCGGATGTGTATCGTTTACGAAAGTGCAAACGGAATAGATTGGTCGCCGGTATGGATGAATAATGAGCGCGAAGAAACAACCAATGGAAACGAAGTGCAACTTTCTGCTACATCCCGTTATATCAAGTTTACATATAATGGAACGATTAACGCGAATTATACGAATATACGTGTAACAGAGCGAAATATCTTTAAAATCACCCCCGAAGGGATGTTGAATTTTGGCGATCAGGGACTGGAATATGGAGAACAAGCAAAAACGGCAACTTTTGAGCATGCTAACGCCGGCCGTATAACTAATGTCGAGATAAAAGGCGCCGATGCTTCGTATTTTACTGTGTCTCCAACTACAATAGTAGGAACCGGCCGTGATTTTTATGGAATTGCCCACCTGGACATACGTTTTGATAATATGGGGGAGAATAGAGGTACTACACCCTATACCGCTCGTTTGGTAATTACAGATAATGCCGGTAGAGGAGATAGCATAGTCCTTCAAGCAAGACGCTTTGGTAAAAACAGGCCGGAGTTTACTTGGAATCCTAATAGCTTGCCGTACTATTTCAATTCTAACATTGCGAACGTAGCATCTTCTACAAATCTGGATGTCCCCTTGACTTTTAGTTCTTCAAATGAGTCCATTGCTAAGGTGGATGAAAATGGTATTTTGCGCATATATAATACCGGAAGTGAAGTGACGATTACTGTGCGTCAAGCAGCTAATGCAGATTTTGAGTCAGGTGTTGCATCCTATACCTTCACACCCCGTAAACGTCCGGATTTGTCTGTGCCGTTCCAAGTAACAGATAATACTTTTTATACTAAACATGTGCAAGCCGGGTCTAAATGTAAATGGGATGACGGTGGTATATTCTTAGGAGGAAATAACTACTTGACGGATGATTGGGTATGGGAACATGAGGGAAAAAATTTCGTAATTGAGTTTGCTGAGACCCCCGGAAAACTTTCATTCACCATTCAAAGCGGTTCAATATTATGTACAGGAACATCGCATATGTGGCAAGTGGAAGAGTCTTCTACGGGAGTGAGTGGCGACTGGTCAACAGTTTGGTATTATGGATATAAAGAGACCGATGGCAAAACTTTCTCAGAAATAGAGTTGAAACCTTCAACCCGTTTCCTGCGTTTTACGTATCGAGGAAACTATTGGGGGTACTTTAAAAATATTAATGTCAGCGAATTGGTGGGATACAAATATCTCCGCGCTGAACAAGATGGTAAATATCTCAGCCGCGGCGCTAAATGGGGAACGCAGGCTGTCGTTGGACCTTTTGGAATACCATGCCGGATTAGTCGCTATACGCGCGATAATACCAATATATATACGCGTTTCCTCTATCTGGATAACCAACAATATCTCTATGAGGCGGATAATCATGAATTATTCACCGATGATGGTACCGCGGCAAATACAGATAACATGTGGAAAATCAATAATGACGGAGGTATACTGACGATCCAAAGCGGCAACGAGGTGACGGATAGCCATAAGGGATATTATGTAACAATAGACGAAACAAATGCGTTAGCTCTAACAAACAATGTGACATTGGCTACTCAATGGCGTATGGAGGATTATACGGAGCATGCTTCATTCATTACAACCATGTTGGACAGGGAAGCATCAGCCGCCGCCGCCTTTGACTTTGGAACAGATGTAAACACGCTTGCTAAGGTTCGCACCCAGATTAAGACAAATGATTTTGAAAAAGTACCTGTGGACATTCCTGCTTTGGCTTTAGGAGAACAAACCGGAGAATACCGTAGTGGTGTTGCAGGAACGAATGCCGTATATGATCAAATGGTGGACACTCTCAAACCGGGATTCTATCGATTAACAGTCAAAGCATTTTATCGTACTTCGCCTTCTACAAATGCATGGAAATGTCATGACGAGGGAAAAGAAAGTGTAGTTGCTTATGTGTATGCCAACGATGTGAAATATCCTATTCAATCTGTGTATGACTCTTATCAGGCTCAACTTGATCCTTCCGATGAATTGCATGAGGGACATTATTATCCGGCTACGCTAACTTCCGCAGATTTGGCATATGACGAAGAGAACCGCTATCTGAACGATGTGTATGTATATGTTGAAGCAGATCCGGGTAAAACCACCGGTACTCTTCGATATGGAATCAAGAACCCGTCGTATGTGCCGGGTGCATGGTTAGTTTATGAGGATATAACCCTTACCCGTATTTCCAGAAAAGAGTATATCTTCAAGGGTGAGACCGTAGAGGGAGAGACAACCGATTGGCAGATAGGCGGCAACTGGGATCGTGAGTCACAGCCGACCAAAAATCACGCTGTTTATGTTCAGCATGACTTAATTATTGATGAGGAGGTAGAAGTATATAGTTTAACTATAGAGAATGACAAATCTGGTAACCCCGTAACAGTAACTATTGCTCCGAATGGCGGTTTGACAGTAGGTGCCGGAGGTGTAAGAGGTGCGTCTGCAGAGAAATTGATTCTCAAGGCCGGAACAGCAGAAGATGGCGCTCTTAAGGGCCAGACGGGTTATCTCCGCATTTCGCCTTATAGCACTCAACCTATGCCGGAAGCTACGGTAGAATTGTTCTCTATCGGCTATTATAATAAGGCTGAAAGAGAAACGCAAAAAGCAGCATGGCAAGTTGTAGGCGCTCCTATAGCTGATGCCGGAGTTGCCGCTAAATCTGTTTACACCAAGAGTTGGATATACAGTTGGGATGAAGCTACCAATAATTGGGTTAACAATCGAGCTACGCTGACATTCTCTCCGTTCGTGGGATATGAAACAACGCAATATAAAGATGCTGCCGGTATGAAATTAACATATACAGGTACATTAGTTTCCGGAGCAGGAGAAAGAACGGAAGATCTGACTTTCTCTACAGACGGATACAATGCGCTTGCTAATAGTTATGCTGCTCCGATAGACATTTCCCGGTTCTCTACATCGGACTTTATAAATGCAGAACCGACAATCAGTGTGCTGAATACAGGAACACAAGCACAATCGGAGAATCCGGGTGAGGATGTCAATGCCCCCGGCAAGTTCCTGTCTATTCCTGTTGCAAACGCTGCAGAAATGGCTTCGACATTCGGTTATCCTTTAATTATTCCGTCTATGCAAGGATTCTTTGTACAAGCTACTGATAACGATGCAAAGATCAATTTAGATTATAATCGTTTGGTCTGGAATGCAAACTACTCCGATTTGCGTGAGAACAAACCTCTTCGCGCCCCGAAGAATACGAAAGACGAGCAGGAAGAATTAGGATCACTGAAAGTGACGATTACCGCTAATGGTTGGACCGATCACGTATATATATTAGAGTCTGAGAACTATGATGATATGTATGAGAGCGGCTATGATGCCCGTAAAATGATGAGCGGTGACATGGATATCTACACAATAAATGGAGAAGAGCAATTATCGGTCAATGCTACCAACAGTATTATAGGAACGCGCGTAGGTGTGCGTACGGGCGAGGAGACTGCTTACACATTGCTGTTTACTCATCTGAATAGCGAGACAGAAATAGCATTGTTAGACAGCGAAACGAATGAAACAATAGATATTAACGAAGGTACAGAATATACATTCTTTGCCGAACCGAATAGCATGATTGAAGATCGTTTCCAGATTGTGGAACGTGAGAATGTGCCTGCTATCACGACAGACATTGAAAATGTAGAGAAGGAATCCAAAGCACATAAGTTCATAAAGGGTGACCGACTCTTTATCCTCAAGAATGGTGTGCTGTACAATGCAGTGGGCGCAGTCGTGCGCTAATGCATTCCCCTCGTGACGAGGGCATAAAAAAGTATTAGTTTGAAAAAGGTATTTACAATAATAACGTGTTTGCTGTGTGCGCTGTATGCCTCTGCGCTGAGTTATGCGTCTCCATACAAAGGCGCAGGACGAAGCGGATATATCCATACTACAATGCACCGGTCGCAGAGTTATTCCCATTCCGGCATAACCACTATGGCGCAGGCCCCAATGGCTACTATGGGCTCTACAAGTGCGATTACCCGCGGAATGGCAAATAGCAGCGATGCAGTATCCGCGAATCCGTTTGATGTGCGCGGCATACAGACATCGGCTTCCGCTATTCAAGGAGGAGTCACGACATATGATACAGGACGCCATTTTTTCCCCCGGCGTTCTAATACTCCCGGGCATGGAGAGCCAAACCCTGATTGTGAACATTGCATCGATGAAAATGGAGATGATGTTTGCGATATTTGCGAATGTGATTTGCTTGACGGCTGTACGTGTGACTCATGTACGTGTGATGTCCCGCTAACCGAAGGAAAAGAAGTCTGGCTCTTTATGACTGCTTTGGCTGCAGCGTACGCGGTGTACAAAAAACGGACTCAAACGGTATAGTGACGTCCGTAATGGTAACGAGATGGTAACGTAAATACAGTAGTATTACTTAAGAGATTTAGCCCATCGGCGAAGATATACAAGCCACTCCTCGGCATTCCGTGCCACGGGGTGGTTTTCTTTGGTCGCTCCGCAACAAGTGAGGTAGAAGTGAAGGCCTACCCCCGCCCTTAAGGGAAGGGAGGTTAAGATACACAAATTATTCTGTTTGTCATGCTTTAATTCACCGGCATATTTCTTCGGGATAAATACTCCCAAGCCGACTGTTTCTTTAGCGTATTTGGCGCTGTCATTCACAGGCCAGTCGGTTCCCCATGAAGCCAGAAGCACGCCATTCTCCAGAATAATCGTAGTCGTGTCTTTGCCTCCTTTGGCCGGAATAGTCTGCACGCCGGTACAGAGACCTTCTATCGGCTCGGACGCTTTGACATCGCATCGCATATCCCGATGTCCGGCACGCATCGTGTATTCTACATTCAAGTCAATGACTTTCCGTCTCTCCGGATCTTCCTGATTGCCGTCAGGTACAGTCCAATCGACATCGCACACAGCGATAGTCGCTTTCTTGCGGCTCTTTTTGACAATCCATTGTTGCCGCTCACCGACATCCTCTATGTGGCGAAGTTTGTCCTTCCAATATTTGACTGACCCGACGCCTACCGTTCCGGAGACGCGTAAGATATCATCGCCGTACCCTGCAGCGAGCAGACTGTCATTCGGATACCAATGACTATGCGCCAACTCCAACTGCGGCTTTCGTTTGCAATAAGGATCAATGGTCTGTTTCTTGTCGAAATAGATCCGATACGCCATGAGTTCGCTCTCTACCGCTACGCCATGATGGTGCAACTGATGGTAGGTGTCCACTAACGGTCCGTCGCTCCATGCTTCAATAGGGTAGCAATGACGCGTTTTCCCCTCCGCATGAATGACGGTGTAGCCTGTAACGGTCGAGTCGGCAGGCGTACCGATTTTCCAAAAAGAAGTCGCTACCCGCGGGCTGCAACCCGCGAGTAACAGACTTAAAAACGCTATACCGATATTTCGGTAATTTGACATTTTGAAGGAATGATCAATTGATTTTTACATTCTCTACCGTCGGAGCGAGAGAGAATGCTTCGCCCTTCTTCGCTTTGATGTCCACGTTGTCAATAATGAGACCGTTCGTCTGACGGAAGAGTGCGCCTTCAGTAGCACTGATGGTGATATTGCGCAAGGTGACATTCTGAATCTTCATCTCCGGCAGGCCGTTGAAATAGATGGCGCGTTTGATATTGGAGCCTTTTACATTCTCAATAACGATGTTCTTAAAGGCCGGCGTCTCTTCGCTCGCCTCCGGTGCCTGGGCGTTCATGCGTGCAGCGAGTTCTTCTTCCGTCTCTTCGCCTGCGCCTTTACCCCCGTAGAAGAGGTCAAAGAGCAGTCCTTCGTTCGGAATATTCACCATGTTCACGCCGTTGATGTAGATATTCTCCACTACACCGCCGCGGCCGCGGGTACTCTTGAAGCGCAGACCTACGTCTGTACCGATATAGAGGTTGTTGCTCACTTGTACGTTCTTAATACCTCCGGACATCTCCGATCCGCAGACAAAGCCACCATGACCATGATATACCACGCAGTCGTCAACAACCACGTTCTCCGTAGGAATACCTCTGTCGCGACCCGGTTTGTCCTTGCCGGACTTCATACAGATAGCATCATCGCCTACGTCGAAGGAGCAATGGGAGATTACTACATTTTTGCAACTCTCTACGTCCACGCCGTCGCCGTTCTGGCTATACCAGGGGTTACGAACATTGAGATGATTTAGAATCAGGTTTTCGCAGCACATCGGGTGGAGGTTCCATGCCGGACTGTTCTCAAAAGTAACACCCTCTAACAGAATGTTCTTACAGCCTACGAAATGCAACATTACCGGACGCAGGAACGACTTCACTACTTGCCAGAGACTGTCATCGGTGATGACAGGCACGTTCTGGTCCAGACAATAACTCTGCGCGAGCAGCGATGCGCTATCCGGATACCAGATATCGTTGGCTACGATACCGCCTTTCTCTTTGAGGTGTTTCTTCCATTGTCCCGGAGCTATCTTGCTCTTCTTGAGCGGTCTCCACCAGTCGCCGTTACCATTGAAAGAACCATGACCGGTGATGGCGATGTTCTCTGCATCGCGTGCATTGAGCGGACTCGTGCAACGCTTGGTAGGAATGCCTTCGAACCACTCGTCGTAGATCTCGTATAAGTCGAGGTCGTGCGAGAAAATGATGACACTGTTGCTCTCGGTGAACAAGCGTACGTTGGATTTCAGTGTGATAGGACCGGTCAAATAGATACCTTCCGGTATTACGACTGTTCCTCCTCCGGATTCCGTGCACTGGTCGATGGCCGTCTGAATGGCCTCAGTGGCCAATACGACACCTGTAGGATCCGCGCCGAAGTCCATGATGTTGAACGTGCGGTCAGGGAATGAAGGCACCGGCACTTTCGGCATTTCAAAGCAAGCTGATTTGATCAGTGCATCAATGTCGCGTTGTTGAGTCATTTGGTACTCAGACGCGGTACACGCGCTCAAAAAGGCTGCTACGAGCAGCAAAAGAGGCAATCTTTTCATATAAATAGATTTTTAGGATATTTGATTTCTACTAACGACAAACCTTCAGCCGGCGCTGAATGGCCTGCTTTACAGCGATCTTTCGCTGCGATGATATCTTCCAACTGCGCCTTGGTCATCTTGCCTTTTCCTACGTCAAAGAGTGTCCCGACAACGGCGCGCACCATGTTCCTGAGAAACCGGTCCGCCGTGATGACAAAATAGGCCTCATACTCATTTTCTACAACCCATTTAGCTTCGCGCACATCGCAAATAGTGGTCTTCACATCGGTGTGCACGCGGCAGAATGACGCAAAGTCCTGCCGGCCTAAGAGCGATTTGGCTGCCTCGTTCATGGCAGTAAAGTCTAGGATACCTCCGATGCGGGCACGTGTTTGATAGGAAAATGGATCCTTGCGCAACGTTATGCGGTAATGGTACGTGCGTTCGAGTGCATCGAAACGTGCGTGCGCCTCATCAGTAACGTGTAGGATATCGCGGATAGCGATCGAGTCGGGTAGTAAGTTGTTGAGCCGCGCTGCGAAATTCGCCGGAACGGCTTTCTCTACATCAAAATGCGCTACCATCTTATCGGCGTGTACACCTGCATCTGTCCGACCCGCAAAGGTCAAGGCTACCGGTGTGCGGAGAATGGTGGCGAATGCTTTCTCCACCTCTGCCTGCACCGTATTCCCGTTCGGTTGTGTTTGCGAGCCATGGAAATCCGTTCCGCGATATGTGAAGGTGATAAAATAGCGCACGGTTATAAGTGATGTTTAATGTTTAATGCGTGAGTTGATTTGTTGTTTGATCTCCGGCGATAACTTCGCGGCATAGGCGATGGCGACTCCTCCGCCTAAAAGAACAACGCTGCGTACGAGGCTGTCTGCCCAAAGGGGAAGAGCCGGTAAGTACGTCTGCCATGCCCAGTTAAGGGCGAAGATTGCAAGGAGCAGCAACAGGACGTATGTCCACTTCCTGTCCACTACGTGTACGCGGCAGAGCGGTACAATGGTAGCGATGATAAGCAGGTAATACAAACCGTACGAGACGACATTGCTGATTGCTGCGCCGTCCATTCCCCATAAAGGCACCAGATAGTTGTTCAACACCAGTGCACTGATAGTTAAAATCAGCGAGAGGAGCAGGCTCAGCGCGTAAAAACGCGAGTAGTTAAGCGTTGTGAGACAAATAGAGAATGTAGCCAAAACCAATTGACTGACACCCAGGATGAGCACCACGTATTTCGCGGGCGCATAGATTTCGCCATTCGGCAGAATATGGAAGATAAGGTCGATATTCAGCCAAATGGTCAGTAAGATAAATCCGCCGATAAGGAGCAGGTTGCGTGTCACTTGTTGGATGAGCCTTGATCCCTCTTCGCGGTTCTGCTCTTTGATAGCGCGCGCCAACTGCGGCGAAGCGATGGCAGTTACTGAGCGATAAGGTACGCTGACCATGACCGCCATGTAAGTCGCGATGGCAAACACACCCGTACTGTCCAGGCCCATCTTGGCCGTCACGAAGAAGGAAGAGAGAGTGGGCGCCAAGGTAGTGGTAGCCGCAGAAACGATGAGGAAACCGGTATAAACAAGGTAACTCCGCACAAGCGAAGGATTCGCACGCAGAAAAGCCCAGTCCGGACGCAGGCTGATCTTTTGCAGGGAGAAGAAGTAACACAGGTTGATCAGCGCTGCAAATGCATAATTGACACAAATGCCAATGACTAATCCGTCCAAAGAGAGCACCTCAAAAGCATACAGCAGATAAATGACCAGCAAACCGACGCGAACGAACAATTCCCGTACAGCGCGCGGCACCACGATGTGCATGAGAACATTACATGTCGTCTCGCAGATCGTCTGGTAGAGCATGAAGAATGCCAGCGGGAGCACGAAATAGTAGTATTCCACGAAGAGTGGCGACTTGTCGCCGAACCATGCACCAAGCGGTACACGACAAGCCCAATAGAGAATGGCGAAGAGTATAAATCCGACAAACGGTACAACCAACGCCCAGAAGAAAAATCCGTGGTCTTCTTCTCCGTTATGGAGAGAATCTTTCCCCTTGTGGGATAAGAAATACGGATAGAAACGAATGACACTGCTGCTCGTTCCCAACTGCGCGAGACCTACGAACAGGATAGCCGCATCGATAAGCACCCGTGCCAACCCGATTTCCTCGGCTGTGAGGAAACGGGTTAACACGAAGAACGTGGTGACAATGCCTACGGCAATGCCCAGATAGGTAACGATTGTACCACGTATCGATTGCTTAGCGATGACGCCCATAAACGTTTAGCGTTTAGTGTTTAGAGTTTAGAGATTATTTGATCTCTAATAACTCAACGGTGAAGATGAGAGTTGCGTACGGAGGAATGGATGCGCCGGCACCACGCTCACCGTAACCTAAGTCATACGGGATAAACAGTTTGTATTTCGAACCAACAGGCATGAGTTGCAGACCCTCGGTCCAACCCTTGATAACACCGTTGAGCGGGAACTCGATAGGCTCACCGCGCTGGTAACTGCTGTCAAAAACAGTACCGTCGATGAGAGTGCCTTCATAGTGCACTTTGACCGTGGACTCTGCCGTCGGTTTGGAACCCTTGCCTTGTACGAGTACTTCGTACTGCAAGCCGCTCTCAGTTGTCTTTACTCCGTCACGGAGAGCATTCTCCTGCAGGAATTTCTCGCCTTCTGCTTTGGTCTCGCCGTATTTCAGACGAGAGATAGCAGCCTCTACATATGCGCCGGCTGACTGCATGTCAAATTGCTCGGTGTAGTTGTACAGACCATTGATGAAACCTTGTTTGATCAGGTCGTAGTTGGTCTCCAGACCTTGAATGCCAAGCAGACCTACAGGCTCTTGTTCGCGGATGGCTTTACCAACGTTCTTTCCCATTGCAACGACCTGCGGATTGCGAACATCCTCTTTCAGACCTTTGTTGATATTCTCAATGAACTCTTCGGTGTCTTTGCCATCCTCGTCGTCAGCCAAGAGATATAACTTGATCTGCGAACCGTTGATCAAACCAAAGGCATAGTTGAGCGAGTCATTATAGGACGTCAGTTCAACGCTCTTTACTTTAAACGGACATTTGCCGGTAATAGCTTTATCAGCCGTACCTTCTGCCTTCTGCTGATAAGCAGCCATGAAGAAAGCTTGTGCGGCATCGGGAGTCATGACAGACGAGTCGTTATGCAAGCCGTTGACAAGACCCTGAAGAAGCAGTTTCTCGTTCACTGTCCATGCGGCGTTTTCTGCCAAACCGGTTTTCTCAAAAGACTTGAGAGAAGTACCGAACTGGCGGCCTGCCTGCGCGATCTCGCTCAGCTGCTCCTCTTTGTCCAGATAAGCGGACTCGAGCGCATCGATAAATTCGGTTACGGCTTCGTCACTGCTGTCGTTAGCGAGGTAATACATCTTGATTTGCAAGCCGTTCAACAGACCTACGGCATAGTTGATGGAGTCGGTCTCGTTGTTAAGAGTCGCGTCTTGCGCTTTGTAACTGTTGCCGCACGAGATCATCGCCAGTACGGCAAGCATCAGAATACTAATTTTTTTCATAAATTCAAATATGTAATTATTTATTTTGTTTCTATTCCTAAAAGTTCTACCGTGAAGATTAAAGCAGCGTACGGGGGAATGGATCCGCCGGCACCGCGCTCGCCGTAAGCCAGTTGATAGGGGATGAAGAATTTGTACTTTGAGCCGACGGACATCAGTTGCAGACCTTCGGTCCAGCCGGCAATCACGCCGTTGAGCGGGAAGGCGATGGACTCGCCGCGCTTGTAACTGCTGTCGAAAACGGTACCGTCGATGAGGGTGCCTTCATAATGAACACGCACGGTATCAGTAGCCTTTGGCTTTTGACCGATAGTAGCTTCCAGCACCTCGTACTGCAAACCGCTCGCAGTGGTCTTTACTCCTTCGCGCTTCGCATTCTCCGCCAGGAATTGCTCGCCGGCGGTCTTTGCTTCACCGGACATCTTCATCACGTAATCAATGCCCTGCTTGAATTCGTCATAATTGAGTTCCTTCTCTCCATATTGTATCAAGTACTGCGCAATGGAGATGCCTAATTGAAAAGATAAACTGTCTTTTGCCATAATTATTGTTGTTTGTTTAATATTGCTGCATAGCGTGAGAGGTACTTGCCAAGGATGTCGAACTCAAGGTTCACGACGGTACCTGTCTCTATATATTTGAAATTGGTGTTCTCGTGGGTGTAAGGGATGATGCATACGGACACATAGCCTTTGTCATCCTTCACATCGGGTTCGCACACTGTCAGACTCACGCCGTTGATGCTAACCGAACCTTTGTCTACGCAAAAGTAACCGCGTTCAATCATTTCGCGTGTGCTGTCATATTCGAAGCGGTAGTACCAACTGCCGTCCGTCTCTTTGGCTTCGATACAACGCGCCACCTGGTCCACGTGTCCCTGTACGATGTGTCCGTCCAAACGGTTGCCCATCAGCATGGAACGCTCAACGTTCACCCAGTCTCCGACTTTCAGCAGGTCAAGGTTTGTCAGACGAAGCGTCTCCTGCATCGCTGTCACGGTGTACAGGTCACCTTCGATCTTCACTACCGTCAGGCATACGCCATTATGCGCGATCGATTGGTCGATGCTCAACGGCTCGCCGAACGGGTTGCGAAGCGTGAAGTGTTTATTGGTTTGCTCGGTCTCTATCTTCACGACCTGAGCCATAGTTTCTACAATTCCTGAAAACATTTGTATAATTTTTAATTTGTAATTTTTATTTTTTGAAGTACTTGCCCACTACAGGCAGACCGCTAAGCGGGAAATCTCGGCGGGTCATTACGATGAGATACAAGGCGATGAGCACAGTACCGATTCCCATCAGCGCCCACATATTATGGACGTAGTAGAGACGCAGTGCGTAATATACCGCCAACAGCCCAAGCGTCAGCGCCGTGTATTGTCCGATACATTGCAGGTCGTATGGTATCGGGGCTTTCTTCTGACCGATGAAATAGGACAGAAGCATGATTACGAAATAGCAAACGAGACTACTTCCGCAACTTGCCCAATAACCGATCAATGGTACGCCTACAATCTGCAGCACAAGCGTGATAACCAAACCAATGAGCGAGAAATATGCACCCCATTTGGTCTCGTCCGTCAACTTATACCAGAAACTGAGATTGAAATAGATGCCCTGGAACACATACGTCCATAATACTACCGGTACAATCTTCAAACCCTCCCAATAAGCGCTGGAGATGATGTAACGGAAGATGTCCAGATAGAAGATGACACCTAATAGAATAAGGTACGAGAAAATAATATAATATTTCATCGCGTCGGCGTACGCTTCTACGGAATGGCGGTCTTTATGCTTGGCGAAAACAAAAGGCTCGTACGCATAGCGGAAAGCCTGTGTAAACATCATCATCACCATCGCCACTTTGAAGCACGCACCGTAGATACCTAACTGTGTCTGGGCGTCCGCACCGCTGTAGAGGTAAGGGAAAAGAATGCGGTCCAGTGTCTGGTTCATGATTCCCGCTACGCCCAACACTAATAACGGCAGGGAGTAACGAAGCATTGCGCGAAGGACTTTTACATCAAAACACCCGCCTTTGGGCAGCGTCATCGGCAGCAAGCATAATGTCTGAATAGTTGTCGCGAGGATATTGCTCAGGAAGACATAGAACACATCGTTTTTGCCCAGCACGACAAGGAACAGAATGTTAAAGCCGATGTTAAGCAGAACAAACAGCAGTTTGAGTGCCGCAAACGCAATCGGTCTTTTCCGGTACCGCAAATATGCAAACGGGATACATGCGAATGCATCGATGGCCACAGTGGCAAACATCATCTCCACAAACTCCGCGTGGTCAGGATAACCTAACACGTTCGCAACGGGTTGATGGAAGATGACGACGAGCATCGTAAACAGCGCACTGCTGATGAGCAACGTAATATAGGTTGTCTTATAGACGGTCCGGGCATCGTAGTCTTCTCTGTTGGCAAAACGGAAGAATCCGGTCTCCATGCCATAGGTGAGCAGAACTAACAAGAGAGCGGTCCATGCGTAGAGGTTGGTGACGATACCATAGTCACTTGTTCGCGCCAACACATAGGTGTACAACGGAACCAACAGGTAGTTAAGAAACTTGCCTATTATCGAACTCAGTCCATAGATGGCGGTGTCCTTCGCCAAGGATTTCATCTCACTCATTGCCTGCTACACAAATTACAATCTCGCCTTTCGGCGCTTTCTCTTTGAAATGCACAATCAGTTCTGCTAATGTACCGCGTACCGTTTCTTCATGTACCTTGCTTATCTCCCGCGTCACACTTGCTTTCCGTTCTTCTCCGCACACAGCTGCTAACTGCTCCAGGGTCTTGACCAAACGGAAGGGCGACTCATAGACGATGAATGTCTCGTCCAGTTGAGCCAGATATTGCAGACGTGTCTGCCGGCCTTTCTTCTGCGGCAGGAAACCTTCGAAATAGAAATGGTTGTTCGGCAGTCCGCTGTCCACCAGCGCCGGCACGAAAGCAGTCGCTCCGGGCAAACACTGGATCTCAACATCCGCTTCGGAGGCTGCGCGCGTCAAAAAGAACCCGGGGTCACTGATTGCAGGAGTCCCCGCATCGGAGATCAATGCGATGTTTGCACCCGCCTTGAGCCGCTCCACGATATCAGCAGAGGTCTCATGCTCGTTGAACTTATGATGGCTCTTGAGCGGCGTGTGGATGTCATAATGCTGCAACAACACACCGCTGGTACGGGTGTCTTCTGCCAAAATGAGGTCCACGGACTTCAGCACCTCGATGGCGCGGAACGTCATGTCCTGCAAATTGCCTACCGGTGTCGGAACAATGTATAACACAGTTAATTTTGAATTTTAATTTTTAATTCACCCGAACCTCCGGTGAAGGGTGACGAGGAACTGCTGGTATGTGCTGCTCTCAGTGTCCCAGCCGAAACGATTGATGTATGCGACTGCCTCATCGAAGGAACCCAACTCATTGAGCTCGGTGAGGGTGCGTTGCATCAGTTCGGCATTCTGACCGAAGAGCTCGCGTTGGTACAGGAAACGGTCGCCCAATGAGATTGCCTGACGGATGTCATCTACGGCTTTTCCGTAAACGGCTGCCTTCGGCGAGACCACTTCTTTGGGATCCTCTTTCGGCTCTTCTTTCGGCTCCTCTTTCACAGGCTCCTCAACAACCGGAGCTGCAACAACAACCGGCTTCTCTACAACCACTTCTTTGATTACCTCCACAGGTTTCTCTACAACCACTTCCTTAATCACTTCCTTTTCCACTACTTGTGGTTCGGGAGCGGGACGGCTCTGGAGCTCGTCCATCTCTGCTTCGAGGGTCGCCAGTTGGGCTTCCAACGTGGCGATGCGTTCCTCGAGCGATTCAAAATATTTTATTAATTCTTCCATTATTTCTTATCTTACTTCGTGCGAACGATTACTTCGTTGCGTCTTCTAATTTACCCATCATCGCGAACATAAAGATAGCGGCAATGAGGCATACTCCGATGAATACACTCCATACGAGCCACAACGGTAGGTTGCCCCAAAGGAATCCACCGACCGATACAAGGAAGTTACCGAGTGCGGTAGCTACGAACCAGCCACCCATCATCATACCTTTGTATTTCGGAGGTGCCACTTTGCTGACGAACGAGATTCCCATCGGGCTAAGCAGTAACTCACCAAAGGTGAGAACTAGGTATGTTCCAATCAGCACATTCGCGTTGACCATCAGCGGACTCTCGCCTGCTTCCAGCGCAGCCTCTTGTGCGTTCGGCGTCAACAGACCTACCGAGCAGAAAGCCATTACCGCATATGCTACGGCTGCGACCAACATACCATACGCAATCTTACGCGGAGCGCTCGGCTCTTTACCGCGTTTTGCCAGCGCACCGAAGATAGCCATGCTCACCGGAGTCAAAGCCACCACATAGAACGGGTTGAACTGTTGGAAAATAGGAGCGGAGATGTGCATCTCTGCCGGGTGATGTGCATATTGGATAGCCAAAATGCCGATAACAGCTGCGGTGACCACTCCCCAGACAGATTTTGATTTAGCAGAACCTTCGCCGAAGATACCGAACAAACCATACACGCCGATAGCTACCAGCACAAGGTTCCAGATATTAAAGGCCATCGTCTGGGTACCGGTTATGATAGGATTCACAAACTTATCGGCGAAATAGGTCAATGTCAAACCATTCTGGTGGAAAGCCATCCAGAAGAAGATAACCACAGCATATACCAAACACAACGCTACAATGCGTTTTTTCGTCTGCTCGGGACTCAACTCTTCTACTTTCTGACCGCTTGCAGCAGCTTGCTTGGCCGTGTTCTCCACATGTTTGAACCAAGGACGGCAAGCGTAGTAAATCGCGATACTCAGTACCAGCGAAGCACAAGCTACGGCAAAAGCAAAATGGTAACTGTCGTTCACACTCACGCCCAGCGACTCCTGAGCCCAAGCCATGATCTTTACCGCAGCCGTCGGCGCGAACATGGCACCGATATTAATCGCCATGTAGAACAGCGAGAAGGCAGCGTCACGACGGTCAGCATATTTCGGGTCATCGTATAAGTTACCTACCATTACTTGCAGGTTACCCTTGAACAAACCTGTACCGAAGGAGATCAGCACCAGCGCACCGATCATACCGGTCATGGCAACAGCCGTACTTCCGTACTCATTGCCACCCATAGGGATAGCCAACAGCACGTAGCCGAGGAACATGATGATAATACCGATCGTCACACACTTACCGTAACCGATCTTGTCGGCGATGATACCACCGATCAACGGCAGAAAATACACAAACGCCAAAAACGTCGAATAGATAGCACCTGCCGCACCTGCAGACAGACCGAAGTTCGCGCGCAAGAATAGCGCAAAGACGGCTAACATCGTGTAGTAGCCGAAACGCTCACCGGTGTTCGCCAGCGCGAGCGCAAATAATCCTTTGGGTTGATTCTTAAACATAAACTATTTTGGTTTTTTTAATTATTTTTCGTTATTCCGGTATCTCGACTATCTCTGTCCAATTATGTGTGTCGGGGCTTCGCCCATACTGGATGTCCTTCAATGCGTGGTAGAGTCGGCTCAGTACAGGACCCGGCTTGTCGCCAAAATGATAAGTGATATCTTTATCCGGATCATACACCTTTCCGATTGGCGATATCACGCAAGCTGTTCCGCATGCTGCGGCTTCATCCATCTCTGCTAACTCCTCAACGCGTATATGCCTACGCGTCACTTTCATTCCCATTTCTTTGGCAAGAGTTATCAGACTGTCATTCGTGATACTCGGCAGAATAGCACTGCTCCGCGGAGTGAGGTACTCATTCCCTTTTATTCCGATAAAGTTCGCCGCTGAACACTCGTCGATGTACTTATGGGTCTTTGCATCGGTGAACATACAGTCATAGCCTTTGGCGTGCGCCGCTTCGGTGGCGCGGAAGGAGGCTCCGTAATTGCCGCCTACTTTCCATGTACCCGTTCCGAACGGTGCCGCGCGATCTACGTGGCGCTCCACAATAAACGGCGTGCAATGAAATTTCCCCGGGAAATAGGCACCAATAGGGGTGGCTACGATGATTAGTTCGCAATCTTTCCCCGGAGCTACGGAAATCTCATGGGTGGTGGCTATCAGTATCGGACGGAAATAAAGAGTTGCCCCTGTCTCATATGGTGGCAGATAGTCGATGTTTTTTTTCAATGCCAATAGGATAGCACGGCAAAATATGTCCTCAGGAGGAGGGGTCATCATTAGACCTTCCGCGCTCCGGGCCATTCGTCTTGCGTTCTCCTGCATCCGGAAAACACGCACTTTCCCATCTACTCCTCGAAAAGCTTTCAATCCTTCAAAAACTTGTTGGCCATATTGTAGTCCTGTAGAGGCTACATGAATTTGTATGGTCTTATCCTTTGTGGCATATGGCTCTTCCCATATACCGTCTTTGCAGGCAGAGCGGACGATGTAGTCCGTCTCTGTGTAATGAAAACTCAATTTACTCCAGTCAATGTTTTGTATCATTTCATCATTGAGCGAAACGCTCCTTTCATCATTCATTAAATAGCGTGTCCAACACGCTCAATTCCGTTTGCCACGGATGTTTGTCTGTCCAAATCTGTCCGCTCCAGTCCGCAGAGCGCGAGCTTGTTATCAAGCCTTGCGGACGCTCTTTCTTTAGCAGCGCGACCAGCGTGGCATTCATCTCATCATTCAAGTCCAACAACCACTTGTACTCTTTCTCATAAAACGGCTTCAAATAATCGGCGAAGTACATAAAGTACGGTGTATGTTGGTAGGCGCTTACAAGCGTAATCCAGTGCTGGTGTTGCCACCTCGTCTGATAACTGATTTGTATATCGCGTGTCAGTTGTTTATGTTCCACTTTGCCCACCGGAACAGTCAGCCGTACGATTTCTCCTTTCGCATCGTGAATCAAACACCGATTTCGGAAAGTCTGCTTTTCGAACGTCTCCATTGCTTCTATCGTAGCCGGTTCGCTCATCAGCGCTTCCATGTACGACCTCGGTGGCAAATAGGCAGTAGGTAAAATCATCTTCCGGTAGCTTTGTTTCCCAAACGGTTCCAACGGATCTTATGGTTGTCTTTGTCAACGCTCAACCAGATGAATACAGGCCGTCCGACGACATGGTCTTCGGGCACAAAACCCCAGAAACGGCTGTCGGCACTGTTATGACGATTGTCGCCCATCATCCAATAATAATCCATCTCGAACTCATACTCCTCGCCAATCTTTATGGGCTTGAATTCATACGCATCGGCAATGCGTTTATAAACCCAATAATTCTCTTCGGTAATCAAGATCTTGTCGCCTTTCTTTGGAATATAGATTGGTCCGTAGTTGTCGCGCGTCCAGTCGTTATGTCCGAGCGGATAAACCGCGCCGCCTTGCTCTTCCGGTTCGATGGTAATTGCCGATACATGCGGGTTCTGGTTCAACTCCGCCTTCATGGCTTGCGTCAAAGGGAAATGCCAAGTGGTGGCGTCCACCTGACCGCGGTCGGATATACTGATACCGAGTTTGTCCAGATATTTGCTGCCAAACAAATGGCCGTCCGTCTGCACGAAATAATTATACTGCAGTCCTTCGCGTTCCGGCTCACGAACCCATTCCCATGACTCCCCCTTTGAGAGGGGGCTGGGGGGTGTCTTTGTCCAAACGACGTTGTCGATTATACGCAGACTGTCCCCCGGAGTGCCCACGCAGCGTTTCACATAATTCTCACGCCTGTCAACGGGACGAACGATGATGTCGCCGAACACATCTTTGCGACTCTGGATGAGCGCCTCGCCGTAGTAATAACGCAGCGTGTAATAGTCGGGGTTCTGCATCTTCGTGCAAACCGTGTCACCTGCAGGGAAGTTGAATACCACGATGTCCCCTTTCTGCGGACTGGTCCAACCCGCCAGACGCTTGTAGTCCCAATGCGGCTTGTCCAGGTAACTCTTTCCGCCGCCCAACCAGGCAGGGAACGTGTGTTGCATCAAAGGCATCGACAGCGGAGTCTGCGGTACGCGCGCTCCGTAAGCCATCTTGCTCACATACAGGAAATCGCCCACGCGCAGCGTCTTCTCCAGACTCGAACTCGGAATCTGATAGTTCTGGAAGATATACACATTGATGAAATATACCGCCACCAACGCAAACACAATCGCATCTATCCAACTAAACAAAGTATAAAGGGCGGTGTTGGTGTCTTTATACTTTCTCCACCAGCTGTAGTTGATATACTTCGTCGTGAAAGCATCCACGACCAGCGGCAGCAGCACCAACCATCCCAAACTCTTCCAGTCGCCCCATGCCACCCAAAAGACGAACACAACATACAGTGTGCCCCATATACCTGCGCGGATCCATCCTCCGCGCGTCACTTCTTTTATCCTGTCTTTGAATGATTTCATCTTAACAAAAAAATTTTTTTATTTTTTTGCTGATTATTTATAGGGAATTCGCAGAATTCGGGAGATTTATTCGAACGAGTTATGTTAAATTTATTTATAAATAAGTCGGTAGAATAAAGATTCGGAGTACGTAGTACTATAAATAATCAGGGTTTTTTATGTTTTTTTTCTTAAATTAAATTTTCCGCAGCAAGTACGGCGCCCAATGCGAATCCACGGCGACCTTTGGCGATGTGAGTAATAACGATCGTGTCCTCTTCGCTGTCCCATTTCACTTCATGCGTGCCCGGCACCTCTCCCTCGCGGATACTCTCGATAGGAAGCCTACCCCCAGCCCCTCCCTGAAGGGAAGGGAGTTCGTTCTCTATTTGTTCCGCGAGCGTCTTCGCCGTGCCCGACGGTTTGTCGAGTTTGTGAATATGATGTGTCTCGGTAATACTTGGCGTGTACTGCGGTTGGTGCTGCATCTTCTCCGCCAAAAACTTATTCACATCAAAGAATATGTTCACACCCACGGAGAAATTACTGCTCCAAATAAGCATCACCTTGCCCGCTTCGTCCTTTACGACAACGCGGCTACCTTCAATCTCCAATTTCCAATCTCCGACTTCCAATTCTTCCGGTCTCCACCCAGTGGAACCGGAGATCACCGGCACACCTTGCGCCCACGCGCGCAAAATATTATCCTTCGCCGTCAGGGGAGTCGTGAACTCAATCGCCACGTCTGCGTCGTTCAAGTCAAAGGCATCATCCATGTCAATACGCGCCACTATCTCGTGCCCGCGCTCCAGGGCCACTTCTTCAATCATGTGCCCCATCTTTCCGTATCCTATCAGTGCTATCTTCATAACATCGCAAAAAATCGGGCGCAAAATTAGTAAAAATAAATGACATATGCAAGCATATGCCATTCTTTTCTATAAAATTACCCATTTCCGTCAATTTTTCCACATGTCTTTTTGACTCGGCTGACTCCGCCCGCTTCGGGCTCAATGCGGATGTGGCAGGCTGTTTACCTGCGGTGCTGTTCCCGTTTGGGCTGTTAGGGGGTAGCCGTCTCCTTTCCAGCAGGTTTCCACCTTATTCCAAAGGGTGCTCAATGGGTGCTGAAAGGGTGATCAAAGGCTGCTTAGCCCAAGATCACCCTAATCACACTCTAAGGTCAATACCCTTTACGGCTTAATCTCCTCGCCGCGCTTTATTTCCGTTCGAATCATTCCGCATCGCTTTCCGATAATTTTTGGCGGTTGCGTGCACATTGTTCGGCTAATGGATAATACTCGGTGCCTTCAAAAAGACGAAGCATCATCTCATCGTAGTCAAAAGAACTTGGGTCTGATTTTTCGGGTGCATTAGTTTGTTTGTTGGATGATTTCTTTGACCAACTATAGATTACTTCGCCTTGCTTGTTGATGTACATGTTTTGATTGTTCGTATAATCATTAATCAAACATAGGCCGTTATGAAACATCTCATTAGGCTGTTTTGCTACATCATCCAAAGCCAAAACTACATTACCTTTCAAGTCAATCAATCTCCAACTCTCATTTACGTTGGTCACCCAAGCTACTCCTTCATAAAACGGATAAGCAAAATCATATTGAGCCGGAATTATCCATGTTCCGTTTTTATCTATGTAACCAGATTTACCACCAAGATCTGCTTTTACCGGCAGAAGACCTCCGTCTCCATAGAAAACATTATAATATTGCGCAATAAAAGGTTCAGTAATAATATTTCCTTCCGTATCCATTAGTCCATAGAGAGGATCTATACCTTCTGTCTCCAGTCGATAGACCAGTCTGTTACAACCAACTGATTGCAGGAAACTATAAAGGGTATCTATTACGAATTCACCTTTTGTGTTAAATGCTCCGTAATTTCTATGTATAGTAGCATCCTTCCACCATGTGGAATACACTGCAATACCATCACAGAAATCAGCACAGTTATAATAACGGTTACTATCATTTTTATGGGGAAAAATAATTTCCCCTTTTTTATTATAGTATCCGTAGTTCGATAAGGCCAATCCGTCTTTCGTCATCGGGTTCAATTTAGTGTAGTATCTGGAGGAAGAATCGGCCTGAAAAAGGATGTTAAAATTATCATCAATCATAGCAACCGGAGCAGTATCAAAACCATGAGCTGTCAGCATAAATTTGTACAACCGGCAACATCCATAGTAGAAATAACTGTCACATTCTTCCCCCTCAGAAAAAGTATGAAGTATATTTCCCTGCTGGTCAATAAAGGCATACCGGAAATTATCAAACCGAACTTTAGCCTTTCCGCACGAAAACCCATATGCATAGTCGAATTGTGCCGGGATGACCATTTTGCCTTTTTCGTTGATATAACCATACAAACCTGTGCTATCCGAGGCTGGCCAAAGGTGAATCATATCGGTTTCGGGTGTTTGACCCAACTGATTTTCACAGGCGATAAAGGCAAGTGCCAACGTGAACAAAAGAAAAAATTTCTTCATTGTTTATGTAATTAAATGGTTAAACAAAATGCACTACTATTGTTATTGACTGTGCGGGCTCTGGTAAGCCTTGTCATAGATAGCAATAGTAGCACACGAATGCACTTGCAATTGCCAATTCCATGACTTTTGAAATTTACCAGATTTGCACAGTCGAATTGGTCTTGTTATTATTTCCGATATATAGCGCACACCTGCGCTTGTCCTTGCTTTTTTTACGCTGTCAAGGCCAGCGGTTTGATTTTGCGCTGCAAAATTACACAAAAAAAATGACATACGCAAGCATATATGTAAAAAGGAGCGCTTTTATACTCCTTTTTCTTCATTTCCGTCAATTTTTCCACATGGACTTGACGCTATGTCACACTTTATCTACCAGCATCTCGCATCGTTTACAGTCAAAACGCAATGCCAGTTTCTGACCATTACGAAGACGCAAATAGCGAGGTTCCTTGTCTTTCGGATAAGGATTGGTCTTGCGGCAGTGCCCGAGTTCAAACAACAGGCAGTATTTGCAAGTCATCAAACTATTTGCCATTGGGTCATTTACCATGTACCACTTGTCGCCTCCATTCGTTCAAAACGCTGATAGGTATAAACCATGATTTGCTCTCCACGCGCATGTCGCGCGCTATATAAGGTGTGTCGCCTAATTTGGCCAACTGCGTGCGAATAGTAGCGAGTGCCTTTTCCGTATCGCGGGCGGGCTCGAAAGATAGTCCTTTCCCAACTATCCCCGTGAGGGGAGTGAGCCTGCCGTCTATAGGTGTATAACTCAGTTCAAAGCCGTCGCTAGTTTCTTTTAAAACGATATTCACCGGAATCTTCCGCTCGCAATGCAGGGATTTGATAAACTCCGTATCGAGATTTCGGTATATCGGTATCTCGGTATATCGGGATCCCGAGAGCGCCTTATTCACTTTTACCAAACTCCCGTCCACGCCGTTCACATTGCATCCTTCGCTGCCTATTGTCAATCCGTCGCCGTTATGAAGAGCAATGCCCGGTTCCAGGCGTACACGCAGCGTGTTGCCGCGCACTTCAAGCACTTCGCCGATATACTCGCCCGTGGACTTGGGAGTGTCCCAATTGGCCATAGGACGCGTGCGGCCGTGCAGAAAATAATCCGTCGCGCCGCGATGGAAGGTCTTGGACGGGTCAGGCGTAAAAGAGCGGGTGAAAACCCCTCCCCCTTGGTGTTCTACGGATGTCCACCGGACATCCGATCGAGCAAAGCTCTTCACCCGCTCAAGGGAGGAACTCCCTCTCCTTGTGGAGAGGGTCGGGGTGAGGTTATCTAATTTCTCGCGATAGTATGCCGTCACGTTCGTCACATAGTCCGCGTCTTTCAGTCGCCCTTCGATCTTAAAAGTCGTCACGCCGGCATCTATCAGTTCCGCCAAATAAGCACTTCTGTCCAAGTCCTGCAAGGAGAGCAAATGCCGCTGGTGGATGGGTTCGCCTTGGTTGTCCGGCACTTCGTTTCCTTCGGCATCGAGCAAGTCGTACGCCATGCGGCAGAACTGCGCACATGCACCTCTATTGGCAGAACGGCCGGCCAGCACTTCGGATATATAACAACGTCCCGAGTAACTCACGCAGAGCGCACCATGCACAAAAGCTTCCAACTCGATATCCGGAACGGCAGCATGAATGGCGCGTATCTCTTCGATACTCAGTTCACGCGCCAAGACAACCCGTTTGAAACCCAAGTCCCGCAGTCGGGCCACTTGTTCCGGAGTGCGGTTATCGCATTGGGTGGAAGCGTGAAGACGGATAGGTGGCAGGTCGAAATCCAACAGATGCAGGTCCTGAATGATGAGTGCATCTACTCCAATACGGTACAGTTCCCCAATCATCTTTACAGCTTGCGGATATTCATCCTCGTGCAGCAGAGTGTTCACCGTCACGAGCACTTGTACTCCGTAGGTGTGGGCATAACGTACTACTTCCGCGAGGTCCTCTATGCTGTTTCCTGCTTTCTCGCGTGCACCGAAAGCGGGCGCACCGATATAGATAGCGTCCGCGCCCGCCTGGATGGCAGCGAACGCAACGTTTTTATCTCTGGCAGGACTTAATAACGAAAGCATAACTCTTTCACTTTTTCATTCTTTCACGCCGCGCAGCGCCTCTGAAATCCTGTACATCACAATGCCGGCCGTCACCGACACGTTCATCGAGTGTTTGGTCCCGTATTGCGGAATTTCTATACATCCGTCACAGATATCTATCACTTCCTGTTGAACCCCGAAAACCTCGTGCCCCAAAATCACAGCGATTTTGGGACAATTGATGATTTGTTCGGCTACCTCTTCCAGCGTGCTGGAGTCATAGGCTTGTTCAACGGCATAGACGGTATATCCGTCAGCCTGCAATGCGCGCACTGCCTCCAGCGTGTCCTTGTAATAACGCCATTCTACTGTCTCTTCTGCACCGAGAGCTGTCTTGTGCAGCTCCTGGTTCGGCGGGCAACAACAGATGCCGCAGAGATCGACACGCTCGATACGCATGGCATCGGCGGTGCGAAAGACAGCACCTACGTTATGCTGGCTGCGCACGTTGTCAAGCACCACCACCAACGGCAGTTTGTCGGCGGCGCGGTAGTCGGCTACGCTCAGACGCCCCATCTCTTGTGTCGTACGTTTTCTCATAAAGCAAAAGGCAGTTGTACGCGAAGGACATGTGCGTCTTCGTCTATATCCACAATAAAATCTTCGTGCAAGGGAATCATTCGGTCATCTTCCAGAATAGCCAGCGTATTGATGGTGGACTCATCAACTTGGGCGATCTTACCCACTTCCTTTGTCTCGCCATTCGCTCCTTCATCCATAATGGTATAACCCACGAGGTCCTGCCAGGTCAGCGTTCCGTCACCTTCGTCTTGCACGTCACTCCGTAATACGAATCCTTCTTCACCCACCAGTTCGGTGATCTGTTCTGCGCGGAAGGGTACAAAGAGTCCGTCGCGTTTGACGAACACGAAAGGCGGTAAGTCTTTGTACCGCGCACGGCGGATAAGACCGATAGAGAGAAGATCTTTTTCTGTAATCATTGGCGCACTTGAATGATGTCTCCATTTGGAGAAACGTAGGTGTTCAGCCGACGCATGGCTTCTTTACTGATACCTTTGCGCGGAAAACCGTAGCCGGATGCTACCTCATATTCTTCGCCGCAATTCGGGCAGACAGCGTATATTCCGTCCATCTCGCAGGGACTCTTACTGCCTTTCGCAGCGCATAGCGGGCATGCCAAATCGAAGGCAACATATCCCACCATACTGACATAGAGCACAACACCACCGTACCCCCATGCATCCATGGCCGTCGCAGGCAGTTTCCATACGCCGTTCTCTTTGTAGCCGTCACGGTTCAGGGTGATATATGCATTGACGTTTTGCGGCGTGAAGTCGATGAACACAGTCTTGGTGTTCACCTCAAAACGTACCGGGTACACAGGTACGCTGCTATTGGTGGGACCATCACAACCGCAGAGCAGTAGGGCGATCATACACCCCACACCATACACTATAAACCTGTTTAATTGCCCGAGACGCCGCATAGATGCAACTCGAAAATGAGTGTAGAGTAGGGGGGAATGAAGAGCGTTCCGCCTTCGGTACCATTGCCTTCGGCATCGCCATAGGAGCCGGATTTGTATTTCTCGGAGTCGTAGCCCAGGTAAGCCGGGATATAGAGTTCGATGTCGCCGTTGTTATGAATCTGCCGGCAGCCCTCGACAAAACCGGGTATCATCTGCGGCAGGTACAGCTTAGCCTGATTAGCCGTCTCTATCACGCAACCGTTGATGAGCTTTAAGGTATAATCGCATACTACGGTGCTGGTGCTGTTCGGGCGCGCGTCCTGGGGAGTCGGATCTTCAATCACCTTGTACTGCAAACCACTCTCCGTAGTTCTCACTCCGGGTTGGGACTTGTTGGCTTGTAACCATAACTCGTTCTGCGTCTTCCAATCCATCCAGTTGTGTTGTTTACAACCTGCGAGGGAGAAGAGGATTATGACGAGGAAAATAAACGGGTGTCGAGCCGCTCGACTTATTTTGCGATCCATAATTCGGGATTTAAAATGTTTCTGTCTTTGTATATCTGGAAATAGAGTTCTGTCTTCTGGTCTTGTTCCGGGTCCGTGAAGATCGTACCGATAACTTGCTTGGTTTCCAGCTTGTCCCCTTGTCTGACATTCAGCTTGCTGAGATTTGAATAGACAGTACGGTAGTTACCGTGCTGTACGATGACGGCGTAGGTGCCGCCTACCATGAAACAACTCGTCACTTCGCCTTTATATACTGCGCGGGCTTTCATACCGGCAGTCGTCTGGATGTAGATACCTTTGTTGTCCATTGTTACCTGCGAATAGACAGGGTGTTGCTGTTTGCCGTAATGACCGCTGATCATGCCTCGCTCCACGGGCCATGGGAGTCGTCCTTTGTTGGCCTCAAAGCCACCCGCTATCAGTTTCTGCTCTTTGGTCAGTGAAGTCTTCGACGCTTTCTCCGTCTGCTTGCGGATCATGTCGTCAATCTTCTTGTTCAGTTCCGCCACTTTCTTCTGTTTCTGTTTCAACTGCTTGGTCAGATCTTTCTCTTTGGACTTCAACTGATTAAGCATCGTCTGCTGTTTGCGTTCATCGCGTTTGAGGTTTTCCTGTTCGCGCTTGC
This sequence comes from uncultured Bacteroidales bacterium, assembly GCA_946186915.1. Taxonomy (GTDB): domain Bacteria; phylum Bacteroidota; class Bacteroidia; order Bacteroidales; family Paludibacteraceae; genus Colicola. Next base: position 10,141 of record CAMHOY010000001.1, on the reverse strand, counting down.
GAGAGGAGAGGGCATTCTGTTTGTCATCCCTATTGGCTTGCAACAGATCATTCTGTACGTCAATCTCCGCCTGCGTGTATTCGATACGCGCCACTTGTTCTTGACGGTAATGCGCAAACTCCTGCAAGTATCGTGCGCGGCGGGCTAACTGCTGAAAACTGTCACTGCTCATGAGAAAGAGCAGAGGGGATTGTTGAAGACGTGCGTAATGAGTCTGCCGAACCATCTGCGCATAATCTTTTTTGTATCTTTCCAATACGCGTTGTAGCGAATCGCGGGTGTTACCCAATGTCTTCATCTCGCGGTCAAGGGCAGTGATCTCGTTGTTCAGCGTACGGATGAGCTTCTTTTGGTTCTTGATATTCTGCTGGGTGAGCTGCAACTTGTTCAGGGTCGCCGTCTCGTCTTTCTTCGTTTGTTTGAGCATCTTGTTCGTCTGCTCAATCTCTTGTTGCAGTTTCTTCTGTTTCTTCTGCAGATCCTTCACACTGTCAGCCGCATAAACCGAGAACTGCATAAAGAAAACCATCAGGACCACCAGTCCTAACACTCTTCCTAATATGTTTCTTTCAGCTTTCACCATTTTCACCATTTAGCAAACTCCGTTTGCGTCACCATTAATCAATCCACCATTTCAAAGTATCTTTGACACATCCACTTGTGTATATTTGTTCAAACGTATATTGTTCACTCGCACGGGAACATCGAGTTGCCGGGCAGGGTATTCAATCACCAGTTCAATCATCTCTTCGCCGAACGAGTACACGAGTCGTGCTCTCTCGCTGCCTGTAGGTAAGTCGGCGGTACAGATCTGCTGGAGTTCGTCCCAGTTGAGGGGAGGTGTCAGTCGTCGGTTGATGTCAGCGTAGGTCGCTTTTGCGTAGCGGCCGTGGAACTTGTCGATAGCGGTGACTTCGATAGGTGTCGCTTCAACGCGTAGTATCTCCATGCCTAAAAGAGGCATCACGCTGATGACGAGCATCGAGTCGTGTACCGTCTGCATCGTCACGTTTGCCGACAAACGTTCTTCGTTGGTTGTCACGGTCGCCCGCGCGCCTTGGATGAGGCAGGTGTGCCATGCCGGCACGCTGACAGTCGGCTGCTGATTGCCGATAGCTCCTTTTTTTGTGCCGCAGGCCATGAGCAGCAAGGCGGCACACACCAGTACTATGTGTTTATTTAATCGCATTCAGGTGCTTTTTTACTTCTTTGACTGTTTCCTCGTTTTGGGCATGCAAGAGGGCACGATTCAGGTAGAACTTCGCCAACTCGTCTTGACCTTTGAGGTGCAAAATCCATCCGTACGTGTCGAGATAGATAGCATTGTTCGGGTCCTCGCGAATGGTCATTTCACTCATCCGTTCCGCTTTCTGCAAGTCGCCTTTATGGGTGGCGAGGTGATAAGCGTAGTTGTTCAGAACACTTATGTTACCGGGTTGAATGGATAATATCTTGTCATAGATGGCGTATATCTCTGCGGGCTTGGCTTTCAGACGATCCAGTGTCTCTGCGCGGAAGAGAAGGAACTGAAGGTCGGTAGGGTCGAGTTCGAGGTATCTGTCCACTACTGCCAATGCCTTTTTAGGTTTGTTAATCGTCGCATAGATGCCATAACGTGTCGCCGCACTATAGGCAGTAAATCCTTTCACACCGTCAATACGGTCCTGTATCTTGAGGGCTTTCTTCCATTCGCGAAGTCCGATATAGACGCGTTGCAGTTGCTCCATGAGTTCGGCGTTCTCAGGATTCTCTTTCAACGCCCGCTCCATGACATACATGGCTTGGATGACATCCTCTTCCGTCTTGTGTTCCAAGAGCGCGGACGTATAGCGATACCATGAGTCGCGCGGGTTAGCCTCGAAAGCTCTTTGGAGGGCATCCATTGCTCGATCCTCTTGTCCCATCATATGATAGAGTACGCCGAGATATTCGAGCGTCTTCCCGTCATTGGGTTTGATGGCATCGCAGAACTCCAATAGCACCAACGCTTGTGGGAGATCATTATGGTCCAATGCCTCTCTCGCCGCGTACCAGTAGTACGAGAACTGCTGCTCCTGCTCCGTCGTCAAAGCGTACATGCCTAACCCCGTCCCTTCCCTAAAAGGAAGGGCGAAAAGTATCAGCAATATAACAAAATATCTCTTCATGCAAACTCTCTCCTTATAGGGAAGGTCTGGGTAGGCCCATTATTTCCTCCCGCTGTGCCCGAAACCTCCCGCTCCGCGTTCGGTGTTGCTCAGTTCCGTCACTTCCACTACCTCCGGCGTCTCATGTCTTGCAATGACCATCTGACAGATACGTTCTCCGGGTTCGATGGTCTGTGGTTCGCCACTCAGGTTAATCAGTATTACACCCACTTCTCCGCGGTAGTCCGCATCAATAGTCCCCGGAGTGTTCAGAACTGTCAGACCCCGTTTGAGCGCCAACCCGCTGCGCGGACGTATCTGCGCCTCGTAGCCTGCCGGCAGTTCGATGAACAGTCCCGTGGGAATCAACTTGCGTTCCATCGGCGCTAACGTAATAGGCTCATCGATGTTACAACGTATATCCATGCCTGCCGCCTGCGCACTCTCGTACTTCGGCAGTGCATTCTTGCTCTTATTGATAATTTTTAATTCCATATGACTTTTTTTATTCCTTCCCTTCATGGGTGAAGAGCTCTGCTCGATCGGACTGCCGGTGGCCGTCCGTAGAACATTGCTGGGGGTAGGTTTCTTTTAGAATCGTTTTTCTGCAAGTACCCTCAACCCGTCTGCAACGATCTTGATATGTATATCTTTGTCCATCTCCACCGGGTCGCCGTCGATATGGAACGGCCCCGCCACTTCGCGTTCGAGAGTCACTTCCTGCGCACGGATAGTATCCATGAAATGACTGTCGTCAATACTTCCCGCAAATAAACGCAAAGCCAGGCTGGCACTGCCGAGGATGGCGTGACTTGACATGAGCATGATGTCCATCTTGCCGTCCTGAATACTGGCCTTGGGCGCAATAAGCGCTTCGTAACCCCACTGGTTGGCATTGGCGAAAGTGATGAGGAAAGCACGGTGCGTCACGTCAATGCCGTCTCCTACAAGATGATACGTCTGCGGCTGGTACGCAAATGCCTCCTTGAGCACATTCTGCAGGTAAGTCATAAATCCGCGTTTGTTGCTGCCGGCGAAGTTATCCGCTACCAACGCATCAAAACCCGTGCCACAGGTACTGACGAACAGTTTGCCGTTAGCCAAACCGTAGTCCACGGAGATAGGTTCGCTGTGATTGATGACCTCGAGCGCTTTCTGCGGACGGACAGGGATATTCAAGTGGCGCGCAAAACCGTTTCCGCTGCCCATAGGGATGATGCCGAGCGCGGTCTTTGAATCACGTAATCCGCACGCTACTTCGTTCACCGTCCCGTCACCACCTACTGCTACCACCGCGTCAAAACCCATTCGGGCATACTGACGGGCTAACTCCGTGGCATGACCGGCGTACTCCGTAAAGGTGATATTAGGCAGCCATTGGCTTTCGTCCAGGACCTGCATGATCACTTTCGGCAACTTGCGTTTCTCTTTCTGCGTCTCCTTCGAACCGGATACAGGATTGATGATAAATGCTATATTTTTCATTTCTACAATAGTTAACTTTCGCGCATGCACACACTTATGCAAAGTAATTCGGGCGCAAAATTACAAAAAAAAAATCATATACGCAAATAAAAGTGCTCAAAATTTGCATACGTGCAATTTTTGTTGTACCTTTGTACCCGCAAAACACATACAATCATGAAAAAAATCCTGTTCCTTTTTTGCTTGTCAGCACTCATTCTGACGGCATGCAGTAAGGCTGTGCAAGAACCGCAGGTTTCTGTCGGTCATTTGGACACGTACGCTAACTTCCCTTCACGGTTTGTTCCGGCCCGTACCGTCCGTGTGTGGACTCCTTCCGGCTACACCCCGGAGAAGCGCTACGACGTGCTTTATATGCACGATGGACAGATGTTATTTGATGCCACGACCTCCTGGAACAAGCAGGAGTGGGGCATTGACGAAGCGATGGACTCGCTGCAGGCCCTCGGGCGAATTCGTCCGACAATCGTTGTGGGTATAGACAATACGTCCGAGCGTATTGGGGAGTTCTGTCCCGATGATATCATTAAGTACTTACCTGCCGGCTCACCCGTCTATGCCGACTGGAAACCGCAGGGAAATGACTACCTGCGTTTTCTTGTTACCGAACTGAAACCTTTCATCGACAGTACATATGCTGTCTATCCGGAGCGTTCCCATACATGGGTAATGGGTAGCAGTTGTGGCGGACTAATCTCATCCTACGCTCTGTGCAAGTATCCGGAGATCTTCGGCGGGGCAGCCTGTCTCTCAACGCACTGCACCCTCGCTTACCCGCGTCCCGATGAACCCTCTGAATCAGTCATGACAGCTTATCGAACCTACCTCAAAGAACATCTTCCCGCGCCGAATACAGCAAAGCTGTACATGGATCAGGGAGATCAGACACTCGATGCGTTTTACGGGGAGGCGCAGAAGGCCATCAACGACATGCTCCGTGGCGAAGGATGGGACTCCGCGCATTTCGAATACCGTTTCTTCCCCGGACATAGACATTGTGAGGATGATTGGCAGGCACGACTGCCTCTTCCGTTGATGTTTTTGCTCCAATAAGCATAAAGAAAACACGAAAAGACTGCCAAAATGGCAGGCGCTCAGTATGATACTCTTCGGAGTAATTCGCCCCCTGCTCAACGACTCTCGCGCCCCCCAACCCGCTCGAGACGCCTCCGAGAGAGTATATACTTCGCTAAGAAAAATGACCAATTATTTGCGTATATGAAAAATTTGTAGTACTTTTGCACGATTTTTGTACGTGTTCAATCGCAAATACGAAAACGAGATATGAATTTTATTGAGATTATTACCAAATTATTCGGTAACAAAGCGCAGAAAGACATGCGTGCCATTCAGCCGATAGTGGAACAGATCAAAGCTGAATACGAGCGCATTGATGCGTTGACCAATGATGAACTGCGCGCGCATTCCCAAGCGCTCATGGAGAAGTTGCAAGAAGCAGTAAAGGGACGCAAAGAACGCATTGCCGAGTTGAAGGCTTCCATCGAAGGAACACCTATCGAGAAACGTGAAAAAATATACAACGAGGTAGATAAACTCGAGAAGGAGATCAAGGAAGAGTACGAGCGCGTGCTGAATGAGATTTTGCCGGAAGCTTATGCTATCGTCAAATCCACCGCACGTCGTTTCGCGCAGAACGAGACCGTGGTAGTGACGGCTACCCAGTTAGACCGTGATCTGGCGGCTGACAGCCGTTTTGACTTCGTGGAGATAGAAGGCGACAAAGCGATCTATAAGAACCATTGGATGGCGGGCGGTAATGAGATCACATGGGATATGATCCATTATGACGTACAACTCTTCGGTGGCGTCGTTTTGCACCAGGGTAAGATTGCCGAGATGGCAACAGGTGAAGGTAAAACCCTTGTGGCTACTCTGCCGGTGTACCTTAACGCCTTAACCCACGAAGGTGTACACGTCGTAACCGTCAACGATTACCTCGCTAAACGTGATAGCGAGTGGAACGGTCCGATCTATATGTTCCTCGGCTTGACGGTCGATTGTATCGACAAGCACAAACCCAATTCTGATGAACGCCGTAAAGCTTACGCCTGTGATATCACGTTCGGTACGAACAACGAATTCGGTTTTGACTACCTGCGTGATAACATGGCTACTTCGCCACTCGATCTCGTACAGCGCGGACATAACTTCGCCATCGTCGATGAGGTGGACTCTGTCTTGATAGACGATGCCCGTACCCCGTTGATCATCTCCGGTCCCGTACCCCGTGGAGAGGACCAGATGTTCGATGAATACAAAGATCGTGTGGCGCAACTCGTGCGTACACAAACGACCCTGACGACCAAACTGCTCGCTGAAGCGAAAGCCAAAATGGGCTCTGATGACGAGAAAGTGCGCGAAGAAGGCGAACTGGCTCTCTTCCGCTCGTTCAAAGGTATGCCGAAATCCAAGGCGCTCATCAAATATCTTTCCGAACCCGGTATCAAGGTGCGTATGCAGAAGACCGAAGAGTTCTACCTGCAAGAGAACGAGAAAAACATGCATATCGCGACCGACGAACTCTATTTCGTCATCGATGAGAAGAACAAATCGATCGAACTCACCGACAAAGGTATCGATGCCCTGACAGGTTCTACCGATGACCCTAATTTCTTCGTCCTGCCGGATGTAGGTACTGAAATGGCAGAGGTGGAGAACGAGACCTCTCTCTCCCCCGAACAGAAACAGCAGAAGAAAGACGATATCCTTACCAATTACAGCATCAAGTCCGAGCGCGTACACACCGTACACCAACTGCTCAAAGCCTATACACTCTTCGAGAAAGATGTAGATTACATCATCGACAACGGCGAAGTGAAGATCGTCGATGAGCAGACAGGACGTGTGATGGAAGGCCGCCGTTGGAGTGACGGCTTGCATCAGGCAGTGGAAGCCAAGGAAAACGTCAAAGTGGAAGGAGCCACGCAGACGTTTGCAACCATTACTCTCCAGAACTACTTCCGTATGTACAACAAACTCTCCGGTATGACCGGTACCGCTGAGACCGAGGCGGGTGAGTTCTGGAATATCTACAAACTCGATGTAGTCGTTATCCCCACCAACAAACCGATCGCGCGTATCGATATGAACGACCGTATTTACCGCACCAAACGCGAGAAATACAATGCCGTCATCGACGAGATACAGAATATGGTGGAGCACGGTCGTCCTGTACTCGTAGGTACTACCTCTGTCGAGATTTCTGAGTTGTTGAGCAAGATGCTTCGTCTGCGTCATATTCCGCATAATGTCCTCAATGCCAAACTGCACCAACAGGAGGCACAAGTCGTTGCGGAGGCAGGACGTGCCGGCGTAGTGACCATCGCAACCAACATGGCGGGCCGTGGTACGGATATCAAGTTGACACCCGAGGTGAAAGAGGCCGGAGGTCTCGCCATCATCGGTACCGAGCGTCACGAGAGCCGTCGTGTGGACCGTCAGTTACGCGGCCGTGCAGGACGTCAAGGCGACCCGGGAAGTTCCGTCTTCTACGTCTCGCTGGAAGATGACTTGATGCGTATGTTCGGTTCTGACCGTATAGCCAGTGTCATGGACAGAATGGGCTTCCAGGAAGGAGAGATGATCGAGCATAGCATGATCTCCAGTTCCATCGAGCGCGCACAGAAGAAAGTGGAGGAGAACAACTTCGGTATCCGTAAGCGACTCATCGAATACGATGATGTCATGAACCAGCAGCGAAACCTCATCTACGCAAAGCGTAAACATGCCCTCATGGGAGAGCGCATCGGCGTGGATATCACCAACATGATCTATGAGACAGCGGAGAATATCTTCGCTGAGGCCCGCGCGATGAATGACTACGAGGGACTCAAATACGACGTCATGCAGACTTTCGCTATCGAACCCCCGTTCGATGAGGAAGAGTTCAATCGCGGACGCAAGAATGAGCTGAGCGAACAACTGGCCGAGGCAGCACTCGATAGTTTCAAACGCCGTATGGACAAACTCACGCAAGTAGCTGATCCGGTCATCCAACAAGTGTATGAGACCAAGGGCCAGATGTACGAAAATATCCTCATCCCCATCACGGACGGCAAACGCGTCTATAACATCGCCGTCAACCTCAAGCAGGCGGCTGAGACGCATTGCAAAGAGGTGGTCAAGGAGTTTGAGAAACGCATGCTGCTCTTTGTTATCGATGATGAGTGGAAAGAGCACCTTCGTCAACTGGATGACCTCAAGCAGTCCGTGCAGAACGCGTCCTACGAGCAGAAAGACCCGCTGTTGATTTATAAACTCGAGTCGTTTAATATCTTCAAGGGCATGCTCGATAACTTCAACCGCCGGGCAATCGCTATCCTGCTGCGCGGACAAATCCATCAACAGGAACCCGATCGCGTACAACAGGCACAACAACAACGTCGTCAGGACTATAGCCGCTACCGCACGCAGAAAGATGCGGTACAGCAGGCGGCACAAGCTTCGGGCGCAGCCGCGGCTGCAGGCAGAGACACCCGCGAGAACGCACGTCCCGAACCGATACACGTGGACAAGAAACCGCGTCCGAACGATCCATGCCCCTGTGGAAGTGGAAAGAAGTATAAACAGTGCCACGGCAAATTGAACGCCGGTGTTTAAACGCTTAGCAATCATATTAATCTTTGTCTGTGCCGCCATGAATATGACGGCACAGCAGTTATATACCGACACCTTCCGGTTGAACGACCAGAAGATGACGGTGGACATGGACCGGCTCTTGTTGGACATGGTAGCGCAGCAGAGTGCACAGTTACAAGCGCGCGATACAATAATGATGTCGGACACCACCCTCATGATAGATTCCATTGGCCTGACGGATACCCTTACACTTGCCGAGCGGATTGCGCTTGACTCGATCGAACGCGAACTCAAAGAAATCGATTCGCTGCGCGCGATGAATGCCGAACTGGTGATCAAGACCGTTGAGCATATCCCGACGATCCAAGTGGAGAAATCATGGATCAAGGATGAGGAAGAAGACCGTAACGATGTGCTCCGTTCGATCCGGGACATGAAGACGCACTGGCGGCACGAAGGAACGGTGATGCTGCAAATAACCCAGAACTACGTCACCCCCAACTGGTACCAGGGCGGTTCGTCTTCCTTTGCAGGACTCGCGATTCTTAAAGGGTATATCAATTATATCACGGAGCGCTTCACGTGGGAGAATACCGGCGAATGGCGCGGCGGATGTTCGACCATCTCTGCCGACAGTCTGCACAAGGTGAATACCACGGACGACCTGTTACGTCTGTACTCCAAAGCCAACTACCGAATTGTCCCGACACTCTTCGGCTCGGTGTCCGCAGAAATAGAAACGCGCCTGTTGCCGACGTATAAGTCCAATTCAAGAGAATTGAAAAGCGGACCCTTCTCACCGTTTCGCTTCAATGCCGCCTTGGGTCTGGACTACAAACCTGTTCCGGGGCTGAGTATATCCTTCTCGCCGCTGTCCTATAAGGTGATACATATTATGGATACTGCGCGCGTGAGAGTGCAGGACTACGGCTTGATGCCCGGAACGAAGACAATGCATAACATCGGTTCGTCCTTGCGCTTGGAGTATAACTGGAGACCCGTGCGTGAGTTCGCAATGGAGATGCGATTCTTTACCTATACGAACTACCACTACGTAGAACTGGATCTGGAAGTGAACTGCGACTTTATCATCAACCGATGGCTCACGGCGAGACTGACGCTCCATCCGCGTTATGACACTTCGGTGATCTTAGAAGGGGATACGCACGCCAAGATGCAGTTCCGTGAACTGCTATCCATCGGTTTTGCGCATAAGTTCCATTAAGTGTTTAGAGTTTAGAGTTTAGGGCTTAGTGGGCTCGCATAGCTCGCAGAGCGCTTGCCAGCGCTGGTAGCCTTCATGCCCGTATTTCCAGATGTTGTATTTGATTTTGTCGAGACTCACCTCTTCGCCGAGGTGGCTCTTGCTGTAGAATTTATCAGCGTAGCAGATGATTTTCTCTTCCAGACTCTGCGGACAATAATCGCGTTCGGGGATAGGTAGTTCTTCGCGCTCTACTTGCTCAATCGTGATACCTGCGCCCGTGTGGCGTTCCGCGACCAACGCGTGTTTCGGAAAACCTTCCTGACGAAGCAGTTCTGCTCCCAAGAATCCGTGCTCGATGTATTTGTGCGGACCCTTGCAGTAGATCTTCGGGGCATCGCAGAAGATAATCCCGATATCGTGCAACATCGCCGCCTCTTCGACAAACTGCCGGTCCACCAGTCCCTCTTCTGTCCATTGGGGATGGGCGTCGATGATGCGCAATGCGCGATCCGCCACCTGACGACTGTGCGTCAAGAGGATATGCCGTAACTCCGGCTGCCCGGCATAATACTTGTCTATGAGAGAAAGGTAATCCGTAATTTTTAATTTTTAATTCTTAATTCTTAATTCTCAATGTATTCCATTGAGGAACGACCGTGTGTCCATTCGTTTCTTTCCGGGGACCTGCAGTTCCAGAATCCGCACCGCCCCTTCCTTACACGGA